>VXQO01000138.1 GCA_009838975.1 Gemmatimonadota bacterium | reverse complement strand
TATTTCTATTACGTTCTGTTGGGGTGGTTGATTTGTTTAAGATACAGCGGCCACCCCTCCCATCTCGGCCACCACCCCCCTCACGGCCCGGCAGCGAAGCGCTTCCTCCATCGCCCACAGAATGTCCTCCCGGCGGCGCAGCCCCGAAACGACCAGGAGTTGCCCGGCTTCGATCCCGTAGCGGACGAGGCCGGGCGCGTAAAGGTCGTCGCCGCGGGCGAGCCACAGGATCCTCCCACCGGGCGGCCCGGCAGCCAGGGCAAGGGCCAACAGGGCCGCGCAGAATCCGGTAGCGGCTTCATCCCCGGCCACTTCGTGGATGCAGCCCAGGCGCAGACCGCCGCCCGGGAGGGCCCGATCGATCCTTGAAACACCCAGGGGCAAGCGCGGCTGTTCCGGCGATGCGGCTTCCTCGATTCCGCGGATCGTCCGGCGGAGCGCGTCTGCGGCGTCTCGTTTCGTCTTCGGCAGGGTGGCCATGGGCCGGGCAAGTTACCGAATAAACACCGTATACACAAGTTCTTGCTGCTCTTCGCCTGCGCACGCTAGGTTTCCCCGCGATCCATCCCGGCAGAGAGGAGATCTCATGTTCGCCAGACAGTTTCTGGTCGGTTCCCTGGGTCTCTTGTCCGGTTGCTCGCTGGCCTTTGTGGACGGCCCGCCGGACTTCATACCCGCCGATGAACCTGTACCCCCTGGATCGTGCAGTATCGAGAGGGTTCTGCCCATTCTGGACGCCGTCGGAGCCGGTGCCTCTATGGTTATAGCCCTCACCAGTTCCGACGGGGATGCCGTCAGGTTCGGCGCGGTCCTTGGCGGGGGACTCGGCTTCTCGTCCTACACCGGGTTGCGCAGGGTGAACAACTGCAGAAAAAGGATGTTCATGGAGCCGGCCGATCCGCTTCCCGACACGTCGCTCGTCCGGCTTTTACATGGGGCCAGTCCGCTCTGGGCCAATCCCTTCCTGGCCGATCCGCTTCTTCCAGACCCGATCTTCACCAGGGTTTACCCGAACCGCGGTCCAGTGGAAAGCGGCACATGGCCAAAGCGGAACTGACTACCGCCGCCGACACCAACCTCCACGACGAACTCCGTGGCCGCTTTGGCGAGCGCTACTCCACCGCGGCTGCCGTCCGCGACCATCACGGCAAGGACGACTCGCACCACCCGGTGATTCCGCCCGACGGGGTCGTCTTCGCCGAGTCCACCGACGAGGTTGCGTTCGCGGTGCGGGCCTGTGCGCGACACGGCACGCCAGTGATCCCGTTCGGGGCCGGCACCTCGATCGAAGGACACGTGCAAGCGGTGCACGGCGGGATCTCGATCGACATGAGCGGCATGAACCGGGTGCTGGCGGTCCGGCCCGACGACCTGGACGCAACGGTCGAGGCGGGGGTCACGCGAATGCAGCTCGACCGCGAGCTCAGGGGTACCGGGCTGTTCTTTTCGGTCGATCCGGGGGCGGACGCGACGCTCGGCGGGATGGCGGCCACGGGCGCGTCGGGGACGACTACCGTGCGGTACGGCACCATGCGCGACAACGTGATCTCGCTCACCGCGGTGCTTGCGAGCGGCGAGGTGATGCGGACCGGGGGTCGGGCGCGGAAGTCGTCGGCGGGGTACGATCTCACCAACCTCCTGGTCGGGTCGGAGGGAACGCTGGGTGTGATCACCGAACTCACAGTGCGCCTGCATCCGGTGCCCGAGGCGATGGCCGCCGCCGTGTGCGCCTTTCCGGGCATGGAGGAGGCCGTGGGGTCGGTGGTGGAGGCCGTGCAGATGGGGATTCCGGTCGCGCGTGCGGAACTGCTGGACGGGACGGCCATGCGGGCGGTCAACGGCTATTCGGGGTACGCCTACGCCGAGGCGCCCACCGTGTTCTTCGAGTTCCACGGATCGGAGGACGAGGTGCGGGCGCACGGTGCCCTGATCGAGGAGATCAGCCGCGGCCTCGGAGGGACCGCATTTGAATACGCCCGCCAACAGGCCGAGCGGGCCCGCCTGTGGAAGGCCCGCCACGACGCCTACCCCGCGCTGCTGGCGCTGAGGCCCGGCTGTCACGGCCTGACGACCGATGTCTGCGTGCCCGTTTCACGGCTGGCCCGCTGCATTGCCGAGAGCGAGGAGGACCTGAAGACGGCCTCGATGCCGTGGGGCGTTGTCGGTCATGTCGGCGACGGGAACTTCCACGCGGTCTTCATTATCGACCCGGACTCCGCGGCGGAGCTTGCCGAGGCGGAAGCGATCAACGAGCGCATCGTGCGACGGGCGCTTGCGATGGAGGGCACCTGCACAGGCGAGCACGGGATCGGCCTGGGGAAGATCGGCTACCTGGAGTCCGAATTCGGGGCGTCGGGGGTGGTGGCGATGCGGGCGGTGAAGGCGGCGCTCGACCCTCAGGGGATCATGAATCCGGGGAAGGTCGTGACCTGATCCGAGGCAGCAGCACGCCGATGGAAACCAGGATCAGAGCGGCTGCGGCCGGCAATCCGGCTTGCGGTGCTTCGCCGGCGGGAACAGCCGGCTCGAAGGTGGGAACCCGGTCCCAGTCGACCTGGGTGAACGGCGCGGCCGAGAACAGGAGCGGCTGGAAATGAGCCTTGAGGCGTTCGTGATACCCCCGGACCGCTTCCTGGTAGGCGAGTTGCGTGCGCAGGTCGGCGGAGGAAAGCCGGTCGAGGGCGATCTGGGTCGCGAGCGGCGGCACCAGCAGTGACCACCGGCGGGCCCATTCGTCCCGCTGCGTCAGGACATCGCGATAGGCACGCGAGGCGTCCCGGGCGGTCTGGTCGCCACGGTGATTCATCGCATAGTACCAGGCCCAGGTAAACTCGTCTTCGGGGACGGTCTGATCGCTCCACTGGGGGTAGTCCTCGAAGAAGCCCTCCATTGTCGCCGCCTTGGGAAGATCCCACGCTTCATGATACCCCTGGCGCTGGCGCACGGTCAGCTCCAGGGCTTCGGGGACGGGGTGCAGGAGCGCATTCGTCAGGCTCAGGACCGCCGGAGCCAGGAAGGTGAGTGCCACCCAGACGCCCACCAGGATCATGGCATTGGTGGTCGAGGAGCGGCGTCCGCCGGCGACGCCCAGGCAGAGCGCAAACCAGAACAGGGTGTGCAGGGCAATCAGCGCGACTGCCCAGCCCGCACGGCCATCGGCATCGGTTCCCGTCGAGAATGCGCCGATCAGAGCCAAAGACGTGACCAGGCCCGCTGCGAGGACCACGCGTGCCGCAACCTTTGCGGCGATCAGCCGCCGGGGTCGGGCGAAGAGCCGGGCCATCCGCCAGGTGCCACGCTCGCGCTCGCTTGAGACGATGTCGTAGGTGACGGCAATGACGAAGAGCGGAAGCAGGGCGATGAGGACAAAGGCCAGGTCGAGGTGCCCCGCGGCCGCGAGGCGAGGATTCAATGTTTCGTGTTCATACAGCTGACCCTCGAGCGCCAGCAGCCTTATCCGCAGGCTGGCCGTCTCGACCGCCGTTCTGCCGCTCGCCAGTGCCGACAGCGGGGACGGTGGTTGGGGTGCCGGGAAGGCCAGGTAGTACAGCGGCTCGCCCGCTTCCGTAGCCGGGGGATAGGTGGCCGACAGATACGCGAGTTGATCCCGGTAGGCGGTTTCGGCTGCTGCCGTGGCGGCCTCGGCGGCCTGGATTCTCAGGCTGCCCTGCCAGCTCGCATACACTCCCAGTCCCAGCAGGAGAAGCAGCGCGGCCGCAACGCCGCCGGAGCGGATCACCCGGGCGAATTCAAGCCGGATCAGGCGTATCCATGCCATGGTATCTTCGGACCGCTCCCCGGCGGCCCTCAAGATCCGGAGCCGTCCACACCCACGCGGGGCAGCCGCCTTCGACCCAGCCCGAGACCCGCGAGAGGAACGACGATCCATAGCCCAAGCGCGGTCAGCGACTGAGGGCGATCGGTCAGAGCACGGCGGAGCGACGGCGGACTTGGCTGGAAAACGGGGAATCGTGTCCATTCCTGCCGCGCAATGCGCTGGGCGCGGTCGTTCTCGTACCTGATCTCGTGGACGTGCAGGTCGTTCAGGCGCTGAATGATCTCATAGCGGTGGGCCTCGGCCTGCGCCCGGAACGACTCCACGGCCTCCGCCCCGGTCCCCGCCGCAGCCATCGACAGGTCCCGCGCCGCCAGGTAGGGGGAGAGCAGTCCGAACCATGCCATGACCCCGTCCTGCCGGCGATGAGCGGCGAGCAGCTCCTGCTGTTGTTCCTCGTTGATCCGGCTGGTGACCTCCTCGCCCTCGCGGCTTACGACCCCTCCCCAGTTGATCGGAAGTTCCTCGACGGAGTCCACCTTATAGCGTGCCAGGTATTCGTCGCGAAGCGCGCTGAAGAAGGGATCGTCCGGGTTGTGGCTGTCCCCCACTCCCCTCTGCGCTTCCTCGACCTGGGCGGTGAACTGCGCACGCGAAGGGATGGGATGAAGCGTTGCCGCAAGGGAGGCACCGAGGCGCGGGGCCGCAACGCACAGCGCGACCCATATTGCAACGAGTTGGACCAGAGCGGCCCGGGAAGACGCGCGCCGTGACGAGACCCACACGGTCAGCAGCACCCACCCGGCAAGATATGCCGCATAGCCGGCCGCGAGCGCGAGCAACCGTGTTGCCGAGGTCTGGCCCTCACCTCCGACAGCGGCGAATGTGGCCGTGACCAGGCCGATCGGAAGGGCTGCGGCCAAGGCCAACGCCCCGATGCCCAGCACCTTCCCTCCCATGATCTGCCCCGGCGTCGCGCCCTGGGCAAGGAGCAGCCGAAGCGTCCCCCGTTCTCTCTCGCCGCTCACCGATGCGAAACCCGCGGCCACCACGAACAAAGGCAAAAGCAGCCCCAACACGGTGGCCGGCGTGAGGCGCCCGAAACGCAGCATGCCGGTCGAATGGCGCGCGTCGCCGAAGCTGGCGGCGTTCTGTCGGTGGCCCTCCAGGAAGAGCGACGTCCCCGCGTAGGCACCGACGCCCGGGTCGAAGAACGCCAGGGGCGCTTCTTCGCGGAAGACCAGGAAGCCGTAGTGGATCACCCGGTGCGGATGACGGTCCGGCTGCTCGGCCCACTGGCGTTCGACCAGCGCCCGGTAGCGGGCACGCTGTTCCGCCTCGCTCGCGGCGTGATGCCGGGCTCCGAGCAAGGAGACGACCCCCAGGGAGACGACGAGCGCCAGCAGGAACACGACGTAGCGATCCTCGCGCATCGTACCGATTTGCCGCCGCGCGACGAGCAGCGTGTTGCGAAGTCCCACCTAGTCCGCTCCCCGCACCCGTCCGAGCCCGGCCCCGGCGCCCATGCCCACCAGCAACACAAGCCCGCCCAGAACGGTCAGCGGAACCGCCGTGCGGCGTGTGGCGTCGCCGGGATCCTCCTCCACCGCACGATAGACCGGTATCTGCGGCAGGGCGCTGGCCGTCATCTGCTCGTCGGCGAGGATGGCCGGGACGAAGAACTCGCGCCACTCCTCGGCGAAAGCGCGCACCTGGCCGCGGAAGTGGGCGTAGCGCGCGTCACCCGTTCCTGCGGCGTCGATGATCACGTCCTGCGCCAGCAGCGCCGGCGACAGGTACCGGTAGCGGCGAACCAGGTGGATCTGCTCGGCGCGCCGGGCGTCGTGCTCGGCGGTCACCACCTCGACCTGCTGGTTCACAGCGTCCGTGGCGGCCCATGACAGGGCCCCGAAGCCCGGATCGTCGGCCACGACACCCTCGGCCATCTCGGGGTGGTCTTCGAGGTAGCGCGCGAGCAGTTCGCTGCGGCTGTTCACCGCGTCGTTCGAGGCTTCGCGCTGGACCGTGATCATCTCCACGCGCGAAGGCAGCGGGTGCAGCAGGTCGGCGGCGATGTTGATCGCCGCGGGGAGCACCACAACCAGCACGAGCCAGGCGCCGACCAGCACCGTGGCGTTCCAGGCGGAGGTCCGCCGCAGCGTGTTGACCCACGCCGCCAGCGCGAACCAGAAGAGGGAGTACGCGACGACCGCGCCGCACCAGAGCAGCATCCGCCCCGGCGAGCCCGCCCCGCCCGTCGCCAGCAGGCCCACCACGGCGACCGCCAGCACCAGTCCGACCGCGAGCATCGCCCGGAAGGCCAGCTTGGCCGCCACGATGCTGCGGACCCGCACCGGCTGGGACAGCGTGAGCGCCAGCGTCCCCCTCTCGCGCTCCGCGGAAAGCACGTTGAAGCTGAGGGCCAGCACCAGGAGCGGAAGCAGGTAGACGACCACGAAGGTCAGGTCGAAGCGCCCGGCCATGAGGTTGACCGGATTCTCTACCTCGCCGTTTTGCTGCAGCGTCGACTCGTTGGTGTAGATGTTGACGTCGTAGTAGTACGGCAGCAGGTCGCTCTGCCCGACCGCCAGAACCGACAGCGGCCCCGGCTCGAGCGTCGCGGTGTGGCTGCCGCTGGGGCCGCCCATCACGAAGGGCGACCTTGGATCGGCGAACTGCGAAGCGGGCTCCCCGCCAGCCTCGATGTGAGCCAGTTCCTCCGCGAAGCCGGCCGCGCGCTCGACGTTCTGGGCGTGTGCGGAATCGATGTTGCGCTCCTGGAAGCGAGTCCACACCACGCCGTTGGCGAGCGCGTAGACGAGCAGCACGCCGAAAAGCCCCAGCGCGATCCGAAGCGCCCGGTCCGCCCGAAGCAGGCGCCATTCCTTGCGAAGCACGGTGCGGGCCGTCATCCTAGCCCACCTCCGCGCGCCGCACGCGCGCCCTTGCGACGAGGATCGCGCCGCCCAGCCACGCCGCGAGCACGATCAGCGACAGGACTCGATTGCCTAGCACCCACCCCAGCCCCGGGGCGGCGTAGTCCAGCGGCGGCACCTCCTCCCACAGCTCGCGCCCGGCGGCGTAGGTGAAGTCGCCGCTGCGCGAGTTCATCGCCATGTCGTTGTTCATCAACAGCACCATCTCGCGCCGGTAGGTCTCGGCGGCGGTCGCGAAGTGCCGGTGCTGTTCCACGTCGGTTCCGGCCAGCCCCATGGAGAGAGCGCGCACCGCGAGGAGCGGCGCCGCGGCCGCCACCGCTTCGTGCACGACGGTCTGGCGCTCGAAGGTGTCCCACAGGGCGCCGTAGTTCCGGTCGAAGATCTGGTTGCTGAACTCCTCGCTCTCCTGGAGGTAGATCCCCGTCTCGTTCACCGGAAGGGCCTGGACCGAGTCCACCCCATGCTCCTCCAGCAGGGCCTGGGTGATTGCGGCCCGGTCGGGGGGCGCGATGCCGTCCACGCCGGAGTCCAGGTCCTGTTCCATGGTGCGGGCGAACTGCAGCGCCGAGGGCGTGGGGTGCAGCCACTTCGACAGGTCCACCGCGACGCGCGGCGCCACGAAACCGTTGACCACCCACACGGCCAACAGCACCACGAGCGCGGTGCGCGCCGACCGCGCCCAGGCGGAGACGGCCAGCGAGAGCGCGAGGAAGGCGCCGAAGTAGACCAGGTAGATGCCGGCGAGGACCGCGCCCCGGGCCAGGGGAGAGGCGGCCGGACCCGGAGTCGCGACGACGAGCGCTGCCGCGCCCACCGCGGCCGCCGGTACCAGGAGAAGCGCCAGCGCGCCCGAAAGGCCCAGCGCCTTGCCGGTGGCCAGTTCCTTCCGTCCGACCCCGGTTGCCAGCAGCTGCCGCAGCGTGCCCCGCTCCCGCTCGCCCGCAAGCGCGCCGAAGGTCAGCAGGATGATGAGCAGGGGAACCAGATGCTGCAGCACCTGGGCCGCCGTCAGCGCCCCGATTCGCTGTGCCGCACTGGCGTCCTGGGCCGGACGGAGCATGAAGTCGTTCTGCCGGTGGGCCTCCAGCCACACCGACGTGCCGGCGTAGGGGTCCACCCCGTCGTCGACGAACGACAGCGCCAGCCGGGGCTTGAAGGCGTAGATGCCGTAATGCGCCGCGGAGTGCGGGTTCTTCTCGCCCTGGTGCTCCCAGTGCTCGCGGGCTGTCGCCTGCGCGGCCTGCCGTTCGCGCTGCACCTTCTGCGACTCCACCCAGCCGTGGCCCAGAGAGACGAGGAGCAGCGATCCCACCAGGATCGAGCACCAGCGGAACCGGCCGTCCCGCAACACGTCGGTAAACTCCTTGCGGACTATGTGCCTGATCATCGTTCCTCCCTAATCGTGCATGTGTTCCAGGTAGATGCGCTCCAGATCGGCGTGGCCGATCTCGTCCGTGCTCAGCTCCGTGACCAGGCGTCCGTATCGCATGATTCCCACGCGGGTCCCGGTCTCCTTTGCGCGAAACAGGTCGTGAGTCGCCATGAGCACCGCGACGCCGCGATTCCTGAGCCGCTCGACGAGCGCCGAAAACTCGTTCGCGGCCTTCGGATCGAGACCGGACGTCGGCTCGTCGAGCAGCAAGACATCGGCCTCCTTGGCGATGGCGATCGCGATTCCGACCTTTTGCCGCATGCCCTTGGAGTACTCGGACACGCGCCGGTCTACCACGTCTCGCTCCAGGCCGGCCTCCACCAGGACTTCCGTGAGTCGTTCCCGGCCCAGCGATCCCTTCCCGCCCAGTGCGGCGAAGTACTCCAGGTTTTCGAGTCCGCTGAGATTGCGGTACAGCATCACCTGCTCGGGTATGTAGGCGAGCCGCTGCTTTGTCTCGCGGTCGTGGGTGGACACGTCCAGGCCGGAAACGAGGGCCTGGCCACCCGAGGGCGCCACGAATCCGAGGAAGAGGTTGATGGTGGTGGTTTTCCCCGCGCCGTTGGGACCGAGGAGGCAGTAGACCTCTCCCGGCGCTATGGTCAGGTCGAGGCCGTCAAGGGCGCGCGTGTCACCGTAGTTCTTGCTGAGTCCGCGGGCCTCAAGGAGGGGCGTGTGCCCCGCCCGCGATTCGCCGTTCTGCATGTTGTTTCCATCTCTCGCGTTGGGTACGCCGTCACCGGCGCAACCGTTGGACAGGTCCGATGCCGACACCCGCGTCGGCAGAGGGCAGAGTCGCTACAGAGAGATGGACAGCGGCGGAGCGCGACTGCGATGAGGGGAGAGATGGAGGACCCCGGGAGTCAGCCGGTGTCCGGAGGGTGCGGGCGCATGCAGCGCGCCCGGCTCGACGATGACCGGTGTGTCCGCAGCCGGTGTCGGCACACCCTGGTGGCCGACCTTGCAGAAGGAGCATACCGCCGACAGGTCGGCTCCGGTGTGCGCGTGAGAGCCTTCAACAGCGGTGAGGACGAGCAGCGACGCGGCGACAGCGACTCCCGCCAGCGAGCGCAAGGCCGCCTGCGATCCTCGAAGATCGATCAGGTCGGCCATGTTTCGCTCTCCTTTGCCACCGCAGACGGCTGCACCGGCCTCGCGAGACCGGTGCGACATGGATGTTACGATGCGTCGGTTGGCCAATCAAGGAATGCGAGGTGCCCGATTCGAGCCGGGAGCACGCGTGGGATCGGCGCCTTGACGTGATTGCATTGCAATCATAGTATGTTTCGTGCAGCCTTCCTGGGAGAACGGGAGTATTACCATGGCCAGCATCACGATCCGTAACCTTGACGACGAGGTGAAGACGAAGCTTCGCGTGCGTGCGGCGACCAATGGTCGCTCGATGGAGGAAGAGGTGCGCACCATCCTTCGCGAAGTGGTCGGAAGGGCAAGTGAACCAGACAACCTTGCACAGGCCATTCGCGCCCGTGTCGCGCCCTTGGGAGGCGTGGAACTGGACCTCCCGGCGCGAGAACCGATCCGTGAACCCCCCGGATTTGACTGAGCCGCCGCCGGATGTTCGTTCTCGATACCAATGTAGTTTCCGAACTTCTGCGTCCGGTGCCGAATCCGGCTGTTGAGGCGTGGGTGGGGCGCCACCCCGCGGGAAGCTTGTTCTTCACGGCAGTTGGGGAGGCGGAACTACGCTACGGCGTTGCGATCATGGCGTCCGGGGCGTGTCGCGACCGGCTTGCTGCTGTGGTCGAAGCGGTGGCAGGCGAGGATTTCGCGGACCGCGTGCTGCCCTTCGATCGCTGGGCAGCGCGCAGCTACGCAAGGATTGCCGCCTTGCACCGTGCAATCGGCCGTCCCGCCTCACAGGCAGATTGCCAGATCGCGGCGATCGCCGATTCCCGGGGTGCCACGGTCGTTACCAGGAACACGCGCGATTTCGACGGGACGGGAGTGGCCGTTGTTGACCCATGGTTGCCGAGCGAGACGTGACTGACCGATGACGAAACACATGCCCGTACTCGTGGTCCTGGCCCTCGTTCTGGGCTGTGTCCCGAGCCAATCCAGACAGTCGGCCCAGCCCCTCGGTCTCACCCTCGAGAACATCTACGGTCCTCGCGGCCGCGCCGGCGGCAGCGAGATCAGCCCCGACGGACGGTACGTGGCGGTGTCGGCCATGGGGCCTCAAGGGTCGGGGATCTACCTGGTGCCGACCGCCGCCCACGCCCCCACCACCGGCACCTTCTGGGCCGAAGGCGGTTCGCCATCGTGGTTCCCGAACAGCGACCGCATCGTCTTCCGGCGTGGCGCCGACCTCTGGACCATCGCCATCGGCAGCAGCGAACCGGCCCAGATCACCAGCGACGACGAAAACGAACGCGCCCCCCGCGTTTCGCCCGACGGCAACCTCGTCGCCTTCTACTCGGGCCGCTCCGGCTACCAGGACATCTGGGTGGTCCCCGCCGATGGGTCCGCCAAGCCCCGCCAGGTCACCTTTGACGCCTTCGCTCCCGACGACTTCCGCTGGTCGCCCGCCTGGTCGCCCGACAGCCGCCGGATCGCCTACGTGTCGAACACCGCCGACTACTGGCACGACGACATCTGGGTCGTGGACACCGAGACCCTCGACACGCGCCAGGTCTCCCGCACGCTGATGGCCTCGACCGAGCCGGTGTGGTCGCCGGACGGCACGGAGATCGCACTGCTGGGCACCCACAAGGACGGCTACTGGTACGAGGACCTCGCCGACATCTTCGTCCTCGACCCGGCGGCCGGCACCGAGCGCACGGTGGACATGCAGATCCATGCCACCGACTGGCTGCACCGCATGCGCATCTTCTGGTCCGGCGACGGCGAGCGCATCCTCTTCCCGTACCATGAGCGCGGCGACTTCGACCTGTGGTCGGTGCCCTCCCAGGGCGGGGTCGCCACGCGCGTGACCAACATGGGCGGATCACTCGGCTCCATCTCCTCCTCCTCCTCCGGCGCGGAGATCTTCGCCTTCACTCGCGCCACACCGACCCGCGGGTCCGACGTCGACCTCATCCCCTCCGCCGGAGGCACACTACAACGCCTCACCAACTTCGCGGCCGAATGGAACACCGTGGTCGACCCGGTCGAGATCTCGTTCCGCAGCTACGACGGCCTCTACATCCAGGGCTTCCTGTACATGCCGCCGGACCACACCCCGGGCGAGCGCCACCCCGCCCTGGTGCAGGTGCACGGCGGCGGGACCAACTCGTACCTGCACGGCGAAAACCTCTTCGAGCAGTACCTGGCGTCGAAGGGGTACGTGGTGCTGGCGGTGAACTACCGCGGCGGTTCCGGGTTCGGCCGCGCGTTCCAGGACCTGGGCGTCAACGATTGGGCCAACGGACAGGCGCGCGACGCAGCGGCCGCCGGCGAGTTCCTGCGCACGCAGGACTACACCAATGGCAAGGTCGGGATCTACGGCTACAGCTACGGCGGCATCACGAGCATGGCCGCGATCACGCGTGTGCCGGGCGTTTTCGACGCGGCGGTTCCGATGGCCGGGATCTACGATTTCGGCGACGCCTACACGAACGCGGACCGCATCGGCCGGATATTCATCAAGACCGGGCATTCGGGGTCGCCGGAGGAGCAGCCCGAGATCTACGCCGTGAGCAACACCCTGGCGCGCATTGAGAATATCGACACGCCGCTGCTCATCATGCATGGTGAGCTGGACGTGCGCGCGCCATACCGCCAGTTCGAGATCGCCGTTGCCGAGCTGGAGCGCCACGGGAAGGTCTTTGAGAGCCGCAGCTACCCGGGCGAGACACACGGGTTGCGCCCGGCGGCGCGGATCGACATGTACACGCGCGCCGAGGAGTTCTTCGACCGGATGCTGAAAGGGGAAAACGAATGACGACCGCCAGGCAGGTTGCCATCGCGATTGCGATTGCGCTCACCCCCATCGCCACGGCAAACACTGCGGCACAGGACCTCGTCATCACCAACGCGCGCGTCGTGGACGTGACGAACGGCACCGTCTCGGAGCCCACGACGGTCGTCGTCGAGGGTGGCCGCATCACCGTGATTGCCGAGGACGCCGCCAATCTCCCCGAGGGCGCCGCAACCGTTGACCTCATGGGCCGATACCTTGCACCCGGCCTCCTCGACGCCCACGTGCACGTCTCGTCGATCGCCGACGCAAGACGCGCGCTGCTCTCGGGCGTGACCACCATGCGCAGCATGGGCACGTCCCACTACGTCGACGTCGGGATGCGCGAGCTCCAGGCCGCCGGTTACCTGGATGCTCCGCAATACCTTGCCGCCGGATACCACGTGCGTCCACCTGCCGCCGAGGCCTTCTTCCAGGACCACCCCGAGTTGGGTCACCTCTACGGCCAGGACGTCCGGGGCGAAGAGGCCGTTCGGGCCATGACCCGCGCGATTGTCTCCCGCGGCGTTGATTTCGTGAAGACGAACGCCACCGAGCGCGCCGGCCTGCCTGACACCGACCCACGCAGACAGTTCTACTCGGAAGCCGAACTGCGGGCGATCGTGGAGGAAGCGCGCACAGCAGGGATCCCGGTCGCCGCCCACGCCCACGGGGATGCCGGTGCCAGGGCCGCGGTCGAGGCCGGTGTCCGCAGCATCGAGCATGGCACCTACATCAGCCCCGAGACGCTGGCCACCATGGTCGAGATGGGGACCTACCTCGTCCCCACCATTGCGATTGTCAGCGACCTGACCATCCCCGGCGGCGACTACGACAACGCCGTCCTCAACATCCGCGGGCGCCACATGCTGCCCCGTGTCCGCGAGATGGCACGCAGCGCCCACGAGATGGGCGTGAAGATCGTCGCCGCGACCGACACCGGTTACGGTCCGGAAAGTACCACCACCCTCGCCCACGAGCTGATCGAGTTCGCCGGGATCGGAATGACGCCGCTGGAAGCGCTGCGCTCCGCCACGACCACCGCCGCCGAGCTCTTTGGCCTCGAAGGCCGGGTGGGCGCAATCGCCCCGGGCCTCGAAGCCGACCTGATCGTACTGGAGCACAACCCGCTCGACGACATCGCGGTCGTGCAGGACGTTCTGATGGTCGTCAGCGACGGAAGGGTCGTGGTGCAGCGCGGCGACTGGCCGGGGCAGCGGCCGGTGTCGTAGAGTTTGCGGGGGCCGCACGGCACCAATACTATGCCCGTACCGAGGTGAGGCTGTACCTGGGCGACGGCGAGGGAGGCCGGGTTGAGGACGAAGAATGACCGATTCGCGCCGCCGCCGGGGTGTGGGCCGAGAGTCCGAATGACCGGGTTCCGCCCAATCTCGTCTCGAGAGGGAGCTGGGCGATGCATCCATGGCCGGGCACGGGGCTTCAGGGCAGGCCGCTAGGTCGCACTTCGTCGCGGGCGTCGCCCTCGAACCGGAAACCGCTTCCCTCCACATCCGTATGCCCTTCCCCATGGCTGACACAACGCCATTGCAGCGCCCAGGCGCGTCCATTCGCAAAGGAGGAACGATGTCCACTCATCCGTTCGCTTACGACCGCCAGCGGTTCCGGGACACCCGGAGAGGCCGCGGACAAGCCACATGTGGCGGAATCGGGGGAGGAGCGACGCTTCTTGTCCTTGCTCTCGCCTCTCTTGCCAACCCCCTTTCGGCACAATCGGGAACCGTCACCGGCACACTGACGAGCGGTGAAACCGGAGAACCCCTCTCCAACGTCCAGGTGTCGATCCAGGGCAGCGGGCTCGGGTCCGTTTCCAACAACCAGGGCAGGTTCCTGATCCTGGAGGTGCCCACGGGAGAGCACGAACTGGTTGCGCAACTGATCGGCTTCAGGGAGGAGCGTGCCACGGTGTCGGTGAGCGCCGGAGAATCGGCGCTCGTCGAACTTTCCATGTATCCCCAGGCGGTGGAACTGGAGGGCATGGTGGTGACGGGAACGGCCATCGCCGCACAGAAGCGGGAGGTCGGCAACAGCATCTCGCTGGTCACATCCGACGAGCTTCTCTATGCCGGTGCCATCAACCTGGAGGACGCGCTCCGCGGCCGCGCCCTGGGTGTAAGCGTCACCGGGTCGTCCGGCACGGCCGGCGCGGGATCCGACATTCTGCTCCGGGGCACCAACTCCGTGAACGGACGCAACCGCCCGCTCATTTACGTCGACGGCGTCCGCATGCCCGCCGGCACCTTCGAGGACGCCACCGGAGAATCTCAGGAGCACGCCACGTTTCTCGGCAGCATCCGCGAGGAGGACATCGACCGGATCGAGATTATCAAGGGGCCGGCGGCGTCGAGCCTGTATGGCACCGACGCCAGCGCCGGAGTGATCCAGATCTTCACCAAGAAGGGGGCGCCCGGCGCGCCGCGCTGGACCATGAACGTGCAGCAGGCCGTCCAGCGGATCGGCCACGTGGGGCCGGACATCGACCCCACCGGCCTCCGCGTGAACGACTGTACCCGCCAGTTCAACCACTCCCTCGAAGAGGGCTACCACTTCAACCGCGACGAGGCGGGAGCACTGATGTCGGATCCCGGCTGCCCGCCGAGCGGCACCTGGCTCCGGGACGCCCACGTCCAGGACTACTCCATGTCCGTCAGGGGCGGGAGCCAGGAGGTCACCTACTTCGCTTCCGGAGCGTACGGAATCACCGAGGGAGTCATCGATCCGAACGAGTCCGAGGACGTGAACGTCCGCGCGAATTTCACCTTCTCCGGTTTCGAGAACTTCCAGATCAACCTCAACAACTTCTACACGCGCCGGGACATCACCTGGATCCCCAACGGCGACAACGCCGAAGGACTGCTGTTCAACGTGGCCCGCGGCGACCAGGGAGAGACACCGGACAACGACGACTCCGCGGTGTTCGACCTGACGCAGGACCAGGTCATCAACCACTTCAACACCAGCGCCAACATCGACTGGACGCCGATGGACAACATGCGCCATCGGCTGACCTTCGGCCTGGACTACTCGAATTCCCACTTCGTCACCCAGCGGCCCTGGCTGTTCTGGAACAACCCCCGCGGCACACGCACCGTGGACATCGAGAATCGCCGGGTGATCACGCTGGACTATGCGTCCACGTACCTGCACGAGCTTACGAGCGACTTCACCTCCACCACCTCCATCGGTGCCCAGTACAACCAGAACGAGCACCTGGGCAACCGCACCGACGTGGAAGGCTTCATCGGGCCCGGAGCGAAGGTCCTGGAGAACGCCGAGGACGTCACCAACTACAACGAGGATCGGAGTGCCACCGAGGGCGGCGGGTTCTTCCTGCAGGAGCAGATCGGCTGGAGGAACCGTCTCTTCGTCAACGTTGGTCTCCGCGCCGATACGCACAGTTCCTTCGGGCGGGAATACACCCGCGATGTCCGGTTCACGATGTACCCCAAGGCCCAGGCCACGTATACCGTCTCCGACCACGACTTCTGGCCGTCCTGGTGGGAGACCTTCCGACTGCGCGGGGCGTACGGCGAGTCGGGCGAGGCACCGCCGGCCTCCGGCTCGGTGACGGTCTTCGAGGCTTCCTCCCTGGCCGACGAAAACAACCTGGGCTTCATCATCCAGAACCTGGCCAACCTCTCGCTCGGGCCGGAAAGGGCCGAGGAGTACGAGGGCGGCTTCGACGCTTCGCTCTTCCAGGGAATCCTGGCCCTCAACGGCACCTATTACAAGCGGAGAACCTTCGACGGCCTCATCTACGTTGCCCCGGCCCCGTCCAATGGCGTCGCCGAGTCCATTCCGCAGAACGTCGGCATCTGGGACAGCGAGGGCATCGAGGTCGGGGTCGATTTCCTCGTCTTCGAAGGCTTCACCAGCCGCGTGAGCATCAACGCCAACTACCAGTACAACCAGACCACGATGGTTGACTTGGGAGACCCGCAGTTCGAGCAGTTCACATTCAACTACCTGAACCGCTACCGACCGGATCGGCCGATTCCGTCCCTGTACGGGAAGAAGATCTGCAACGGCGACGAAATGGGCGCGCTTCCGACCTACACGGACGACGACAACTGCATCCTGAACGGCGTCGAGATACAGAACCATCCCGACACCTTCTTCTATGCGCCCAGCCGGCCGCCCCACGAGGCGTCGGTGGGCGTCAGGGCAACCCTCTTCAACAACTTCATTCTCGATGTATTCGGTGTCGCGCAGATGGGGCACTGGCTCTACGACGACATGGCCCAGGAGTTGGCGGCCGACGGCCTGTGGCCGGTGTGCTGGCCCATCAACAACGCAGTGAAGGCCGGTATCGAGGCCGAAGACCCGAGTCTGTATTCGCAGTACACGGCGAGGGAGATCGGTCAGTGTTGGGAGAACGAGTCCGACAACGAAGACTGGATGGAGCCCGCCGACTACTTCCGGCTTCAGTCCGCGAGCCTCTCCTACCGGGTGCCGCAGGAATGGCTGCGCGGCGGCGTCACCGGGGCAACGGTCCAGCTCCGCGCGACGAACCTGTTCACGTTCACGAACTTCTCGGGTCTCTATCCCGACGCGTTGATCAGACCCGCCCAGCAGACGGCGCGCGGCAACGGCTACATCCTGCCGCCAGCCCGACAGTTTTCGGTAAACCTGCGCCTGAACTTCTGACCGGACCGAGGAGCATGACGATGAATAAGACAACGAAGAAGGGAAGCTCGCTCCTCCGACTGCTGGCCGTTGGCGCCGTGTTGGCGACGGTCGGATGTGTCGACACGCAGATTACCGGCGTGATCATCGAGGACGACATCGAAGATCCCAACCTGATGGTGCCGTTCGTCCGGGGCATCAACTCCGAACTTCACGACAACATGCGTGACTTCAGCGGCGTGTGGTGGTTCGCAGGCTCGGCGACCGACGACTTCAACAACGACGGTACCAGCTCCAGCGGCGAAGAAATCCTGGAGTACCGCAACTACTCGGACCGTCCCGGGAACTTCCCGTGGGCGCAGCTCCACGAGGCCGCGTGGGCCGGCTACTACGGCGTGCATGTTACCAACCGGGTCTTCGCCGAGGAGGCCGCCTCCCATCCCCTGATCGCACGCTCATGGATCATCTCCGGGTGGGCCGAGCGCATGCTCGGCGAGTTGTTCTGCGAGTCCATCTACAACTACGGGCCGGATGCCGGAGCTCTCATGGGGCCGAACGACCAGTACGACCCCTCGCAAATCGTCCAGACCGACTCGATCATGAGGAGGTCGGTAAACGCCATGCAGAACGCGCTGGCCGTCGCCGAGGCCGCCGTGGCGAGCGGGGCCCCCACGCCCGACGGGGACTCGCGCATCTTCGACCCGCTGAAGCTCATGTACGCCGCGCACGGTGGCATCGCTCAGGCGGCGATGCTGATGGGCGACTGGGACCTGGCGGTGCAGCACGCCGCACAGGTCCCCGACGATTTCATCCTGTACAGCCACGCCGACCCGGAGGTCGAGGACAACGGCTGGTTCGACGTCTCCTTCCAGAACGACGACTTTACTCTCTGGAACACGCCGGTGCACCGGGTCTTCCATGACGATCCCCGGGTCCCTTGGGTCAAGTGCGGCGAGTGGCGGAGCGACACGTTGCGGACGACACACACAAGGAGCGCCCGCGACATCATCGACACCGGCCGGTGCGACTTCGCCGCAGGCTACGGTGGCGAGTTCAGGGCCGAAAGCAACAGGATGCCGCTCTATTCCTCGCTGAAATCCGAAACCGAGGGGTTGCTCACGCGTCCGGACGGCGAGACCGGTGAGGACGCAGACTTCCCCATGGTTCGGGGCACCGAAATGCTTCTGATCCGCGCGGAGAAGGCGCTGATGGACGGCAACCTGTCGCAGTTCGCCAACCTGGTGAACCAGGGGAGAGCCGTCTACGGCATGGATCCCATCGAGACGCCTGCCACCGCTGGTGCTTTGGAGTACCCGAACGCCCTGGACGACGGTTGGTCGATCCTGGACGGTGAGCGCTATACGCTCATGCACCTGGAGGGCCGGCGGTTCGCGGACATGCGGCGTTGGCAGCACCCGTACATCACCGAGGCGCACGCGATCAATCCCCGGGTGGAAGCCGAAAACGGGGCCGCAAGGTTGGCATTCTGCATGCCGATCGCGGACATCGAGTGCGACGCGAACGGTGATATCACCTGCCCCGGTGTAGGGAGCTGACGCACCATGCGGAATCACCGGCCCCGGGTGGCATCCGTCTGGCTCCTGCTGACGGTCGGCTTGCTCGCCGCGTGCTATCCCGGCAGGGCGAATTCCGGCTCCGGCGGAAGCCCCGACCTGATCGGCAATTGGGAGCTCCAGGAACTGGCGGACTACAATGCCCTCGACGCGATTCGCCGGCTGCGTCCCGCCTGGCTCCGGGGAGGGACCAGACCGGCGATCGCGGTCGGGCAAACCAGCACTCATCCCAGGGTTCACCTCAACGGCGTGCCTCTGCAGAACATCAACGAACTGGAAGAGATCGACGCCCGCGACATCCGGGAGATGCGTTTTCTCAATGGCCCCGATGCGTCCACGCGCTACGGCACGGGGTATATGAACGGAGCGATTCTCATCACGCTCGAGCGCTGACCCTGCAGCCCGTGGACGACGCTCCACGGGCTCCAACAAAACAGCCAAGGAACGGACTTCTCATGAAAACCAGGACATCGGTGTTGGCGGCCCTCGCGCTACTCACCCTCCTTGCTTCGGCCTGCTATCCTGCTCGGGCGGGCACCAGCGGCACCGACCGAAACCCGTACCTCATCACCAGCGAGGAGTTGGAGACCGTCCCCGCCGATGATGCATACGAGGTGATTCAGCTGCTTCGGCCGGCCTGGTTCACCCAGCGGTCCGGGCGCTCACCGCAGGTGTTCGTGAACGGTGCGCCCAGGGGAGGACTCAGCGAACTGCGAACCTTCCGACGCGAGATGGTTACGGAGCTTCGATACATCGACTCGACGGATGCCACCACCCGATGGGGCACGGGTTACATGGCGGGGGTCATCGACGTAACGATGCGGTAGGGGTAGGTTTTGGCCACCCAAAAAATCGAGAAATGTAATATCGACATTACATTTTGTAATGTGAAGATTACTATCCGTTCACCGCACACACCATCGGCGCCTCGTACTCCAGCCCCAGCAGCCGGAAGTAGTTCTCCCCCAGCGCGATGTTCCGGAACGCCTCGTCGTCCACGAACTGCAGTATCCGGCTCGTGACCTCCAGCTCGGTCCTGTACACCTCGAAGTCCTTGTTCGACGACGCCAGAAAGTCGGTCCCGGGCAGAATCCGGTCCGAGTACTCGTTCAGAAACTCGACGTACAGCGGCTGGTTCTCCGCCTTCGAGAAATAGTTGTCGTCGATGATCCGCCACGTGATGTCCAGCATCAGGTTCGGATACCGGTCCAGCATCGACTCCATGAGCGCGATGTGCTCGGCCGCAGGCAGCGTCGTCAGCTCCAGGGACAGCCCCATGTGCATCCAGACGACGCGATTGTCGGGATAGAGGTCGAAAACTTCCTGCATGAGGGGGAGGTAGAGGATGGGGTCCTCGTCGCGCCCCAGGTCCGAGTGTATGGCGATCGGGATGCCGCGTTCGCGAAGGATACTCATGAACGGCGCCCATTCGCGGATCGTCGCGAGTGGCACCGCTTCGTGCCGATTCCCGAAGAGCGCCTGCTTCACGAGGTTGACCTCGCCCATCCAGCGGAACATTCCCGGGAACTCCCTGTCGAGCAGCTCGATTCCGGCGACTACCGACTCGGGCCTGGACAGGTCGGGGAAGGTCATGGCCAGCGTAGCATGGATCCCCTCCGGCGGGTTTGCGAGAAGACTCTCCGCGTTCGCGAAGTCGTTCTTCAACGTCGGGATGACGGGCGTGCCCGGGCAGTCCAGGTAGTACGTGCACGGCGAGCCGATCGGGAGCATCTGCCCGATCCCGTAGATGTTCACGAAGCGCACACCGGTCTCGCGCAGGTATCCCATGACCTCGTCGAAGGGCACGGACGGCCCGCCGAAAGCGCGGAAGTGCAGGTGGCTGTCCACGACGGCGGTCTGAGGCTGGGTGGCGCGATCGTAGCAGGCCGTGGCGGTGACCTGCGGCTCCGGCCCGGGGGACATCGGGGCGCAGGCGGAAAGCGCCACCCCCGCAGCGATGATCAGCCTCGGTGGCGGGGCGAATAGTCGGTCAGGATTGGCTTTACCGGCGCTACCACGCCTCTTTCCCCTGAGGGGCACCGGTGTCCACCTCGGCGTCGCGGTTCTCAGGGCTGATGCGGGCCACCATTTCCGCCAGGTCATACGGCCTCCTGGGCACTTGGCGACGGCGGATCGGGCACGCAAACTGCCCTTCAGGATTGCCCCCTGTCAACTTCATACCGTCGCCTCTTTCCACTTCCCACGCCTGAAGAGCAGCGCGGCGACGACCGCCAGAGTCGAGAACGACACGGTCATGGCGATGAACACCCCGGTGGGGCCGAGCCCCCCCGAGACGGAGAGAACCCACGCGAGCGGAATCTCCCAGAGCCAGAAGCAGAAGAAGTTGAGAATCGTGGGTGTCCACACCGCCCCCGCGCCGTTGAACGCGGCCGTCAACACCATGCCGTAGGCGTAGAACACGAAGCCGATCGACACGATGCGGAGGCCCGTCACCGCGACCTCGGACGCGCCGCTGGTGCCGCCGAAGAGACTGACGATGGAGGGGGCGAAGGCGATGAAGAACACGCTGAGCGCACCGAGGAACGCGAGGTTCATCTTGCACGCGATCCACGCCGCGCGCTCGGCCCGGACCGGATCGCCGGCGCCCAGGCCCTGCCCGACCATCGTGGACGCCGCGTTGGAGAGTCCCCATGCCGGCAGGATCGCGAAGAGGATGATCCGTATCGAGATCACGTAGCCGGCCAGCGCCTCGGTTCCCGACATGGCCGTGACCCGGGTCAGCCCGATCCAGCTCGCGGTCGCGATGAGGGTCTGGAGCATGCCGGTCGCCGAGAGCCGCACCAGCCGCGCCATGACCCGTGGCTGAATCCGGAGGTGGGGAAGGCGGATCCGGAGCTTTCCTCCCAGACGGAGCAGTGTGTAGATCTGCACCAGAACCGCCGTGCCGCGGCCGATGGTGGTCGCGATGGCCGCCCCTTGCACGCCCAGTTCGGGGAAGGGGCCGAGACCGAAGATGAGGAGGGGGTCGAGAATGATGTTCAGCCCGTTGGCGATCCAGAGTACGCGCATCGCGATCGCCGCGTCGCCCGCCCCGCGGAAGGCGGCGTTCTGCAGGAACAGGAGGATGATGACGACGTTGCCACCGAGCATGATGCGGGTATAGGGAAGGCCCGTGGCCACGACCGTATCGTCGGCCCCCATGATGCGCAGGATATCGGGCGCGTAGACCACGCCGGCAACGCCGAAAGCCACGGCGAGCAGCAGCCCGAGCAGGATTGCCTGCGCCGCCCCCCGCGCAGCCCCGTCGCGGTCCCCTTCGCCGATCCGGCGGGCCACCAGGGCCGTCACGCCGATGCTGAGTCCCATCGCGATGGTGTAGATCAGCGCCAGGACCGATTCGGTCAGCGCGACGCCTGCCATCGCCGCGTCCCCGAGCCGGGACACGAAGTAGATGTCGACCACCGCGAAGAGCGACTCCATGACCATCTCCAGCACCATCGGAATGGCCAGGAGAATGACCGCGCGGCGGATCGGTCCGTCCGTGGGGTCGCCGCCGGTGCCCTTTACGGCATGGACGAATACCTGCCACCAGCTCTCTGGGGCGCCTTCCGCTTCCGCCATCCCCATCCCCGCCCGGTTGTGTTTTCCGTCGCCCGTGTCCATTGTGGCGCTAAAGGTAGCGCGATTCGCGCGTGCCGGGGGGCTGGGCCGGAGGGCCGGGTTTCACCGCGGCGGCGCTCAACGGGGAGCGAAGGCATGGACGACGGCACGATGAGTGCGAGGGATCTTCCACAACATGCAACGGACCTCACGCGGCGACAGTTCGTGGGGGCGGCCACGGTCGCGGTCGGCGGCCTGGCGCTCGGTGCGTGCGTCGCAGAGGACGGCGCCGATCCGAGTGCCGGCGCGTCCCCGACGCGGCTCCGAATCCTCATCCTCGGCGGCACCAACTTCATCGGGCCCCACCAGGTGCGGGCTGCCGTTGCGCGGGGACACGAAGTCACCCTGTTCAACCGCGGCATTACGAACCCGGACCTCTTCCCCGACCTGGAGACCCTGATCGGCGACCGCGAGGGCGACTTCGCCGCGCTGGCGGGACGCGAATGGGACGTCGTGATCGACAACCCGGCCAACATTCCCCGCTGGGTCCGCCTTTCGACCGAAGCGCTCAGCGGCTCGGTGGAGAAGTACGTCTACGTCTCTTCCACCGGCGTCTACGTCCCGTACCTGACCACGGACATCCATGAGGACGCGCCCGTGGACACCATCGAGGATCCGGAAACCGAGGTCGTGGACGGACGCACGTTCGGCGCGCTGAAGGCGCTGGCCGAGGACGAGGCCCGGGGCGCCTTCCCGGACAACCACCTGGTCGTGCGCCCCACGTATATCATCGGGCCCGGCGACCCCACCGACCGCTACACCTACTGGCCCGTCCGGCTCTCGCGGGGCGGCGAGGTGCTCGCTCCCGGCGACCCGTCCGACCCGATGCAGCACGTTGACGTGCGCGACCTGGGCCCCTTCATGATCAAGGCCGTCGAGGACGACCTCACCGGCACCATGAACGTGGTCGGCCCGCGCGAGCCCCTCACCATGGGTGGCCTGCTCGAGCGCACCCGCGCGGCGGTGGGCTCCGACGCGACCCTGACCTGGGTGGACGCGGCTTTCCTGCGCGAGCACGACCTCCCCGCCCTCACCTACTGGACCGAACCCGCGGGCGACTACCTCGGCATGATGCAGGTCAACGGCGACCGGGCGCACGCGGCCGGCTTCGAGATGCGTCCCCTGGAACAGACCGCCGTCGAGACGCTGGAGTGGTTCAACGCCCAGGACGCCGCGCGGCAGGAACTGCGCTCGGGGCTGGCGCCCGAGCGGGAGGCGGAGTTGCTGGCGGCGTTTCGGGGAGCCTAGGGGAGCGGGAGCATCTTGTACTCGGACGACGAGGCCCGCAGAGGCCTTTTCTATCCGGGTCAGTAGTTCCCTGCCTCGCGCTGGCAGTCAGCACATCTGGCGCCCTACATCTCCGCGCGCCGGAAGATCGAGTGCCCCATCAGGTTCTCGAGCAGGGCGCTGCGTGACCGCCCCAAAAGCACCACCGGGCCGCTCCAGCGCGGGGCGCCGGCGGCCGGGACGCCGTCCTCGCGGCTGACGACGATCACGATCTTGTTCCAGTGGATGGGGGCCGCGAAGGGCTCGCCGGGAGTGATCGTGCCGAGCGCCTCGATGCGGTCGAGGGCGGGGGTCGCGACCCAGGCGACGTAGCGCGCCCCGCCCTCGGCCGGCGGGAGGTCGAGGACGAGGCGCAGCTCCTGCTCGAGGTGGCCGGAGCGCATGACGGCGAGGCCGAAGGGCGACCACGCGCCGACGAGTTCGGCCAGGCCGCAGCCTTCGCGGCCCGGCGCGGGGCCGAGGTTGAAGCGCGCCAGGTGCCCGATTTCGGCGGTTGCGTGGTCCAGGACGGGCTCGCACGGCGGCGCCACGGTCTGGGCCGTGGCCGGCATCGAGATGGCGGTGCTCCCCACCAGGGCCGCGCCCAGCAACGCGCCGAGGGGCGGGGCGCGGCGTCGCGAGCGCGATCTCAACACTTGTACTCCAGTCAAATCAGCTAGGGAATCACCCGCCGGGGCGCGTTGTCCCAGTCCTGGACGCTGGACACGTTCGGCATGCCCCAATCGGCGCCGTTCCAGCCGTCGAAGCCGTCGAGCTTCATGATGTGGACGCCCGTGGTGAAGTCGCTCACGACGATGAGGCCGTCGGCGTTGCGCACGTCGATCCCCCAGGCGCCGTTGAAGCCGGTGTTGCCCTCGCCCATGGTGCGCGGGTCGAGTCCGCGGCGCTCCGGGCCGTGGTAGGTGTCGAAGTAGCCGACCGTCGACGGGTTGGTGGGGTCGCGCATGTTGAAGACGTAGAGGCCGTCCTCGAACGACGACACGAAGACGTAGGGCCAGCGCATCTCGTGGTTGTGGGTGAAGCCCTTCCAGTTGGGCGTCCACACCGCGATCTCCTCGTTGATCGTCTCGACTTCGCCCGAGAGTCCCGGCTGCAGGTCGTACAGGCGCACCGGCGAGTAGAGGTACTCGGTCTGCCCGACGGCGTACTTGTGGTCGGGGGTGGCGCTCATGGTGTGGGCCAGCTGCACGCCGAGCACGCCGACGACCGAGGTTGCGAGGACGGGATTGGCCGGGTCGGTCACGTCATAGACGTAGTAGCCGTCGAGCCCGGCGCCGTACGCCATGTCCTTGCCCGTCGCGTGGTCGAAGGCCACGTAGAAGTCGTGGTAGCCCTGGAGCATTCCGTAGGGGGACGGGGTGGCGGTGGACGGCCAGGGCATGCGGCCGACCAGTCCCTGTTCCGCGTCGCCGGCGATGAACTTCGCCATGTCGTACACGTTGGCGTGCTGGCCGCTGGTGGTCGCGAAGAGCAACGGCGCACCCGACGAGTGCTTGTACATGAAGATGTTGTGGAATCCGCCCGGGGTGTCCGGGGCGCGGATGCGGCCGACCTCGGTGACGCCCTCGGTGTCCGGCAGCGAAGTCACGTCGAAGACGACCGCGCCGAGGTCGACGTTGGGCCCGCCGGGTGCGAACTGGATGGACTGGACCAGGTAGTAGCGGTCGTCGTGCTTGAAGTACTTCGGGTCCATGCCCCCGAGCCCGACGTGCAGCTCCGCGTCCTCGATCCGCCACTCGTAGATCACCTCGGCGTTGTTCGGATCCTCGATCGAGATGATGTCGAAGCCGAAGGTCGGGTTCATGATCCGGCTGGCGTAGATGAACGGGCGGTGCAGCTCCTGCTCGATCTCGACATCCGACCGGCTGAACTGGGGCCCCACCTCGAGCGGCACGTGCTTGAGGCGCTGGAGGTTCGATGTGTTCTCGCGGTCGGGGCCCTCCTGCGCGGTGGCCGGTGCGGCGAGGAACGCAGGTGCGGCGGCGAGAACGATGAGTGCGGCGGCGAGGGCGGCTCGGCTGAACAGGCGGCGCGTGGTCATTTGTTTCCGACTCCTTCAGTGTTTTGCGCGGGTGGTCTCGGGACGCGGGGACCAGGACCGTGTCCCTGCAAACAAGACTAAGGTTCGTGGCGCGGTGGCGCGACTGTTATCGTTGCTGCCATGAACGCGACTGCGGACCGGAGCCGCCTGGAGCGCGGGTGACCCTTCACTCCACGGATTGGTAGAGCCCGCCCGCCTTGTCGGCGGAGCGGATGATGCCCCGGACCATCGCCGAGCTGAACCCCCGATTCTCCATCTCGTTCAGGCCGGATATGGTGCACCCCTGAGGGGTGGTCACCTTGTCGATCTCCATCTCGGGGTGATTGCGGTTCGAGAGCAGCAGCGCGGCAGCCCCCTTCGCCGTCTGGGACGCGAGCTGGAGCGCCTCCTCGGCGTGGAAGCCGATCTCGATCCCGCCCTGTGACGCGGCGCGGATTGCGCGCAGGAAGAAGGCGATGCCGCACGCGCACAGCGCAGTGGCCGACGTCATCTGGTCTTCCCGGATCAGGAGCGTCGAGCCCATCACGTCAAACACCGTCCGGGCCACGGGCACCGCTTCCGTGGAAGCTTCGTCGGCGGCCAGGCATGTCATTGACTCGCCGATGGCGATCCCGAGATTGGGCATGGCGCGCAGCACCGGGATCTCCGACCCGACCCACCGGCGGATGTCGGCGATCGCGACGCCGGTGGCGGTCGAGATCACGACCTGTTTGCGTGTGTCGAGCGTGGGGGCGACGCCCTCCAGCAGATCCTCCATCTGCTGCGGTTGGACACAGAGGATGACGACGTCCGCGCCGTCGATGGCCTCGCGGTTGTCGGAGAGCGTGCGAAAGCCCTCGGCGGCCAGGTCTTCGAGGAGCTCCACCCGCCTTCTAGTGACCGCCACATTCCCGGCTTCGACGAATCCGGAGGCCGCGAAGCCCCTTGCGATCGCACCACCGAGATTGCCGCCGCCAAGGATGGCGACTCTGTCGATCCGTGTTTTTCCGCCGGTCATCGTGTCATCGTCCCCGTTGCCACGCCTGGTACCGCTCCCAGTGGAATCCTGGAAACTCCTTCTGCTCCGGCCAGATCTGATCCATGGTGTCGCCGTTCCAGAGGAATCCGTTCTTCATCACGTACTGAATGGTATTGGTATTGCGGATGTCGTCGAGGGGGTTCGCGTCCAGCACCAGCAGGTCGGCCAGCTTCCCCGGCTCCAGCGTCCCGATGTCGCGATCGAATCCCATGGACTCGGCAGGGATGGTGGTGGCCGTGCGCAGAGCATCCATGTTCGAGAGCCCGCCCATTGCCATTGCCCACAGCTCCCAATGGGCGCCCAGGCCCTGCCGGTTCCCATGCGCCCCGAGGGCCACGTTTCCGCCCTCGTTCAGGATTTCGGCGGCGGTCTTGGCGATGGTTATGAAGTGATAGTCTTCCATGGGCGCCATCTGGCGGCGACGCCCCCGGGACGCGACATCCGTGTACGGTGTGAAGGTGAGCAGCTTCTCGTCCTGGTAGACGTCGCTCATCTGGTAGAAGTAGGCCTCCGCCGTGGGGCCGCCGTATCCGACCATGAGGGTCGGAACGTAGTAGGTGCCCGTATGGGTGATGAGTGACTTCATGTCCTGATACAGCGGAGCAATCGGGATGGCGTGCTCGATGGTGGTGTGGCCGTCCATCACCAGCGTCATGTCGTGGAAGGTTCTCCCGCCTCCCTCCGGCAGGACCATGAGTCCCTCCTCGCGGGAGGCCTGAACGACCCACTGGCGCTGTTCGCGACGGGGCTGGAGGTACTGCTTGATCGAGGTGGCTCCAAGCGCCTTCAACCGCCGAACCTGCATGCGCGCGTCGTCCAGGTCGGTCACGGGACGCGCCATCGCGGCCTCGATGAGCCAGATGATGTCACCAGTGCTGTAGACCCTGGGCCCCAGGTAGGCACCGGTTTCGATCATCTCCGCCTGGGCGAAGACGATCTGGGCCCGGGCCGAGGGGTTGTGGATGGTCGTCACGCCGTACGCGAGTTGGACGACGTACTGCCAGTCCTCTTCTGGAAGGACCTCACTGTCGAAGCCACGGAGATGATGAGCGTGGACGTCAACGATCCCCGGCATGATGGTCTTGCCGGAAACATCGATGACCCGCACGCCGGAGGGTACCTGGGTTTCTCCGGACCGGCCGACGGCTTCGATCCGATGGCCATTGACCAGGATGTCGCCCCGCTCAATGACCCCGGCGTCCCCCATGGTTATGACACGGGCGCCCTGCAGGAGCACCTGCCCGGTGGCCAGCGCCCGGGGTTCCGATACCTCGATCCCGATTTCGTCGGGTTCAGCAGCTTCCTCACCGTTCAGCGCATCCTCCAGCGAGATCCGATAGAAGCTCGGCCCCCATCCCCAGGTGATGCTCTGTCCCCCGTCCGCCCAATTCACGAAGTAGCCGCCTTCGTCGCTGAGCTTGTAGACCGGGATCTGGCCGTCCTTGAGACGGACCGGCACGGGATCGCCGCCGGCCTGGGGCATGGGCGTGAGATAGACCTCGAACTGCTCGGTGAAGGCGACCCATCTGCCATCGGGCGACGGGATCACATCGTCGGCCAGCCTGAACTCCAGGTGTCTCCGGCGATCGGTGCCGTCCAGCCGGATCGAGGTGAGGTGGTTGTCCTGCGGGACAAACCCTTGCCGGTTGATCGTCTCACCGTAGTAGATGCGCTCGCCGTCGGTATTGAAGACCGGCCGAACGGTCTGCCGTCGGGTCCCCCGGGGCTGAAGAGGCGTGACGAAGTGGGTCTCTCCCCGGCCGGTGGCATCGAGCCAGTGAATCTCGACCTGGAGCGCTTCCTCCAGAGTGGCCTCGCCGCGGAACGCGCCGCCGGTGTACCGGAGGAAGGTCAGCTTGCTACCGTCGGGTGCCCAGGCCAGATGCTCGTAGTGGCCCGCAGTCTCGGTGAGCTGCACCGGCGATCCCCCGTCCAAAGGCACCTTGTAGATGTGGCCGCCGTCCGAGTCCGACCAGGTCGAGTACGCGAGCCAGCGTCCGTCGGGCGAGACCGCTGGCGAGTATTCCTTGTTAGGGCCATCGGCGATCGGGGACGCGCCGCCGCTCGCGACGTCGTAGCGATAGTTCTTGCCGGCGGCATTGAAGTAGAGGGTGCTGCCGTCCGGGCTCTGGTGCGTCCAGCGCAGGAGCTTCAGCCGGACGGGACCGTCCTCGATCTCGCGGTCGAAGTGCACCTTCTCGGTGAGAGTCTGCTCGAAGGCGGCGCGGAAGGGGATCACGGCAGAGGTGTCGGTTGCGAGATCGTAGCGTCGGATCTTGCCGTGCGCCGAATAGACGATACCCGCGCCGTCCGGGGTGAAGGAGTAGCCGGGAAGTACGTCCCCGTCTCCGAATCCCTCCTGCTGATCCCGGTCCAGCAGCAGTTCCAGCACCCTCTCGGCCCCGGTCTGCAGATCTCTCAGCACCGACCTCTGCTCGGAGTCGAAGCGACGGCCGTAGGCGAGCCAGCGGCCATCGGGGCTCACCGCGGGCCGCACCGCACCCCCATATCCTGCCGCCAGCACGTAGCTCTCTCCGGTCTCCCGGTCGAAGCGCCAGATCGTCGAGTTCAGGCGCTCGGCGTTGTTGAAGTAGATCCAGCGACCATCCGGCGACGGGGCGGGACCCGCCGGCATTTCGGCCCTGTCGATGATCTTTACCCCCGAGCCCCCGTCGACATGGTACATGTAGAGGTCGTAGGTGAAACCCTGGGCCAGGTCGTCGTGTCGAAGCGCCAGCACATAGTTCCCGTCCGGAGTCCACTCCGGCGAGCGGAACTGGGCGTTGGCCGCGCTCGTGAGTGCATCGGCATTGCTTCCGTCCACATCGGAGATCCATACCTGGTCGGAGCCTGACTTGTCGGAGATGTAGACGATTCTTGAGCCGTCTGGAGAGAAGCGGGGCTGCTGGTCGTAGGCCGGTCCGCTCGATATCGCCGTGGCCTCACCCCCGGTGACGGGAAGGCTGTAGAGATTCCCCAGTAGATCGAAGACCAGGGTCTGCCCATCCGGAGAGACATCCACGGACATCCAGGTCCCTTCCTCAAGGGTGATCTCGAAGGGGAGAGGAAGGCCGTGAATCTCCTCGATTGACCACGCCTCCCGGGTCTCCTCGGCCTCCGTGTCGTCTTGTGCTGCGAGCTGGATGCTCACGCACAACTGGGTGATGATCGAAAAAGAGATGAGAGGTACCCACCGGCGATTCTGTTTCCACGACATCGTTGCCTCCAGGCTCGAAGAGGTGGGCCGCCGGCAAGCAGGGGCGCGACCCTTCCGCGTGGCGTAACTTGGACCTGGGTTGGAGCATACGGCAAACCCGATTCTGTCTCCCTTGGAAACGGAGCCCCGACCATCCCGAAGACCATGCGCGCGTTGATCCTGGTGCTGACCGGTGCGACGCTCCTGGCGGTTCCGTCCCGACTGGTCGCACAGTCGCCAATCGAGGCCTTCTGGCTGCTCGTCTCCGGGGACAGCCTGCAGATGGCCGCCTCGGACCAGTTGATCGAGGAATATTGGGAAGACTCGCACGCGTCGATCCTGGTCGAGTTGATGCGCTACGTCCCGGACGAACAGAGTCGGCGGCGCATCATCTCGGCGCTCGAGCGCGGGACCGGCCAGAGGCTGGGGCGCGACCTGGAGGGGTGGTGGGAGTGGATCTGGCGGACCGACCCCGGCATGCATCCGGAGTACGCGGCATTCAAGGCGGAACTGTACGCGACGCTCGACCCCAGCTTCGAGGACTACTTCGACGACAAACCGGCCGCGAACATCCGGCTCGACGAGATCCGGTGGGGCGGTGTCGGACGCGACGGCATCCCGCCCCTCGACCATCCGAAGATGATCGACGCCGCGGAAGCCGCTTACCTCGAGGACGACAACGTCGTCTTCGGCATCGCGCTCGACGGGGACGTGCGCGCCTATCCGAAGCGGATCCTCGCCTGGCACGAGATGTTCAAGGACTCGATCGCCGGCGAGCACTACACCGGTGTTTACTGCACGCTATGCGGGACCATGATCCTCTATCGGTCGGCTCATGGAGGCGTGCACCACGAGCTGGGGACCAGCGGATTCCTCTACCGCTCCAACAAGCTCATGTACGATCAAGCGACGCGGTCGCTGTGGTCGACCTTCGCGGGCGAGCCCGCCGTGGGCCCCCTCGTCGGCCGTGGAATCGTGCTTGAGCCGCGTTACGTCGTGACGACAACGTGGGGCGAATGGCGCAGGCGACACCCCGGGACCCTCGTGCTTTCGCTCGACACGGGGCACGAGCGCGACTACGGAGAGGGCGTCGCCTACCGCCAGTACTTTGCGACCGACAGGCTGATGTTCGGCGTCCCCAAGCTGGATCCCCGCCTGCGGAACAAGGACGAGGTCCTGGCGCTCCGGTTCCCGGACGCCCCCGGCGAGCAGCTCGCGATCTGGGTGGTCTTCCTGTCGAGAAACCGGGTGTACCACGACAGGCTCGGTGACACCGAATTCGTGGTCCTCACCGACGCGAGCGGAGCGAGCCGCGTCTTTGAGAGCGCTGGCCGCCGCTTCACCGGTTGGGACAGCGACAGCACCGTCTGGGACGACAGCGGTGCGCGGTGGGCGGTCACCGAGGGCGGGCTGGTGGGCCCGGCGGGCGAGCGCCTGGAACGGCTGCCCGCGCATCGCGCCTTCTGGTTCGGGTGGTACGCGCAGTACCCGGGGACGCGCCTCGTCCGCAGGTAGCGGTCCGATCCGAAAGGCACCGCGGTCGATCGGCCCCCTACGGGTCTGTTGCACTTGTCCGTGCCCGTGCGAATCATAGTTCAGTTTATGACCTAAACCGATGGAGTGGACGCCCCCTCCCGGCGGCATCGCAATGTGCCAAGGATGGT
>VXQO01000082.1 GCA_009838975.1 Gemmatimonadota bacterium | reverse complement strand
GGGGTGGCGGGGTGAGGGGGAGGCTCAATCTGACAGTATGGAGCGACCTCACGGTTATCAGCCAACCTAGTGGAGGGCGTGAATCCCGGCAAGGAATCGTCTAAGTTCAATCAGGACTGCACGATCTGCCGTTGTTGCTGTGCGGCCATGATCCGGTCCGTCGTGCTGCAATAGCGGACAAATCGGGATCAAATGGCAGACATTTGGCGGCACCTTCGACGCTCGCCTTCATAGAGGTACCGGTGCGACGGCATCAATGAGCCGTGCCCTGTTGTCCGGTCCGAGACGGTCTGCGGCGTCGGCTTCCGCGTTGGTCGAAGCGGCCGGAGGTTGGCAGCCTGTTCGGTCAACGCCGTGATGACCGGCCGATCCCGGCCGAACAGGGGGACGCCGCCCAATGCGAACCAAGCCGGCCAAGCGCCGGGATTCAAGCGGCACGTGCTCCTCCGAGCCGAACACCGCCCCCGCCCAGCCTTGGGTTGCCCTAGCCTCGCGTCTGTCGCATGGCCTCTCCACCCGACCTGGACCACACTTCGTAGGCCCGCCTCTTGCTCGAAGGCACGTTGACTCCTTAGCGTGGTCGTCTTGGACACACAGGGGCCAGAGGCAGTCTGTTTCGCCCATAGCCTCCCTCTAGGGCACCTTAAGGAGCAGATACTGTGGCCGTGTGGCCTCCATTCAATCCCGCAACCAACCGAACCTCCAGACACACCCCGTTGCCGCTCCAATCACGAGTGCCCGATCGGACGACTCGCCTGTTCTGTGGGGGCCATGTCTGAGCCGTCTTCGGTCCATAGCGCGGCGGGATCTGCAGCCGGCTATCTGTACCAAGCCCGCCTCGCGCTGGTTGAGGCTCTGCGCTACCCGTACGTCGATGCGAGTATCGAAATCGCCATTGAGAGATTCGACGACGTATCGTTCGAAAAGGGCGGCACTGCCCTTGAGCTCTTGCAGACCAAGCACCAGCTCAAGAGATCCGGTAAGCTAACCGACAAGAGCGTCGATCTGTGGAAGACGCTCAGGGTCTGGGCCGAAGCCACCAAGGCCGATCCATCCCTGCCCGGCCGCACGCGCCTTGTCTTGTTCACAACGGCGCTGGCTCCGGCCGATTCTGCGGCGTCTTATCTCCGACCCGCTGAAGTGGGTCACCGCGATCCCGCTAGGGCGGAGGTCATGCTGGTGAAAGCAGGCGGCGCTTCGAGGAATATGGTTGTCGTTCGAGCCTTTGCTGCCTTCATGGCGTTGACGGCGGAGATGCGCGAGGCCCTCGTCGGAGCCATCGAGATCATTGACGGCTTCCCGCACATCGCCGATCTGGAGTCGCTGATTGAAGAACGGATTCGCATGATCGCTCCAAGCGGGAAAGCCCCTGTAGCCCGTGAGCAGCTGGAAGGCTGGTGGTGGCCGCGCATCTGCAAGGTGCTCCAGGCCGAAACGCCGGGAACGATACCCGTGCTCGAAGTCGAACAGCGACTCGACGACATCCGAGACGGCCTGAAGCGCGACGCCCTCCCTCTGGACATGGAGCACGTCGATCCGTCCCAAGAGGAGCTCGATACACTCGATGAGATGCGCTTCGTTCACCAGCTTCGCTTGGTCAGCCTCGGTGGACTGCGGCTGCAATACGCTAAGCGCGACTTCTACCGTGCATCGGCCCAACGGTCTCAGTGGGCACGCAGGAACCTGCTATTTGACGGCGAAGTTGGTCGCTTCGATACGACCCTGATTGAGGAGTGGCAGCCACGCTTCGAGCAAATGCGCCACGGCCTCACCGAAGACTCCCAAGACACGGATCTCCGCGAGGCGGGACACAAGCTCTACCACTGGGTCGAAACCGGAGCTCGCTTTCCGCTACGCACGACGATCAGCCGATTCCTCAATGTTGGCTCTTACCACATTCTCGCGGATAATCTCCGCGTAGGGTGGCACCCCGACTACCAGTCCCTTTGTGGGGATCAAAACACGGGAGATACCGATGGCGGGTGATAGCCGCTGGAGCATCCCTTGGGCGGAGCGCCCGCCCGAGGAAGCCCGGATATTCAATCCTGCGTTTTGCGGCGAGCTGATCGGCCACACCGTCCACGAATACCACCGCACACGGGAAGAGGCGCTCGGAATGGTAACCACGTATCTCGTTCTTCCCCTTATTCTGCACGCGCCGACGCGCGAAGCACTGCCCCTTCGAGCAGACAAGGTCTTCGCCGGCTGGGTTGCCGAGAATTCCGCGCTATTGGCTGAGTTGCCAGGGCGCGTAAGGCGCCTCCGGCCCGTCAGCCGCGAAGCACTGTTGTTCGCTCTCCGTCACCGGCGTCTTGCGCTGGAAGGAGGCGGGCTCTTGCCTGGCTCAGGTCCTGTCCGGCGCGGTGCCCGGCTGGCCGCCAGCACCGATGAAGTCAACGCGGCAACCAAAGCCGCCAGACTGCTTGGCCGCTGGTTCGCCGGACAGAGCACGGAGACGGCGGTCTTGCAGGGCATGGGGGTCACGCCATGACGTTCCAAATCCGCTCGATTTCAATCTACTCCCACACCGGCGAACGCCGTGACGTGACCTTCAGATTAGGCGCCCTCAACATCGTCACGGGCGGTCCAAAGACTGGGAAATCGGCTCTTCTCGATATCGTGGATTACTGCTGGGGCCGGGACGAGTGCACCGTGCCCCAAGGCGAGATTCGACGGGCCGTTTCTTGGTTTGCCGTGTTCTTCGACAGTGCAGGCGAGGGTATCCTGATCGCCCGGAAAAACCCCGGACCGACGGGCCGCGGAAGCGCCGAGATCTACTTCGAGCGGGGCGTCGATGAACTTCCCGCCGACGCGAGTGCCTTCCACAAGAACATCACCGCCAGTGGCCTCAAGCTCCAGCTGTCTGCGATGCTGGGCATCAGTGAGAATATCCACGTTCCCGAATCGTGGTCCACACGCCGACCGCTAGAAGCCTCTTCACGCCATGTGATCCTCTTCTGCCTTCAAGCGCAGGACGAGATCGCCAACCGCAGGTTTCTGTTTCACAGGCAGGGAGAGCCGTTTGTTCCACGCGCCATCAGTGACGCTCTCCCCTACTTTCTCGGGGCCGTTGACGAAGGCCATTTCCTTGCTCTCAAGCGCTACCAGGATGTCCGGGCGCGGCTGCGGAAGCTGGAGCGCGAATACGGCGAGGTGCAGTCGATCACGCGTGAGGCATCGAGCGCCGCGCGAGGCCTGCTGACCGAAGGGCGTCGGGTCGGGCTCATTCTGTCTGATGCACAGCCGGACGATGCGAGGGGCGTGCTTGAGCTCTTGAGAGAGGCGACCATTCCGAGGCGGATGGTGTTTTCGGCCATTGATGACCCCGAAGCCGATCTCACCGCGCTTGACGAGCGCCGTCGATCGCTCATTCACGAGCTTCAGGAGCTGCGCGAGGAAATCCGGGACGTACAGCGCATAGACCGCGAAGCCTCGGATTTCGAGGTCGAGGCCCTCGAACAAGAGGCGCGCCTGGCCTCCGTCGGATTGATCTCGCACGCAGCGGACGACGGGGACACCACCTGTCCCGTCTGCGAGAGCCATCTTGATGTCCCCGTGCCCGCTGTCGCTGAACTCCGGGCCTCACTCGCCAACGTCCAAACTCAACTTCGTTCTGTGCGGCGCGACGCGCCGCGTCTTCAGGAGCGGCTTGCCGGGCTCGGATCACGGCGGGCGCGGGTGACCGAGCAGCTTCGGGATGTCCAGGCCGATATTGCGAAACGAATTCAGGACAACGAGCGCCTACGACTCGAACAACACCAATTCGCCCAGCAGGCGCGGGTCGCCGGCAGGATCGCATACTATCTCGAGAATGTGGCGGTCGCCGAGGACGATGGTGCGCTGCTCGCCACGATTGAGCTCCTTCGTGCTGAGGTCAGCGAATTGGAAGCAACGCTCGACGACGTCACGGCCCAGGAACGGTTGACAACGGCCCTCAACCTCGTGGGTCGTGATCTGACCCGATTCGCCAGGGATTTGGGGCTTGAGCACGGGGAAAACCCCCTGCGGCTAGATCTCAAGCACCTTACCGTGGTCGCGGATACCGATGACGGTCCGTTGTCCCTAACTCAGATGGGCAGCGGAGAGAACTGGGTCGGCTACCACGTCGCGGTGCACTTGAGCCTCCACATGCTTTTCGACCGCCGTCGTCGTCCCGTGCCCCGCCTGTTGATGCTCGATCAACCCTCGCAAGCACATTTTCCGGCCGAGCAGGATGAGTCCGGGCTGATCGACGGCCTTCCCGACGAGGACCAAGCCGCCGTCCGCCAGCTTTACCGCTTGCTTCACGACTATTGTGGCGAGCTTGCACCCCGCATGCAGATCATCGTCGTCGATCACGTGGAGATGCTTGATGACTGGTTCAAGGATGCGATCGTAGAGCGCTGGCGCGACGGTAGCGCCCTGGTTCCCCAGTCATGGGTGCGAGTTTAGGGTTGGATGCCGCAATCACGGGACTCGGGACTCGACCCGTTCACCATTGGCGTAGGCTGCCGACACGGCGCGCGTTCGAGCTTCACTGTCATGCACTGGCGATCGAGGATCCTACCGTACTTGATACGGCCCGCCCACCCCACCGTGTGACACGGGTCGTCGGCATGGAGTAGGCTAGCGTCGCCTCTCGCCTCTTAGTTCCCCAGCCCAGCCAACACTTCTCGGAAACTCTCGAGGCCAGCTTCGAGGTTCTCGATGATCCCTGCGGCGAGCTCTTCAGGCTCGGGGAGATTCTCCAGGTCGGTCAGGCTCCTGTCGCGGAGCCAGAAGATGTCGAGGCTCGTCTTGTCACGCGCGATGAGCTCTCCGTAGCTGTAGCTGCGCCAGCGCCCCTCGGGGTCTGCTTCCTCGTCCCATGTTGCAGTCCGTTTGTGCCGATTGGTCGGGTTGTAGCACTCGATGAACTCCGCGAGATGTTCGAACCGCATCGGCTTCTTCTTCAACGTGTGGTGGACGTTAGTCCGGTAGTCATAATACCATACACGCTTCGTCCACGGATCTGGGCTCGCCTCCCGGTTGTCAAAGAAGATGACGTTGGCTTTGACACCGGGCTTGTAAAAGATGCCGGTTGGCAGGCGGAGAATCGTGTGGAGGTCCGTGCTGGCAAGGAGCTTCTTTCGGATCGTCTCCCCCGCACCGCCCTCGAAAAGCACATTGTCCGGAACGACGACGGCGGCACGTCCTGTCGTCTTGAGCATTGTCCGAATATGCTGGACGAAGTTGAGTTGCTTGTTTGAAGTGGTCGCCCAGAAGTCCTGTCGATTGTACGTGAGGTCGTCAGACTCCTGCTCGCCGTCCTCGTTGGTGAAAGTCATCGCGCTCTTCTTCCCGAAGGGTGGATTGGCGAGGACGAGGTCGTAGCTTTCGGCACTCGGTGCCACAAGCGCATCCGTCGGTGAGATGGGTACCCCGCTGTCGATCTCACCGATGTTGTGGAGGAACATGTTCATGAGGCAGAGGCGGCGCGTTGGCGTGACGATCTCATTGCCGTAGAACGTCGCGTGCTTGAGGAACGCCTTCTGTTCCTTGTCGAGCTGGTAATGCTCCGGATTGGTGAGGAAGTCGTAGGCGGCAAGGAAGAAACCGCCCGTACCACAGGCCGGGTCGGCGATGGTTCTGCCGGGTTCCGGTCGCACGCATGCGACCATTGCACGGATCAAAGCGCGTGGCGTGAAGTATTGCCCAGCACCTGACTTCGTGTCTTCGGCGTTCTTTTCCAAGAGACCTTCGTAGATGTCGCCCTTGATGTCCGCCCCCATTGTCACCCAATCGGTGTCGTCCACCATGTCGACGATGCGGTAGAGCTTCGCCGGGTCCTGGATCTTGTTCTGGGCCTTTGTGAAGATCTGCCCAAGCATGCCCTTCCTGGTGCCCAGTTCGCGTAGGAGGGCGATGTAGTGGCTCTCCAAGTCTGCGCCAGTCCGAGACTTGAGACTCTGCCAATCGTGTTCCGAAGGGATACCGACATCTCGATTGTAAGGCGGCCTGGCGTATTCGTCCGCCATCTTGAGGAATATCAAGTAGGTGAGCTGCTCCAGGTAGTCGCCGTAGCTCACGCCGTCGTCTTTGAGGATGGTGCAGAAGCTCCAGACTTTGGAGACGATGGGTGCCGTAGTCATGATGCTGCCGCTCTCTTCTTCTTGGTGTTGGTCAGGGCGTGTCGCTCGGCGAGGATGCTCTCAAGTAGAACCCACGCTGGTTCGTCGGAGGTATCCTGCGCCACGAGGCGCCCGTCATATGCTCGCTTCAGAATCGCCTGACGGAGCCCATCCAATCGAGCGAGGGCCTGGGTAAGCTCTTCGTCGAGTTGGTCTACTACCGTGACTTTCTCTTCTAATAGCTGAACGACCGTTTCTTGCTCCTGCATGGGAGCCAACGGAACTGGAAAGTGACTTAGGACGGTCTTGTTGATGGAAGCGAGATTGGTGGTTTGTTTCCCCTCGCTGTTGAAGTAGCGCTGGCCGTAGCTATTCCCCCAATAGGAAATCCACTTTGAGTGCAGCTCGGAGCATAGCGATGGGCTGGCTCGAAAGACGTGATTCTGCGTGATGCAGCGATCGACCTGACAGTTCCAAATCCATCCGCGGCCGAGCTTGTCACGGTCGCCACCCTCGTTGAACAGGACATCCCACCGGGCCAAACGTAGTCGGTGCTGGTGACTCCTCTCGATCGTCATAGTCTTGATTTCATCAAGAACCAGATACCCTCTTTGCACGTTGGCGACTCTGAGATACGGTACCTCGACGGGGTCTTCCACCTCTCGCCGGCTACTCACAGACATCCCCGTGCCGATACGGGCGATGTCCGCCAATCGGACGTATCGCCACTCGCCAGGCAGGCTCGGCAGTGCTGTTAGCTCGTGCTGGTCAATCGCCCCAAGAGGCTTGGATCGCCTTGGCTTGGACGGCTTGGGGCCGCGCTCCCCTCCGTCCTCCCATGCTTGGACCGCCTCTTTCCATGACGCCAGGTGCTGTTGGTCTCGTGACTCTCGGAGTCGAGCGATGCGGGCAAGCAATGCTTCGGCGCTTTCGATCGCCCCGCCGGAGCTCTCTCGCCACTCAGCTGTGAGCTGACCCTCGAAAGCGTGCTTCATGAGGGCTTGGCGATAGACCTCGAGCTGCTTGCGGGCGGTCAGGAGGCTCTCAATTCCCTTATCTAGCTCGGAGAAAAGCTCTTCGATCTTGGCGACGATTCGACGCTGTTCCCGGGCTGGTGGTACGAGAACGACGTGTTTGGAGAGGTATAATGTTGGGACTCTCCGCTGGCCTACCGCGCCCGTCATATGGTGTGCCGCGTCTATTCGAAACCGCTCTGAGGACGTGAAGTAGTAGAGGAACTTGGGACTCATTTCTCCGTAGGGCCGTAGCACGTGGAACTCCGTTGAGCCGAAGCCGAGGTCATTCTGCAGGGCAGGCACAACCGCCATCTTCCCGTTTTCCATGGACGGCGTGATCTTGGCGAAGAGCACGTCACCCGGACGGAAGTGGGTGTAGCCTTTCCGGACGTCGCAAAGAGGGCGAGTCGTGTTGACGTCTATCGCACCGGTTCCCGCCCCCACGGAGGACATGGGTACGAACGAGACCGGCAGGTCATCGGCTAAACCGGTCTTGTCCAGCCGTGGATTCACTTCTGCGATCACACCGATCTCGGTCTGCGCCCATCCGGGCGGGAGATCTTGCTCTGGCATCCGTGTCAACCCGCCATCGCTTCGTTCATTTCGCTGATCACGCTGGCCATTTGGTCGCCGAAGAGCCGATACATCTGCCCCATGCCGCCGTGCGCATCGAAGGGGGCCATGTCCAAGTCTTCCCGGTCGAGGTGGAAGGAGCTGGCGATATGGTCACGGATCATCCGGAGCCACTCCATCTGTTCCTCAGTGAACTTCTGACCGGCGCCGCTGTGCCGCTTCATGATCCAGTTTTGGAAGTTGCGGCGGACGGTCTCAGCAAACGGCGACAGCGTCTCATCGAGCCCGCACACCCGGCGGATCAGGGCCACCAATGCGGTGAGGTCGCTCGCTGGCTGGCTTCCGTCATACTCATCGAGAAGGGCGTAGGCCTGCCAAACCCGGAGCGGGGCGAGTCGGGGACGATCGGTCTTGAGCCTGTCCATCACGTTACGGATCATGGCGTAGGTAAGCTCGCTGCGGCGGTGCGGTTCGCTGAATAGGATTGTTAGAGCTTCAATCTCGTCACGATGCTCTTTCAGATACTCCTGGAAATCCCGTCTCATGGCCTCTGCGTTCTCGTGGGCGTCGCCCTCCCATTCAGCGCGGTCAACCCTGTCGAGGCTCTCGTGATCGATCGTCTGTTCCTTCTGTCGCCGGATGCCGTCGAGGAGCTCGATCAGCTCCCCCGTGAAGACGCCGGAGGCTGTCGACATGAGTTGCTCCTGGGCCTTGGCGCGCGCCTCTTGGGTGGGCTTGGCGTCCTCGGGAACGGGTTCGATCACGCGCGCTTTGGTCTCGATCTCATCGGGATCGATAGAGGCCAGGAGGTGGCTGACCATGTCGGCAACGTCAACACCACCGGACACCTCTCGGATGCGCTCTTGGTCATCGGCGTCCAACTGTCGATCGAGACGGGCGAGACGACCGGCGAGGGAGCTGATGGTGTCCTCGTCGCGCGCTCCCATCATCACGGCCATGGCGAGGTCCTTCAGCGGCACGGAAGGCATTGTAATGAGCGGCTGGCTTGCGGTCTTGACGGACTTCGTCACCCCCACGGCGTCGACGATCACGTAGTGCGTCTTTGCTGAGGCCGCAGAGGGCGTCACCTTCTTGAGGCTGTCGTGATCAAGCGTCCGGGTGCCACGCCCCTTCATCTGCTCGAAGTAGTTGCGGCTCTTGACGTCGCGCATAAAGAGCAAGCATTCGAGGGGCTTGACGTTCGTCCCTGTCGCGACCATGTCGACCGTGACCGCGATCCGCGGATAGTAGTCGTTTCGGAACTGGGCTAGCACGGACTTGGGGTCCTCCTCTACGCGGTAAGTAATCTTCTTGCAGAATTCGTTGCCTTCTGCGAATTCCTCACGGACGGTCTGGATGATGTCATCGGCGTGGCTGTCCGTCTTGGCGAAGATGAGCGTCTTCGGCACCTCAGATCGGCCCGGGAAGATCTCAGGCAGCTTTTCGCGGAAAGTCCGGATGACGGTCCTGATCTGGTCGGGGTTCACGATGTCGCGATCGAGCTGCGTGCCGGAATAGGTGACATCCTCGTCCTGAAGCTCCCAACGCCTTCGCCTAGTGAGCTTCTCGCGCCGCTCTACCTGCTGGTTCGCTTCGATCTTGCCACCCTCCTTCGTGCGCTGGGTTTCGATCACATAGATCTCGTTGCCGACGTTCACGCCGTCGGCAACAGCCTGCTCGTGATCGTACTCGCTCACGACGTTCTTCTTGAAGAAGCCATAGGTGCGGTTGTCCGGTGTCGCCGTGAGACCGACCAGATGCGCATCGAAGTACTCCAGTACTTGGCGCCAAAGGTTGTAGATGGAGCGGTGGCACTCGTCGATGATGATGAAGTCGAAGAACTCCGGTGGGACCTTCTCGCTGTACGCAACCGGAGAGGGAGTCTTCGGCTGGACGAGCTCGGCGGGGTTGATCTTGTCGCCGACATCCTCGCGCTCCTCGTCCTTAAGGAGCGAGTACATGCGCTGGATCGTGCTTATGCAGACCTGGCTGTCCTTCGCGACGAAAGACGACTTGAGGCGCTGAACGTTGTAGAGCTCGGTGAACTTCCGGTTGTCGTCGCTCGGCAAGTAGGCCATGAACTCCTGTTCCGCCTGCTCGCCGAGGCTCCTCGTGTCCACCAAGAACAGAATGCGCTTCGCGTCCGCGTGCTTGAGGAGCCGGTAGACCGACGTGATGGCCATGTAGGTCTTGCCGGAGCCGGTCGCCATCTGTACGAGGGCTCTCGGGCGATCATCCTTGAACGACTCCTCGAGGCGTTCGATCGCGATCACTTGGCAGTCTCGCAGGCCGGTTCGATCCAAGCCCGGGAGGGCCTGGATGCGTGTGCGTAGCGACGCCGGCTGGGAAACGAGCTCGCGCACAGTATTGGGACGGAGGAAGCTGAATACCTCCCGGGAGCGGGGATTTGGGTCGCGGGCGTCGGTGAAGCGCGTGATGACGCCCGTGCTCTCATAGATGAAAGGAAGCGGCTTGTTGTAGCTGATCCATTTGAGCTGGGCGGTTGCGTACCCACCGGACTGCGCTTCGACGGTCGTGAGCTTCTGGCCCCAGTCCTCGGGCTTCGCTTCAATCACGCCGACAGGTGCCTTGTCGACGAAGAGCACGTAGTCGGCGGGTCCGACGTCAGTTTGATACTCGCGAATGGCGATGCCCGGGCCGGCGCTGAAGTCGATCTTGTTCTTGGCCTGGACGATCCATCCGGATTGCCGGAGCAGCCCGTCGATCGTCTCGCGTGCAATCTGTTCAGGTTTCAGGTTCGGCTCAGCCATGGGGTCCATCCGCTCTGCGTTCGCTCAGGTCACCCCCGGCGCAAAATCGCACGGGGCGAGTTGCATTTCTAGGCCAATTCGGGGGGGCTGGGTTTAGCAGAGCTGCGTGTCCGTTAGAGCCGAGTACTCGAGATCGCGTACCGCGCGGATCACCTCCGGTCGATCCCGCGCATCCGCCGAGGCCAACCGTCCTTCCTCCTCTGTCAGGTCGCGAAGCCATGCATTACACACTGCACAAGAATGACCATACGAGGCCGGCCCAGGGGCGACCTACGGCTCCAAGGGAACCATCACCGTTCGGTGTGCCACGATGCTCGTTTGGCGATTCGCGGGGTAAATCTGAACCTGGAAGGACGAGATGTCACCCAACTTGCCATCTTCGTAGAGTTCGTGAAGTGCTCTCTCCAGTGCCTGAATCTGTCCAAAGAGTGGCTCAAATGCCTCAAGGGCATGGGAGTCTCCCTGCTCGGCCATGGTGCCTCCTGTGGCGGTGGTTCGTGATCGAGAGAAAGGATACCAGCATGAGAGACCAGAAGGAAGCCTGCATTCCTCGCATGCCGGAGCTTCTTGCTACGGGCCGGAACAGTGGCAGCATCGCAACGAAACGGTGGCGATCCGATCTGGACTTCACGGCCCGGCTCGGTTTCACCATCTTGGAAGTCAGAGGGGCGGCGGCCGCTCACCGCATGGGGAAACCGCCGCTCCAAGACAACCACACCGATCCGCATCGAGCGCGTGGACGTTCCTTTTGGTCCAGCTCCATCCCCTCCCGCAATCGAGACTCCTTTCGCCTAGACGTGACATGACCACAAGAGAAGAGGTTGTCGCCACACACCTCCGGTTTTCCGCCGTTGCGAAACCGCTTAGGACCCGAGCACACGCCCAACTACTCGCGAAGGTGCTTTACCTGAGCGGAGAAAAAAGCTATCTCACCATGTCCAAGATGCGGGATGGGATTGCAGACCTAACCGGCGGCACGCGCCCCTCTAGGGCAGAGACCCAAGCGGCGCTGGACTACCTCCAAGGCGCGGCGCTGATAAGAGACAAAGGGGGATCTCGGTTCGGACTGCGGCCGTATCAGTACCGCCGCCTGAAGACGCAGGTTGCCGAGCGGGGTGCTGTAGCGGATCGTTGCCTCGCTCGACATTTTCCGGGGGAGATCGACCACGCGACGTTGGCCACATGGTTTTCCCGGACGAGCATATCCTTCTTTACGCAGTTCGCTGACCGGTGGGTCGCGAGCGTAGCCGGCCGGGCCGGGCTCGATTCCGAGACCTTTACTTCCGTTATGCAGATCGCGGCTTCCGAGGCTACGGCGCTCGGGATTGAGTCCTCAAGCGCTGAGTTGGTGGATGGATTCGTGCGTTTTCTGAGATCCAGCGATCCCGAGGATCACCAGCATCTGCAGTCTCTGGGGCTCACCGCGTTTGCGGCTCGCCTCGTGGCTGCTGGCGAGGGTCCAGACCCCATCAGTTCCGCTGAACTCCGAGACGCGACTTGGGTGCTCGATACGAACGTCCTGCTGACGATCGCCCTTGAAGGTGTGACGCATGGCGATCCGCTTGACGCTTTGGGTCAAGCACTGTCGATGATCGGAGCTGAGCTGGTCTACGTCCATGCCACGCTCGTTGAGTACCGCGAGGTGGTCGACCGGTGGGCGAGCGAGACCTTGGCCGTCTTTGACCGCTTCGGGATCGGCCCGATAAGGAAGTCTTCGAATGCGTTTCTCAAGATCGCGTTGGACAGGCACTGCTACAACCGAGATGATTTCGTCCGGTTCTTCAATGAGCTACGAGAACCTCCTCAGTCCGTTGAGGAGCGCATCGCAATCCGGTTGGTTGACGATCCCGATACCGCACGGGCTGCGGCCAAAGGCGCAGGGGACGAGCAGGCTGTCCTTGCAATCCAAACGTACTGGGCTGAACGGCGACGGCGCCCAAAGTCGCCAGCCGCCGCTCGGCACGACTCGGCGGTCTCCGAGGTCGTCCGGTGCTACCGTTCGTCGGAAACAAGGTGTTTCGCACTCACGACTGACCGGACCATGGGCGGCTTGGCGGCGCGCTGGCAGGGTCCACTCGGTACGCCCAGTTGGATTCTCCTCGACGCCCTGGTACAGGTGTTGGCCGCTGATCGCGCGGGGATGTCCGAGGGTCAAGTTGACTTGTCGGCTCTTCTCTCGAAGCTCGTTGCAAACGAGGTCGGTTCCGTCGCGGACGAGTTCGAGATCCGGGATCTCCTATGGCTTTCGGAGATCGTCGAGCAGGTCGGGGCGTTCCCGGATGAAGACGTGGGCGAACTCGCGAGGATCATCCATAGAGCGCGAATAGCCGGTGCCTCTCGCGATGACTCGGAGTTGAGGCTCGCCCTTGAACGGACGATTCAGGAGGCGCGGGCGGCGTTGATCACGGACCATGATGCTGCTCGCCGGGAGGAGGCTAGAGCCTCCGAACATGCACGTAGCGAGCGAAAGCGGCGGGAGACGGTTCGAGAAGCCTTGGTCGAGCAGACCACAGCGGATCTTCGCCGCAAGGCGCGACGGCGCCTGGCGCTTCGTTGCGCGGCCGCGCTGGCGGTTGCCGGTGTCTTTGGGTTGGCTTTGGGATGGTTCGTATTGTGGGCTGGTCCGGACCTCCTCCATGACCGCGCCAACCTGGTAGCCGTAGGTCTGGGGATCGCAGGTCTTGTGGGTTCTTTCGTCGGCGCCGTGGTCAGGTGGATCAGACCCACGTATCGGGAGGAGTGGAACCGAGCGCCCGAAGACGCAGAGCGTGGTGCGAGGAAGCTGGAAGGGCATGAGGCGGACGCAGAGTGAGATCGCCCACATGCCTGAGGCCTCCAAGATGATGTCTTGGCCCCTCAGAGCGTCCTGGAAGCCGGCCTGCCTTGGTAAGTTCCTCGTGAGCGCGCTAGCGCGCTACCGCGGCGGTCTGCGTGTCGGCCACAATGCGGTTGGACGATGTCCGGCACCCCGACTTGGAGCCGTATTGGAGGGATCGTCGATGCTTCGATTCGAGGAGACTCCCTCTGCCACGACTTCTAGCATTGGAGCACAGCCCGAACCGATCCACCCAAGTGACCCTCGGCTACCAGTGGCGTTGGCCCGCATAGCCCGGTCGGTCGTTCGGTCCTAGCGGATCTTCGAAGATGGCATCTTCGCGTTGGATCGCGGGTTCCGGCCCGACTTCATCGAGCACCAGTTGGCCCACGCGGTCAGGGATCCCAACGGTCGGGCCTACAACCGGACGGCGTTCCTCCCCGAGCGGCGCGTGATGATGCAGGCTTGGGCCGACTACCTCGACCGGCTCAGGGCCGGGCGCGAGGTCGAGCCGGGGACGCACGGGCCGGAACTCGTTCGTGCCCCGAGGGTGCCCGACGATCAAGCTGTAGCACGGCTTCTCCCAACGGCCACTTCCGGGCGTCGACAGGACAGCAGATTCCGGTCCCCTTGAACGCTCCGGCTTGGTCCGCCGGTAGGCGTTGGGCTCGTGGACCTTGACGCCCCTCCGGGCAGCCAGTGACGTTGGTCGATGGACTTCTCCGACACCGTGGTTCTTCACGAGTCACTTGCGCTGAAACCGCGATACCGGTCTGCCAGGACGTTGTGATGCGGTTCAAGGCAGACGGTCCCGCGATTCCCGACATACTCCTGGATCAGCGGGACGCTGGCAACGTAGTGTTCCTGTGCGGCGCAGGAGTGTCTATGCCAGGGATGCCCAGCTTCCTGGAACTCGCCGAACACGTCGCCAATAAACTCCGCGCGCCATCGGCTTCCGAAGTCCGGCGAGCTCTCCAGACGTACGCCGCCAAAAAAACTCCGGGTGGCGGCTGGCAGCGACCCTCGCTCGACCGGATCTTCCAGATGCTGTACCGGGAGTACGGTCCCGAGGAGGTGGCGAAGATCGTCTGGAGGAAACTGAGCCAACCTCTGAAAACACGACTGCATCACGGTGTCATCGCCCGCCTGTCCGCTAACGCGGAAGGCCACCCGCAGATCGTCACCACCAACTTCGACCGCCTATTCGAGACGGTCGTCGGAAAGGGAACGCCGCGATACGAGGCTCCGGTATTCCCTGACCTGAAGCGCTCACCGACGGGAATCACTTACCTGCACGGCCGGCTGGCTGACTCGGAGTCCGACCCCCACAACTACATCCTCAGTAGCGCGGATCTCGGGCGCGCGTATCTCGCAGAGGGGTGGGCCGCCAGGTTCGTCCGAGATCTCCTCCAACGGCATACGGTGGTTCTCCTCGGCTATCGGGCGGAAGACCCTCCGGTCAATTATCTGCTCGAAGGCCTCGAAAGCGTTGGCCAGCGAACCCCGGACAGCTTGTTCGCTTTCGACAAGGGAGACAGTGAGGCTGTTGACGCCAAATGGAGTGATCGTGGCGTACGAGCGATCCCCTACAACGGAGACGGCCACGGCGAGCTGTGGGAAACGCTGGAAGCCTGGGCCGAGTGCGCGGGCGACCCGGCGGCGTGGAGGAATACCGTCGTGCAATCGAGTGCGAAAGGACCTCGGAGACTGGCGCCCTACGAGAGAGGGATGGTCGCGCACTTGGTCAGGACCACGACGGGCGCCAAGCAGTTCGCCAACGGGAAACCCGCACCGCCGGCTGAGTGGTTGTGTGTATTCGATGCGGCGTACCGATGTGCGAAGCCAGCGAGGGGCTTCGGCACATTCGCACCGCCGTTCGATCCTCAAGAGACATATGGTCTGGATGACGACTTGGAAGGATCGCATGCTGGCGAGCAGCACGACAGTGGGGACGGCTACGACCTGCTTTTTTGGCGACCGGGAGACGAGAGCGCAGACCGTTGGCAGGGCTTGTCCCGCCGCCGAGGGCCAAGACACGCGCCGCTGCCGCCTCGACTGTTTCATCTCGCGGGCTGGCTGGCGTCGTGCGTGACCGACCCCGTCCTCGCGTGGTGGGTTGCGCGCCAGCCCGCGCTGGATCCGCATCTGTACCGGATGCTGAAGCGGGCTGTGGACGGCTCCCCCGGGCTCACCGATGGCGCAAGACGCGGCTGGATGGTGCTCCTCGATGCGCTGGAAGACCGGACACCCGACCCCGTCGACGTGGACCTGTACCATCTCCCGAATCGAATCCAGAAACACGGCTGGACGGCTGGTCTCATTCGTAAGTTCGAAACCCTAACGGAACCAGTGTACGACGCCAAGCCACCAATGACCCTCGCGGCGCGGCGACCGCCGTCTGGAGACTGGTCGAACGTCGAGTGGAGGACTGTGGCCGATCTCCGCATTCGCTTCCCTCCACGCACCGTATCCTGGCCGCCGATCCCCGATGGCGATGTGCCGTGGGTCTACGCGGCCCTCGAACGGAACCTGATGCGGACTGCGGAGCGGCTTCGAGAGATCGGCACCGAGGTGCGCGAGCATGACCGAGGCGACCGAAACGCCTACATCGGCTGGTTCCGCGCGCTACTGGATCGTCTGTCGACGTTGGATCCGGACAAGGTGAAGGGACACATTGCCATGTGGCCCGACCCTGATCCACGCATCTTCGACCGACTCCGTCTAAAGGTCTGGAGCAACTCGCGCCTGTTCGGCCCGGAGACGGCAGGTCTTGTCCTCGCCCTATCGGACTTCCAGTTCTGGAGCGACAAGGACCGAGGCGAGTTGATGTCCCTGCTACAAAGCCGATGGGAGTACTATTCGGCCGATCAACGGCGTCTCATCGGCCAGCGCATCCTGGACGGTCCGCCACGAACCGACGATGATGACGAAACACGCCGTCAGGCGATGGCCGCATCGTGTTTTGGTTGGCTCATCCGGAACGACTGCACACTGCCTGACGATCTGATGGAGCAATGGAACACCATGAAGCGCAACGTGCCCGGATGGGACGACAGTTGGGTCGACGATGCCGTGTCCGCGCCGATGGCTCTCGGCGTCGGAGATGTGCAAACGAATGAAGACGCGTCAGTGTTGGATGGCGTTCCGGTCGGAGACATCGCGGGCGTGGCATTGGAAAACTCAGGACGCATCTCTCTGTCTGTCGTGAACGAGCCATTCACAGGACTGGTGAAGATTCGCCCGGGCAGGGCGATCCGTGCCCTCGATGCAGCAGCCCGTCGCGGCGAGTTCTCAGCATATCTTTGGAGTTCAGCCCTGCGCCACTGGCCCGATGCCGCACCGCGGCGCGCAACCAGGGCGTTGCATGGGCACCTGCGGCGGCTCCCGGCTGAGACGATCATAGCGATGCCCTATCCGATCGGGGAGTGGCTGGAACAGCGGTTTCCAGATGTAGCCTCGGAGGACAGAGTCTTCGCCGTCGAAGTATTCGATCACTTGGCCGAGTCGCTTTTGACCAATGGTTCGGAAAGGGCAAAGAGCCTCCGGGGCGAACCGATTGACCCGAGCGCGGGGAAGCCTTCGCGACCGACCTACCAGCGTGCAATCAATGCACCGTTGGGCAAAGCCGTCTTGGGGTTGCTACAGGTTCTCAAGAAGGACAGCCCCGAGGCCGGCGCAGGACTTCCGGAAGACTTGAGGGTCCGCTTCGAGCGGCTTCTGAATGCGTCTGGCGAGGGAGCGGATGACGCGGTCTGTGTGCTGAGCAGTCGAATTGCCTGGCTCAATCGGGTTGACCCAAGCTGGGCAGACGCGCATATGATCCCATGGTTTGGTCCCAGTCACGACTGTGGCGAGTCCGCTTGGAATGGGATTCTGTCTGTCTCGAACTCGATCTGGCACCTTTTCGGCAAGATCGAGGATGGTTTTCTTGACCTGCCGAATAGGATGTACGAATGGGGGTGGCGGACGGAAGCAGAGCGATACTGCGAGGAGATGGTTGTCTTGGCGTCGCGCGACGGGCGCAAACTGTCGTTCGAGACGCTCGCAGCTGTCTACGGGGAATCAAGCCGACAGGCCGTGAGCACGTGATCTGGTTTCTCGGGCGTGTGGGCGCAGAAAGCGACGACGGTTGGCGGAAGTTCGTCATACCGTTCATCCGGGAGGCTTGGCCCAACGAGCGCCGTTACCGGACAATTGGAACGAATGGCGCTTGGCTGTGGCTTCTGTGCGACACAGGCGATGCGTTCCCGGATGTGCTCAATGCTGTCCGGAAGCACCTTGGCGCTATTGACGGGCACCGGGCACTGCTGGATCGAATGAAGCCGTTGGGAAAGAGGTTTCCGCGGCAGACGCTCGACCTCTTGGATCGTGTTGTGCCCGACGAGGTTGGGGTGGTACCCTATGGACTCTCAACGGTGCTCGATTTGCTGATAGAGGTGGAACCAGCACTGACCGGCGACATACGGTACAGCCGGCTCCATCGACTTGCAGCTCGGGAGTAGTTGTTCGATGGTCGCCGACGACAGCTTGGACCGGGCTGCTGCTCTCGACTGACCGTAGACACGCTCACGGCGATACGAGTTCGGGCGCCGACGGGCGCGGGAGCCATCAACGGCTCAGACCTTGATCGCGATCCGGTCGACGATGGATGGCAAGTTTCCTGAGTCGTAACGTGAAATACGCGATCTCTGTGTGTCGGGAGGAGCCTACTTCGGAGATCGGCCGCGCGCAGCTCGATCCGTCGTACCTGATACATCGGGGGCTCCTTGTTCGAGGGACTCCGCGTCACGGGTGTTCATGGACGGGGTATCGGGACCGGACTCCCCGGCTAGTTCGCGGGCCAACGTTCCGTAGTTTCTCCATCGTCTTCATCAGGTGGTTCCCCGAATGGAGGTGGTTGCGGGTGTACCAGAAGATGCTATCGCTTCATCCCCGGTATGTCACCGGCGCGGCACGATTAGCGAGTTCGGCCACCCGGCCGTTTTACCGCCGGACCGACCGGTCGCCGATGTCTCGAACCGGCTGGTTCGCCGCACGGGGTGACGCCTTCGGCTCCTCCCCGATATGAAACCACGAACTGAAGAAGGCGTTCTCGAGCGTGTCTTCGAAGACAGCGCGGACCCGTAATGGCATCTTCAGTCCCCGACTACGCAACACCTCGACCAACCGTGAATGATCGAAAGACACTTCGAGTGTATGCCCGGGCTTGAGAACTTGGGGAGTGGTCCTACGTTTCGTATTCTTAGCGCGACGGATGAGTGACGCCAGATTGTCCAACACTGTCCCCGGTGTCTCGTAGTCCAAGAACTCTGGCGCGATGCAGAAGAAATCCGGGATTTCAAGGGTTAGGCTACTGACCACGATGTCTTTCCGACACGTGTTGACCGCGCTTAGATTCAGCTTCTCTGGCGATTCCTCCATGCCTCTGGCGGTCACCCCATAAACCCATCCGTGTGTCACAAAGACCCTGACACGTTCGGATCGAATAGTCCTTATGCAAATGTACGTAGACAGTGCGGCACCGTAGAGTGCCAGTACCGGAGTCAAGACCGACATGATGGACTCCAACTCAACAGGCATTCTGGTTCCTCCTTCTGCTGTGTTCAACCCGATCGTGTGGCGTTACGACTGTGGCGGCATGTAGCAGGGCATCCTTTCCCTACTGTCGGACAGGTTCGGGACCCTCTTTCAGCACCAGATGCTCGCCCTGCGTCGCATGCAAGTTAACTCCTTCAGCCTAGCGCCTCGGCGCAGCCTCTGGGTCCGATGCCTAGGTCCCCGGCGCCCATCCGGATCCTCCGCGAGTTTGTCCCGACAAGCGACCAGCCCAGCTAGCAGAATTGTTCCCGTCATGATTCGGTTTCGGACACCTCGCTGGCGGCCAGACAGTCCAACGAGGCCGCTCCTGGGACCGTGCAGAGCACGGGTCACCCGAAGCAATCCTCTTGCGATCACCGTCGGGCGTCCGATGATCGCGCCCATGCACTTCAGGTCGACAGCATGAACCGCTACGCTGCACAGGCACGGCCGCGGCGCGCGCAGGTGCTTGCCCGTGCGACGCCCAATACTCTTCCGAACGGGATCCCGAGATAGGGCTGCCGGTCAGCGGGCGGGCGGATCCTCGAAGACGGCATCCTCATCTTGGATTCTGTCGGCTTGGTTCATCACCGCCGTGGCCGCCAACCGGCGGACATGCGCCTGCGCGGGCAGGTGGCGGCGATCATAGTCCCAGGCTTCGCCCGCCAGTTCGCGGGCGAGGGTGCGGAGCTTCTCGATGGTCGTCATCCCGTGGTCCTCGGGGGGTCTGGGCTGCTGGTGTTTACCGGTCTTGATGGGTCTGGCGGACGATACAATCACCCCATCATCGATCCATCATCACCGGGCCTGAGAGACCGTAGCTACCCGAGATGCCGATCATGACTGCGTTGGTGCTGCGACGGTCAAGAAAGAGCAGCAATACGACGATGACGGTAGGTGCTCGGTTGCTTCGCTCGTTCGTTTCTCTCTCCCTTGTTTGGGCGTGGGCCTACTTGGCCTGCGGCGCCGAGCAGGTTCATGATGCCGGCGCCCTACAGAAACAACCTCATCCTCTGCTCCAGCAACTGCCGGCTCAGAATCCCCGTCATGTTGAGCACCTCGAGATTGAACCGGCCATCGCCACCGCGCCCCCACCATTCCTCTGCCACCCACCCCAAGTTCTCGGCGGCGATCACGGCCACGTTGGTGCCGGTGCAGTCGGCTGCGAGCTGCCAGACTCTGTCCATCGCGGAGTCGTCGGCGTCCGCCACGACGACCAGGAAGCAGGCAACCGGATCGCGCGAGTCGCGGATATAGCGCTTGAACTGCCTCAGGTGGGTGGGCGGGAAGGTGTAGGCGGTCTCCGTGCTCTTGTTGTCCCACATCAGGACGTCACCACTTGCCTTCCGACGCCCGCCGAACCGGATGCAACCGTCGGGGTGCTCGCTGCCGGGCATCTCCATCAGCTTGAGCCCGAGCCTTGATTCGAAGAGGAACCGGGTTGCCGCCTCGAACCCGTGCTCGATGTCGAGGTCCTTCTTGATGATCTGGTTCGCCAGCAGGTTCTCGCGGTCGCGTCGGGCGAGTTCCGGCAGGTATTGGTAGAATCGCTCTCCCGGCGAAGCTTCGTCGGACACCTCCTTGGTGATCAGATTGGCGAAGTAGCCTATGATGCGCCCGATTCGCTCTGCCTTGTTGCCGCTCACCGGGACACCCGGAAGCGAGGAGCACAGCTTGCGTAGCTCCTCACTGGACAGGATGCCAAGCACATGGCTGGGACTCAGGCCGGATGAGATCACCCGGTCCTTGAGTTCCGACTTCGTACCCGACGAGGGGAGTTTCTTCTTGATGAGCGTCTGCTTCAACTGGCTGACCGTGAGGGTGTCGAGGAGCAGGCCCCATGCATGCAGCCCGAGTTCCAGACCGAGCGCGTCCATCACGGAGGCGCGGATTTCGTCCGGAATCACGTAGGGCGCGCCGTCGGCCTTGTTGCAGTGGAAAACGATGCCCCCCCACTGCAGCTTGTTCAGCACGTCGCGGCATTCGCTCGGCGTATGCAGGACGTTGCCTGGCTGGGGGAAGTGGTCAAGCTGGGCGAGCACGATGCGGAAGACGGCCTCGGACAGTCCGAGGCTGTCGCGGAGGGTACGCAGCAGGTTCAACTCATGGAACCTGATCAGCTTGTCGTCCAGCGCCGCCTTGAGCACGTCCTTCAGGATGTCGATGCGCTCGGGATCCTCGTAGCGCAGGCTGTCTTCCGCTGCGGCGGCGTCGAGCACGTCTTGCTCCAGGCGGGTCAGGCTCTCGACCATATCCTGCTCCGTAGCCGACCAGTCGGGGCGGTTCACGAACGCCTCCAGCATCAGTATCTGCCGGATCTGGTCCTTGAAGGGACCATCGAACTGTAGAACGGTCGTGATTCGTTTCCTGTCGGTGAGTTCCTCGACATTCCGCAGAATGATGTCCCGGGCCTGGTCCTCGTCGGGCTTCGGGAAATCCCTCGTGAAACTGTCCACGATCCGCTGCAACGGCAGCTTCGACATCTGCTTGATCGCATCCGCGACCTTCATGGGGTTCTCCGTCTTTTGCGTTCCACTCGATCCAAGCCCCGATCAGCTCGGCAACCGAACCGATCGGGCACGTGAGAAGCGACCTGCCAAAGGGAGGCCAGCATGCCGCCGGTGGCTCCGTGTGGTGGTCGCTGAAGTCCGCCCCCGAAACCGTGGCTACCAACCACGTTAGGGTGTCTTCGGCTGTGAGGATGCTCGGTTCGGGGGAGAATCGCAAGGGTGGGGTGTAGATGAGCACCGCGGGGCGACTGGGTGAGAGATAGAAGTCATCTCTACATTACATTGTGTAAGGTGTAGTTGACAGTCGTTCAGACAACTGGGGGGGATGTTGCGGTCCTGACCCTACGGCGGCACGGGCAGTGCGTCGCAACCTACGGGGTGTCGATCTGGCTCGACCGAGTACCATTCCCCACGAAAGCCAAGAACTGATCTCCCAAGGCCGTGGTGCGCTTGCCGCACATCCCGCCGGACGTACCTAGACTGTTCACAAGTTCAGCATCCACTAGCGACTCTCGGTACAGATCTCCCCAAGCCAACTGCAGCTCCTCGGGATCGAGGCCGCCTAGGTGGCGTTCGATCCTTCCGGCAAGGCTGTCCATAAGACCACCATGAGGGTCTTCGTTGGTGCGCATGATGTTCAGAATCTGAAAATGGAGATTCCCGAAGTAGGACAACATTCCGATGAACCGCCGCTGTAGCGAGAGCGGCCAGCAGCGCGTGGTCGCAGCGTGAAACACCGCATTGAGGATGCGATCCTGTTCCTCCACCGGCGACCCGAGAACGAGCGCCTGCGTCTCCGCAATCACAGAAGCCAGGCGCTCGGCGTCTGCCTCCACGTTCTCCAATCGCGCGGCCAAGCGATTGACGAAGCTGGTGAATCGGTGGGCGTAGATCGATCGTACCACCCCAACTGCCTGTGCAGCTCCCGGTATCAGCATCATGGCTGACTCCAGGACCAACGCCTTCGTCAGCGCTAGTGACGCCTCTGAACTCTTCGCTTCCTTCTCGTGACCGTTCATCGACTCCTCGGCATAGGGGATACCTCCCGTCACCGTTTAGCTGGGTGGAGTTGCTGCAGCAGCCACCTAATCTGCGACACATCGAAATGGCCGTCACCCCAGAGGGTCAGCACGTGAACGCCTTCTTCGCGCGTCCCTTTCAGCTCAGAACTGAGAGCAACTCAACCCACAATCACTCCCCGCCACGACGCGCGTACCCAGTCGACTGCCCACCATCGAGGCGATCCAGCGCGTTCGGTGTGGGGCCGAGATTCGCCTCCCTGATTGCCAGTCGGGCGGAATACTGCCACGCGTCACGCGTCCACTGCACGGTGACTTCATCGGGTCTTGCGAGCCTTCTGCGGGTAGCGGGTCAGGAGAGGCGAACGGGACATCTCCCGCTCGATGAGTCGCGCGACCGGCCAGTCGTCGTACGGCATGCCCTCAAGGTCGACGGCCAACCAGACGAAGCCATCACCGGGGAGGTACCCGGCGTTCCACTGGACACCCTAGTTGCCGTCCGAGATGCCCAGAACGCCACGGGATGGGTTGCCAAAGTCCCTTCCGCTGTATCCGAAGGTGTCTCTGAAGAGGCTCTGCCGCAGGCGTTCGGTATCCTGGCGTGGCCAGAAGAGGGCTGCTAGCTTGGGCGCTGGCTTTCCTTCGAACTACGAACACGATCATCGGCACCAACTGCGTGGAAGCCTGCCCGGAGTTCTTCAAGAGGCGGGCGAAGCCGCCAACCAACCCAAGAACTCACCATGTCGAAGCTTGAAGAAATAATACGGGCCATTGTCCGCGAGGAGCTCCGCAACGCGCTTGTGACGCCACCGGGCGACCGGATCTGGAAGGAGTCTGATTGGGAGGTCTACCGCGTCGTCGGGATGATTCCCTACGGGCGGGTTGTTAGCTACACCGACGTGGCCCGCATGGCGGGGCGGCACCCCGCCCGCAACCATGCTCAAGCGGTTGGCCAAGCGCTCGTGCGGTTGGGCTACGAATGTCGCCATGTGCCCTAGTGGCTCGTGGTGCATGAGAATGGTGCGCCTCCGGGGGACAAGCCCGGCACCGAGTTTCGGATCCCCTTGATGGAAATGGAAGGGATCACGATCAATGATCGGGGGCGCGTCCCCAAGCGATTCCGCTGGAGTCTCTCTTGATCGTGGAGATCCAATGACCCACGTGATCGGGTTGCTGGCACGCGTGATCGGCACCGTCGCAATACGCACCCACTGAAGCCATGCCGGTCCACCAAGTCAGCGTGTGGGAAGCCCACATTCACGCGATGGAAAGCCAGTGGGAAGAGATCGCCGAGCGCCAAACGAGAGCACTCTTGGCCGACTGGAATGAAGCCATGTCGGAGATGCGACTACTGCACGACCGTCTGGTTTCGGACGGCCTGTGGTTAAGTGGCCCTTCGGGTTTCCTCGATATCATCGGTCTCGCTCGCCACGAAAACACTCATTCCCGCATGCTCGAGTGGCTCTTGAGGCCGACGGCACGCCACGGCCTTGGATCCGGGCTTGTCAGGCGCCTGATGGAACACTGCACAGGGCAGCTGGAGTTGGAGCCGGTGGCAGTCAGAGAGGTGGCGTACTCGGTGTGGCGGAATGGAAGAGAGGCTGACCTTGTCGTATGGGGCCGGGACTTCACGCTTATCATCGAGAACAAAGTCGACGCGCAAGAACAAGACGCCCAGTGCGATGATTTGTACGAGAACTTCAAGCACGAGATCGCGCCGCTGTTCATCTTCCTGACACCAGACGGCCGCCAGCCCTTCACGGCGACTACACCCGAAGCGTACCGCGCTTTCACAGCTCTCTCGTGGCCCGAGGTCCGCGTCATGTTGGAGGCGGCATTGAACGAATCACGGCCTGCGACTACGCTTGCCGACGCCGGTGATGTCGTCAGAAACTACCTACGAACGCTCAAGGAGAAGTTTGGATGAATCGGATCGCAGACGAACGGGTCAAGTTCTTTTTTCAGCACGAAGCGCGGATCAGGGAATGGGTGAATCTGGAGACCGAAGTCTCTGAGTTTGTGGATCGATTCTATCGCAGTCTCAAGGGCGATCTCGACGCGGCTCTCAGGAGCGGGAAGATTGCCGATGACGACATCGAGTCGTTTTTCGTTGGAGAAAACTGGCCAGGACTAAGTCTGCGGCGACGGGCTTGGCCTCAGGGTGACGATGCGGTGTATGTGGAGATGGAATGGAACCGCAAGAGAGGTTTCCGTCCCACTGGGAATCTGGCATGCGGAGTTGTGACGAGTGTAGAGCGCTACAAGCCTTTCTTTACCAAGGAGGCGCGTCCCGATTACCCTCTTTCCTCGCCGGGGTGGCCGGCCTGGAGGCACCTGGATCCTCCGGCTGACGGGTTCTGGGAGGGCGACAACCTCAAGGAATACCGCAACTATCTGGTGGAAACGATTCTCAAGGCATGGAGAGATCTTGCCCCCCTCGTCGACAAAGCCGTTGGTCATCGATCCGGTTGATTCAAACCCGCGATCGAGCTGCATCGCTCTACACGACGGAATCCGACGCCAGCCGGCCTCGCCACGTACCGATGTCGGGCCCGGCCCTCCCCACGGGTTCGGTTCATGACTCACCTCTCGGCGGGCCGGGCACCCGGAACACGGCGACCATTTGCGAGTCTCAGGTACCGGTCGATGGACTCGCCCGGTGGTAGGACTATCTCCCAAATGTATGTCCGTAGCCCATCCGGTCTTCCAAAGAGTTCCGGAAGTCGCTACGGTGGAAGCCGCCCAGTACCGTCCAAAAAGGCCTTCTTCAGCCACGGCAATAGGAGAAGATGGACACGAAGCTCAGTCCGTACCCGGTCACTGACGGAGTCCGTATCCCGTAACATGTGGAACAATCCCATCATGCAGAGCATCGTGATGCTCGACTCGTTCGACAAACGCCGCCGGGAATACAAGAGACTCGGGTGGGTGTACGCCGCACGCAATCCGTGCTTTGCCGATGCTGTCTTCAAGGTGGGGCAGACGAAGGTCTCACCAGTCATCCGGGTGGAGCAGTTGAGCGCTTCAACGTCGGTCTACCGCCGATTCGAGCTCGTGTATTTCGTTCACGTTTCTGATCGGGACCTTGCGGAGAGTCACGCCCACCAGGCCCTGGCAGCCACGCGAATCAACCCCGCGAAAGAGTTTTTCGAGGCGCCGCTCACGACGGTGATAGCCGCGCTTGATGAAGCCGCCCACTACTACCCCATTCAACTAGGGCGGACCCCGCGTGCCGGCTTTCTGGAACCCGCGCTAAAGCCACGAGTGGTCGCATGCCAGCAGTGTGGGAGCAAGACTCGGGTGCCGCGCTTGCTGGTGAGCATCTGGGTCACCTGCGGGCAGTGCCCCGCGCGATTTGAATTGGCTTCGGACGTGAGCGGGTAGGATGCTCGGGTGTCGGTGTGTCGTCGCCCACTGACACCGTCAGGCGACAACCGCGGTGCTCGTTTGATTCAACACAAGTGGCGAGCGGTGGTTCACCGCCTTGGGTCTTCCAGCAAATCCTTGAAGTCCCGATAGCCCCGTTCGCCAAGGTGGTCGACCAATGCGCGTGCGCGGTCCCTCACCTCAACTCGCGCAGTCCTAAGGATCAAGTCGAGAAGAGGCTTGACTTTCTCTACGAGAACGTAGCCATGGCGGCTCCTGAGCGTCCCACGCAGTACCGCGTCCACGATCTCAAATGCGCCTTCGGGGTCGGACCGGGCCAGTTCCAGTAGCTCCCCCCAGTCTACCATGACCCGTTCTTCAGCTAGGCGGGCGGTGTCGGGCCCGAGTCGCACCACGGCTTCAACGGGAATGTGGGGCGTAGAGAGGAATCGAGCGAGGCCCTTTGCTTCTTCCGCTGTAGCTTCCGTACCGGGCTGCTGGGAGAGTTCTGAGACCCTCCATTCCCATAGTTCCGTCAGCCTCTCGATGATCGCAACGGGGACTGGCCCGTCTCCTTCCCGGAAGGCGCGGAAGATACGGAAGTAGGCGTAGCTCCAGTCGGAGGGTGACAGATTCGCGTAGGCGACCTCGAGAATCCTGTCGTCGTCGCGGCGCCGAATCAGGCCTCTCAGAAACGCAGTCACGAGATGTCCCGCGAGTCGCTTGGTGACCTCCTCTGGGCGCTGTGCGACTCTTCCGAGCGTCGCTTTCCACGTCTCGGCATGGCTCGCCGCCTGTAGGTACCACGGCCGCAATGTTTGGAACACAGTATCGTACAGAGCATTCCTGAGGATGTACGCGGCCCAAGCGGGACTTGTGACCGGGTCTTCAAGGCCACTATGGAGCAAACGATCGATACTCCGATCAAGCCACTCCGGCACCAGTAGGTAGAGCCAAGGCAGGCGTTCTCCGATCACGGCTCTCGGAACTGGCCTGTACGGGCCGCTAACGTCGAGCAACGCGTCCAAGACCGGCACTAAACGCGCTTCAACAAGCGATCGGGCTGCGGCCTTTTCCATCTCAGAAGACGCCTCCCCGCTCTGGAGGCATGATCGGTAGTGCCATAGTCCTGCAGCTATCACGGCGCGCGCAATGGCTCCAGCGGCATCGTTGAGGGCAGCCGATAGCACGCCGTCGAGGTTCGTCACGTGATCCCGAATGGGATCCGACCATACCGTGCCTAGGGCCGCTGCTTCACCCAGAGCATCCCATACGTCGCGAGCATGTTCTGCCGGGATCGCATCGTCCGTACAACCCTGCCGGATTAGCCGTACCCCGTAGTCCACGGCTCCGCGCCATTCCGCTGACACTGTGACACCGGGGGCTTCAAGGGTCGCGATCCGCCCGAACATCTGTCGCAGATTCCGCAAGACCAACGGCCAATCAAGTTGTGCTCCTGACTTGACTGCTTCGGCAAGCCCACTGAGCACGCCGTCAACCGCACCAGGTGCTAACGAGCCCGCGGCGGAACCGACGAGCAGATCCACCCCGTCTGCAGGTTGGTTTTCGGCATACTCCTGCAGAGAGATGAAGTCTGCGGCGCCCCCTTTGCGCAGGAACTCCGCGACTTCCTCCACGGTCCACCCTGCTAGGTTCTGCCTTTCTCCTCGCCCGACGAACCCCGCTCCACCCTCCGAGTACGTTCCCCGCTCTGCCATCTGTTGGTCCCGGAACGAAGGTGTCACGCCTTCGAGACCAAGCCGGGTCGCCAGATCGTGGAGTTCCTCAGGAATATCGCCACGAAAGAACGTCAGGATTCGCTGTTGCCATCGACGGACTCCACGCTCCACGTCAGCGTCGGTCACAGTGTCTTGCGACCACGCTTCGAGCCTTGCCCTAAGCTCACTGCGGTCAGGCCCGACCTCTACAGCAGCAGCGTAAGCGCTGCGAGCGGGAGCCGAAGCATTCCTGAACTGCGAGCGAAGCAGGGCGGCGACCTCGGTGGCACGGGATCCTGGGCTTCGGGCCTCGTCCGATAGGAGGAACTGATCAAGTTGGCTTGGCAGGGAATCCCCTGCGGCGCTCAGGACATGACATCGGAGACCTGCGAAAAAGCGACCTTCTCGTTGCTTGACCAGGGCGAAAACGCGGACTGCCTCCTCACGACCGGTCTTCGCCAGCCGCTGAGCTGCGTCGACGGTAGTCCGCCCAAGGATAGTGACGATATTGGTTTCCGGACGTTTCTCGTCGTCTGGGTCAAGGGCTCCCTGCAGACGCCACTCGACGCTGGAAGCGACGGGATGTCCTGATCCAGCTTTCAGAGTGTCTACGAGCGACTGAACGCGACCGACCTTTCTCAGAAGGAGACGGAGCGTATCCTCTGGATCCAGTCGATCAAGGGCGGCTACCACTCTGTCCAACAAACGTTGTCGGTCGTGCGCGCCGATGCGCGGCACGAGCCACTCCGTGTTGTGAGCATAGACTGCATCTTGGGAGTCAGCGGAAGTTGCCCCCGCGATGAAGAGAAGATAGTCTGCCAGATCGAACGCTTCTGAATACCTTGATCCTGCGAGGTATTCGATCAGCACGACCACGTCATCGGACCAGTAGGTCAGCCGTGGCACTGCTTCCAATGCGCTCGTGATAGCTGGGACTAAGCCGACCGCCAAGTCTGCCGGTAACTGTGAAGCTGCTCTGGCGACCGAGTTCCAGACGCCGGGGTTGTCGTTAGTTGATGGGATGGCTAGTAGCACTCTCGCGACATCTGCGGGGGCCGAAGCGGCGACCTCGATGAGGTAGTCGCCCTCCGGCCACCACCGCGGGCGCCACGAGCCGTCTTCGTGTACTTCTCTGCCAGGCGGGTTGGCGAAAAAACCCTCGTGCGCTAGGTATGTGACCCACTGGGGATCTTTCAACCGCTCGAAGAAGTACCTTCGCTGTGCGGGGCGAAGCTGAAGGTCGCGAAGGCGTCTCGCGTCCTCGGCGGTCGGCGAAACCACATCAAGAAGGGCGTCGAGTTGCGCCTCGGTGGCGTAGTACGGCGCCGCCAGACCGAAGAGCATTTGGGAAAACTGCTCGAAGGCCTCTCTGACATCGTCAGGTAAAGGTCCGCCATCCCGGTATTTCTCCCACGCCGCGAATCGCGCCGGCATTTGGAGCCACTGCGAAACGCGAGGATCATCCTCTTGTAGCTGCAATGCAGCGGCGATTCTCGGTCGGTTCCGTTCGCGATCGACAGTGCATCCCGCCGCTGCCTGTCTCGGTTCGTCGATTCCTTCATCTTGCAAGCGTCGACGGATCACGCCCCGCGATATCTCACGGCCAACGTAGGCCAGCGCGTGTGCGTATCCGGGCTGCTCGATCTCGTTCGCCAGCCTAAGACCGAGTTCGTAGAGGCCCGCGAGCTGCGGATCGAGACGCCTCAGCCCAGCCACGGTCTCCTTCTCTCGAGGCGACAGACCACCGGACTGCTGATTGGGTTCTTCATACGGGGACGGGTCTTGTACTCCGCCATCCCCAGGAGGATCTGTCGAGTTCGTCACGTCGGTTTCGACTGGGCTGCCCTCGGAGCGCGGGTTCGTGGAGACTTCTCGAAGAGCCCCGAAAGGTAATCCCGGCTGTTGCAGTACGGTAATCACCTGACACCCGGCCACGTAGGGCGTGCGTTCAGGGCATCTGGCGCAGGATCAGCGAGTAAACGGAGCTGCGGTACGTGAGCCGGTCCGCCGAAGAGGTCGTCGCGCGCATTGACGATCCTGACGCTTGACCAAGGGCTTCGAGAAGTGGCGGCGCACTCTCGGCGACCCGGTGATGGCGACGGCCCTGCTCGAACGCCTGCTGCATTGCTGCCATAGCGCCAACATCCGTGGCAACAGCTACCGCATGCAGTACCACAGTTCCATTGACGCGACACCCACGTTCGCGGATTATCGTTGCCGGGATTTGGAAGTACGGAATTCTCCGGGAACCTAGCGAAAGGCAACTGCGCTGAACGTGCCCTTGACGATACCGGCAATTGAGAAACTCGTGGATCACGTAGCCAGCGGGATCGGCAGTGTCGCCGGTCCAATGCTGGCACCTTGGAGCGCACGACGAGAAGCTCATGCGAAGGAGATAACAGCCGCGGGGGAAGCACGCGCATTGCTGATCCAGACGAGCGCTCAAGCGGAGGCGCGGCAAATGCTGTTGTCTCGTGACGAACGGGTTTCAGGGACTCTGGACATAGCAGGCAGAGTGCGTCAGAGAATCCAATTCCAGGAGCGGAAGCGTCAAGAGAATATCGAGTCCGTGGTGAACCAGGCCGCTGAGCAGCTCGTCGACAAGACGGTGGCAGACCACGAACCCGACCACGATTGGACAGCTCGCTTTTTCAACCACGTCCAAGACGTATCGTCGAAAGAGATGCAGGTCCTCTGGGCAAGAGTCTTGTCGGGCGAAGTTGAGCGGCTGGGCAGCACTTCCGTTCGGACGTTGGAGATTCTGAGGAACCTCGATCAGACAACCGCTGGATTATTCCGACGACTCTGCTCGGCGTGTGTTTACCTATCCCTTTCGGAGCACATCGTGTTGGATGGTCGCGTGCCTTCCCTCGGGGGACGCCCGGCTGCGAACTCACTGAGTGCTCACGGACTTGATTTCCGTGTGCTCAATCGCCTCAACGAACACGGATTGATCATCTCCGACTACGAGTCATGGTGTGACTTTCGAGCACCTATCGCTTTTGCCATCAATGACCCGCCCGTGGGGGCGCCGTTTGTCTTCCAAGGCAAGCATTGGATCCTTGCGCCCCAAGAGAGCCGTGAGCCAGGGCAAACGTATCGGTTAACGGGTGTCGCCCTGTCAACGTCAGGCCTAGAGCTGGCAAGGATCGTCGAATTGGAGTCTATGGAAGCTTTCACCCAAGAACTCAAGGCCTACTTCCTGAAAGACAAGCTTCAGATGCTCGAACTACCATGGCCTCCCGCATCGCCCGAGGCGTGATCTCGACGAGCGGGGTCCCGATCTTGAGGTTAGGGCTCACAACATCGCGACCCGTCGTCACAGGGATGCCGTTTCGAAGGGAGCACGGTGACCAGGACATTCCTGCGGCCGCGACGCTGCTTCCGGGGGTCCAGGCATTCCCTCGCCCCTCGCAGGGCATCCGCCCAGCGCTGACCATCGAGGCGATCCGGAGCGTTCGGCATCGGGCCGAGATCCGCCCTCCCTGAGTGCCGGTCGGGCGGAATACTGCCACGCGTCACGCGTCCGCTGCACGGTGACTTCATCGGGTCTTGCGACGTTTCCGCGGGTAGCGGGTCAGGAGGAGCGGACGAGAGATCTCCCGCTCGATGAGTCGCGCGACACCCGGAACGCGCTGGCGCCGCGCTGGCGGGGAGCAGATCACCGAGGCACAGGCCCGCGCCGCCGTACTGGGCGCTGCCGATCGACTGGGCAAGCAACTCGTCCTCATCGTCGAGAACCTGCAGTCGCTCTTCCGGGACGCCCACGACGACTTCGGCTGGCAACTCCGCGAAGTCCTTCAGACGGAACCGCAGATCATCCTGCTGGCCTCTGCCACCAGCCGCTTCCGCGAGCTGGACGATGTCAGCGAACCGTTCTTCGAGATGTTCCGCATCGTCGGGCTGGAGCCGCTGGACACCGACGAATGCGGCCGCCTGTGGGAAGTCGTCAGCGGCAAGCGGGCGAGCCGGTCCGAAGTCAGACCGATCCAGATTCTCACCGGCGGCAATCCTCGCCTCCTGGTGATGGCGGCCGAGTTCGCGCGCCATCGCTCCATCCGCCGGCTGATGTCCGAGCTGGTCACCATGATCGACGAGCACACCGGGTACTTCCGGGGTCACCTGGAGGTCCTGCCCAGGACGGAGCGGCGCGTATACGTGGCCGTGATCGACCTGTGGCAGCCGTCCTCGGCGAGTGAGGTCGCGGCGCGGGCGCGTGTCGACATCCGGGTGGCGTCGACCATGCTGGGACGGCTGGTGGAGCGCGGGGCGGTGCTTCGGCAAGGTCGCGGCCGGAAGCGGCTGTATTCGGCCTCGGAGCCGCTTTACAGCATGTACTACAAGCTGCGGCGCGAGCACGACGAGGCGGCGGTCGTCGAGAATCTGATCCGGTTCATGGTGGCGTGCTATGGGGTCGGGGTTCTGTGGAAGTTCTCGGTGTGGCTGACCGGTGTGGCGGCGGAGTCGGCGGCCTTTCGACGGGGAATCCGGCGGGCGCTCTTGAGCAGACCGCCCATCGGCGACTGT
>VXQO01000151.1 GCA_009838975.1 Gemmatimonadota bacterium | reverse complement strand
CTGCCACCAACTCGGTTCTGAGTCCGCGCTTGCCCACATGGGGGCGTCCACATACACCATTTGTCAACACCTCCTGAGGCGGGGCTGTAACCCCGCGTGGGGTGGCCGGACGGGCTGGGCAGTGCGTCGCCCGGCGTGCTGCTGGATGTCGGCCGAGCAGCGCACCGGAAAGGGCGAGGAGATGGTCGCCGCCACGGTCGGCGCAGACATCCTCGAAGGGGATCACAGCATCCCCTCGGCGACCGCTGCCGGGGTTCGAAGGGGCGGAGTCCCTCGCCAGCCCCAGTGTATGACACCGGGTAGGCAATCTCAGCGTCAACGTCGGCGCCCATGGCCAGCGCACGGTCGTGCACGGCACCCGCGCCGCCGCCGCGAGAGCCGCCTTGGGCCAAGGCGACCTGTGCCTGGTCTCGGTTTTGAGTCTGCTCCGGCCTTCGGTCTTGAGTCTGTTCCGGCCTTCCGGCGAACTCAAACTACTCCGACCCTCGTTCGACGATTCGCGCTTCATCGACCGGCGTAGGTCGCCGATCTCCACGCGCGTGTCGGACGCTCTCGCGCCCCGGTTCCGGCGGGCCTCGCCGTACCTGTAGCTTCCGGTCGTGCCATTCGGCCTTGTACTTCAGTTGCCGCAGCACCTCGCCCCGAACCTCTTCCGCAATGATCACCTCGGCGGTGCGCACCACGGTCGTGGTGAGCTTGTGATGGCGGTCGCGCGCCCGGTTCCGGGCTCTTCTCGCTACGACACGAATCCGTTCCAAGAGGCGCGCCCTCCGCTTCGAGCCTTCCCGACATCGATGCAGGCGGCGCTGCAACCGCCTGAGCCGTCGTTTCTCCATTTCGGCGCGCCTGTCCTCTCCAGAGACTCCTGTACCAAGGGATGTGCCGTCCACGTCGGCCAGGATGCGATCACCATCTTGACGTACGATGGCCGTAGACGCGGAGGGAATGGCGGAATCGATCGGGCCGCACTCGAAGACGCAGGACAGCATCCACCGCTCGCCCGCGTCCCGCCAGACGCGACCTGAGACCAGTCCCCGGCTCGCACGCCTCTTCGGCCCTGGGAGCCGGTTGTTAGGCAGTTCGCCACCCCGCCAGCGCATCCAGCCGAAGTTCGGAAGGCGGACGCGGTTTCCGTCGAAGCGGATGGCGGCGTTGCTCAGGTAGATCCCGGGCGCTCGCCCCTCCGGCTTGAACCTCGGCAGCCCCTGGGCAGGTCTGACTTTCCGAAACCAGTTGCGGAACGCCGCATGCATGTCGGATGCCGCTTGGTAGATCGCGCTCGAAGGGAAGTGATTCCGGTTTGCTCTGCGATAGTACCAGTCCTGCGCGAACGCGCGGAGTTCCTTGCTCGTCATCTGTCGTCCCGTCTGCGAGTACTTCAGTTGCGATGCACCGAGCAGAGCGTTCGAGAGTCCTCGGAGCCCCTCGCGGCAGTTGGCAAGGGCGTCCGCCTGGCGCCGGCTGGGGTACAACCGGCATTGCCAGCCCACGTAACGCACCTTCTTGTCCATTATCCGGCACCATGGTGCGTTACATCGTGTTCTTCGTCGACCCGGAGCCAAAGGTGGACTGAAGAGGAACGCGAATGTGCTTGGCGGCGTCGACTCCGAGTCACCCTCAGGCGGGGATCGGTTCCACGATCACTTTGCGCCCAGAAGCATCGTGATGCTCCGCCTGATACGCTCATCGCCGTACAGACCGGACGCGGCGATAAGAAGGTTGGTTCGGAGGGACACTCTGCGATCGCCGGATTTCGCCGACACCGGAACCGGCGTATCCAGCAGCCCGGCGGAAAGCCCATGTCAGGAACGCGACCAAGTCCAAGAGGTCGACCACCGGCGGCAAGAGCAGCCCAGGCCGCCGTTGGCACCTTGGCGAGCGCGTCGCTATCAACCTTACCCGCCGCGAGCGGAGACAGCAACGATGCGGCCAGTACCGCCAGTCCGACCGGACGGTCGGCTACCCGCGCCGCCGGGCTGGGTGCGACGGTTGGTCTTGGGAACATTGCCCGAATCGCTTCCGGCTAATGCGACTTGAGCGGGAACGAGGATCCAACGGGTGGGATCGTTTCCCGTCCCCGTCCGGCTCGTATCCCGAGGGGACATTCGTATTCGCGTCGCATGGGCTGCGCGCATGAGATGCACCGTGGGGCGCGACCGAAGGGCGTGACCGCCGACCCGCAGAACCTCGCGCATCCGTCGGTGACGCACCTGTAGCGGATCACGGCGGATCTCTGCGCACTCATGCAACGGCTCCCGATCAATCGGGAACAGGGATTTCCAACCATACCCAAAGGCCCAAGCCCTGCTCAGACCTTGGCGAATCAGCCAGTGTTTCTCTATCCCATGCACGGATCAGTGCGGACCGGACAAGACGCGCGGGACCGAAAAACACCTGCGCTTCCTAGGTTCGCGAAGCGACGAGGCGTTGGGCGTGGCCACCGAATCCGCTCTCGGTCCCTTGATGGCGACCAGTCTGTTCCCGCACCGGTAGCACCGCGGCGCTACCGCCATCTGATCCAGCTGTTTCTTCCGGCACGGCTTCCCGTTGCCGCCGTCGGTGTTCTCGCAGAGGCAGCGGTCCATGACCACACCCTCCTTACGACCAGACACGCCGCCGCTCGGCGCGTGGACCAGTATAGGGATCAGGTTCGTTTCCTCGTCCAGCCCGCGAAAAGGCGGATGATCAGCATTGGGATTCAGGTCAAGAGGCTTAGTGATGTCGGTAGGACATAATGCACCCGCGACTCCAGAAACTCAAGCAGAAGGGATACCCGCCACCACCTTGAACAAAAGGCACGCCTTTCCGGCCCGCGAACTCCCCGAGACCACCTTCGGTATCCTACGGCACTGCTTGATTGCAATCCGCCATCCAGTGGTCAGCCGGACCGCCCGCCACTACGGGCGGTCCACTTTCCGTGCCTGACCTTAGCTCCGCGCGACGATCCTTACGACAGGCGCGTGCGTCATGGTGGTAAGCATGTGGTCACTTGCCGTTGGATCTCCCTTCGCACCTTTTTCACGTAGCGCTTGACCTGGCCGTAGCCGCCGGGGTAGCCGTCCGCCCTGACCTCTCTGAACAGCTTCGCCGCGGCCAGTTGCGGGAACTCGGTCAGTCTGGCCTCGATCCTCGCCTTCCACGGATCGAGCTTCGATGGCCTCGGCGGCCTGGGCCCGTATTCCACCTTCATGTCGTCCGGATCGCGCTCGAGTTCGCCCGATTCGATCCAGTTGTAGAGTGTGCGCCTGCTGATCCCCACCGCCCGAGCAGCCGCAGCCTTGCTCATCCCCGCGTCGAGGTAACGCCTCATCTGTATGCGTTTTTCGATTCCATGCATGGTTCTGTTCAAGACTCAGCTGGAGCGTCCATGCCTCATCGTAGCCGCACCCTTCCCCTGATGCCCACCGTGTGTTCGGCCCCGCCGAGCACACCCTCGCGCCTGGTCCCCTCGATGCGCAGGCCGAGGCCCGAGCCGAGGTCGTAGCGCAGGCCGCTGCTGAAGGCCCGCGCCC
>VXQO01000067.1 GCA_009838975.1 Gemmatimonadota bacterium | reverse complement strand
CCCCGCCCCGCGCTGGTTCCCCCGGCCCCCCACCCACACCCCTCACCTCCAGCGCCTCCCCCCCCCTCCCTCCGGGGGGGGGGGGGGGGGGGAGGGGTTCACGCTGAACGTGCCGCTGGCGCCCGGGACTCCCCGCGACCAATACCTGCAGGTATTCGAGCGCGCATTGAGCACCGCGGTGTCGCGCGCCGCGCCCGACTTCGTCCTCGTGTCATCGGGCTTCGATGTCCTCGCCGGCGACCCCCTCGGCGGCCAGTTGCTGGAACCCGCGGACCTCCACGAAACCACGCTCATGGTCATGGACGCGGCTGATCGCTGCTGCCAGGGCCGCGTTGTGGTATTCTTGGAGGGAGGCTACGACCCCGTGCGACTCGGCGAGGGGTGCGTGGCGGTAGTCCGGGCCCTGGCCGGGGTGGCGATGGATGTCTGATCGATGAAAACGAAGTCTCGCCGCAAGGGTGCGCGGCGTCCCGCTCAGCCTCTGCGCGACCGGCGTCCCGGGTCCGTCCTGCTGTGCGCCGTCCTCGCAGCCGCGTGTGGACCGGCTCCCCCGTCCGGTCAGGCGGAACTCTCTTCCCGCGATGCCGAATCGGTGGCCGAGGCGCTCCACCCGGAGGCCGGCGAGGCGATCTCCAGGCTTCGATCCCCCTTCTGTCCCGGCCTCATGCTGGAGGTCTGCCCTACGCGTGAGGCCGAGGCCCTGCGCGACAGCATCCAGATGGGAGCGTCCGAGGGACTCAGCGCGGACAGCCTGGTCGAGTGGATGATCGCAGGTCACGGAGAGGAGTACCGCGCCTGGCCGAAACGGAGCGGGGCCGGGCTGCTGGCCTGGGTGGCCCCGCCGCTGGCGCTCCTCATGGGACTGGGAGTGGTTGTGGTCGTGCTTCGCCGCCTCAGGGGCCGCGAGACCGAGGTGGCCGGGGCCGGAGGGCTTTCCGAAGAGGAACAGGCGCGGATCGACGAGGCGATGGCCGAACTCGAAGCGATGGAGGACATGCAATGACGAGGCTGCAGTCGGATACCTCCGGGGTGCTGCTCGCCAGCGCCGAGGGGGTCGCCAGGGTCCAGGCGGCCCTGCGCGAGCGCGGGTTCGACGGCTGGCTGATCTACGACTTCAAGGACCGCAATCCGATCGGCCGGTCGCTGCTGGGGCTGGAGTGGACGACCCGGCGGGGATTCGCGCTCGTACCGTCGAGCGGGCAGCCGCGCCTCCTCATCCACGCCATCGAGCACTCCTCCTGGCGCCACCTCGATTGGCCCAGGGCGAGCTATTCCAGCCGCCAGCGCATGCAGGAAGGGCTGCGCGCCCTGCTGACCGGGTGCAAGCGGGTCGCGGCCGAGACATCCTCGCGCGGTGACGTCCCCTACCTCGACCTCATCCCGGCGGGCATGCGCGACGTGATTCTCGACACGGGCGTCGAACTCTGCAGCTCGGGCGACCTCGTCTCCACATTCTACGCGGTCTGGACCCCCGCGCAGCGCGAGGAGCACGGCCGCGCGTCACAGCTGGTGAAAGACCTGGCGCGTGAAGCCTTCGCCCGCGCGGCCGAACACGTCTCGCGCGGCGAGACCATCACGGAAGGCGCCCTGGCATCCTGGATCCGTTCCGAACTGGCCGCGCGCGGCGCCCCCGCTCAGGCCGACTGCATCGTCGCGATCGGCCCGACCGCGGCCGACCCCCACTACGATCCCGGCGAGGTGGGCGAGCCCATCCGGGCCGGCGATCTCCTCCTCATCGACCTCTGGGGCGCCTGCCACGACGACTCCGTCCCCGCGGACCAGACCTGGATGGGTTACTTCGGCAACGAGCTTCCGCCCAGGATCGCGGAACTGTGGACGGTCGTGAAGGCGGCTCGCGACGGGGTCGTGGCGTCGCTGCGGGAGCGGCACGCCCGCGGCGAGGTCATCCGCGGCTTCGAAGGCGACGACGTGGCGCGCGGGATCATCACGGACGCCGGTTACGGCGAGTACTTCATCCACCGCACCGGCCACTCGATCGACCGCGACATCCACGGCCGTGGCCCCAACCTCGACAACCTGGAAACGCGCGACGACCGCATCCTCGTCCCCGGCGTCGGCTTCTCGGTGGAACCGGGGATCTACATCGCCGGCGATGTCGGGATCCGCACCGAACTGAACATGCACATGGGCCCGGACGGCCCCGAGGTGACGGTCGACGAGCCCCAGCAGGACGTCTTCCTTCTTCTGAAGGACTGACCGGGGCGCCGCGGCTCCGGCAGCCCGTGGACGGCGCGCGCCCGATGTCGGCGAGCGGTACAGGCTTCGTACAGGTGGCGCTGCCCGTGCCGGTGCGGCGGCCGTTCACCTACCGGATCGCCGGTGCCGTCCCGCCCCCGGGCACCCCGTTGGTCGTCCCGTTCCGCAACCGCACGCTCACAGGGTGGGCGCTCGGCCCCGGGCAGAAGGTGCCCGGAGTGCGCGATGTCATGAAGGTGTCCAGAGCCGGACCCGCCCTCGGCCCCGAGCTGCTCGCACTGGCCCGCTGGATCGCCGACTACTACGTGGCGCCGGTGGGCATCGTCCTCAGGACCATGCTGCCCACTGCACGCGGGAGCGGCCCGAGGAAGCTGCTGGTCGCGCGCGTCAGCCGCGACATCGGCACCCTGAGCGAGCTGGACGATCTCTTCGGGCGTGCACCGCGCCAGCGGCAGGCCTTCGAGCGTCTCCTGGCGGCGGGCGGCACGCAGACCCTGACGGCGCTGGAGGAGAACGGGTTCAGCCGCGCGGTCGTCAGGGGGCTCGAGGCGAAAGGGCTCGTTACGGTCGCCGAGGAGGTCGTGCTGCGCGATCCCTTCCGCGGCCGGCAGATGCCCGATGCACCCTCCCTCACGCCGACCCCGGCGCAGAACGGGGTGCTGAAGCGGCTCACCGCCGCACTCGGGGCGGGCGGCGGCACCTTCCTGCTGCACGGCGTGACCGGTTCCGGCAAGACCCTGGTATACATCGAACTCATCAGGCGGGTGCTTGCCGACGGCCTCGGCGCCATCGTCCTGGTTCCCGAAATCGCCCTGACCCCGCAGACGGTCGCGCGCTTCCGGGCCGCCTTCGGAGACCTGGTGGCGGTTCTCCACTCGGGGCTGTCGGACGGCGAGCGGTTCGACGCCTGGACCGAGCTCAGGGCCGGCCGCAAACGGATTGCCGTCGGTGCCCGTTCGGCCGTCTTCGCTCCGCTGTCCCGGGTTGGCGCGATCGTCGTGGACGAGGAACACGACGGCAGCTACAAACAGTCCCGGGCCCCGCGCTACAGTGGGCGGGACGTGGCCGTGGTGCGCGCCGCCCACGCCGATGCCGTCTGCGTTCTGGGCTCCGCGACCCCTTCCCTGGAGAGCTGGGCGAATGCGAAGTCCGGCAAGTACGCCCTCCTCGAACTCCCCGACCGGGTGGGCGGCGGGACCCTCCCGCGCGTCCACGTGACCGATCTCCGGTCCCCTGCCGGTGCCCGGCCAGCACCGGGAGCCCCGCGCACGGCGGACGCCTTCCCCGCGCCCGCCGCAAGATGATCTGCCACCACTGCGGCCACCTGGACC
>VXQO01000062.1 GCA_009838975.1 Gemmatimonadota bacterium | reverse complement strand
CCCTTACCCCCCCTCCCCCCTTAACCCTTCGGATTCACCAAAAGCGTGATGTGCGTGGGGTGCGCCCCCGACCGATACACCCTCTTCGTCGCCTTCGCGAAGTCCGCCTCCACCGCCTCGAAGATGTTCGGCACCCACGTCTGCGGATTGCGGTCGATCACCGGGAACCACGTACTCTGGACCTGCACCATGATCCTGTGTCCCGCCTGGAAGCGGTGGTCGCGGTCCCGCAGGCTGATCGTGTAGGGCGTGATCTCGTTCGGGACGACGGGCTCGGGCACGCGGAAGCTGTTGCGGAAGCGCGCGCGGAAGACTTCCCCGGCGACCATGTACTGGTAGCCCCGCAGCGCCGGGTTGGGGTGATCGTCGGGGTAGACGTCGATCAGCTTGACGATCCAGTCGGCCCCGCTGCCGCTGGTCGAGGCGTAGAGGTGGGCAACGATGTCGCCGGTGATCGCGAACCCCTCCTCGAGCGGCTCCGACTCCCAGGTCAGCACGTCGGGCCGGCCGTCGACGAAGCGCTGGTCCTCGGCCTGCCAGTAGTGCCAGCGGTCGTAGTGGATCGGCCGATACTGGAACGGGACCGGGTTGTCGGGGTCGGAGACGTACTCGTCGTAGGCGGTGTCGTCGCCGTCCGAGACCGGCGGCGGGTCGAACGAGACCACGCCGTCGGCGCGCAGGTACACGTTCCGCGGCACCATTCCCTCGGCGGGCCAGCTGTCGTACTGCTTCCACTCGTTGGAGCCGGTCTGGAAGGTGATCGCCTCGGCCGCGGGCAGCGAGCCCTTGTCCTTCAGCCAGTAGGCGAACCAGGGGGCGTGGATCTCGTCGCGGAAATAGCGGGCGGTCTCGCTCTCCAGGTCGAAGTCGAGCACCTGCCGGCCCACCTCCTCGAAGGTCCAGCCGCCGTGCCGCCAGGGGCCGAGCACGAGGAAGTTCTCGTTGTCGTCGTCGTCCTCCTCGAGCTGCTTGTAGACCTCGATGGGGCCGTAGAAGTCCTCGGCGTCCCACCAGCCGGTGACATGAAGCGCCGGCACGGTCATGCCCTGCAGATACGGGAAGACGCCGCACATCTCGGTCTCCCAGTACTCGTCCAGGTTGGGATGCGCCACGTAGTCGTTCCACATGCGCGAATTGCCTTCGAGCATCTCGGTGACCCGGGACAGCGGGCCCATCTCCAGATAGCGCGTGTACTTGTCCCAGGCGCCCTCGGGGGGCCACAGCTCCGGGGGCATCTCGAACCGCACGGCCGCCTCATACGCGTAGCTGAACCGGAAGGCGCCGTTGTGGTGGAAGTCGTCGCCGATGAACATGTCGGCGCAACTGGCCTGTGGTGAGACCGCCGCAAGCGCGGGGTGGGGGTCGACCATCGCGCGCGTGGCCAGGAAGCCGCCGTACGAGATGCCCCACGTGCCGACGCGGCCGTTGTTGCCGGGCACGTTGTTCACCAGCCACTCGATCGTGTCGTAGAAGTCGGTGGACTCGTCGGTGCCGTCGACGTCGTCGGGCTTGCGGTTGGGGCGCAGCGTGACGAATTCGCCTTCGGACTCGTAGCGCCCGCGCAGATCCTGCAGCACGAAGATGTACCCCTCGTCGAAGAACTCCTCGTACCAGTCCAGGCGGATCGAGTACTCCTGCTCCTGCGGGTTGGCGTAGTAGGGCGTGCGCTCCAGCATGATCGGAAGCGGCTCGGTCTGGCCCCGCGGAATGTAGATCTCCGTGTGCAGCCGCACGCCGTCGCGCATGGGCACCATGACGTCCCACTTGGGCTCGAAGATGGCCGCGAGGTCGAGGTCGGCGCGGTCCTCGTAGCCGTACCGCGTCATGACCTCGTCCTGGGCGAGGGCAGGGGCAGGCGCGAGGAGGGTGAGTGAGCACATGAGCATATGAATATGAATGTGTCCCGGATTGCATCCTGACCGTCGCATTTCCAGCCTCCTTCGAGGAACGGAGCGTGACAGGCATTGTTACCGCGCGTAGCCTTGGGGGGGCAACCTGTTCCACTCAGCGCTGATGATCGAAACGGAGCCAATGATGTCACGCACACTGCGAACCGCGGCGATCCCGCTCGCGATATCCTACCTGGGCATGGCCATCGGAGCCTGCCAGCCCGACACCCCCAGCGAACCCACCTACCGGCAAACCGCCGCGGCAGAGGCGGAATTCCGCCTCCGATCCGACGTCGAAGCCGCCCTCCCCGCCCGCGCCGACGCCTGCGCCGCCGACCCCGACGACGAAGACGCGCGACACGCCTACGCCGACATCCTCTTCAAGCTCGGCAACATGTGGGAGGCGGACGAGGTCATCGCACCCCTCGCCGACCCCGCCTCGTCCAACGTAGACGACCTGCAGCTCGCCGCCCGCCTGGCCTACGTCCTCGGCGACTACACGCGTGCCGAGACCCTCTACGACCGGCTGATGGACCTAACCGAAACCGGCTCCGAAGGCCACGCCGACGCGACGCGGGGCCTGACACTCACCTGGTACCAGACCAACCAGTTCGCCAGGGCGCCCGAGCTCCCGGCGCCCGAGGACAACGAGGGCGCGTCCAGCCTCCTCGCCTACATGCAGGCCTTCGAGGGCGAGCCCTACGGCATCGATTGGGCCACCGACGAGCGCGTCTCCCACCTCCCGATGACCAACGACATCACGCAGCCCGGCGCCCTTCCCATCGTCGAACTCGAAGTCAATGGCCAGACCGTCTCGCTCATCCTCGACACCGGCGGCGACCGCCTCTACCTCGACAAGGGCATCTACGAGAGCCTCGGCCTCACCACCCTCACCCACCGCGAGGCCCGCTACGCCTACACGGGCGGCGCAACGGTCGAAGAGCCCCTCGGGGTCGCCGAAACGGTGACCATGGGCGACGTCACCCTCACCAACGTCCCCGTCGTCGGCGCCACCTGGAAGGAGATCGGCCAGACCACCGACGGCGTCCTCACCACGCAGCTGCTCAAGCAGTTCCTGAGCACCATGGACTACGACAACCGCCGCATCACCCTCCGCGAACGCACCCCGGGGGCCCTCGCCGAGGTTATGACAAACTTTGCCAACCCGCCCCTCGAGGCGCCCTTCTTCATGACAACCACGCACCTCATGTTCGCAAAGGGCGACCTGAACGGCCACGAGATCAACTACTTCCTGGACTCCGGGCTCGCCATGAGCATGCCCATGATCGTCGTCGACGAAACGGTCGAGCTCCTCGGCCTCGAAACCAACGACATCGAAGGCACCCCCTACTACTGGACCGCCATCGAATCCCACGGCCTCAACGGACTCGTGAAAGGCGCCACGCAAGCCATGGGAAACGTCTTCGTCGAGCAGGACTTCTTCTGGCAGAGCGGCTTCATGGCGGATGCCCTCATGTCCCACCAGTACCTCTGGCCCCTGGGCTCCTGGACCATCGACTTCGACAACATGACCTACTACTTCCGGGCCCCTGAGTCCGAGGAATGAGAGTACGCCGCGGTCCCCCCGGAGCGTCCCCCACGCGCCTTCGCTTCGCGCTCGGCCGCACAGTCCCGCCTGCGGTATGCGCAGCGCCCCTCGCGGCCACCGCGTCGCTCGCGGCCACCCTGCTGCTAGTGGCCTTCGCATCGCTCGCGTTGCTCCCGGCCCCCGCGGCCGCCCAGTCGCTCCGCCCATTCCCCCCACATATAAACAAAACCGCGCCCACGAGACCCTACAACATCTAGTATGCCGGAGTATGGTAGAAAAAA
>VXQO01000158.1 GCA_009838975.1 Gemmatimonadota bacterium | reverse complement strand
CCGCGACCCCCCCTACCTACACCTCTCTCTTCGTCGCCCGCGCGAGATGTGTATAAGACCCCGGTTGGCGGGGGCGGGGGCGCAGGAGAGCGCGGCACCCAGCGTAAGGAGGACGATCGGGCCCGGGGCGACAAGCGGGAGGTGGGCGCGTGCGGCTCTCATTGGCGGTACTCCTCGACGGACGGTGCGCTGTGGTGCGCGGCAAAGGTCGCTATCGCGGCGCTCCCGCGCTACAATGATGCGCGGAATGCCCGCGTGGGGCGGTCGCGATTCACGCACGTGACGGTACGAGAACGGAGAGAGCGAATGATGCGCAGAGTGTTGGTGGCGGCCGCCCTGGCCGCCGCGGTGGTGGTCGGCGCGCCGGACGGGGCAGCCGCCCAGGAGGCCGGCGACGGCCTCATCGAGGTCGGCGCGATGGCGCCTGACTTCGCGTTGACCGGGGCGACCCGTCACGGTGTCCTCCAGGACCAGGTCAGGCTCAGCGACTACCTCGGCGAGACGGTCGTTCTGGCGTTCTTCTTCAGAGTCAGGACGCGTGGCTGAACGGTTCAAATGAGAGCGTACCGTGATCAGTACGCAGAACTGTTCAACGAAGGCCGCAACGTCGTGCTCATGGCGATTTCGAACGATTCGTCGGAAGAGGGCGCCTCATGGCTCAAGGACGAGGACTTCCCCTACCTGTTCGGCAGCGACCCTGACGGCGGCGCCTTCACGGCGTTCGGCGGATCGCTGAGGGACAACGGCATGGTGGGGAGCCGCGCCGTGATCGTGGTCGGCCCCGACGGCCGCGTGGCGCAGGTGATTCCCCAGTTCAACCAGGTGGATCCCGCTGCCTACGAGGCACTGGGCGCCGTCATCGACGAGGTGACGCCGGAGCCCGAGGAAGGGTAGAAGTCCGCGGGGCCGGTCAGCTCTGACCGGCCGCGGCTCCCAGCATCTCCTCCACGGCCTCCACCAGCGGTTGCTGGGGACCCACACCTGTAGAGACGATGCGCCCCTCGCCATCGATGAGGACAACGATCGAGGTCGTGAGGGCCTGATAGGCCCTCACGGCCTCTCCTTGTGCATCGTAGACGAAGGCGTAGCCCGGGGCGTGCCTATCCACGTGGCGCCTGACCCGGCGCACGGACTGGTTCACCGCGACCGCGACCGCGACGACCTTGATCCGCTCGGCGAAACGCTCTTGGATCTCGTCGATCTGCGGCTGCAGCAGCTCGCACTGCTCGCACCACGACGCCCAGAACTCGATCAGTGCCGGGCCGCTGCCCACCACGTCGAGAAGCGAGACGGTGTTGCCCTCCAGGTCCTCCACCTGGGCGTCCGGCGCCGGTGTCCCGGTCGGGAGGCCCAACTCGTCATCCTGTGCCTGCGCACCGGCGGGAAGACCCGCCAGCAACGCCGCGGCGGAGAACAGCGCCGGCAATGCGGCGATCCGAAAGTTTCCGACTCCAATCACAGCTGACCTCACAGGTTGTATCCGGCCTGAATGAAATAGTACTGCGCGACGCCGAGCATGATCACCGCCGCCACGCGCTTGACGGTCACCATCCACTGCCCCGACTTCGGCAGCCGCGAAAGCGTGCCCGAAAAGAGACCGACCGCGACGAGAAGCGCGGTCATTCCCAGGGAGAAGACGAAAAGGTAGACGAATCCCATTAACCCTGCCCGCGTGGCCGCCACCCACGCCAGCACCGCGGCGAAGGCCGGAGCCCCGCAGGGCGCCGCGACCACGCCCGATGTGGCTCCCAGCACGAAGACGGCCCCGTACGATCCACCTCCCCGGCTCCCCGCCCACGTCATCAGGCGCTGCGGAACCCTGATCGGAATGACATCGAACATCGCCAGGGCGAAGAGCAGGAGCAGGTTCCCGATCGCCAGCAGCGCCCAGGGGCTCGCTCCGACGGTGCCGAAGAGGGTCCCGGTGAGTCCGGCGAGCATCCCCAGGAAGGCGTAGAGCATCGCGAGCCCGACGACGTAGGTCAGGGTCAGTCCCAGGGTGCGGCTCCAGGGCTGACCTTCGCGCGCCGTCCCTGAGATGACCGACGCGGTGATGGGGATCATCGGATACACGCACGGGGTCAGGCTGATCGCGACGCCCGCGCCGAACAGAACGACCAGCGCCAGCAGCGGACTGGACGCCAGGGCTTCCGAGAGCCCGCCCGTGTCACTCAGTTGAAGCAGGGGAGCCATGCGCTCCTCGGATAGAAAAAGGGCTCCCGCGCCCAGGCGGGCGCGAGAGCCCCAATGTGGCTGGGATCCCGGCCGGTGTCTAGCTACTTCCGCCTCGGCGCCTGGCCGTGCGGCCGCTGCTGCTGCCTCCGCTTCGCGATGACGTGCCCGAAATCGAGGGTCTGGAGCTGCCGCTGGAACCGCCGCGCGGCCTGGCCGAGCGCGAACCCCCGCTGCCGCCACCGCTGGAGACCGCGGCGCCGGAACCGCGATAGCCGGCCGAGCCGCCCATCCACGCGCCGCCCGCGCTCCTAGCCGGGCCTCGGGCCGTGGACCGGCCCCCACTGTAGCCCCTGCCGGCGATGACCCTGCCACCGCCCTGTCGCTCGGTGCGCGTCACGTCGACGACCACGGGAGTGTAGTAGCCGCCGCCCCACCCGTAGTAGCCGCCCCCCCAATAGCCGCCGCCGTAGCGGCTCCCATAGTAGCCGTAGGGGCTGTAGTACCCGTAGCGGCTCATGTAGCCGTAGCCGAACGGACCGTAGTCGCGCTGCAGCCAGACGGTGCGCGGATAGATCGCGTCGCCACGGTCCGCGTAGGCGTCCTGGCGGTTCAGCGCGAACCTCTCCGGGAAAGAGACCGCGACGACCACGTCGATGACCCCACCGGGCACGCCGGCGTCGGCCAGGCGAACCAGCTGTTCGGCGTCCAGCCGCGCAAAGGGCTGCCCGACCTCGGCCAGCCAGGCCTCGACGGCCTTCGGATGCGCGTTCATGCTCGCGTCGATTACGTCGTCGATCATGATCCTGGCGGCGGCGTACATCGAGGCTCCCCTGACGGCCAGGGGCGTCTCGAACTGGCCGCTCTCGATCCCGAGATCCTCCAGTACGTCCGTACTGGTGCGCTGATACCACTGGGACCACGCGGTGGCACGACCGTCCACCTCCATGGCGCGTACGTCCAGCCATTCGGAGAGACTCGGCATGGAGATGATCCCGGTGCTGCGGCGCAGTGCCCCGTCCTCGCAAGTCGCTTCGGAAGTCGTGTAGATCCGCCGCTGGTCGTCGGAGAAGCGCGCGGTTTCGGTGCCGCGGCACCCGTCCTGCTCCACCGTGCGCGGCTGCCCGTCCGCGGGGAAGGGCTCCCTGTGGGTGATCACACCGTTCGCGATCGTGAGCATCTCGACATCGCTCCCGGAGGCCACGAAGCAGAGAACGCCCTCGTCCGCCTCCTCGCCCTCCGGCCGGTCGACCTCGACGAGGTGCGCGGGCTGCGCCCAGCACCCGAGATAGGGCTGCCATCCCAGCCGGGTTTCGGCTTCCTGGGCAAACGCCGATCCGGGCACGACCGCCAGGGCCAGGGCACCGAAACCGGCTCGAATACCGTTGCTGAAGCTCTTCCTGTCCATGACTGCTCCTTTCGAGTACCGCATCGCGATTTCCCTCTTTCGCGCAGTTGCAATCTTGTGAGTCATCCCTACCACCGCAAGGAGATTCCCGCAGTCGCCTGGAATCCAGCCAGATCCAGGTCGGGGAATCCCACGAAGTCCTCGCTCAATGGCGCGCTGGCGAAACCGTACCGGGCCTCGCCGACCAGAAGCACGTGCCGGTTGACGCTCATCTCCATTCCGCCGAGGAAATGGACCGTAGGCGCCCTGTCCCGGGAAAAGTAGTCGTCCTGGAAGATGTCGTAGGTGTCGTAGTGCACGAATTCACCGTGCTGCCGGAAGCTGTAGCTGACCAATCCACCGGCCACTCCGACGTAGGGATTCCAGGTACGCGGGATCCACGCCAGGCTGCCCACGGAGCGGCCTCTTTCGAACAGGTAGGCCTTGACTCCCGCGGTCACGGGGGTGGTCGTGAATCTCGTGGTCTGCTCGATGGGGAGGCCGTCCGAGCCCTCCCAGTCACGAAACTCCGAACGCGTTTCGCTGGCCGAATAGCCGACCGCGAGGGTGACGTCGAGGCGCTCGGAGGCTCGCACCGCGAGCTCGCCGATGATCGACGCACCGCGCAGATCCGCGGTCTCCACGGTGAGTTCTTCCCGGGTCAGGTCCCAGAGGCTCTGCTGGCCGTTGCCGCCGGCCGCGCGTGGTAGGCTGACGCCGCCCTTGAAGGTCAGCGTCGCTCGGGGGTTCCCGAAGAGAAAGCCGCTCCCTCCGCTCTGGGCGGCCAGAGGCTCGTACCCGGTCGCGCCGAGCAACGCCAGGGCGGCGAACAGCCCGAGTACGGTCCGGGTGATTCCGATTTCAAGGTGATTCATACCGTCCTCCTCGTTGGAGTTCCCGCCACCGTTCCGCAAGAAGCGTACCGGACGCGACGGGCATGGTTTGCGGCGCCCAGGGGTGCCGAATCGGGGCGGCGCGGCCGGTTCGGGGACACCCGCGTCACCCCGGGAGGACACCCCGGCCGTCTCATGATCCCAGCGTCCGATCCAGGTACGCCTTCAGCCGCTGCCAGGCGTCCTCCGCCGGCGCGGTGCGCACTTCCGGGTCCTCGTCGACGCGCAGCCAGAAGCCGTGACCCACGTCGTCGTAGATGTGCAGGTCGTTCTCGATCCCGGCGGACTGGAGCGCGGCCTCGAAGGCGGCGACGGACTCCGGCGAGGGGCCCTGGTCTAGCGCCGCGAAGGTCCCGTACACCTCATGGTCCAGGCGAGCCACGACTTCGGGGTCGTCGACCAGGCGGCCGTAGAAGATCGCGGTGGCCTCGTGGTTGTCGCCGTCGAGACCGAACGAGAGCGCCACCCCGCCGCCGAAGCACCATCCCATCGCGCCGACCCTTCCGGTCACGTCGGGGCGCCCCTTCAGGTAGGCCACGGCTGCGTTGAGGTTGGCGATCATCCCGGCCTGGTCCGCCTGCGCCTCCTGTACCAGCGCCATGTTCTCCTCGCGGTTGGACCCGGTGCGGCCCTGGAAGAGGTCGGCCGCGAGGGTCACGTACCCCTCGTCCGCGAAGTCGTCGGCGAGCTGGCGGACGCGGTCCTGGAGGCCGTTCCACTCGTGGATGATGACCAGCGCGGGGAACGGTCCGGCACCATCCGGGACGGCAAGGTAGCCGGTGGTCAGCGCGTCGCCGTCCACATAGTGCAGGTCGGTGCCCTCCAACTCGCCGCCGGCACCGGCGATGGCTGCCGGGAGATCGGGGCCGGGAGAGGTGGCGTCTGCGGGCGCGGCGTCGTCGGCCGGTGCGGAATCGCCGCAGCCCGTGGCGAGAACGGCGAGGGCAGCCAGGGGAAGGGATCGAAGCATTGGGTGCAACCTCCATTCTGCATTCGCGGTGGTGCCCGGAAACCCGGCATTCCATTGTGGGGATGCCCGCCGGTGCGGTCACGTCGCCCTGTACTTCCAAAACACCTCTTTGGCGTTGCCCGACCGGGTTCCGTCGCGCAATGATTAACAATACAGTCGAGTCGGCGCTCACGCCCGCGCCGATCTCCTCAACGTCCGGTGCCGTTGTCCGCGTCGGATTCCCGAAGAAGGAGCCGAGGATGACCACTTTGTGGCAGGGAATGAGATGCGCGGCCGTCGTGTCGGTGCTCGCGGCGGTGTGCGCGACCGGTGCGCCGACGCTCGCCGCGCAGCAGGACATGGCCGATGTGGTGATCGAGACGATCGAGCTGGAAGGCGATCTCTTCATGCTGATGGGCAGGGGAGGCAACATGGGGCTTTCAGTGGGTGAGGACGGCGCTTTCCTCATCGACGACCAGTTCGCTCCCCTGACGGCGAAGATCCAGGCGGCGGTGGCGGAGGTATCCGACCACCCCGTGCGCTGGGTGCTGAATACCCACTGGCATGGCGATCACACGGGGGGCAACGAGAATCTGGGCGAGGCGGGTGCCATGATCGTGGCTCACCGGAACGTGTACCGGCGGATGAACCCGGCGGAGTTCGCGGACCTGGTCGGGCGCTCGGCTCAGGCGCCGCGGGCCGCGCTGCCGGTGGTGACCTTCGACGAGGGCGTGCAGTTCCACTGGAACGGGCGGCACATCCGGGTCACGCACATCGGGACCGCGCACACAGACGGCGACGCGATCGTGCACTTCGCGCGCGCGAACGTCTTCCACATGGGCGACACCTTCTTCCGCGGACGCTATCCGTTCGTCGATGTGGACAGCGGGGGCGGGGTCGATGGCGTGATCGCGGCGGCGAACTTCGTGCTGGAGCAGTCGAACGACGACACGCGGATCATTCCGGGGCAAGGGGAGCTTGCGTCGGCCGAGCACCTGCGCGAGTACCGGGACATGCTGGAGACGGTGAGGCTGCGCGTTGCGAGCATGGTTGCCGACGGCCGCAGCGAGGACGAGGTGGTAGCCGCAGCACCCACCTCGGATCTGGACGCCACCTGGGGAGAGGATGCCGGCGGGCGCTTCGTCCGGGCGGTCTATTTCAGCCTGACTGGAGGAAACTGATGACGCGTTCGACTGTTGTTCGGGTGTTCTGCGCTGCTCTGCCTGTCCTGGCTGCGGCGCCGGCGCCCGCGGGGGCCCAGGACGCGCGGGTCGACGAGCTGGTGGCCACCGTCCAGGACACGATCATTCGCCTGCGCGAGCACATCCACCAGTACCCCGAGCTCGGCAACCGCGAATTCAACACGGCCGCGCTGGTCGCCGACCACCTGCGCGCGCTCGGCTTCGACGAGGTGCACACGGGGATCGCGCACACCGGTGTGGTGGGCATCCTGCGTGGCGGCCGCCCCGGGCCCGTGGTGGCGGTGCGCGCCGACATGGACGCGCTCCCCGTCACCGAGATGACGCCCTACCCCTTCCGGTCCACCGTGCGCACCACCTACCTGGGCCAGGAGGTGGGGGTGTCCCACGCGTGCGGCCACGACATCCATGTCGCGGTCCAGCTGGGCGTGGCGTCGGTGCTGGCCGGCATGCGCGATGAACTGCCGGGGACGGTCAAGTTCATCTTCCAGCCAGCCGAGGAAGGGCCCCCGCCGGGCGAGGACGGCGGCGCGCGCATGATGGTGGCCGAGGGCGTCCTGCAGGATCCCGCCCCGAGCGCGATCTTCGGCCTCCACTCCTTCGCCGAGATGGAGGTGGGCAAGGTCGGATTCACCTCCGGGCCGGCGCTCGCGGCCGTGGATCACTTCAAGATCCGCATCCTGGGGCTGCAGTCCCACGGTGCCGCGCCCCATCTGGGGATCGACCCGATCGTGATGGCGTCCCAGGCGGTCAGCGCATTCCAGACCATCCGGTCGCGCAACCTGCCCCCGCTCGAGCCCAGTGTGGTGACGGTGGGGATCATCCGGGGCGGCACCCGCTTCAACATCATCCCGCACGTGGTCGAGATGGAAGGCACGGTGCGCACCTACAACCCCGACGTGCGCGATGCGGTCGAGCAGCGCATGGGTGAGATCCTGGCCGGCATTACGGCGGCGGGCGGCGGCACCTACGAGCTGGAGTACGACCGGGGCACGCCTGCCACGATCAACGACCCCGCGCTCGGCGAGCGCATGCTGCCCACGCTGGCGAGAGTCGTGGGCGAGGAGAACGTCGTCGACCTCGATCCCACCATGGGCGGCGAGGACTTCGCCTACTTCGCAAACGAGGTCCCGGGCTTCTTCTTCCGGCTCGGCCAGGTCATTCCCGGAGGAACCTCGGGCGGGCACCACACCCCCGACTTCCAGGCCGACAACTCGGCGGTGCCGGTCGGGATCCGCGCCATGACCAACCTGCTGCTGGACTATCTGAAGGCCGGGACGCCGGCCACGCAGTAGGGGTTGGCCCGCGGCGGGTCACCTCCCGGGTCCCCGCCGCGGGCTTGCAGGCTTGTCGGCCGTCAGTCGGCCGGGCCGCTCACCCGATGTTCGGGTTGTTGATGCGCTCCACGTCCGGGAGGGGGAAGCAGGTGGTGTCTCCGTAGGGTTGCCCCTTGTGGTTGAAGCCCGTCTGGAAGGGAATCCCGTAGCGCAGCATGTCGGCCTGGCGGCGTCCCTCGAGGAAGAACTCGCGGCTGCGCTCCTCGATGATCTGGTTTCTGATCTCGGCCGGGTCCGAGCTCGCAAAGGAGGGAAGGCTGGCGCGGGCGTGCAACGCGTTGATGATGTCCACCGCATCCTGCCCGCCACCCGCCTCGGCGATGATGAGCTGTGCTTCCGTCCAGGTCGCCAGGGCGATGGGGTCGGAAACGTCAGTGTACTTCATCGGAAGGACGATGGGGGTGATGCCGTCGTGGCCCAGGCGTCCGGCGTCGGCGGTGACCACCCTCGGATCGGGGGTGCCGCCGAACTCCAGGTCGCGGAACGTTGGGTCTACCGAATAGTAGAAGTCGCCGTGGGTGTGCCGGGCGATCCGGTTCCACCGCCGCTCGGCCGTCCCGGACCGTTCCACGTACTTGACGAAACCCTCGGGTACCATGGCGGCAATCCCTGCGGCCTCCGCCGCTCTGCCCTGGTTGAGGAGCACCCGCGCCTGGCCGATGCGTGCCATGTTGAGCAGGTCGTCGGCCCCGGCCTGCTGGGCCATCTGCATCGCCTGACCGAACCAGTTCTCTGCCCGGCTCATCGCTTCGGCGGGTGTGGCGAGGGGTCCTTCATCGAAAGCCAGCTCGCAGAATCCTTCGCCCAGGACCGTGTAGCTGTAGCCGGCATAGGCAGCGAGAGTGGCCAGACTGAGGGGCTTGTCGGGTACGTCTCCGTCCGGGAACTCCTGGACGCGCGTGAAGTTGCTCTCGGCCTGAACCCGGGACGTCTGCAGGGGAGTGTAGACCCCGAACCCGAAATTGGTGCATCCCCCCTGCCCCAGATCGTTGTCCGACGCGGTGATTCTGCGGGTGTCCCAATCGGTGTAGTCGATCCATCCGGCAGCGCCGATGAACTCGTCCGTCAGCGCGGCGGTCGCGCCCGCGTAGTTAGTGAGCGCACAATTGAAGTCGCCTACGGCGCTCAGCACGAGCACGCTGGCGAGGGCGGGATCGTCGAGAGCCTCGGCCGGGACATCACCCGGGATTTCCACATCCAGCAGGCCGTCGCAAGCGCCCAGACCCATGGCCAGGGCCAGGCAGAGCCCGCCGGCCCGCCAGGGTGCCGACCACGGGCCCGCGGCGGCAGCGGCGTTCTTGTTCTTTCTCATATCCATTGAACCGTATCCTTTGGCGCAGTTTGTCATGGTTCCTCCCGGAATCAGAAGGTCAGCCGCATCGTCGCGAGGATGCTGGTGAGGTGCGGAACAACCGTCTGGACGTACCCGGAGGTCTCGCTGGCGGTCAGCCGGTTTTCGGGGTCGATGATCCTGCGCCCAAAGAGCTCCTCCGTCTCCTGCCAGAGAATCGCCAGATTCTGCCCCGACACCGTCAGCGCCGCCCTGGAGGCCCCGATTGTGCTCACCATCTCATCCGGCAGCGTGTACGTTGCCGAGACGTTGCGCAGCTTGGCCCACCCGGCGCCGTAGAAGCCGGACTCGAACCAGCTGAACCCGCTGATCTGGTCATAGGCCTCCAGGATCGGGTGCGAATTCGTCAGGATCGCCCGCGTGTTGCGGAACAGGTGGTGAGCGCCCGCGATGTCTCCCGTAACGGCGTTGTGACCACCCTGGAAGTCGACCTCCGCCGACAACCGGAGATTCCCGAAGAGAGTGACGGAAGAGTTGAGGTTGCCCGTCAGCTTCGGATCGGGCTGACCCGCGAACACTCGCGGTGCGCCGTCGCAGGGAACGGTCGATCCGTCGGCTTCGCCCCTGCACATCGCATTGACGACATTGCCCTGACCGTCGACATCCGCGCTCACCACGCGGCGCATGAAGAAGGCGGCGACCGGGTAGCCGACCCGATGGAGCTGGGCCGCACCGGCCCCGAGGTCGCTGAACTCGCCCAGGTCGACCACCTCCGAATCGTTGGTGCCAAGGTTGAAACCGAGCGACCACGCCACGTCGTCACCCTGGAGGAGCTGGGCATTGATGCCCAGTTCGATCCCGCGGCTGTCCACCTGGCCTACGTTGACGAAGCGGATTCCCGGGAAGCCGGACGACGGGGGAACCGGTGACGCGATGATCGCGTTCCTGCGGCTCTGGTCGTACATGGTGAAGTCGATTCCCAGCCGGTCGTCAAGAAAGGCCGCGTCGAATCCCAGTTCCAGTTCCTGCCCCCGCTCCGGCTCGAGGTCCGGGTTGCCAATGGTGCGCGGGGTGAGAATGGAGGAGTCGCCGGGACCGGTCGCGGGCTGGTAGAGGCGGATTGCCGCAAAGACATCGGGCTGCTGGCCAGCCTGTCCCCAGGCGCCCCTGAGCTTGAGCGTGTTCACCCAGGGCACGTTGAAGAAGGATTCCTCGTTGATGACCCAGGTCGCACTGACCTTGGGATATACCACGAAATCGAAGTTCTGCCCGAAGGCCGAGTTGTCGTCGCCCCGGACGGCGCCCGTCAGGAACAGTCGGTTGTTGAAGCCGATCCTCTCCTGGACGTATACGCCGACGGTCTTGTTGGCGACGTACGACTCGCTCGAGATCGTCTGGGCGGCGCCGCCGATCGTGATCACCGGAGGTGCAGGGAAGATCCGCCCCTGCCCCGTCAGTCCCTCCGTTTCCTTCGTGAAGTACTGGAAGCCCACCGAGGTGGCAGACGAGATCGCGTCGGTCAGGTCGAAATCCGCGGTACCGCCGAAGTCCACCGTGGCGTTCCGCACCGCTTTGCGCTCGGCGTTCTTCTCGCCCAGGCTCCTGGCGCCGAAGAAATATGCGGAGCCGGTCGGGTGACGCGGGAAGAGGATCGAGTTTTCCTCGTCGGTCATGTCCAGGCCAACGTTCATCCGTGTGCTAAGCCAGTCGACGGGTCGGTAGTCCACCGTGGTGCCGAGGGTCGCGCGCAGGATTTCGGAGTAGGACTGGATGCTGCCGGCGGCTTCCGGCGTGGCGCGAAGGAAGCCCCGAAGGCGTCCGTCCCGAGACCGGGGATTGCCCCAGATGAACTGGCCCATCAAGTCCCAGCCGGACGCCGCCTGTCCGTATCGGGTCTCACTGCTCACCACCCCCAGATTGACGGTCGCATTGAGGTTGTCGCTGGGTGTGATCTGGAGGTTGCCTCGGGCGCTCAGCTTCTTCTGCCAGTTGTAGTCGACGATTCCCTCGGTGTCGTCCCAGGCGGCCGATGCGAAGTAGCGGACACCCTCGGTGCCCCCCCGGACGCTGAGGTCGTAGCCCTGGCTGTGGCCGTTCTGAAGTGCGTTGCGCCCGGCGGCCAGTTCTTCCTCGTAAAGGTCCTGTTCCATCAACTCGCCGCTCGCTCCGAGCGCGTAGTTGTTCGGGAGTCGTCCGTGGGGGTCCGCGAAGTAGTTCACCCCCTGCTTGACCGTCAGATTCCACGTCGGGGCGCCCGCGGTGCCTCTCTTGGTGATGATCTGAATCACGCCATTGGACGCCTCCGTGCCGTAGAGTGTGGCCGCCGCCGGTCCTTTGATGATCTCGATGGACTCGATCTCTTCAGGATTGATGTCGTTGATGCGGGAGGTCTGGCGTCCGCCGCGAATGGAGGGGCCCGAGCGGAAGTCGTTGTTGACGCGGATCCCGTCGATGTAGATGAGGGGCTGGTTGTTCAATGACAGACTCGTCACGCCGCGCATGCGTATTACGCCGCCCGTGCCCACGTTGCCCTGTCCGACCCGAACCGTTACACCGGGGGCCGCGCCCTTCAGCAGATCCTGAACATCGCGGACCGGCTTGACCTGCAGGCTGGATTCCGCCGACACCCGGGCCACCGCATTGCCGACCGTCCGGGCGCGCGTCTCGCCGGGCGTGCCGGTTACGACGATTCCCTCCAGTTCGACAGCGGTCTCGGCCAGCAGGATGCGCACATCGGTCGTGCCCACGGGCACGGTCTGCCGCGCGGTCCGATAGCCCACCATGATGACCTCGAGCGTGATCTGGGTGCCCGTCAGGCCGGCAATCGTGAAGCGTCCGGTACCGTCGGTGATGGATCCCTGCTGGGTCCCTTCGGCGACGACCTGGGCCCCCACGACCGGCTGCAGAGTCTGCTGCTGGAGCACGGTGCCGCGGATGATGTTCTGCTGGGCATTGGCGGTGAATGGCGTGCCCGGCGTCAGGGCACCCAGAGCGAGTGCCCCAAGGAGGAGGACCACGCGGTAGGGCCGCGCAGTGCGGCTTCCCCCGTCCCGGTAGCGGCCGGTCGTACTCGATCGAGACCGGCGGAACAAACGGTTTGCGCTCATTGTTCACCTCCTGGCATCCGTGTTGGTATACATACCATTCGACTACACGGCGCCGAATGGCGAGCGTCAAGGTGAGGTGATGCTACTGTCCGCCAGGGCGTGCTGCAAGTATGTGCCTGGCTGGCCCTCGGCCGATCAGTACGCGGACCGGTGCACTCCCGCGACCGCGCGCCCCGAGGGGTCGATGGTGCTCGACAGCGCCTCGTCCCACGCCAGGGCTTCGGGGGTCGAGCAGGCGACGCTCGGGCCGCCGGGGACGCAGCGGGCGGCCTCGGGCAGCGGGAAGTGCGACTCGAAGATCCTCCGGTAGAGGTAGGCTTCCTTGTCCGGGGGCGGATTCCAGGGGAAGCGGAAGCGCGCATTGGCCAGCTGGCGGTCGCTCACACTCTCCTCGGCGAACGCCTTCAGCGAGTCGATCCAGGAGTAGCCGACGCCATCCGAGAACTGCTCCTTCTGGCGCCAGAGAATCTCCGGGGGCAGATAGTCTGCGAACGCTTCGCGGAGGATGCGCTTTTCGATCCCGCCACCCGGCATCTTCGCCGCCGGGTCGATCGACATCGCCACGTCCAGGAATTCCCGGTCGAGGAACGGCACTCTTGCCTCCACGCCCCACGCGGCCATCGCCTTGTTCGCGCGCAGACAGTCGAACTGGTGAAGGCGGTCGAGCTTCCTCACCGTCTCATCGTGAAACGCGCGGGGGTCGGGGGCGCGGTGGAAGTAGAGGTAGCCGCCGAAGACCTCGTCGGCCCCCTCTCCCGAGAGGACCATCTTGATGCCCAGTGTGCGGATGCGCCGCGCCATCAGGTACATCGGCGTGGCGGCGCGCACGGTGGTGACGTCGAAGGTCTCGAGGTGGTGGATGACGTCGGAGAGCGCGTCGAGGCCCTCTTGGACCGTGAAGTGGAACTGGTGGTGCACGGTGCCGATATGCTCGGCCACCGTCGCCGCGCTGGCCAGATCCGGCGACCCCTCCAGCCCGATGCAGAACGAGTGCAGCCGGGGCCACCACGCCTCGCTCCGGTCGTCGTCCTCGATTCGGCGCCGCGCGTAGCGCCGGGCGACCGCCGAGACGATCGACGAGTCGAGCCCTCCCGAGAGCAACACCCCGTAGGGGACGTCCGACATGAGCTGGCGGTGCACAGCGGCTTCGAGCGCCTCGCGGATCCTGGCCGGGTCGGGCTCGGCCGTGGCCGCCTCGTAGTCGCGCCATGTCCTCTTGTAGTAGCGCTCCGGAACGGCGTTGCCGTCCGCCGAATCCAGCACGTGCCCCGGCGGAAACTCCTCGACCGAGCGGCAGACGGGCATCAGCGCCTTCATCTCGGAGGCGACGAAGAACCGCCCCTCGTCGTCGCGCCCCGTGTAGAGGGGAACGATGCCCATGTGGTCGCGGGCGACGATGTACCGATCCTGCTCGGCGTCGTACAGCACGAACGCGAAGATCCCGTTCAGGCGGTTCACGAAGCCGCTCCCCTGCTCGGCGTACAGCCCGAGGATCACCTCGCAGTCGCTGCGGGTCCGTGGACGGAACGATCCCGCGAGCTCCGCTTCCAGCAAGCGGTGGTTGTAGATCTCGCCGTTCACCGCGAGCACGTGGGTTCCGGCCCCGTTCTCCAGCGGCTGAGCGCCGTGTTCGACATCGACGATGGCCAGCCGGTTGTGCGCCAGGAGTGCGCGGTCGTGGGCGAAGACACCCGACCAGTCGGGCCCCCGGTGCTGCTGGAGCCTCGACAGCGCCAGCGCGCGTTCACGCGGGTAGGGGGCGTGAGGATCGATTTCGAGGATGGCGAGGACCGAGCACATGTCGTTAAGATACCGTGCCGCGGCCCTTCCGGTGTAGCCGCGGAAGAATGACCACCCGCCCCTTCCTGGACGATTCCGATGAGACGATCCCTTGCCTCGCTGCTCCGCCTCTGCGCCCTGTCCCTGCTCGCGGTCGGCGCGTTCACCGCCGCATCCGCCCGGGCACAGACGCTCGGCCCCGTGGACGGACACGACCTGCCGCCCACCGACATCGAGCGCGTCGCGCTGGGCGACGAAGCCCCGCTCTTCACCCTCGACTCCTTCGACCGCGGCCCGGTGGACCTCGCGGGCTTTCGCGGCGAGAAGAACGTGGTCCTGGTCTTCTATCGCGGACACTGGTGACCGTACTGCGCCAGTCAGCTCGTGGAGCTGAGAGCACTCCTTCCAGACGACCTCGCGGACGAAACCGAGATCGTCACCATATCCGTGGACGACAGTGAAGGCATGCAGCTGATGATCGACCGCGTGGCCGCCGACGACGGGGTGGAGCCCGACTTCATCATGCTGTCGGACCCGGACCACCGGGTGATCGACCGATACGGCCTCTTCAACCCGGACGCGCCCCCCAACCGCCCGCTTCCTCACCCCGCGACCTACGTGATCGACAAGGAAGGAGTCGTGCGATACCGGTTCGTGGAGGTGGACTATCGGGTCCGGCCGACGAACGAGGACATTTTGGAGGTGCTGAAGGCGCTGTAGAGGGACTTCGCGCCCGGATTTCATCCCTCCGGCCCCGTTCTGAAGGGTCTACGGGGCGGTTTCGGCCGTCCGGCAGACCCTTTTTCGCTCCGCCGGAGACCATGTCCCATCCAGCTATGGAAGCGCCCCTGGGGACTATGTAGCGTGTTGCTCGCTTGATCGCAGAGACGACACGCTTCAGGGGATTATTCAGGGATGGCCGCACGAAAACCGGGCTCCAGCAATCGAATCGCAGCGCTGCACCGGCGCCTGTCCGCACACCCGCGGACCACCGCATGCGGGCTGCTCCTGGCGGCTCCCGCCGCCGTACTGGCCGCGACTCTCGTGCTGTCGGACCTGCCGCGGGTGGGGAGGATCACCGCGCGCGCCCCGCAGGTCGTCGCCGCGTCAGCGAAATCGATGTCCCGTCAATCCCGTCCGGCGGGGACGTCTGTGCCGGCTGGACGACACACGATCGTCCGTGACCTGATCCGTCACGACCCCAATCACCAGTTCTCTGGAGGGAGAAATGCCTGAACCAAGAGCGCGGGCCCTGTCCAATATGCGCGCGACGCGATCATTCCTGCAGCGGCGGGCAAGTCTGTCTCGGTGGCAGGGTGCCATGCTCGCTCTGGCCTGTGTCCTGTTTTCCTTCTCCGCCGTTCGTGCTCGCTTGGATGACTATCGCTTCGAGCAGTTCATCGATGCCGCTGGCACACCGGGGCCGAGCATGGTGTTCGTAACCACGGCCGCCGACTGTCTGGCTCTCGTCGAGGACGTCAACGATCTCGCGGGGCAACTCACCGTACCAAGCGGATTCTGATCATCGAGGATGGGGTTTCGACATCGGACCTCGAGAAACTCGTCGCCGCCAATAGTGGGGATACCTTGTTGGAACCCATCCCCTGGCGGTCCGTCATGCCGATCGGTCGATTCGTTCGAACTCCCTTCGCTGTGGGGTTTGACGAACAGGGAAGCGTGACGTTTGTCCAGAGTATCGGCGGGCAAGAAGATCTGACCGCAGCGTCCCTGGAGGAAAGGTTTGGTGCGTCATGATCCGGCGAAGGGTTCTGTTGGCTCTGTCGGCAACGGTGCTGGGCGCTGCTTGTGCAGAAATGCGCGGTGGTACACCGGCCCTGTATACTGAGGGGTCGGGTGTTCGGACCGTGCGTACGGTCGCGTACGACACGATCTGGAGCTATGGCGGCGTCCGGGACACCATTCTCGGTGCACCCACGCGCCTTGTTGCAGCACCCGACAATGCACTGTATGTGCTCGATCCGATGTTGCAGCAGGTGGTACGGCTCTCGCCTGCGGGCGACCTGGACTGGAGGTGGGGCAGCAAGGGAGAGGGTCCCGGTGAACTCGGCAACGTGCGCGCCTTTGACGTGACGCCCGATGGCGGTGTCGTCCTGGCCGACTCCGGCAACTGCCGCCTGGTGTTTCTGTCGCCCGAGGGCGTGCTCAAGCGCGAGGACACCATCATCTGCACCGACTTCAGCCTTGTTGAAGGAGTCGCGGCCCTCTCGGCGGGCGATGTCGTGCTCGACACGAACAGACCGGCAGACCCCTGGATACTGGTGTCCGAGGGCGAGCAGGAGGATTCGGTCAAGGTTCCCTGGTCCGGCTTCACAACGATGCATTTCCTTCAGCGATATGGTAACGTTGCCGCATCGGAAAACGACAAATGGGTCTTTGCCTTCGAGGCGGGAAACGGCTGGTTTACCTTCGAGGCCGACACGCCCCTGGAGATGTTCCCCTACGTCGAGCACACCGAGTTCCCGGAGATCATTGTCAACCGTCGCGATAACAGGACCAGTTGGAGATTGGCCGCACGCCCTGCCTACTCTGCATATGATATGGATGTCTGGAAGGACACGATGTATGTGCTGCCCGGAGGGCATACGGCGCATCGATTCCGGGTGCTCGACATGTACGACGTCGGAAGCGGCCGGTACGTGCACTCACAGACACTCCCGGACGTAGCGGACAGCTTTGCGGTCACGGGCGATCGCGTGTTTGTACTGGACAATCGAGGACTCTATCCACAAATCACATCATTTCGCCGGAAAGGATCCGAAAGATGAAGCAGACCATAAAAAGAGTTGCGGTCTCAAGCGCAGTGCTGACCACTTTGGTTACTGCGTTGTGGCAAGTAGCCCGACCAGCCGAGATTCGCGCGCAGGAATGGGACGAATGCGTGGACTACCACGACATATGCGGAGTGGAAACAACCAGGACGTGCCTGTTTTGGATCTTCTTCTGCCGCACTGATACAGAATTCATCTACTTCGGCGAAATACACAACTGAAAAGGACAATCGGACTCAGTGATCCGAGGGAGGCAAGGAAACAATGAAGAGGTTTATGCAAAGTGTTGCAATGTCAGCCACTATCGTCACCGTCCTGGCGGCGGCTGCAATAGAGGTGGCGAAGCCGGCCGGTGTCCAGGCCCAAGGAGCCGGACGTTGCACCGGTGATGCGGAGCCGGTTTGCGCGACCGTAACGACATGTCGTGGCATATGGTGGTGGAAGGAGTGTGCCGAAAGGAGCTTCTACTGGAACCTGGCGCCACCGCCGGCGCCCGTTGACTAGGCAGAGCGCACGAACCCCGACTTACTGATCATACAGGAGTGTAGTACAGATGAAGAATGGAATCATAACGGTGATCGTTTCCGGACTATTCATGATGAGTCTTTTCACGGTAGCGCGACCTCGCGACCTGGCAGCGCAGCCAGGAGACTGTGGATACGGACAGAGGCACTGCCTTTCGGAGGAGGAGTGCGCCGACTTTGGCGGCGGCTGGATGGATCCGATCACCAAGTGGTTGTTCGGTTTGGTTTTGGACTCGTGTGTCGAGTACCACTACTACTATCGCTAGAGACACGGAAACAACCAGAACGACGGCTGCATTCACCGTTCGCAGCCAGACGCCGCTGGTTTGAAGCCGTGTAGGCGGGTTCATCCGGGTCGGGGAGCTCAGGCAGGTCCCCGACCCGGATGGATTTGCCGCGCCCGAAGCGCCCCTTGTGTCCCCCATTACATTACGGATCAGCGATTGATATCTCCAGGAATCCGGATAGGGATATGTGGCAAGAGACCATGGGAGGGCTATGAGTCTGGTCGAGGAACTGCTCGCCGATGCTTCATTCGACCTCGGGTGGAGCCTTATCGAGAGATTCGCGGTTCTGATCCGCGAGTCGGGTTCGCCTGACGAGAGGGCCGCTGCCCACTTCATCACCTCGCGCCTGCAGGCGCTGGACATTCCGCACGAACTGCATGAGCCGCAGCTCTTCATCTCCGTACCCCGCAGCGCTTCGCTCGAGATGGACGACATCACGATGGTCGGGAAGCCGCCATCGTTTTCCGTTTCGACCGGTCCGAAAGGACTGACCGGTGCGCCGATCCACGTCCCTACCGCGTCGATTCGCAATGCGTCGGAACTGTTCAAGTCGGCGGTGGAGGGCGAGTTGCCGGATGTGCGGGGCAAGGTCATCGTCACCGAGGGCTACCCCATGCCCGTATCGGTCGCAAGGTTCGAAGCGGCCGGAGCGGCGGGGCAGGTGTACATCAACCCCGGCGTCAACATTCACTGGGGCATCTGCACGCCGATCTGGGGTGCCCCGGACGAGTCGGAACTCGCCCGAAAGCCGTCCACCCCGGTTCTGGCGATCACCCGGACCGACGGTGATCGGTTGATCCAGGCCATGGAAGACGGGCTCGAGCAGGTCACGCTGCACACGGACCTCGACGAAGGATGGAGCTCGTGCCCGCTTCCCGTTGCCCGGATCGACGGTGCGGAAGAGGAGTTCGTACTCGTACACGGCCACTACGATTCCTGGGACATCGGGATCGGCGACAACGCCGTCGGCAACGCGACGCTGCTGGAACTCGCGCGGATCTTCCACAAGCACCGTGAAGGGCTTCGCCGATCCGTCCGAATCGCGTGGTGGCCCGCACACTCCACCGGGAGATACGGCGGATCGACCTGGTATGCCGACAACTTCGGGGTCGATTTGCATCAACGCTGCGTGGCCACCGTAAACATCGATTCTCCGGGTTGCTGGGGCGCGACCGAATACGACGAGGTGCCGTGGATGGCCGAAGCCGAGGATGTGTGCCGCGCATCGATCCAGTCGGTGGCGGGTATCGATCCGGGACATCAGCGTCCGCTGCGGGCCGGTGACTACTCCTTCAACAACCTGGGAATCAGCTCGCTGTACATGCTTCTCTCCAACATTCCCGAAGAGGAGCGCGAGCGGCTCGGCTTCTACCCGGTGGGGGGCTGCGGCGGCAACATCGCGTGGCATACCGAGCGAGACCGCATCGACATTGCGGATCGCGCCAACCTCGAGCGCGATCTCCGCGTGTACCTGAAGACGATCGGCGAACTCGTCACTGCCGAGGTGATCCCGCTGGACTACCGCAGAACGGTGACCGAGCTGGACGAAGCCCTGCAGTCCTATGAACCGCTGGCCGCGAAACGATTCGATCTGACAGCGATTCGGCGTGGACTGGACGCTGTCGCGAAGCGTCTGGACGAGATCTACCCGAAGATCGAGGCTGGCGAGGTGGACGCAGCCACGGCCAACGAACTCATCCTGAAGCTCGGTCGCTTTCTGGTGCCCATAGGCTACTCCGAGGAATCGCGGTTCAGGCACGATCCGGCCACTCCGCGTATGCCCATTCCAAGGCTTGCGAAGCTGCACGGTCTCGAGGCAATGGAAGAAGACGAGCCGGAGCGCGTCCTGCTCATCAAGACCGGACTCCGCCGTCACGCGAATGAGATCGCGCAGTCTCTCGGGGAGGCGTTGTGGCTGCTGAATCTCCTGGTGCCGCCGCCGAAGGTGGAGCCTCCCAAGCCCAAACGCCGAAAAAAGAAGAAGCCCAAGAGGAAATAGCAGGGGGAGATGACGCGCCCATCGAGGCGGAGGGCCGTCAAACCATGGCAGTATCCAACCCCTTGCGGGGTGTGGGGTAGGCGGCGGTCGAGGGCGCCATTCCGGTCGCCACTAGGGTCTCCGCGAGCTTGAGAGACGCCAGGACGGGATTCACGACCGGAACGCCCAGTTGTTCCTGAAGGTCTCGGGCCACGTCCAGGAAGCCCATCGTCATGCAGCCGAGCACCACTGCGTCGGCCCCGTTGCGCAGCGCGCGCCGCCCGGCCAGCTCCAACTCGCCCACCACCTCGTCGCGGCGCCCTCGCAGCTCCAGCACGGGCACATCCACCGCCAGCACCTCCGAGAGGAAACCGTCCAGACCGTGGCCGCGCATCTGACGCCGTATCGCCGGGACGACCTCGTCCACCACGGTAAGCACCGCGAACCGCGACCCCAGTTGCGCGGCCAGGTGGGCGCTCGCCTGCCCGGGCCCAACGACCGGGATGGCCGTTACCTCCCTGGCTCCGCTCAGTCCCGGGTCCCCGAAACACCCGACGATGATCGCGCCCGTGCCTTCCCCCTCGAGGAGCGGAGCGGCCTCCAGGAGCCCCGGGACCGACAGGTATTCCTCGGCGGAGGATTCGATCGAGGCGGGCCCTCGGTGCCAGTCCCGTACCGAGACGGAAGTGCCCGGGGCGGCATGGCGCTCAAGGTAGCCCCGCCGGCGTTCCAGTTCGCCACCACCCAGCGGACCGCGTGACATCGGGCCAGGGATGAAATACGTCACATGCATGTCGGCCTCCCGGCGCGGCGCAACCGCAAAGGCCCGATTTCGGACCGCCGCGGCGCAACCTTGTCCAACAGGTAGAATAGTGTCAGCCTTACTAGTTCGTCAGATCATTCGAGCTGATCAGCAGGGCAAACAAGAGGAACGAAGGGAAAGAAGGGCATGAGGAAAGCACGAATCGTTGCGGCTCTGGCAATCGGCGGTCTCGGCGTGCCGGGACTCCTGACCGCACAGGGCTTCGCGTCAAGCGTCGGGGTGGCGGGTGACCAGGTTCTGGTGGCTCAGGTCAGAGGCGGCGACGCCGGGGGCGGAGTCGTATACATCTACACGCAGAGCGGCGGAGATTGGGTCGAGACCGGAAGTCTCACGCCCCCCGAACCGTCCGAGGGCGACGGTTTCGGCGTGAATCTGGCGGTGTCGGAAGACCGGCTGCTCGTCGCGGCCGTGAACCCGCAGTCCCCCGAGAACGCAGCCATTCATGTCTATTCCAGAACCGCGGACGGGTGGCGCCACGACGGCCAACTGGTCGGCGAAAGCGTGCCGGAAGGCATGATCCTCGGAGTGGCCATCGCGGTGAGCGGAGATGTCGCGGCCATCGGCGGAGCGTCCCAGTCGGGCGCGGGGACCGTCTTCATCTTTCGGCAGACAAACGGCGCCTGGGCCCAGGAAGCCATGCTCGAATACCCCGGCGAGGATGAAATGTCCGGATTCGGGGGCGCGCTGGCCCTGTCCGGCGGCACGCTCGTCATCGGTGCCCCCCTCACCGCCTCCCGTTCCGGCACCGCCTACGTCTTCGAGGACGGAACGGACGGCTGGAGCATGACGGCCGAACTCACCTCCGACGGCGGTGACAATTCCTTCTTCGGCATTTCGGCCGCGGTCGGTGCGGACCGCGTCCTGGTCGGTGCCGGCAGCCCGTTCGACCAGCCCGGCAGCGTCGTTGCCTTCACCCGCCAGGACGGCGAGTGGACCGAGGCGGGCCGCCTCGCAGCCTTCGACGGCGGCGGCGGCGACCAGTTCGGCTCGACGATGGCCACCGAAGGCCAGACCCTGTGGGTCGGCGCGCCCGGAGCGAACGGGCGCAGGGGCGCCATCTACGAATTCACCGGTAGCGGCCCGGACGGCTGGACATCCGTCAGCAAGGTGACGGCACCCGAACCCGAGGCGGGCGACTGGATGGGCACCGTCGTCGCCCACGCCAACGGCGTGCTTGTCTCCGGAATGCCGCGCGACGACTACGGACTCGGCACGGCACTGATCTTCGACCGGACCGCCGACGGCTGGAGCGAAGGGCGCTCCGTCTTCCGCGAGGCCGAGGGCTTCGACCCGGTGCTCGGCGGCGAGGTGACGTGCGCCGAAGGCGAGGCCACCGTGTTCGGCTGCAGCGACGTCGACCTGGTCTCGTTCGTCCCCGTCGAGGATCTGGGCGGCGCCCGGGGCGTCCGCGTAAACGACGTCTGGGGCTGGACCGACCCCGTCACCAGCCGCGACTACGCCATCGTGGGGCGCATGGACGGCACGTCGTTCGTGGACGTCACCGATCCCGTCAATCCCGTCGTGGTCGGAAACCTCCCCAAGACCGAGTCGTCCCCCGGGAGCGCCTGGCGCGACATGAAGGTCTACATGGACCACGTCTACATCGTCGCTGACGGCGCCGCCGCCCACGGCATGCAGGTCTTCGACCTCACCCGCCTTCGCGACTTCTCCGGCACCATGCTGACCTTCGACGTCGACGTCCACTACGACCTGCTCCACAGTGTCCACAACATCGTCATCAACGAGGAGACCGGCTTCGCCTACGCCGTCGGCGCCAGCGGCGGCGGCGACACCTGTGGCGGCGGCCTCCACATGATCGACATCCGGGAGCCGAAGAACCCGACCTTCGCCGGCTGCTTTGCGGACCCCAACACCGGGCGACGCGGAACCGGCTACTCGCACGACGCCCAGTGCGTCATCTACAGCGGCCCCGACGAGGAGCACGCCGACAAGGAGATCTGCTTCGGCTCCAACGAGACGGCGCTCAGCATCGCGGACGTCACCGACAAGGAAAACCCGGTCGTGCTCGGAATGGCGAGCTATCCCAACGTCGCCTACACCCACCAGGGGTGGCTCACCGAAGACCAATCCTACTTCTACATGAACGACGAGCTGGACGAGGTGCAGGGCCTCGTGTCGAACACGCGCACGCTGATCTGGGACGTGCGCGACCTCGACGAGCCGCTGCTGCTCAAGGAGCACTTCTCGGAGAACACGTCGAGCGATCACAACCTCTACATCAGGGACAACCTGATGTACCAGTCGAACTACAACAGCGGGCTGCGCGTCTTCGACATCACCGACATCGAGAATCCCCGCGAGGTGGCCTTCTTCGACACCGTTCCCGGCGAGGACTCCCCCTCGATGGACGGTTCCTGGAGCAACTATCCGTTCTTCGAGTCGGGCATCATCGTCGTCACGTCGGGCCGCCAGGGAATGTTCCTGGTCAGGAAGCGCGACCGGACTCCGGTGTCGTAGGCAGGCGGACTCCAACCGATGGGAGGATCGATGCGCGAGCGAGGCGGGTTGTGCGGCGGGATTACAAGGGGATTGAAGAAAGCGCGGCGTGACCGTCGCGGCGCGCCGCCACGCGGACTCGAGGACGGGATCGCGGGGCGCCTGCGCAAGGCCACCCTCCTCGCCCTGCTCGCCGGCTTCGCGTGGCTGCCCGGCGGTGGCCCCACCGCGGCCACAGCCCAGTCGCCCGGCGGCGAAAGCGTCTACGTGGCCAACCAGACCGCGGCCAGCGTGTCGATCATCGACGTCGCGAGCGGCGAGGTCGTGCGCACGATCGACATGACCGAACTCGGCTTCGACGCCAACTGCCGCCCCCACGACACCGCGGTCGACCCCGACGGGCGGCACTGGTACGTCTCGCTGATCGGCGGCGGGCACGTCCTGCGCTTCACCGCCGAGGGCGAACTGGTCGGCCGGGCCCCCTTCGAGACGCCCGGACTCCTGGCGGTCGACCCCTCCACCGACCTGCTGTACGTGGGCCGCTCGATGATGGCGGTCAACCCGCCGCAGCGCATCGGCGCCATCGTGCGCGAGGACATGAGCGTGGAGGAACTCGACGTCTTCTTCCCGCGGCCCCACGCGCTCACCGTCGACGTCGAAGGCGACCGCATCTTCGCGGCCTCACTCGTCGAGAACCGGGTCGCCGTGGTCGAAGGTGGCTCCGGCGACATCGAGCTCGTCGACGTCGACGGTCCCCCACACACCTTCGTGCAGTTCGCGCTGTCCCCCGACCGTCGCCACCTGGTCGCCACCGCGCAGCTCACCGGAAAGCTCCTGGTCTTCGACGCCAACTCGCCCGACCTCGACCTGCTCGCCGAGGTCGATGTCGGGACGCAACCGTGGCACCCCGTGTACTCGCCCGACGGCTCCCGCGTCTACTTCGGCGCCAAGGACGACGATGCGATCATCGAGGTCGAGACCGAGGGGTGGACGGTCACGCGCCGCGCCACCGGACGCGGGATCGTGGAGCCCCACGGCAGCGCGGTCACGGCCGACGGGCGCTACCTCTTCGTCTCGAACCGCAACGAGAAGGGGGCCTACACGCCGAGCCGCCAGGTCGAGAACAACGCCGAGGTCGGCACGGTGGTGAAGATCGACACCCGCACCTTCGAGGTCGTGCAGATCATCGAGGTGGGAGCCTATCCGGCGGGAATCTCGATCGGGCCGGTGGGGTAGGGGGGACGCGGAAGATGCGAGGGCCGCGCACCGGAACCGGTGACCGGGGTGGCCGCGTGGCGCCGCGGGTCCGGGGGGTGCCGGGTGCGCGCCTCCGCGCGGCGGCAATGACGGTCGCGGCGCTGTCGGTGGCCGGGCTCGCCTCCTGTGCGACGGCCCAGAACGCGGCCGAGGCGAATGCCGCAGGCGAGCCTGGGTGGGAACGCGTGGTGTATGGGATCGAGGTCAGGGACGAGGCCGGCGATCCTGTGGACCATCCCTTCCTCGGCGGCTTCAACCTGCCCCGGCCGCAGCTGGCGGATGCCGACGGCGACGGCGACCTGGATCTGTTCGTGCAGGAGATCTCCGACCAGGTGATGTTTTTCCGCAATGTCGCCGAGGGGTCGCGGAGTGAGTATCGCTGGGTCACGGACACCTTCGAGGACTTATCGGTGGGCGAGTGGTTCCGCTTCGTCGACGTCGATCTCGACGGGGACCTCGATCTGCTGGCCGAGGCGCCGTACAGCTACATCCGCTACTACAGGAACGACGGTGGTGCGGGGCCGGCTTCGTACGTGCTCGCGGCGGACACGATCCGGGACGTGAACGGCGAGGCGGTCTTCTCGGACCGGCAGAACATCCCGAATGCGGCGGATATCGACTGCGACGGGTTCCTCGACCTGCTGATCGGGCGCCTCACGGGGACGATCACGCGGTACGAGGCCGAGACCGTCGACGAGAACGGCGTGCCCAGGTTCGAGCACATCACCGACTCGTTCGAGGACATCGAGATCGTCGGCGCCATGCAGGGGAGCCTCCACGGCGCGAACACGATGGCGCTCCAGGACTTCGACCAGGACGGCGACCACGACCTCTTCTGGGGCGACTTCTTCGAGCCCGGCCTGCTGCTGATCGAGAACACCGGCACCTGCCAGCGCCCCGTGCTGCGGGGGACGCCGCGCCCGTGGCCGGTGGGGGATCCGGTCGCCACCTCGGGGTACAACGCCCCGGCGCTGGGTGACATCGACCGCGACGGCGACATGGACCTCACCATGGGCGTGCTAGGCGGCGCCTTCAACCCGAACCGGACCAGCGTCGAGAACCTGTACCAGTTCGAGCAGAGGGCGGGCGGCAGCTTCCCGGTCGCGACCACGCGGCTGATCCGCACGATCGACGTGGGCAGCGAGTCGTTTCCCGCGTTCACGGACCTGGATGGTGACGGCGACCTCGACCTGCTGCTGTCGAACAAGATCGAGACCGACAACACGCGCACCGGGCGCATCTACGTCTACGAGAACACGGGGTCGGCCGGAACTCCCGTCTTCTCGGCCCGGGGGCCCGTGCCCGGCCTGCCCGATGCGTACCACTACGCGCCCGCGTTCGGCGACCTGGACGGGGACGGCGACGACGACGTCATCCTCGGTCAATGGGGCGATGAGGTGGCGTACTATCGCAACGACCGGGATGACGGCGCCGGTGGCAGCGGCGATGGCGACGGCGATGGTGACGGCGTGATGCCCCGCTGGACCCTGGTCGACTCCGCCGCCGCCACCCTCACCCGTGGCCGCAACACGACCCCGGCGCTGGGCGACCTGGACGGCGACGGCGACCTCGATCTGCTCGTCGGCGAGTCCTCGGGCACGCTCAACTACTACCGCAACGACGGCACCCGCACCGCTCCCGACTTCCAGCTCGTCTCGGACGAGTTCCAGGACATCGACATCGGCCGCCGCAGCATCCCCGCCATCGTGGACTGGGACGGCGACGGCGATCTGGACCTGGCCGTCGGCACCGAGGCGTCGGGGATCCGCATCTACCTCAACGAGGGCACGCGTTCCGAGCCGGTCTTCGTGGAGACCGAGCCGTTCGGGCCGTCGGTGCCCACCTTCACCGCGCCCGCGTTTACGGACCTGGACGGCGACGGCGATCTGGATCTGGTCGCGGGCGGCAACGGCGGCGGGCTGACGGTCTACCGCAGGATGGGTGCGAGATGAACCTGCGCGACGTGCAGGCGGTCATAGACAGCGCGAAGGTGCGCGACGACGGCAAGCTCGAGGAGTTCGTCCGCCAGATGGCGCCGACCGCGACCGAACAGGAGGTGGCGGACGCGGCTTCGGTGGCGGTGGAGGTCGTGGAGACCGTTCCGCTGCTCCTGGCGCGGGCCGCCCAGGCGGCCGAACAGCGCGGGCTGAAGGTCGTGGTCATGCCGTTGCTGGAGCACGCGGCGCGCTATTTCGTCAACCCGATCGACCTGATCCCCGAGATGACCCAGGGATTGGCGGGGCTCCTGGACGACACCTATCTTGCGCTGCGAATCCTCGAGAACCTGAACCGCGGGGCCGACCCGCTGTTCGACGCGGATTTCCAGGAGCCTCTGCGCTTCCTGAAGAGGCTCGTGGGCAGGGACATCAGCAGAAAACTGGACGCGGCTTCGATCTTCGCCCTGCAGGACGTGTCCACGCAGGTGAGCCGAGCCTGGACGGAGATGAGCCGGTCGTCCTAGAGAGATTTGCGCCGCGCCACGCGGTCGCTCGGGCCCCGTCAGGGAAACGAACGGGCTCGGGCGGGCGTAGGAGAGCGGAAAAACGCGGGAGTTCGGGCTCCCGGGAAAGGACAGAACCAGATGTTTGAATTGATCGGTCTCGGAATCGCCGGTGCAGCCGGCTTGTTCGGACATGTGAAGTCGAAGGAATTCATTTCGCGCAAGCTCCGCTACACCAAGATCGCGGAGAAACCGGCGGTCGGCGTCGGGCTGGTCACGGGCGCCGCCACCGCCGTGGTGGTATCCGCCGTGCCGCTCGTCACGATGTTGCCCGCCGTGGTCGTGGGCGCCGGAGTGGGAACGGGAGTCGCCGCCGGAATCAAGCGCGCGCGTGGCGGATAGATTCGGCACCCGCGGGTAGCCCATCACGCCCGTTGACAACCACAAGGGACCCCTTGCCTTGACCCACGACAAGCGCACCGTCCGGGCGTGGATTCTCTACGACTTCGCCAACTCCATCTACCCGGCGGTCGTGACGACCGCGGTGTTTCCCATCTTCTATCGGGGAACGGTCGTGGGGGGCGAAGGTGGGCTGGGCGAGCTTTGGTGGGGTTGGGCGGTGGCTGTGTCCGCCCTCGCCGTTGCGTTCACCGCACCGTTTCTGGGTGCGATCGCCGATCGAAGCGGTGCCCGCAAGCGTTTCCTCGCGTTCTATGTGGCCATGTGCCTCATCGGCGTGGGGTTGATGACGACGCTGGGGCCGGGAATGATCGTCGCCGGCTTCCTCTTCTTCGTCATCGCGAATGTCGGATTCGAGAGCGCGAACGTCTTCTACAACGCCTACCTCCCCGACATCGTCCCGCCCGAGCGGCTGGGACGAACCTCGGGTCACGGCTACAGTCTGGGGTATCTTGGATCGGCTCTGGGCCTCATTCTCGTGCTCCCTTTCGCACGGGCCGGCGGCGTCGAATACGTCTGGCTCACGGTCATCGCCTTCTTCGCGGTCTTCTCGATCCCGGCCTTCCTGTTCCTGCCGACCAAACGCAAACGTGCGATGGGAATCACCCAGGCCGCGGCCAGGGGGCTCGCCGACTTCAAGCGGATCACGGCCGAAGTATGGGGCTACACCAACCTGAGACGGTTCCTCTTCGCCTACTTCTTCTACATCGATGGGGTACTGACCATCATTGTGATGGCTGCGATCATCGCGCAGGGCACCTTCGGCTTCGACCAGCAGCAGGTCATTGTGCTGTTCCTGATCGTCCAGTTCTCGGCTCTTGTCGGCGCGCTCGTGCTTGCCAGGCCCACCGATACGGTCGGCCCCAAGAAGGTCCTCACAGGTGTGCTCTTCCTGTGGGTCGTAGCGGGAATCGCCGCGTACTTCGTCGAGAGTTCGAACGTCTTCTACGGCCTGGCCGTAGCGGCCGGATTCGGTCTCGGATCCGTTCAGGCCGCCAGTCGCGCGCTGATGGCATCGCTGATCCCTGACGGCAGAGAGGCGGAGCTGTTCGGCTTCTATGCCTTGTGCGGAAGGTCGTCATCCGTCCTCGGACCCGTGCTCTTCGGCGGAGTCACCTACCTCGCCGGCGGCAACCAGCGGCCCGGCTTCCTCGTCCTGACCGCGCTCTTCCTCATCGGACTCATCCTGCTCCAGCGCGTGCGAGACCCGAAGGCACCCGCCGCCCAGAGAGGCACGGCATGACCATCAACACCACCGAGCGCCGCGCCGCGGTGCGCGAACGATATGCCCGCGCGGCCGTGACGGGCGACAGCTGCTGCGGTCCGACCGATTGCGGCCCATCGGCAGCCAACACAAGCGTAACCGGGGCCGTCGCGACCCCCACCGCTGACGAAATGAGCTGCTCGGTCGGCTACGACCAGGACCAGCTGGCCAGCCTCCCCGAGGGCGCCAACCTCGGCCTGGGATGCGGCAACCCCGTCGCGCTTGCGTCGCTGGCTCCGGGAGAGACCGTCCTCGACCTCGGTTCGGGCGCCGGGATCGATTGCTTCCTCGCTGCCGAGCGCGTGGGGCCGGAGGGCAGAGTCATCGGCGTCGACATGACACCGGAGATGGTGGAGCGCGCCCGCGCCAATGCCGTCGCCGTCGGCGTCTCCAACGTCGAGTTCCGGCTAGGCGAGATCGAGGCGCTCCCGGTCGCCGACGCCAGCGTCGATGCGGTCATCTCCAACTGCGTCCTCAACCTATCGGCCGACCGACCGCGCGTGCTTGCCGAGGCGATGCGCGTACTCAAGCCCGGCGGCCGCGTCATGATCTCGGACCTGGTGTCGAGCCGCCCCATGCCCGACTTCGTCGCCAACTCGAAGGAGTCGCTTGTCGGCTGCCTCCCGGTCCGGATCGCCGAGTACGAGGCCGACCTGGCCGCCGCGGGCTTCACGGGTATCAGCGTGGAAAAGCGCCAGCGCTATCCGTCAGACCACATCCTCGCCGACCCGCAGGTGCAGCAGGTGGTCCGCCGCAACCCGGCACGGGAGGCCGAGGTCCGCGACTTCGCTCAGTCGATCCATGGCGGGACGATTCAGGCCGTGAAGGAGTAGCAGGATGATAAGACTTGCCAGCAAGGTCGGGCGGGCGGCGCTCACCGCCGTCGTGGCGCTGCAGGCTGTACTCGCCTCGGTGGTCGTGCCAGCGCCGGTGGCTTCCCAGCAGCGCGGGAGCGCAGGCGGCACGGTGGGCACCCCCGCCGAGATGCAGGCGGTCATCGAGGGCGTCCAGACGCCGAACCGCCAGGGACTCGACGTGCTGACGCTCGAAGAGGTCATGGAGCGGTTCGGCGTGCCCGGCATCAGCGTGGCCGTGATCCATGACTTCGAGGTGCACTGGGCGAAGGGCTACGGCGTCGCGGACGTGGAGACCGGTGCCCCCGTCGATGTCGAGACGCTCTTCCAGGCGGCGTCGATCAGCAAGCCCGTGACCGCCATGGCGGCGATGGTGGCCGTGCAGGAGGGCCGCTTCAAACTCGACGACGACATCAACTCGATCCTCACGTCGTGGCAGCTGCCCGGTAACGGCTTCACCGGCGAGCGGCCGGTCACGCCGCGCTTGCTCTTCAGCCACACCGCGGGTCTGGGCGACGGACACGGCTTCCCCGGCTACGACCCCGGAGTGCCGCGTCCCACAGCGGTGCAGATCCTCGACGGGGACGAGCCGTCGAACGTGGAGGCCGTCACCATGGTGCGGCCCCCGCTCACCGCCATGCACTACTCCGGCGGCGGGACCACGATCATGCAGCTCGCGCTTACCGACGTCTTCGGCGAGCCCTTCCCGGAACTCATGCGCAAGACCGTGCTCGAGCCGGTCGGGATGACGACCAGCACCTTCGAGCAGCCCCTGCCCCCGGACCGCGATGCCAATGCGACGCGCGCACACGCCGGCGGCAGGGCCCTGGGCGACGCCAAGTGGCACGTCTATTCGGCGATGGCCGCGGCCGGGCTGTGGACCAACGCCCGTGATCTGGCGCGCTTCGCGATCGAGGTGCAGAAAGCCGCGCGCCGCGACCCGGACCGCGTGATCACTGCCGCTTCAGCCGCCGAGATGCTCAGCCCGGTCGGTGTGGGCGATTTCGCCGTGGGGTTCAGCATCGCGCGCGAAGGCCAGGGCTGGTACTTCAGCCACGGGGGCGGCAACTGGGGATTCACCTGCTACCTCGTCGCCCACAAGGCGAAGGGCTACGGTGCCGCGGTGATGACGAATGCGTCGGGCGGCGGCCAGGTCTTCCGCGAAGTCATGGAGCGCATTCAGCGCGCCTACGGCTGGGATTCGCTGGACAAGCCGACCCTGCGGTAGCTGCACGGCTTCGCCCGGGCGCGCAACGTTTTTTGTTGCGCGCGGGTCGCGGGCCTCGCCCAGCGCGGCTCTACCGGACGGCTGCGGGCAGCCGCTTCACGATGATCGTCGGGACGCCGAATTCGTCCGTCTCGACGAAAGCGACGAGGCCACCGGGCCCGAACGCGCCGGGCATGGGCGTCTCCTCGAGCGAGAATGTGCCCACATACGCGCCCCCCGGCGCCAGGACATCGATCCAACCGTCGGCGGCTGCCTCACCGTCCCTGTGCGGGTCGTCCGACCCTCCGACGGTGAGGTCGATTTGCGCCAGGGGGTCGCTCCCCCAGCGTTCCACCCAGATTGCTCCCTCCCAGGTCGTGCGAAGATCCCGGACAAGGGGTACCTCGGACATGAAACTCGCGTTCTCCACCATGCCGCGCATGCCGTCCAGCAAGCCTTCCATCACGGCAGCTACCTGCGCACGAGCCGCTGCCGGAACGTCGCCGCCCGTGAACTGCCTCTCGACGGACGATTCGAATTCTTCCAGCGTCCGCGCCCGGGCGCGTTCCTGAAGCTCTTCCGTGACGGGCCGCGGGTGCAGGGGCCGGCCCACCACGCGGGCGCGACCATCCGCCGTCCGAGTCTTGACCTCGTATGCGGAGGAATCCGAGTACGCCACTCCACCGCCGGGGACGACGTCGAACACCAGGCGGGGCGAGAAGTAGACGTACGCGTCGCTGAGCATGCCGAACATGTCCGACGGATCCTCGGTCTCCATCGTGACTCGCCGCTCCGGGAGTGGCTCCCAACCGTCCGCAAACGGAACCGTGGCCGCTTCCTCACCTTCGAGCGACACGCGGTAGACCGTGCGGTCCCCCGACCTGATGGATGCTTCCCCCTGACTGAAGCTCGCGGTGGAACCTCGCGTGAGGAACAACGCTTCTCCCTCACGCCCATGGCGCACACTCTCGGCGGAAGCAGGCTGGGAGGCACCCGAATCCGCAAAGCGGACCGCGCGTTCGAACGACCCGTCGGGTCCGAACAGGAAGTAGGCCCGGTGTCCATCGTCGACGATCACGGTCCCACCCCCGGGCCGGGCCACCATGTGTCCGACCTGCCGAAGCTCGCCCGGCCCGTCGCCCATGCTCCCGAACTCCGCCACCAGGGCACCGACCCCGTCGACGGCTACGATGCGGGTGGAGCGCGCGGTCCCGTCCCGGATATAGAGATGGCCGCGTGCGTCGAAGCCCATGTCGGCGATCTCGGTAAACGCGTCCCACCCCTCCGCCTCGATCCCGCCGATCCCGTACACCTCTTCGAAATCGGGCGCGAGCGGAAGATCCTCGCTCGGCGATGGAGCGGACGACCCTCCGGTGTCGCCGCCGCAGGCGGCCAGCAGCGTAGTGAGGACAGCGAAACGCAATCTCATGAATCGGCCTCCGGAATGAGTACACATTCTGACAATAGTTGGGTGTCCGCACGAAGCAATCCCGTTGCAAGGGAGGGAGCTGTCCGTACACCCGTCTTCAGGGTCGCTGGCGCAACCTGCGCCCTGGGCACCAACATGTCTCGATGCGCCCACGAACACGGATCCTGCTCGCGGCCCTCGCGCTGGCGACGCTCACTGCGGCCGCACCGGAGCTCACAGCTGCCCAGCCCACTCCCGAGGAGACCGCCCAGCGCTTCTTCGACGGGCTCAGCCGACTCCGGTGGCAGCAGGTGTCGGCGCAGATGCACACGGAAGCCCTGGACGAGTTTCACCTCATCTCGCGGCAGCTGGTGGAGAGTCTGCGGGGCGACAGCGTCCTCATCCAGCTTTACGACGCCTCGCGCGAGGAGTGGGCGAGCTGGTCGAGCCGGGAGGTCTTCGAGCGCTCGATGGCGGGACTCACGCGCTTCGCCCGTGGCCTGATGGAGTCGCAGGTCATGACCGATTTCCGCGTGCTGGGAACGGTCCCGGAGGGCGACACGATCCGCCACATCGTGTACCGGGAGACCACCGACCACATGGGCACGGTGATCGTGGCCGCCCCGACGGCCATGCTCGTGCTGGAGGACGGCGTGTGGCGAGTGCGTGAGAACGCGGAACTGGTGGTGTTGAAGGTGGCGCTACGCGGGATTCCCATCGGGCGGTCGCCCCCTGCGGCCCGATAGCCTTCACCGCATGCCAACCCCCGCTGTACCAACTCGCCGCCGCACGATACCTTCAACCGGCTCCGAGTGCTCCGCACCCGGGTGCAAACGCAAGCGAGACAACCGCCCCAACCCGAAAGAGACCCTGCATGAGAAGGCTCCTGGGCATCACGACCCTCATCGCCGCTGCGGCCGCCAGCGCCGTCATCGACGCACCCGCGCCCGCTGCCGCGCAGAACGAAGGCGCCAGCGCGCACAACGCCGCGCCCGCCGCCGCCGGACAAAACGGCACCGCAACCTTCGACGACGACCTCTTCGGCAGCTTCCGCTACCGCTACGTCGGCCCGTCGCGGGGTGGCCGCGTCACCGCGGTTGCAGGCCACGTCGCCCACCCGACCACCTTCTACATGGGGGCCACCGGGGGCGGCGTGTGGAAGACGACCGACAACGGCCACAGCTGGCACAACATCTCCGACGGGTACATCGGCACCGGCTCGATCGGCGCGATCCGCGTGGCGGACTCCGACCCGGACGTCGTCTACGTGTCGACGGGATCGGACGGGCTGCGCAGCAACGTGATCATCGGCGACGGGGTCTACAAATCCACCGACGCCGGGGCCACATGGGAGCACATCGGACTGGAGGCCACCGGGAATTCCGGGGCGATCCTCATCCACCCCGACAACCCCGACCTGGTCTATGTCGCCGCCATCGGCAACCCCTTCGCCCCGAATGACGAGCGGGGCGTCTACCGCAGCAGCGACGGCGGCGCGAGCTGGGAGACCGTGCTCTTCGTCTCGGACAGCACCGGCGCCGTTGACCTGGAGTTCGCGCCCGACGACCCGAACACCATCTACGCGAGCATGTGGCAGGCCGAGCGCAAGCCCTGGACGATCATCTCGGGCGGCATGCAGGGCGGCGTCTTCATCTCGCGCGACGGGGGCGACAGCTGGGACCGCGCCACCAACGGCCTCCCCACCGGCCTCCGCGGCAAGTCCGACCTCGCGGTCAGCGCGGCCGATCCCGACCGCGTGTACGTGCTCATCGAGGCGCCCGGCGACGCGGGCGGCGTCTACCGATCCGACGACCGGGGCGCCAGCTGGCGTCAGGTCACCGACTTCCAGCCGATCCGCAACCGGCCCTTCTACTACAACAACCTGGAAGGGCACCCCACTGACCCCGACATCCTCTGGGGCATGGCCGAGGGCCACTGGAAGTCCGTCGACGGGGGCGTGAGCTGGCAATCCGAACGCACCCCCCACGGCGACAACCACGACATGTGGATCAACCCGGAGAACCCGAATATCCTGATCCAGTCCAACGACGGGGGCGCCAACGTCTCGCTCGACGGCGGCATGACCTGGTCCACGCAGCTCAACCAGCCCACCGCCGAGCTCTACCAGGTGGATGTCTCCGACGACTTCCCCTACCGCCTCTACGCGGGCCAGCAGGACAACTCGACGATCTCGGTGCCCGGCCTGCCCGAGCGCTCCGAGCCCGGCGGCTCCCAGTCGACGTGGGAGGCCCACGGGGGTTGCGAGACGGGGCCGGTGGTGCCCAAGCCCGGCGATCCGGACATCGTCTACGCCAACTGTAAGGGCCGCTTCGGGCTCTACAACCGGCGCACGGGGCAGGAAGCGCAGTACTACGTCGGCTTCGGCAACCTCTACGGCCACAACCCGCGCGACCTGGAGTACCGTTTCCAGCGCGTCGTGCCGATCCACGTCTCGCCGCACGACCCCAACAAGGTCTACCACGGCTCGCAGTACGTGCACGTAACCACGAACGGCGGACAGTACTGGGAGACCATCTCGCCCGACCTCACCGCCTTCACCCCCGAAACGCAGGTCGTCTCGGGCACGCCGATCACCATCGACGTCACCGGCGAGGAGCACTTCTCGGTCCTCTACGACATCCAGGAGTCGGTCCTGGAGCCGGGCGTGATCTGGGCGGGCGCCAACGACGGGCCCGTGCACGTCACCCGCGACAACGGCCGCAGCTGGGACGACGTGACGCCCCCCGGCATCGGCCCCTACG
>VXQO01000013.1 GCA_009838975.1 Gemmatimonadota bacterium | reverse complement strand
TCATGGCACATCGCGATGCCGCCGGGAGGGGGCGTCCACCCCATCGGGAGTCCCCTTGGGGCCACACTCCGTGAGTCCCCTGCGGAGGCTGGCGGGGGGCTGCGCCCCCTCTGACCCCGGCGTTTCCGGCCCGCCACGGGAGCGGCGGGCGGCGAGGTGCTCGCACCCCCGAGCTCCGTCGTGGAGGACTTCCCGGCCGACGTGATCCTCTACGGCCCGCCAGCCGGGAGCATAGCCGTGACCGGCGCGGGCTTGAGGATCCGCCCTTGGGTGGGTCCTTGGCCGACGGGTGGCAGCTAATCCAAGGGTTGCCCCCCCGAAGCCCGGAAAACCGCTCTCACGGCCGTTCTGGGCGTTTGGGGGCCGGTTTGGCGGAACCCGAGGCCGCAGGATCGCGTGTAACGCATGAACTCGACCCCCGGTGGGGTAGGAGTACCCCCGGTTTCGGGCTTCCGGCCGAGGAACTCGACATCCTCGCGGCGGAGGATCGAGCTGCGAAACCGGGTGGAGGCGCGCTAGCGACGGCGGAACGGCTGGCGGTGGCCGCGTGGCGCGTGGCCCGCGTGCGCCATCCGGTGATCCTGCCCCGGCGCTCCGCGCCCACGCCGCTGGCGCGCGATGGTCGTTTCGGGGGTTCGGGGGCATCCCCCGACCAGAGTTTTTGTGAAACAAAATAACATCTTGCTCCCCCACAAACCGGAGAACCCAGCGCCCCCGTGGCGGCTGCCCCGCAAGGCTGATCCCGCGCACTCCCCCGAAGGCCGTTTCATCGACCGGGCCATGATGGCCTGACGGAAGACTAGCGGAAAACCCCCGCCCACGCGACCTTTCGTTCGCGCAGATCGTGCAGTCCATCTATCGAGAGGAATCGAATGATGGCACGCACGAAACGAAGTCGGCGCTCGTACGGCGCCGGCGAATGGGGCCGGAACCGGGTCAGGATCTTCCCGGACCCGAAGACCGGCAACTTCCAGATTGAGTGGCGCGAGAACGGGCGCAGGCGGAGCCGGTCGCTGGGGCACCGCGATTGGCCGAGGGCGAAGAAGCAGGCGGACGAATTCGCCGCGGGCTTCGTCGGCCCGGACCCGAGCGGCAAGCAGGAAGCCGAGCCCGAGCCACTCAAGCTGGGCGAGCTTTTTGACATCTACGGCGAGGAGGTGACGCCCACCAAGGGCTGGAAATCTCGTCGCTACGACCGGACCGCCACGCGCATGTTCCTCCGTTTCTTCGGACGGAACCGCGACCCGGCCACCCTGTCACAGAGGGACTGGGACCGCTTCATCAGGGAGCGGCGGGCGGGCAGGATCGGACCGAGCGGCAGGCCCGTGAGCGACCGGATGGTCGAATACGACCTGAAGTTCCTGATCGCGGTTCTCAACTGGGCCGCGAGGTCGAGGGACGAGCAGGGCCGGTTGTTGCTCGACAGGAACCCGCTCAAGGGCCTCAGGAAGCCCACGGAGAAGAACCCGACCCGGGTGGTGCTCACGGAGGAGGAGTACCGGGCGCTGCTGGAAGTCTCCGGGCGGGTGGACTGGCGGTTCCGCGTCGCGCTCGTGCTCGCGCACGAAACCGGCCACCGCATCGGTGCCATCTGCCAACTTCGGTGGTCCGACGTCTCCTTCGAGGGAGGGAACATCCTCTGGCGTGCCGAGCACGACAAGTCGGGGCACGAGCACGTGACGCCCGTTACCGCCGAGGCGCTCGAAGTTCTCGAAGACGCGTGGAGGCGCAGCCCCGGACCCGGGGAAGCTCCGGTGATGCCGGCGCCCAAGAGTCCGTCGAAGTGCATGGGATCCGCGCTGGCGCAAGCGTGGTGGGTCAGAGCCGAGAGGCTGGCGGGGCTGGAGCCCAAGCCGGGAAGGGGCTGGCACTCGCTTCGGCGGAAGTTCGCCAGCGACCTGATGGACCAGCCGCTCAAGGTGCTGTGTGAGCTGGGCGGCTGGAAGACGGCCAAGACGGTGCTTCAGTGTTATCAGAAGGCCGACGAAGGACAGCTTCGGAAGGCGCTGGAAGCCCGCAGACGGTCTCGCGGCTAGATCCGCAACCGGCGGGAGTCAAACGGCTGGAATCCGCCCGTCCAATCTCGTAAGTTCAACTTCCATGGGAAGATGCGAATTCGCTTCCGTCCGCCGGACGGGCGCTACTACCGTGGGGCGGGACGCGCGCTGCGCCGGGCGGGCTCCCTGGACGAAGCGGAAGCCGAGCTGCGGGAAGCGTTGCGCTTGGTTCCGGCCGATCCGCTCGCGCACCTGGAGATGGCGCTGCTGATGGAGACGCAGGGGGACACCCGGACGGCGGTGGAGCACCTGAAGAGTGCGCTTGCCGTGTGGGAGAACGCCGACGAAGACTACGAGCCGGCGCAGCAGGCGAGAGCGAAGCTGTCGGAGTTGAGTCGCTGACAAACGACACCGCCCGGGGTGCCGTCGAGCGGGCAACGCGGGACCGTCGGCGTTTTCCGATGCCTGGCGTTTCGGCCCGAGGTGGCGGCCCCCACCGAGGTAGCGGCCGAGTCCGCGGCGGAGGAAGCGAGGTAGGCCGTTTTTCGCGGTCAGCTGTGCACGTCTCCCCGCCTCCGGGTCGCGGTCGGCGCAGCACCGGGCGTCGCGCCCCCGGCGCCCGCCACCCGGTCGCCGAACCCCGCACCCGAGCCGACCACTCCGGCCAGCGAATCCGCTTCCGAAGTCACAAACCTTACATTCCCCAATCCCACCCAACCCCGCCGAACCGGATCGCCATGCCACGCTCTCGCTACTCCGCCGCACCGCGCCGTTCACTCGTGCTCGCCACGACCCTCCTTGTCGCCCTCGCCTGCGAGCCCGGCTCCCCGCCGCCTGCCCGCATCACCGAGGAGACCCGCGTCCTCGACACATACCCATTCTCGGACCCCAACCCGATCCCGATCCTGGCCACCGACCGCCGGCTGTACCCCTACCACACCTTCGAGGGGTATTCCGCGACCTCGGAACCGCGGGAGTGGAAGGTTGTGAAGATGGAGAACGACCTCATCGAGGTATTCATCCTTCCCGAAGTGGGCGGGAAGGTGTGGGGCGCGGTGGTGAAGGAATCGGGGCACGAGTTCATTTACCGCAACGAGGTCATGAAATTCCGCGACATCGCGCTGCGCGGACCGTGGACCTCGGGCGGCGTCGAGTTCAACTTCGGCGTCATCGGCCACACCCCGGCGACCGCAACCCCGGTCGACTACGCGGTGCGCGAGAACGACGACGGCAGCGTGAGCACCTTCGTCGGCGCGATGGACCTGCCGTCGCGCACGCACTGGCGGGTCGAGATCCGGCTGCCGCCCGACAAGGCCTACTTCGAGACCCACGCGCTCTGGTACAACCCGATGCCGCTGGAGCAACCGTACTACAACTGGATGACCGCGGCGGCCTTCGCGCAGGACGACCTGGAGATCTTCGTGCCCGGCGGGTCCTACCTGGAGCACCCGGGCCGGGAGCGCCCCTGGCCGATCGACGAAGAGGGCCGCTTCCTGCCGCTCTATCGCAACAACGCCTTCGGGGGAAACAAGTCCTATCACGTCGTCGGCGAGCTGAACGACTTCTTCGGCGGCTACTACCACGACGACGACTACGGCTGGGGCCACTGGGCCCGCTACGAGGACATGCCCGGGCAGAAGATGTGGCTGTGGGCGCTGTCCCGCGCCGGCGGCATCTGGGAGGACCTCCTCACCGACACGGACGGCCAGTACGTCGAGTTCCAGGCCGGGCGGCTCTTCGTGCAATACCAGCCCGGCGACCATCGCAACCCGGTCACGCAGGCCGCCTTCGATCCGGTGTCGGCGAGCCGCTGGACCGAGACCTGGTTCCCGGTGGAGGGAATCGGAGGCCTGACCGACGTGTCGCGGGAAGGAGCGATGCATGTGGAGCGGGAGGGGTCGCAGTTGCGGGTGGCGGTCAACGCGTTCGGCGATGTCGACGCCCCGCTGCAGGTGTGGTCCGGCGACGATCTTGTTGCCACCGTGACGGTCGATGTGGCCGCGCTGGAACCTTTCGAAGCCACATTCGAGGTCGCGGCCGACGACCCCTTCCGGGTGGCGTTGCCGGAACTGGATCTCGACTACAGCTCCGATCCGTCCGAACGGATGCTGGACCGGCCGTTCGAAGTGGATCCGGCGGCGTGGTCCTCCATTCCCGAGGCCGACCGCCTGGTCTTCGAGGCGCGGGAGCTGGCCAAGGGACGGCAACACGCCGAGGCGCGAGGGCTTTACGAAGAGGCTGCCTTGCTGGAGCCGTGGAATCGCGGGGTTCTGCTAGGCTTGGGTGGCCTGGCGCTGAGGGCGGCCCGCTACGAAGAGGGGCTCGAGTATGCGCGCCGGGCGCTCCAGCTCGACACCTACGACGCCGAGGCGAACTTCCTGGCCGGGAACCTGTACCGGGCGTTGGACATGGAGGCCGATGCGCGTGACGCATTCGGGTGGGCGGCGCGCTCGGTGGCGTTCCGGGCGGCGGCATACGTGCAGCTGGCCGAGATCATGGCCGGGGCGGGGGAGTGGGACGAGGCAGAGCGGTACGCCGAACTCGCGATCGAGTCCGACCGGTACAGCGTGCCGGGGTGGCAGTTGCTGGCGGTGGCGGGGCGCCGGACCGGCGACGGGGCGTCGGCCGAAAGGGCGCGGTCAGAGTTCCTCGGCATCGATCCGCTTCATCATTTCGTCCTGTCCGAGCGCTACTTGGCAGGGCCGGGCAGCGGCAGCCAGGGTGCGCTGATCGAGGGAATGCGGAGCGAGTATCCCGAGCAGTCGCTCGTGGAACTGGCGATCGGCTACGCGAACCTCGGGCTGGAGGATGACGCCCTCGCGCTGCTGGACTTGGCCGACGAACTCGGTGGCGGGCCGCTCTCGACCGCGTGGCGCGCGCACCTACGGCGCGACGCTTCCGGACTGGGAGCGCCGTCGGACGATGATCTCGCCTTCGTCTTCCCCTTCCGCACCGAGACACTGCCCGTCCTGCGCTGGGCCGCGGAGCAGAGCGACCACTGGTCGTGGCGCTACCTGCTCGGCCTCAACCTCTGGGCGCTCGACCGCGACGACGAAGCCGCCGCGACCCTGGCCGCCCTGGGCGACGAGCCCGACTACGGGGCGGCGTACGCGGCGCGCGGCTATCTGCTGCAGGAGGCGCGGGGACGCGACCCGGGCGGCGACCTGGCCCGCGCCGTGGAGCTCGATCCGGAGGACCGCCTCCTGCGCATCGCGCTGATCCGGCACGCCCAGGACGCCGGGTCGTGGGACGAGGCCGTGGCGCTGTCGGGGCAGGCGCGCGGGGACTTCCCGGGCGACTTCAACCTCGCGCTTCTGCATGTGCGCGGCCTGCTCGGCGTGGATCGTTCCGCCGAGGCGATCGAGGTGCTGGCCGAGACGCATGTGCTCCCGTCCGAGAACGCGCGGGACAGCCACCGCCTCTACGAGCTGGCGCACATGGCCGCAGCGCTCGACGAACTGGAGGCCGAACGCCCGGCGAGCGCTCGCGAACACCTGGAGGCCGCGCTGCTATGGCCCGAGTCGCTGGGACAGGGCCGGCCCTACGAGCCCGACGTGCGCCTGGTGCGCTACCTGCAGGGTGTGGTGGCGGAGATCGAGGGCGATGACGCCGCCGCGCGACGGGCCTACGAGGCGGCTGGGGTGCGGCGCGGCGTGGTGGCCACCTCGCTGATTACCGACGGCGCCGGGCTGTTCACGGCACTGGAGGGGCGGATTGTGAACCGGGCGGGGGCGTTGCTGGCGCTCTGGTGATGCACATGCCGAAACACTTAACAAAGATGTTTACTAAACTGTGAGGTTGCCTGCGCCGTGGCTTGACGGATGAACGCATGCACTGACTTACTAAACACCTATGTTAAGTATCGGAATGCGCATCTCTTGGGCACTTCCGCGTAGGGACACCCCGCAAGAGAACCGCAATTCACGTGCTGGAGCCCACCTCCAGGAGTTGCGCACAGGTGACCCAGACATTCCGGGCCAGCCCCGGATCACTCGGCCTCAATACGGGCCGGCCGGTTCGCCGTCCCTTACGGGATCGCGCGATCGACCGACATTCGCGCACAAGCCGGCCGCGCTCCTCCGGGAGCAGACGCCCGCTCACCTGCGTCCAAAGCGGCGGACGGTGCAGTGCGGCCCAGGCGAAGTCATAGAAGTCCCTGGACACCATCTGCCCGGAATCGAGAACCCTCCCGAACAGCTTTCTCGTCAGAATGCTGCCGGGTGACTCGCATCTGACGCCCATCGCGGTGCGGCCCTCGGTGGAGACGTCTGCGTCGACGCCCTCAAACACGAACGACAGCCTTACGCCGCCAGCCGTCAGCATCACCGATCGCCGTCTTGCGTATCGCCAGACATCAATCCGGCCCTGGCGCTGAAGCGCTTCGAGCCTGTCCCGCAATGTGCCGGCCTCCGGGGGCTCGTCCTCCTCCACCACGAAGTCGAGGTCCGTGCTATGCCGGTGGTTCCAGTGCATGGCGAGGACCGTGCCGCCGCCAAGTACAAGCGTGGACCAGTCCCGCACCAGCAGCTCTTGAATCACTCCTCTGAAGTCGGCGAGGGCGGCGCCGTGCGCACCGGACAGCTCCAGCGTCAGCCGGCCCGCCACTCGTCATCCCAGTCTTCGTAGAGGTACTGGCGCATCCAGCCGACCGCATAGTGGGCCCGGCATTCGATGATGTGCATCACGCGAGCGATCTCGTAGATCGACGCACCGCAGCTCTGGCGAAAGGCGAAGAGATCGATGCCGCGCAGGGCCTCGAAGAAATCGTGCAGCGCGGTTTCCTCGTCGGGGGTGAGGACCCCATCCCTGTCGGTACGCATCCAGCGCCGCATGCGGAGGGCTTCCCGGTCCATGCGAACGGGACTGCCGGACATGTGCTCATGCCATAGGGCGCGGATGGCATGAGCATCGAGCGGCGCCCTCTTCCTGAATGACGGAACGGCCGCGTACTCCTCCAGTGGCGGCAGCACGGGACGCATCAGCCACGGGGTGGGGTCACCCCGGCCGCGCCGCCAGGCCGCAGCGCTCGTCGCTTGAGGTCGTTCCTTCATCGGTTTACGTCCTGCCGGTGGGGTGACCCCAAGCTACGGCAAGGGCCGGATCCCTCCAAGCCGTGTGAGACCGGCATCGCGTGCCTGGCGGTGCGGCACCGGGAGTGTCTCCGGCAATGGACGGACTCGGCGAGCGTTCCTACCTTGGCATTGTGACAAGTTTGCCGGCACGAGGTTGGGACGAACGCCAATGAGAGACGCTATCCTACTCGCCGCTCTGGGCGGCGCATTGCTGGTGGCCGGGACCGGCGGGACACCCGACGCGGTGCTGCGCCCGCTCCCCGGGTCCGTCCCGGCTCTCCCCGCCCCCGCCCAGTCGCTCTCCGCGCCCGTCACCCCCGCCGCCCTCACCGAGGTCGTCGAACGCTACTGCACCCGCTGCCACAACGAGCGCAGCTTCCGCGGCAACCTTTCGCTGGTCGGCTTCGACGTCGCCGGCGCGGACGACTACGCCGAGACCGCCGAGCGCATGATCCGCAAGCTGCGCGCAGGCATGATGCCGCCGCCCGGAGCCCGCCGACCCTCGGCCGACACACTCGCCGCGCTCGCCGAGACGCTGGAAGACATCGTCGACGAGGCCGCCGCCATCCGCCCCTACGCCGGCACGCGCCCCTTCCAGCGCCTCAACCGGGCCGAGTACGCCCGCGTCGTATACGACCTTCTGGGCCTCACCGTCGACCCGGAAGAATGGCTGCCCGCCGACCAGATCACTGCCGGCTTCGACAACATCGCCACATCGCAGACCCTGTCGCCCACGCTCATGGACGCCTACCTGGCCGCGGCCAGCGAGATCGCGCGCCGTGCGGTCGGCGACCGCGACGCGGCGCCCACCACCGTCACCTACACCAACCCGCCCACCGTCTCGCAGCACGAGTGGGAGCGCGTCGAAGGCGCGCCGTTCGGCACGCGCGGCGGCATCAGCGCGCTGCACTCCTTCCCGGCCGATGGCGAATACACCTTCGAGATGACGTTCATGTCGGGATGGGGGGAGCGCTTCCACGACATCGACATCTCGGTGAACGGCGAGCGCCTCGCGCTGGTTCGCTACGGCGGCAACATCGACTTCCAGGGCCGCAAGGGCTTCCCGGTCCGCACGGAACCGGTCCTGATCCGCGCAGGCGAGCACCGCCTCGTGGCCGCGTTCGTCCGCCGCATGGAGGGCCCCTACGAGGACCTGATCCGGCCGCACGACTGGTCGCTCACCGGGACCGAGACGAGCTACGGCACGACATCGCTTCCGCACCTCATGAGCCTGACGGTGGAGGGGCCGCACAACCCGACCGGCGTTTCGGACTTCGATGCGCGCCGCCGCATCTTCTCGTGCCGTCCCACGACCGCCGCCGAGGAACTGCCCTGTGCCCGCGAGATCGTCGCGAGGCTGGCGGCCGACGCCTACGGCCGCGATCTCGACGGCGAGGAGGTGGGCGACCTTCTCGACTTCTACCGCCTCGGAAGCGAGGACGGCGGGTTCGAGGCAGGGGTGAGGACGTCGCTGGAAGCCGTCCTTTCATCCCCCCACTTCCTCTTCCGCATGGAAAGCCAACCTGCCGACGTGCAGCCCGGCGAGATCTTTCCGGTGGCCCCCGGGGACCTCGCGGCCCGTCTGTCGTTTTTCCTGTGGGGGAGGGCGCCCGACGCGGAGCTGCTGGCCGCCGCGCGCGACGGTTCGCTCTCGAACCCGGCCGTGCTGGAGGCTCAGGCTCTGCGGATGCTGGCCGATCCGCGCGCCGAGGCGCTGGCCACACGGTTCGCGTCGCTGTGGCTGCGACTGCAGGACGTGGACAAGGTCACCCCGGACGCGCTCCGGTTTCCCAACTACAGCACCCAGCTGGCCGGCGCGATGCGCCGCGAGACGGAGGTCTTCTTCCACGACCTCGTGCGCGAGGACGGCAGTTTGCTCGAACTGCTGCGGGCCGACTACACCTTCGTGAACGAGCGCCTGGCCCGGCACTACGGCATCGAGGGAGTGCAGGGCGAGCAGTTCCGGCGGGTCCCATACCCGGACGACCGCCGGCGCGGCATTCTGGGCCACGGGAGCGTGCTGGTGCAGACGTCGCTGGGGAACCGGACCTCGCCCGTACTGCGCGGCAAGTGGGTGATGGAGGTTCTGCTGGGCGCGCCGCCGCCACCGCCGCCGCCCGGGATCCCGGACCTGGAGGAGACCGAGAGCTCGATCGAGGGCAAGCCGCTGACCACGCGGGAGCGTCTCGAAATGCACAGCACGAACCCGAGCTGCGCGTCGTGCCACAACTTCATCGATCCGATCGGGCTGGCCCTCGACAACTTCGATGTCACCGGCCGGTGGCGGGTCCGCGAGGACGGGGCGGAACTGGACACCCGCGGCACCTACTACGACGGCACGGAGATCGAGACGCCGGGCGACCTGTCCCGTGTCCTGCTCAAGCGGCCGGTCCCGATTGTGCGGCAGTTCACCGAGGGTCTCATGGCGTACGCGCTGGGGCGCGCGATAGATTATCGGGACCAGCCTGCGGTCCGCGCGATCGCGGCCGAGGCGGCGGAAAACGACTACCGGATATCTTCCTTCATTCTTGGGGTAACCGGCAGTGTGGCCTTCCGGATGAAGCAGTCAGCCGCGGATGGCGACGGCGACGGCACCGGGTCCTGACAACCCCGGGCCCCAGGAAAGAGGACCCGACCCCCGAGGACAGATGCACTTTCTGACAGGCAGGACAGTAGGTCGCCGCACCTTTCTCCGCGGGGTCGGCGCGACCGTGGCACTCCCGCTTCTGGACGCGATGGTTCCGGCGGGCCGTCTCCGCGCGGGTACGCGTGCGGAGCAGCCGACCCGGCTCATCTGCATCGAGGAGGTGCACGGGGTTGCCGGATGCAACGAATGGGGCGCCGAGCAGAATCTCTTCGCCCCGGCCGCGGTGGGACGCGACTTCGAGCTGAGCGACGCCAACGTCCTGAAGGCGCTCGAGCCGTGGCGCGATCACATGACGATCGTCTCCAACACCGACGTGCGAATGGCGGAAGCCTTTGCGGCACAGGAGGTGGGGGGCGACCACTTCCGCTCAAGCGCGGTGTTCCTCACGCAGTCGCACCCCAGGCAGACGCAGGGGTCGGATCTTTTGTGCGGCACGTCCCTGGACCAGCTGCACGCACAGCGGTTCGGCCAGGAGACCGCGCTGCCTTCGCTGCAGCTCTGCATCGAGCGCACCGACAAGGGCGGCGGCTGCGACTACAACTATTCGTGCGCGTACACGGACTCGATCAGCTGGTCGTCGCCCACCACCCCGCTGCCGATGATCCGCAACCCGCGGACCGCTTTCGACATGCTCTTCGGGGCCGGTGGGAGCCCGGAGGAGCGGGCGCGGCGCCGGCGCACCCACGGGAGCATCCTGGACTGGGTGGCCGAGGAGGTGTCGGGTCTGAGGCGGCAGCTTGGGTCGGTGGACCTGAACCGGGTCGATCGCTACCTGGACAGCGTGCGCGAGATCGAGCGCCGGATCGCCCGGGTCGAGGCACGCAACACCAGCGGCGAGGAGCGGGAGCTGCCCGGCGCGCCGCCGGGTGTGCCGGATTCGTTCTCCGAGCACATGCGCCTCATGTTCGACCTGCAGGTGCTCGCCTTCGAGACCGACGCGACGCGCGTGGTGGCCTTCAAGACCGGACGCGACGCCTCCAACCGCACCTTCCCCGAGAGCGGGTCCGAGCGCGGCTTTCACCCCGCCTCGCACCATGGCGGCCGGGAGAAGGCGATCATGGAGTTCAACAGGATCTGCCAGTACCGCACGGGGCAGATGGCCTACTTCCTGGAGCGCCTCGAAGAGACGATGGACGGCGATGCGAGCCTGCTCGACCGGTCCATGATCATCTGGGGCTCGCCGATGGGTGACGCGAACCTGCACAACCACCGCCGCTGCCCGCTGGTGGTGATGGGCGGCGCGAACGGTCAGCTGGACGGTGGAGTGCACCTCCGGGCCGAAGCGGGGACGCCGATGGCGAACGTGTTCACGACGTTGCTGCACAGGCTCGGCCACGACGACATGGAGCAGTTCGGGGACGCGACGGGCGAGTTCTCGCTGGACGTGACGGCGGGGCCGTGAGGCGGCGGGGGTCGCGGGGGCGCTGGCGCGGACCCGTGTTGAGGCGGTGGCTGGGCGTGGCGGTGTTGCCGTGGTTGCTGGCGGGGGCGGAAGGCGCACCGGCGGGGCATGTGGGCTCTGCAGCACCCGACGCCGACTCCCCCGTCGCCGACGCCGCCCAGCGCGGCGACCTGGAGGCCGTGCGGCGGTTGCTGCGTGAGGGCGCCGACGTGAACGCCCCCCAAGGCGACGGGATGACCGCGCTCCACTGGGCTGCCGAGCGCGGCGACGAGTCGCTGTGCGAAGTGCTTCTCTACGCCGGCGCAAGGGTGGATGCCGGGACGCGGATCGGCCACTACACGCCGCTGCACCTCGCCGCGCGCGCCGCGAACGAAGCCGTGTTGGTGAAGCTCTTGCGCGCCGGGAGCGACCCCAATGCCCTCACCACCAACTCGGGAGCTGCGCCCTTGCACCTCGCCGGCGCGTCCGGCGACCCGGGAGTGATCGCGGCGCTGGTGGAGGGCGGTGCGGACGTGAACGGCCGCGAGGGCGCCTGGGGCCAGACGCCCCTGATCTTCGCGGCTGCCAACAACCGCGTCGCGGCTATCGAGGTGCTGCTGCGCGCCGGCGCCGATCCTTCATTGACGGCTCATTCGGTCGATGCCGATACGCATGCGAGGGCGGACGCCGCCGCCGAGAGGCGAATCTCGGAGTTCCTGGCCGCCTTCAAGGAAAAGGAAGGCGGCGGTCCCGAGTGGCAGCCGACCCCGAGCCAGGTCCAGGCCGCCATGGACGCTTCCCGCGAGATCCAGCGCAAGTGGCCCGACGTGCCCGATCCTGCGAATGACGGCAGGGCGGAGGAGGGCGAGGAGGAAGACGAAGCCGAAGGTGCCGCGGAGCCCTCGGGCAACAGTGAGGGCGGGAGCGAGGGCGCCGAAGAGACGGTGGAGGAGGTGCCCGAGACCGAGGGCGCGACCGAGTCCGGGGAAGCGTCCGAGTCCGAGGACCAAGCCGGACCGGCGGCCCCGGACGCTGAGGCGGAGGAAGAGGACGAGGCGCCCCGTCCCATGTCCTATGCCCAGATGGTCGGCGGCTGGGGCGGCCTGACCCCGCTCCTTCACGCGGTCAGACAGGGGCACGTCTACGCGGCGACGACTCTCCTCGAGCGCGGTGCCGATATCGATCAGCCTTCGGGGGGCGATCAGACGACACCGCTGCTCATGGCGGCCGTGAACGGCCAGTTCGACCTGGCCATGCTCCTCCTGGAGCGTGGCGCCGATCCGAACCTTGCGAGCCTCGCGGGCACCACGCCGCTCTTTGCGGTATTGGAGCGGCAGTGGGCGCCTCGGGCGTCGTATTCACACCCCACGGAGCACCTGCTCCAGCAAACGACCCACCTGGAGATGCTGGAAGCCCTGCTCGAGGCCGGCGCGGATCCCAACGTTCGCCTGAAGAGTCACCTCTGGTACATGGAGTACACCTTCGGGGTCCTGCGGGGGAGCGGGATCAACCTCCAGGGTGCGACCCCCTTCTGGAGGGCGGCCTACGCCCTCGACATCGATGCGATGCGACTCCTCAAGGACTACGGCGCCGATCCCGGGATCCCGACGATGAAGCCCCCGCAGCGACGTCGTCGGCCGCCGCCTTCCGAAGACGGGACGGACGAAGCCGAAGAACTGGACCCCTCCGGGCTCCCTCCGGTACCGGTGGGGGGTCCCGCGATCCATCCCATCCACGCGGCGTCAGGCGTCGGGTACGGTCAGTCGTTCGCTGGCAACGCGCACCGCCACGTGCCCGACAACTGGCTGGCGGCGGTCAGGTTCCTGGTAGAGGAGTGCGGTGCGGACGTGAACGCGCGCGACGCCAACGCCTACACGGCGCTGCACCATGCCGCGTCGCGGGGGGACAACGAACTCGTGCTATACCTGGTGGACCAGGGCGCCGACGTCACCGTGATAAGCCGCCGGGGCCAGACCACCGCGGACATGGCGAACGGCCCCATCCAGCGCCTTCAGCCCTTCCCGGCCACGGTAGCCCTGCTCGAAGAACTGGGCTCGAGGAACAACCACACCTGTCTCTCCTGCTGAACCCTCAGGGCTCCTTCCCGAGAGCCTCAGCGATACGCTGAGCGACCCGCTGTTCGAGCACACCCCGAGACTGGCAGTGGATCGGGTTGCCGCTGACCGCGCGGGGACGGCCGTAGGCGTCGATCATGGTCAGGATCTCGGTGCTTTCCGGCCCCTTCGACGTGAGCCTGGTAACCACGGAGAGCGTGATGTCGTACTGGTTGGCCATCGGGCCCGCCAGGTTCGAACCGCAGTCGATAAAGGTGTTCATCCGGTCCCCCTCGATGCGCCTGGCGGCGTAACCCGGGGTGCCGAGCTGCATGAGGCGCGGGTCGGATTGCTCCACCGGAATCTCCATTTGGGCATAGACCCCGCCCACTACGCTCCACACCGTCCCGGCCGCTACATCGAGGGTTCGGACCCCCACGCCCGCTTCGTTGTACATCTCGACCGCCTGGTAGCCCGCCACACGCAAGACGTTTCGACGCTCCGGAGGCAGCGGAGCGGTGTCTTCATTCGAGCCGCTCCCACCCCCGGAGGCGCATCCGGCCGCGGCGGTGGCGAGTGCTCCCGCGATTGCCAGTACCCACATCGGGGAACGCCTTCCCGAGGGCCGGATGGCTGTTCTGCTCTTCACTGACCCCTGACCGATCATGCCGATTCTCCGATTTCGCGTGCGACCGCATCCGATTCGTAGATGTCCAACCCGGTCCGGCGCAGCGTCGCACGCGCACGCTCCATCCAGGACGACCGGCGAACCAGGACGAGTTCAAGGTACGGAGGCGCCGGAACCCCGTCCACGATCCGCACAAAGTGGAGGTCGCCCAGCACCTGTGGGTGCGGAATCTCGTAGCTGCGCCCCGCCCATGTGAAGCGGATCCCGTCCGCCCGCTCGAAGTCGGCCGTCTTCCAGGTCTGTTCCATGTATACCTCGTCTTCGACGGCGAAGATCCCCGGTCCGATCCGGTCACCGTGCCGGTAGTAGCCCGGCTCGAAGTCCAAACCCTCGTACCGCTGAAAGGTCTGCTCCATCGCGTAGTCGACCCCCTGCAGGTCGTCGGTGTCCGCGAGCGACTCAAGGTGATGGCGCAGTTCGTGGGTCAGCGTCTCCCAGATCTGCTCCGCCCAGTCGAAGGTTGGATCGACTCCGGCCAGCGCGCGGAAGGAACCCCAGTGCAGGAGGACCGTCGACCGCACTGTTTCGGGTCCCTCCCAACTCGACGGATAGGACTCGGTCACGCACTCGCCCAGCGTGTAGATCCCGGGGAAGCGGGGGTGTCGGAGTGCCCTGCGGTGCACGGTCAGGCCGTCCACCCCGTCGCGGTAGCGTTCGGGGATTTCATCGAAGACCCGGCGCGCTTCACTTTCGAAGGCGTGGAAGTCCATAGATTATGCGTTCGGTTGCGACATCCCTGGGAGGTTCGGTGTGAAGGTAGGCGGACAGCGGCGCCAGGCCGCGATGATCTTCATCCTCATCACGGTATTCATCGACGTGCTGGGGATCGGCATCATCATCCCTATTCTTCCCGAACTGATCAAGGAGTTCGCCGGGGGAAGCACGGCCCAGGCCGGCCGCTGGTTCGGCGTTCTCGCCTCGACCTACGCCCTGACCCAGTTCATCTGCGCGCCGTTGCTGGGCTCGCTGTCGGACCGCGTGGGACGCAGGCCCGTGATCCTCATCTCGCTGTTCGGTCTCGGTGTGGACTACATCATCATGGGCTTTGCACCCACGCTGGGATGGCTCTTTGCGGGACGGCTGATCGCCGGGGTGATGGGGGCGAGCATCACCACCGCCAACGCCTATATCGCCGACGTCTCGGCCCCGGAGGATCGCGCGCGCAACTTCGGGCTGATCGGGGTGGCCTTCGGGCTCGGCTTCATCTTCGGCCCGGCGCTGGGCGGCATACTCGGAGGCATCGACCTGCGTCTGCCGTTCTTCGTGTCGGCCGGGCTCGCCCTGGTGAACTGGCTCTACGGCTTCTTTGTCCTCCCCGAATCCCTGCCGCCGGAAAAGCGGGGTTCCTTCAGCTGGGCGAAGGCGAATCCGGTGGGGAGCCTGTATGTGCTCGGGTCCTACCCGCTCGTCGCGGGCCTGACGATGGTGTTCGTGTTCGTCGTGCTGGCACAGAGGGGGCTTGAGACGGTCTGGGTGCTCTACACGGGCCACAAGTTCGGTTGGGACGAGCAGATGAACGGCTTCTCGCTGATGCTGGTGGGACTGATGGCCACCATTGTCCAGGGGGGACTGGTGCGGCCGATTGTGGGGTGGCTGGGGGAGCGCCGCGCGATTCTCTACGGGCTGGTCACCGCCGTGATCACCTATCTGGGGTATGGGCTCGCGACGGCGGGGTGGATGCTGTTCGCGTTCATCGTCTTCGGCTCCATCGGCGGCGTCGCGGGGCCGGCGATCCAGAGCCTGGTCGCGGGCGCGGTGCCTTCCGAGGACCAGGGCAAGGTGCAGGGCGGGATCACGTCGCTGATGAGCCTGACCAGCATTCTGGCACCGCTCATCTTCACGGCCGGGCTGTTCAGCTACTTCACGTCGGAGAATGCCCCGATCGAGTTGCCCGGGGCGCCGTTCCTGCTCGGCGCCCTGATGTACGCGCTGGCTTTCTGGTCGCTGCTGCGGCTTTTCAGGAGGATGCCGGGGTAGTTGTCGTATTCCTGCCGCTCCCGAGCGTGTCGATCAGCGGAGGGTCGGCGCTTGAACAGAGCGTGCGCCGCGAAGGCCTGGCGGTCTCGAACAGGCTCGGACTCGAAACGGCGGATGACCTGCTGCGTAGCGCCAATCCGGTCCTCGACTGCCTTGCCCTGCCATGATCCAGGGCCCGATAGGTCCGTAGCCAAGCCCCCGAGTGCGACCCGAGTTCTTCTTCGTTGATCAGGGAATCAGCGCACGACCTGGCCAAGCTGTGAAAAACGGCGTAGTAGATTGTGCTCGCCGCTCGCTGCAAGTCGGCATCGCCCGGACTCTGGCCCATGCAACTGTGCCATGTCCCCTTGGTAGAAAGCTACGATCTCGATCATCATGTCGTCCCCAAAGTAGGTTTCCTTGGCGGAGACCCTGACATCCGTGAAGGCCATGTGGCTGAAGGTCTCGCGGATGATCGTTTCCAGCGTCTCACCCAGAATAGCGAGGTTGTGGTCTGCGGCGTTCATCTGAAACCTCAGGTGTGGTGGTTCCTCGCTTCGAGCGGACGATTGGCGACACGGACAATCCAGTCCCGCGGATCACAATGCGATAATTGCAAAACCAAGATTCAAAGTGTGATCCCCACACCGACGACATGTAAGCCAAACATGACACAAAGTAATGCCAAGTTTACTATTCCTCCCGCGCCCACGGATACAGCCCGACCATCTCCACCCCGTGCGCCTCGAACAGCAACTCCACGAGCCGCTGCCATGTGCGCGTGCCGGTGGAGCGCCCGTAGGCGGACTTTGTCTTGTGCGCGATCACCAGGTCGACGGCCGGAAACACGCTGATCCACTGGCCGACCGCGCCGCTCCCGGTGTAGGCGCCCTCGAAGGGGCCGCTCACCCGAGGCCCGTCGAAGACCCACCACATGTAGCCGTACCCGAAGTGGCCGTCGCGCCTGCGCGGCGGGTTCATCTCCTCAAGCGGTGTGACGACGCTGACGATCCGCCGCGCCCAGTCCTGCGAGATCACCTGCTCACCGTTCCATGACCCCTCGTTGAGCATGAGGTGGCCTATGCGAGCCATGTCCCGCGTGGAGAGCCAGAAGTGGTACGCCGGGTTTCGCGAGACGCTCAGGTTGCCGCTCTTTCGCTGTGCCGACCGGTCCCAGTCCTCGAAGCCCAGTGGGATGGCGAGCTGGGCCTGCGCCTCATCGTAGATGTCCCGACCGGTTAGCTGCTCGAAGACGGCCCCCGCGGCGTTGAAGTCCCAGTTGCTGTAAAGCATGTAGGTGCCGGGCTGCTGGGAGCCGCGTTCGGGCGCTTCGGCCAGGTTGTCGCCGGAGTTGGAGGCGGGGTGGTAGACTCCGGAGCGCGCCGTGACCAGATGGTCGACCGTGGCCTGCCGCTCGATCGGAAGGAGGCCGCCGACATCGTCGACACCAAGGTCCGCCATCGTGGCGTCTAGGTCGATCACGCCGTTCTCGACCCAGTGCCCGTACAGCATCGCCAGGATGCTCTTGCGCACCGATGCGAGATACGACAGCTCCTCGATGTCGCCGAAGGTGAAGACGACGCGGCCCTTGTGCGCGACCACCACCCCGGTGGAGTTGGCGCTGTCCCGCAGGAAGGCGGAAGCGCGCGAGAGCGTCTCGCGGTCCCAGCCGTGCTCCGCGAGCTGGGCCCCGCGCACCACCTTCCATTCCTCGCCAGGGAACACGCAGTCGTCGCACTGGGCGCCGAGGGGCGGCGCAGGCGCGAACGCGAACGCCGCGAAGAAAACAAGGCCCGAAATCCGGCGCGTCATTGGACCACCTCTCCTTCCACGCCAAGCTGGCCCAGCAGGAAGGCCAGCTCCATCGCAGAATTCCGCACGTTCCTGCTGAACGTCCGCCCGCCCGCGTGCCCGGTGCGCGGATCGTAGTCGAGGATCACCGGCAGCCCGGAGCTGGTGGCCGCCTGCAGCCTGGCCGTCATCTTCCGCGCCTGCAGCGGCGGCACGCGCGTATCGAGATCGCCCTGCGTCAGCATCACCGCCGGGTAGGCCACGCCATCGCGCACATTCTGGTATGGCGAAAACGTCCGCAGCACGTCGAACTCCTCCTTGACGGCCGCGTTCCCGTACTCGAGCAGCGCGGGCATGTTGTTCGAGTCGGTGAATTGGTAGAAGCGAACCATGTCGAGATCGGGCAGGCCGCAGAAGACTGCGCGGTAGAGGTCGGGCCGCTTGGTCAGCGCCGCGCCGACGAGCAGCCCGCCGTTGCTGACGCCGCGGATCGCGAGGCGGTCCGGGTTCGTGTAGCCGTTGTCGATCAGCCACTCGGCCGCCGCGATGAAGTCGTCGAAAACATTCGGCTTGTTCTCGAGCATGCCGGCCCGGTGCCAGGTCTCGCCGAACTCGCCGCCGCCGCGGAGCGTCGCCACCGCATAGACGCCTCCCTGTTCCATCCAGGCTGCGGCGCCCGTATTGAAGCGCGGCGTCTGGCTGGAGTTGAAGCCGCCGTACCCGTACAGCAGCGTCGGTGTGTCGCCGTCCGGTTCGTACCCCCGCCGATGCGCCACGTACATCGGCGCCACCGTGCCGTCCGCCGACGTGTACCACACCTGCTTCACCTCGTAGCCCGCCCCGTCGAAGGGCACTGCCGACGGGAGCCACGGCTCGGTCTCCATCGTCCCCAGATCGATCCGGACGATATGGGAGGGTGTGACCGGGGATGTGAGGGTGAGCAATCCCGCCCCTTCACCCCACTGGCGCAGCGTCGCCGTGTGGTATTCGGGAAGGGGGATTTCCCCCGTCCGTGTCCCGTCCAGATCGTAGCGCACGATCCTGCTGCTCACGTTGTGCAGGTAGTTGGCGTAGATCTCGTCGCCGATGATCTGGTAGCTCATCAGCAGGTCGTCGGTCTCGGCGATCACTTCGCGCCAGCTGGAGGGATCGGTGCGGTTCAGGTCCACCGCCATGACGCGGTTGTTGGGCGCGTCCACGTTGGTCAGCAGGTACAGCTCGCCGCGCACGAACCGCGGGTCGAAGCGGGCCGGCGCGCCAACGATGAGCGGCTCCGGTCCGCCGCCGGAACGCAGGTCGTGCAGGTAGACGTCGGCGCGGGCCCACCCGTGCCGAACCGTGTAGACCAGGTATCTCCCGTCGCCGCCCTGCACGGTGTTGATGAACTTCTCCGGCCCGTGCCCCTCGCCGAACAGCTCGATGTCGTCGGCGAAATCGGCGCCGAGGGTGTGGTGCCGCACCCTGGGACCGGATTCCCGCGACCTCGGCGTGTAGTAGAAGCCCGTGCCTTCCGGGTCGAAGAAGGTCGACCCGTACAGGAAGTTCGGCAGGCGGTCGGGCAGATCCTCGCCGGTGGTGAGGTCGCGGATCCGGATCTGGACCTCGTCCTGCCCGCCGTCCCGGATCGCGTACATCATGAGGCTGCCGTCCGGCGAGAAGTCGCGGATGCTCACGCTCGTCGTGCCGTCCGGGTGGATGTCGAGCGGGTCGATGACCATCTCTAAGTCGCCGCCCGGGTCGATCGGGTCGCGCTGGGGCTCGTCGGGTGCGGACCGGCGGTAGATGGCGGCTACCTCGCGGTCGGGCCTGCGGAAGGTGAGGTACTCGTAGTCGCCCGCACGGCGTGGGAACAGCGCCCCCTGCACGTTCATGAGTTCGCGCAGCCGGGACTCCAGCGCCTGCCGCAGCGGGGTGTCGCCCACGATCCGCTCGGCGTAGGCGTTCTGCTCGGCGATCCACGCCCGCGTATCGGGGCTGTCCTGGTCCTCGAGCCAGCGGTAGTCGTCGGTGATGGCGACGCCGTGCAGCGTGTCGACCACCGGATCGCGCCGCGTGTCGGGCGGGGGCGGATACGCCGAGCAGGCGGCGCCGGCGAGCAGCGCAGCGGCGACAAAGGCGAGGGATCGGTACGGCATGGCTGGCTCCGGCTCCTGGTGCGGCGTGGTGGCCGCATCGCTCTCGGGCATGAACCGCAAGGTGGCCATGCGTGGCGGTGAGCCGCAAGACAATGGCCGGGCTCTCTGGGCGGCAGCCGCGCCAAGGGGAAGGGAGCCGGCCGCGCGAGGCACTCGGTCATTCCTTCGCCCCCGGAACCAACGCGGTCAGCACCGGTGTAGTGTGTGTCCCGTGCGAGACCCGTCCTGCTCATGGTTCAACTTATTATCTATCCTGAACTAGCGCCCACACGGGTTCCTGGAACTACCTGGACGCCGCGGCCCTGCTATCCGGGGACGGTTGGCGGCTACTGGATCCGGGTGCCGGAGCTCTCCGTCAAATCCCGGAAGAGATCACTGAGGCGTGCGGTCATGGGCCCGGGCCGGCCGTCGGCGATCGTGCGCCCGTCGATCTCGGTCACGGCGGCCAGTTCGCCCATCGTTCCCGTGCAGAAGGCTTCCTCGGCCCGGTAGGCCTCGGTCAGCGACAGGTCCTTGACCCGGTGGGGAATGGCGTTGCGCTCGCAGAGTTCGAGCACGATCCCACGCGTGATGCCTTCGGGACAGGCGACCGCGTGGCCGGTCATGACGCCGCCGCCGGTCACGATGAAGAAGTTGGTCGCGTTGGTCTCGGCGATGAAGCCCCGCGGGTCCAGCATGAGCGCGTCGTCGGCACCGGCCGCGTTGGCCTCGATCTTGGCGAGGATGGACTGGAGCAGGTTGGCGTGGTGGATCTTGGGGTCGAGCGCGTCGGGAGCGAATCGACGCAGCGAGCTCGTGACGAGGCGCAGGCCCGAGCGGTCGTAGACCGGGGCCTTGTGCTCGGCCAGGATGATGAGGGTGGGGCCGGCGCGGTTGAGGCGGGGGTCCATGCCGCTGGTATACTTGACGCCGCGCGTAAGGGTCAGGCGGATGTGGACGCCGTCGCGCATGTCGTTGGCGGCCAGGGTGCGCCGGATCTCGGCGATGATCTCGTCGTTGGTCGGGATGTCGCTGAAGGCGAGTGCGAGGGCGGAAGAGCGGAGCCGCGCGAGGTGTTCTTCGAGCTTGAAGATGCGGCCGTCGTAGAGGCGGAGTCCCTCCCAGACGGCGTCTCCTCCCTGGACCACCGAATCGAAGGGACTTACGCCCGCCTCGTCGCGGTGGGACAGCTTACCGTTGACGTTGACGATCAGGTCGCGGTTGCGTTCGTCGAAGCGTTGGAGCATGGGCTCGCTTGCCAAGGGACACGGGACAGGGCGGATTGTAAATTACACATTACATTTTGACAAGGCGAGTTTACTTCTCGCGGATCCGTGACGAATTCCGGGCGCCTACCCACGGGTCAGAACCTCGCGCAATGCGTCCAGTTCCGCCGCAATCTCGATCGACCTCGCAGGCCGGTCCATTACCCGCGCAATCCCTGGCGGGATCGGCAGCGTCTCCCCGATCAGCGGCTCGACCGTCTCCGCGAACTTCGCGGGGTGGGCGGTTGCCAGGACAATGCCGCGTGCACCGGGCCACCGCTTCATCTCTCGGCGCAGACCGAGTAGTCCAACTGCCGTGTGCGGGTCGACCGCGAGCCCTCGACGCTGCCACAGGTCGCGGATGCAGTGGCGGGGTGTGGGAGTCCGTCCAGGATGAGCCGGTGAGAATCGAGTGCAACGTGCCCGATTGAGGACCGTATCGCGCCGAGTCTCCGGGGCGACCGCCGTCACCCCCGAAGAGGTGCAGAATCCGCCGGAAGTTGCTGGGATCACCTACATCCATGGCGCTCGAGATCGTCTCGACGGAGGGGCGAGGGTGGAAGCCGTGGCCGGCAAGGTATTCCGGGACGACGGAGTTCTCGTTGGTCGCGGCGACGAAGCGCGCGAGGGACATTCCGAGCGCGCGGCGCGCGATCAGGCCGGCCGTGAGGTTGCCGAAGTTCCCCGAAGGAACCGAAACCACCAGTTCGCTGTCCGGTGACTCCTGCGCGAGTTCGGTCAGGGCGTGAATGTAGTAGAAGGTCTGCGGCAGAAGGCGGCCGATGTTGATCGAGTTGGCCGAGGTGAGGGAGAGCGCGGCGGTCAGGGCCGGATCGGCGAACGCCTGGCGGGCCAGACGCTGGCAGTCGTCGAAGGTGCCGCGGACGGCCACCGCCGTGACGTTGCCGCCCAGCGCGGCGAACTGGGCTTCCTGCCGGTGGCTGACCTTGCCCAGGGGGTATAGAACCCCCACGTGTACGCCCGGCAGGCGGTGAAAGGCGTGGGCCACGGCGCCGCCGGTGTCGCCGGAGGTGGCCGTGAGGATCGTAACCGGGGGCGAGTCGTCGTCACGTAGCGCGGACATCATGCGAGCCATGAAACGCGCGCCCACATCCTTGAACGCGTGGGTGGGGCCGTGGAAGAGCTCCAGCATGTGGATGCCGGGCTCGATTTCGCGCAGGGGAACCGGGAAGTTCAGCGCGTCGTGAACCACCGCGCGGAGGAGGTCGTCCCTGATTTCGTCGCCGAGGAAGTGACGTGCGGCCACGAAGGCCCGCTCGGCGAAGGTGAGGGTGGGCAGGACCGCGCGAGCTCCGTCCGGCAGGGGTAGGAGTGCTGCCGGGACGAAGAGCCCTCCATCCGGGGCCTGGCCGAGAAAGAGGGCCTCCTGGAAGGTCCACTCCCTGCCTCCGGGGACTTCGCGGGTGCTGATCAGCATGCGGGAGCTAGCGGGTGCCGATCCTCAGATCCAGGATACGTGCACCCGCCGCGCGAGCGGCAGAAATCACCGTGTCGGATTCGACACCGGCCTCGTCGCGAAACGCTTCTGCCATCGCGGTCACGACCCTCTCCGCAGGGTCCCGCCCCCGACACAACGCAAAGACCGACGGACCCGAACCCGAGAGCCCGGCCCCGATAGCTCCCGCTTCCACCGCGCTCGCCCTCACCCTTTCGAATCCGGGTACCAGCTTCCCCCGCACGGGTTCAGCCACCGCATCGCAGAGGCACCGCGCGATCAGCTCCCAGTCGCCTCGGAACAACCCGGCTACCATCCCGGCCGCGTTCCCCCATTGCTGGACGCCCGCCATGAGCGGGATGGTGTGGCCCAGGATCATCCGCGCCTGTCGCGTTTCGACCTCCATGTGGGGGTGCGCAACGGCGACCACCAGGTCGTCGGGGGTCGGCAACTGCACCATCTGTGGGGGCGTCCCCGGAAGCACCAGGACGAAGCCACCGATCAGCGATGGCGCGGCATTGTCCGCGTGATTGGCGCCGGATCCCTTGCGCTCCCCGATCATGGCGCATTCCAGCAGCGCGGTCCGGTCGAGATTGCCGCCGAGCAGCGCGTCGGCGGCCACGGCGCCCGCGACCGCGCTCGCCGCACTGCCGCCGAGCCCGGACGCCATGGGGATTCCCTTGCGGACCTGGATCGCAACACCCGCCGCCGACTCCAGGCGGTTGAGCACGCCATCCACGGCCAGCGCGGCCGCGTTGCGGGCGGGGTCGGTCGGCACTCGCCCGGCGTCGCCGGACACCGTGACCGAGACGATCCCGGTCCCTTCCACGGCGCGCACGACGACTTCGTCGCCGATCCCCTCGAGCGCCATCCCGAAGATGTCGAAACCGCAGCCGAGATTCGAAACCGACGCCGGGGCAAAGACGCGAACCGTGTGGGGGAGAGCGTCCCGATCGGGCATGTCAGCGCTCCCGCCGACGCCCGTGCCGCCGCGTGAACGGCATCGCCACCATCCCCGGCAGTGTGGCCCAGTCCCGGCGCTCCATGTCCTCCAGCCCCAGCGTCAGCGCCCGCGGATCCGCGACCAGGCGGAAGCTCCCGAAGATCCGGTCCCAGAACGAAAAGACGCTGGAGAAATTGGAATCGGTCTCCGGCTGGTAGTCCGAGTGGTGTACCCAGTGCATCCACGGCGTGACGATAAGCCATCGCAGCCACCGGTCCGCACCGGCCGGCACGCCCACGTTGCCGTGATGAAAGAGGATCACCGGCAGCAGCACGGCCTCGTACAACAGCACCTGCCCGACCGTCATCCCCAACAAAGGCAGCACGGCCAGCCGCGCGACCGACGAGAGCACGATCTCGCCCGTGTGGAAACGCAGCCCGGAACTGGCGCTGAGTTCGCGATCCGCGTGATGCACCGCGTGGAAGCGCCACAGGAAGGGGACCGCGTGGTTAAGCCGGTGCCAGAGGTACTGCCAGAGGTCAAGGAGAACAAAGCCGAGTGCGTAGGCCCACACACCCCCCAGACCGAGCCAGTTCAGCACGCCGAAGGAATTCCCGCGAGCCCACTCGGTCGCGACCAGGATCGCTCCGGCGAAGAGCAGCGAAGCGACCGCCGCATTGAGCACGCCGAGCGCCACGTTCGAGACATCGTGCCGGGCCCGTTCGCGGCGCCCTTCGAACATCGGAACGAGCCCCTCGACGAGCCACATGAAAGCGAGCGCGACCGTGGCCACGACCGGCTTGAATGTGGTGAGCGAGTCTATCATTGCGCTCTTCCCGTGCGGGGGTGCGAACCGGACGCGGCCCGGCAGCCTTCATGACACGAAAAATGCGGGTGGCCGTCGTCGCGGTCCAGCATCGAGTTCTCGATCGGACGGCCAGGAGGATGCGTCGGCGAGTGTGTGCCGGTGACTTGACCGGCGGGAAGCGTCGGGCAAGAATACGTTGGGATCGGGATGTGCGAGGAGCGTTATCGTCCAGGCCGAGGTGTCCACGATGGATGCACACAGTACCAGTCTCCCTGTGGCCATGGAACGGAGGATCGTCGAGGCTTCCGTTGCGAATGCGCTCCCGCACTTCGCGCCCCTCGCGATCTTTCCGCTCGTCGCATGCGCCGCGATATACGGCGGCTGGTGGATCGCGGTGCCGCTGGTCTTCTACGCGCTCGCGGACCGCTTCGACAGGATATTCGGCCTGGAGGAGCGGAACATGGATCCGGCCACCACCAGCGAGAGCCAGTTGTTTCTGTATAAGCTCTCGCTCTGGCTATGGGCGGTGCTCTGGCCGGCCACGTTCGTCTTCGCGCTTTGGCAGGCACTGGTTGCCGATCATCTGGCCCTGTGGGAAGTCTGGTGCGTGGCCGTGATTCTCACGATGGTGGGACAGACCGTCTTCATCGTCGGCCACGAGCTGGTCCACCGCCGCGCTCTCTGGGAGCGTCGCCTCGGCGAGTTCCTGCTGGCTTCCGTCTCCTACCCGCACTATGCGACCGAGCACGTGTACATTCATCATCCGTGGGTGTGCACGCCCCGGGACCCGGGGTCCTCTCCGAAGGGTCTGAGCTTCTGGCGGTATCTGCCCGCGGAGGTGGCGAACAACGTGTTGGGGGCCTGGCGGTTCGAACGCCGCCGCCTCACACGTCGCCAACTGCCGGTATGGCACCATTCGAACGCGTTCTGGCGCTACGCCGTGCAGCTCATCTTCTGGTACGGGATCATACTCTGGATGGGCGGTCCGTGGGCGGCCCTGGTCTTCGTGGTTCTGTGCGGCAACGTCGTATTCTCGATGAAGATCAGCAACTATGTGCAGCACTACGGGTTGCGACGGGTCCTCACGCCCGCCGGGCGGTTCGAGCCCGTCAAGCCCCGGCACGCCTGGAGCGCCGCCTACAAGTTCACCAACTGGCTGTACTACAACATGCAGCGGCATGCCGACCACCACACGTCGAGCCGGCGCTATCCGCTGCTTCAGCATCACGGCGAGACCGCCTCGCCGCAGCTGCCGGGCAGCTACATTCAGATGAACGGCCTGGCGCTCTTCCCCAAGCGGTGGTTCAAGACCATCGACCCCCTGCTCGATCTTCAGCGGGCGCAGTTCTATCCCGACGTCAAGGACTGGAGCGCCTATGACAGCCGGGCGTTCGCGGCGCGCCCCGACGCGTTCGACGCGATCGCCGAGATTCACGCCGCAGCCCCTCGCATCGCCGGATGGATCAACCGCAACCCGGCGTTGCTCGACATGCTCAGGGAGAGGGAGTTCACGGATCTGGAACTCCCGGAGGGATTCCTGCCGGACCCGGAATCCGAGGCGATTGCCCGGTGCGGGTTGGCGCGCCTGTACTGGACTCACGAACTCAGCCTGGCGGAGATGAAGGCTCAGCTCGCCGACATTCACGTGCAGGACGCCGGCGAGGCGGTGGACGCGGCGCGTGAGTGGTCGAATGGCAAGGTCTTCCAGATCGCCATGCACACGATGCGCGGCAGCCTGTCGATCGGCGAGGCGGCGACGGCATTGTCGCGCCTCACGGAGGCCTCCATCGTCAGCGCGCTATCCGCGGTGGAGGAGGACTTCGCCGATCGCGGCGTGCCGCGAGGCAGCGGCGGCGTGGCGGTCGTCGTGCAGGGGCCCCTGGCGAGCGGAGAAGCCATGCCGGGCGAGACGCTCGACATCCGGTTCGTGTACGACGGCACCCCGGCCAGGCACTATCGGAAACTGTGCGGCCGCTTCCGGAAGGCGCTGCGCGCGCTGACCCGCAACAACCTGCTGCTGTCGCACCAATCGTTCGCGCGTGGAGGGGCGGGCGAGATCCAGCCGCTCGACGCATTTGCCGAACAACTCCGCAACCCCGATTCGGGACTGGATCCGCTGGCTCTGTCGCGGGCCAGATGCGTGTGGGGATCGGGCGACGAGAACGTTGCGGAACGGGTCTCCGGAGAGCTGCGCGAGGCGTTGGGCACACGTTCGGCTCGCGAGATGCTGCTGGCTGAATTGCGCGAGCGCGGAGAGCGTGCCGTCGAACCCGGCCTACGGGGCCTGCAGTCGATCACCACGATGCGAGGCGGTCTTCGGGACATCGAGCGAGCCGCGCTGTTCCTGCGCCTGGCGCCCAACGGCGATGCGGCGGCACCTCCCGAGGGCAACGCGGAGCGCACCTTCCGGACGGCAGGCGATCGTGGATTGATCACCGAGGATGCCGCCGAGCGGCTCGTGGCGGCGGCGGCGCTGTGGCGGAAACTCCGCGGCGCGCTGCGGCTTGTCGCGGACGACGGGTTCGAGGCCGAATCGGCGCCCGCCGGAGCCAGGGCGACGATCGCCGGCATCTGCGGGGTGGACGATTTCGATGCGCTCGCCGCGCTGATCGAGGAAACCGCGTCCCGCGCCGCCGCCGGGATCGAGACGCTCGCGCCGAACCTCGGGCCGAGGCGCTAGACGGGACTAGACCGCCCCGGAGAGCACCATGAACACATAGGCCTTGGCTTGTCGAAGCCCATCTCCGGATACGACCAGCTTGATGTGGTGAATGCCGCGTAGCATTACGAACCGCCCGGACTTCCCAAAGAGCGTCGTCGGCTTCGAGACCCAGCCTGCAAGCGCCCCGAGCTTCTCCGGAACGACAAGGTCCTCATGGCTCAAGGCCTTCAGGAATGGCTCCCAATCGGTCAGCCCGTCGAGCCAATAGCGCGAGTCCTTCGTATACCGCTGCCTGACGATGAGCGTGAGGCCGAGCGTCGGTCCGACACCCTCTTCCCGCACGTCGATGTTCACCCCGGTCCTCTGAATGTTCGCGCGCTCGTCAAAGCGGGCGATCAGGGAGTCGACAGCCGGGATATGACCCGGCCAGCCGGTGTCTTCGAGATAGCGCCACGTTGCCTGCCGCGATCTGAAGCCCATGATCGCCAGGCGGATGAACCGCGAGCGAGACGGGAACACACCGAACGAATCCATGCGCGTGTCTCCCGGCTGTGCCAGGTAGACCCGTTCGATGTTCTCACGCTCGGTGTCGCTCATTTCCCAGCCCAGGCAGGAGAACAGCGCGTCCGCGACCACACCGACATCATCGACCTGGCCACGGGCGCCGAGAATCGGGCGTTCGCCGGGCCGGAGGAACATGCCCGGAAGTGAGCGCCCGCCGTCCCCTGGCGAGCCGATATCGTATTCCAGCATCAATTTGCGGCCGACGATGTCACGCAGGGGCGAGTCTTCGGTCTCCATCTGGCCGAAGAGCCGCGTGATCACTCTCGCCGTCTCATCCGTCCCGCCGGCGCGCGCGCTCTCCCGGAAGAAGGCCGCTGTACTCGTTCCGCTCGCCAGGGAGACGCCGAAGTCCGCCCTGGGCTCACTTGCATGCAGCGGCAGCTCGAAACCGAATGGCAGGGCGCCCATCGTGATGGGGAGCTTGCCGGCGCGCTTGAGTATGCGCTCCCACTGCGGATCTCCGATCAGGACCGGCGATACCCGATTTCGGAAGTGTCCGAGCAGCTCACCCATCGTGCCGCCCTCCTCGGCGAGACGGTCCTGGGTCAGCGCGACGGCCGCGTCGATATCCATGTGCTCCTCACGCAATGTGCTCCTCACGCAATCACAGGTGCGGTATTCAGGCCGGCTTCGGAGAGCGGGTGCTCGCGGTACCCCATATGTACGGGCACGTCGTACAGGCGCCCGGGCGCGAACCTTGCCCAGAAATGGCGCATACCCGGCACGATGACCCGGGCCACCGGCATGCCGATATCCGGTCGCGTCTGATCCAGCACCAGGAACTCCATGCCTCTGGCTTCGACGAGCGCGCGGCAGTGTTCCACATCTTCGCGCGTGTCCGCCGATTCGATCATCGGATACTGCGAAGCCGTGCGGAGCGGCTCGTCCGGCGCCGGTGCCAGCCAGAAACAGTCGGCGAGGCGGGCGGTCTTCCACCACCAGAGCGCCAGCGGATCGTCGATTCTGGGCCGGCCGTCCCCCGCCCCGGGACGCGGCAGCCAGGTGAGGCACTGGTTCAATTCACAGAGTGCCCGCAAGGCGGCGATCCGTGGGTCGGCGTGGGTGCCGGCGCCGTAGATGATGTCCTCGCTTTCGGCGTCCGGCCGACGCGAGAGCGCGACGAAGGTGGGAATGCCGATATCGGAGGTGACGTCGAGCATCCACAGGTCCCGCTCATGGCGGCCGTAGTAGTCCGAGGCCGATCCGAGGTACTCGTCGTCGAAGCTGGAAAGATCGACCGCCGGCACTCGCAGCCGGTTGTACCACCAGACGGCGAACGCATCGCGTTCGGTCAGTTCGTAGAAGCCATACAGGATCGCCTCTTCAAGGGTATTGCCCGCGGCGCAGCCGTTCGAATCGGCAATCAGGTCCGCGGGGCCACGCTCTTCGGGCAGCATGCTGTACAGAATGGACGTCGGCAGGTAGCGGTGCCGCTGCTGCGTCAGCGACCAGACCGGGGTCCAATCGATCTCGGCGTCGGGATCGAGACGTGGCGGGACGATGTTGTAGGGGTGGCCCTTCGCGTTGATGCTCTCCGCATTGTCGAGCTGACTCTCGCTGAACAGCTGCACGTCGTTGGGGTGAATCGCCTGTTCTCCCCTGGCGAATTCGATGAATCGCCTGGCGACACGGATCTCGTCCCCATGACGGGCGCCCGAATGGCGCTCGATCGCCTCGCAAAGAGCGCTGACCCTGGACTGCTGCCGAGTGCTGCCCTTGCCGGCGCTCTTGCTGCGCAGGCTGCGCCGGAGCGAACTCAGGCTTCGGCTTCTCATCCCGGGATTGCTCCCGGCCCAGTAGACGTGCAGCCAGGAGTCGGTCTCATCGGTGGTGCGCGACAGCCAGGTCACGACGCCGCTGACCGGGCTCACCAGGTGGCGGTACTTCGCCAGGGTGGCTCCCGGTGACACGGCGCGCGCGCCGCCGCTGTTGCGATGGGCCTTGGGGCTCGCCTTGAGAGACACCGGAAGGGGCGGTCGATCCGGCCGGTGCAGCGCCTTGTCGCCGCAGGTTGGGCATTGCGGCCTGCGCACGACTCGGTGCTGCGAACTCGTGAATGTGGCGACATTCATCGCGATCGCCTGTTCGTGAATCGGGGCCGCCTCGCGCAGCACCAGCCATTTGACGATCTCCGCCGCGATCAGCCCGTACACTGCTTCCAGTACGGCCGGCTGGGCCGCGAACGGCCTGAAGGCGGCTTCCTCGCCGGCAACGTTGCGCAGGAACCCGTGGACTTCCCCGTGGCTGCGCAGGCGGCTCGCGAGGCAGTCCCGGCAGGGACCCCGCCCGTCAGCGCGGAAGACGGGGCCGAAGAGCGGCTCCATCCCGCCCGGTCGAACCACGGTCCACGGCGCTCCCGCCTCGAGCTGGCGTCGATTCACCTCCGCGAGATGCCCGTCGAGATAGTCGGCGCAGACGACGATGGTCAGCGTCGGATCGCCGGCTCCCACGCTGGCGCCGGCCTCCTCCAGATGCCGGACGAGCCGGCCGTCGTCACCTTCAACCGTGACGCGCGTCTGCACCAGCCGCTCCTCGGCCCAGCGTGGCGACGCCCCAAGCGACGACCAGTATGCCGCCAGGCGCGGGGCCATCCCGTGGTCGGCGGAGACCAGGTAGCCCTTGGCGGCGAACGCGGCAATGGCCGCAAGGACGTCGGTGGGCGCATGGGCACCCTCAAGGGCCGCAACGATCTCTTCCTCGGAGTGCCGACCATCGAGCAGCGGCAGCAAATCGCCGTACAGCCTGCCGTGCAGCAGCGTATTGAACGACTCGGAGACGAGGAGCACCCGCCCCTCGCCGATATCGTGGAATCGGAGGTGCGGGGTGAGCGCGGGAAGCCTGACGATGCCCCGGTCCGCGAGAGTCGTGCGGGCCAGGATCCCAGGCCGCGGGGGCGCGTGCGCCGCATCGTTGGGCACGCTCAGGCCCTCAGGACTTCGAGGAGGCGCTCCAGGGCCTCGATGCAGAACGCGGAGGTCACGGCCTCGGAGCCATGCCCGATCTGCCCCACCACTCCCCACTTCAACGATTGGTCGCCGAACGCGAGCAGCTCCGGCCAGCTGCCGTCCCCGCGCTGCCAGTTCATCAGCCCCTCCACCTCGCGCATCGCGTCGATGCGCCCGAGGCTTCCGACATCGTAGAGCGCCGACACCGCCTGAGCGGTCTGAAGGACATTGCCAAATCCTCCCTTCCGGTCACGCAGGCCGAGGATACGATCCGCGAGTATCGGGCGGAGCGGATCGAGGGCGGGCTTCGCGCGAACCATCGCGCGGGCGATCGCATGGTAGATCGCGACGGTGTCGGGATACCATTTCGACGAGCCCTCCAGACTACCATCGGTCACCAGGACTTCCAGCCATCGCCGGGCATCCCTGGTTTCCGGGCGGTCGCCCAGCCAGGCGATAACGTTCGCATTGACGACGGGGTCGGCCTCGATGCGAAACGGCGACACGACATCGGGTTCGCCTTCCTGTAGTACCCAGGTCATGAAGCGGCCTTCCTCGTCGCGATTCGCCAGTGTCCCGGGAACATTCCTTCCGAGCCAGATCCAGGGGTGCGTGCCGATAACCATCGAACAGAGCGAGGTGCTGTCGAGATCCGGGGGCAGGTGACGGTAGTATCGCCACAGTCCGGGATACTCGATGGTGTCGATCAGGTACGCCTTCGTCGCCGCGCATATCGCCCTGGCCCGCGGCTCATCGGAGCTCTCCAGGGCGAGCGCGCAGAGAGCCGACACGAAAGGAGGCCTCTCGAAGTGCCTGGGAATGTCCGGGTCGGCAACGTTGAAACGGATGCAGTGCCAGGCTCCATTCTTATCGATCGTGGATTCCACGAAGGCGAGCCCACGGCGGATCCCTTCCCTCGCCGCCTCCGCGAGCGCTTCGGAGCCGGCCCCGCCGCTGCTTCGGACCTCCTCCTGTCTCGGTGCCGCAGGACGAAGGGGCGGCGCCGGATCGTGGAGAGTGCGTCGAAGGAACTCGAGCGATGCCCCACCGGTCCTCGCCGCCTCCCGCTCGGCCTCGCTGAACCTGTCCCGCGGCGGAAGCACCACATGCGTCCGGGTATAGGTCTCCTCGTGCACGTGAATCTCATGGTCTTCGGGCAGCGTCACGCCGAGTTCCTTCTCGACGGTCTCTCCGGGGTTCCGGAGAAGGCGTTCGCGAAAGTCGCCGTCTTCGCCGGCTCTGGATACGAGGATGTCGTCCGCGTCAATGGGTCCGTTCATCGATGTCTCCGAAGAGGGATTCGGACTCGCCGCTCTCGGTGCTCGCGCGGGCTTATCCACGGACTGCTAGGCGACCTGTCTTCTCACCAGTTCCCTGAACACCCCGTCGCCCTCCATGAGTTCGTCGAAAGAGCCGCTCTGTACGATCCTTCCCGCCTGCAGCACGTAGATGCGATCGGCCTGTTGCAGCGTGGACAGGCGGTGGGCGATAACAACCCGGGTCGAGGTCAGGGCGGTGAGGTTCCGCATGACCCTGGCCTGGCTCTCGTTGTCCAGCCAGTTGGTGGCCTCGTCGAAGAGCATGATCTGCGGGTTGCCGATCACCGACCGGGCGATGGTGACACGTTGACTCTCGCCGCCCGACAGGACGTTTCCGCTCGCGCCGACCATGGTCATCATGCCCATGGGCATGCCCCTGATCTCTTCTTCGATATCGGCGACTCGCACGGCCGCCCATACCTCGTCACTCGCCACCTTGTCGTGGTGACCGACCAGATTGTCCCAGAGATCGAGGGGATGAAGCCCGATGGATTGCGGCACCGCGCCGATTCTGCGGCGCACCTGTTTCAGGTTCAGGTGCCTCAGGTCGCGCCCATCGTAGTAGACCGCGCCGGCGGTGGGCCGGTCGAAACCGAGCGCCAGCCGGAAGAGGGTGCTCTTGCCGGCACCGGACTCGCCCGCGATCGCGACGAATTCCCCGGGGCGGGCGTGGATCGTGACATCGTCGAGGACCAGCGGCCCGTCGGGATCGTACCGGTAGGAAACGCGGTCGAAGAGAATGTCGCCGCCCAGATACTCGACCGGCGCTCCCTCCACCTCGGTCTCGGGAACCGCGGCGAGGAGCGGGCGCATCTGGTCGAACGCCGGGAGCATGGCGGCGACCGTGCCAAGGGACTCGCCGAGCCGGGCGACGGCGTACTGGAAGGCCATGAGGACGAGGTAGACGACGAGAAAATCGCCGACCGGAAGGTCTCCGTCCCCAACGGCCACGACCGTCAGCAGGACCCCGGCGGCGAGAAAGGGGAGCGCGGAGCAGAATGCGCGCACATGCCCCTCGAGCGCGGCCATGTCGAGCTCGGCGCGTTTCTGCTCACGGTAGTCCCGTGCCCACATGGCGAAAGCGGACGCTTCCGCGTTTTCCACACGCAGTTTGCCTATGCCGCCCACGATCTGGAACAACCGGCCGGAGACGCGCCGCACCGCGCGGATCATCCGGCCGCAGGCGGGAATCCGGCGCAGCCCAAGGACAACCGTGATCAGGAGCGAAACCAGGCTGAAGGCGAGGGCGACGGTCCCGAGGGTGGCATCGTAGAGGAAGATGACACCAAGAACCGGAAGCAGAAAAAGGATCGATAGCATGCCGTCGGCAACGACGCCCTGCAACCCGTCGCGAAGATTCTGGAACGTCATCCCCGACATGGCCAGATCGCCCGACGGATGGCGGTGCAGAATGCTTGGCGGAAGGCGCATGAGGCGGTCCCAGAAGGCCGCTTCGACGCGCGAAGCCGAGCGCCCCTCGAGCCGCGTCATCGCCTTGCTCTGAAACAGGTGCAACAGGGCGCCGAGCACGCCGAAGCCCGCCACCGCCACGGCCGCGGCATAGACCGCTCCGGCCGTTCCGCCGCCCGCCGTCTGGTTCGCGACGAACCCTAGCGCGAGTGCGGGCACCAGCTTGATCAGGCCGCCCGGAAGCCCGGCCATCACCAGCCGCGCCAGATCCGCGGCCGATCCATGCAGCGCGAATCTCAGCAGGTCCGCCGGCCTCACGTTCCCCACGGGCAGCGGCCGGTAGAACACCCAGGCCTCGTCCGCCAGCGCGGCGGCACGATCCGCCGTCATCCGGACACTGCGCTTGCTGACCGGGTCGAACTCCCGGTAGCGCCCGAACCATCCCGGCAGCAGCGCCACAGGCTGGCCGTCTTCGGCGCGGAATGCCAGCATCGCGTTGCTGTCGCCGCGCCACCAGGCGCCCTCGTTCCTGAACCGCACGCGCCGGGCGCGCACGCCTGACGCGGCGAGCACGTCAACGAGGCTGACCGGGGCACCGGAGGATCCCGGGCGCACGGGGATCTTGAAATCGATCCCTTCCCGGCGTCCGATCACATGCAGCGCGTCCGCCAGCGACGTGTCCTCGACGTTCACGTCCCGGTCGATCGGCAGATCATAGATATTGAACAGCCGCTGCCGCGCGGTTCTCTCGGCCGTGTAGCGGCTCGTGGTCCGCGCGCGTTCGAGATTCGCATGGTCGACCACGGCCAGTACGCGGTTCAGGCGCTCCACGGCGAAGGCAACCGCGTGAAAGGATGCGAGCGCCGGGAGCAGGGTGCCCTGCCGTGCCAGTGTCTCGGTCGAACTGGCCGAGAGCGTCACCTCGTCCGAGAGCGTGAGCCAGCTTGCCCGCGTCAGCGGTATCACCGCTTCGTGCGGGCCGCTCCCTCCGGCAAGTGTCGCCTGGTCGACCAGGTCCATGAAGAGGCTGGCGCCGCGTGGCGGTCCGGATACCCATACGACGCCTCGTCGTACGGAGAGCGTGCAGGGGGCGAAACTCCGTGTCAGACCGGGCTCGGCCAGCGCCGTCGGCCGTGGACGGTGACTCGCAAAGCGCGAAAGGGTGTCCGTAATCGCGGCCAGCCAGGTATCCGTCTGTTCCGCCAGCTCCGCCGGATCGACCTCGGACAGCAGGGATGCCGGCAGGCGCTTCAGAACGGTGCCCGGCGATCCCTTGGCGACCAGGCTGAGCGTGGTGTCTTCCACCCCGCGTGGTTCGTTTGGTGCGACGCCCGGCAGCAGCCAGCCCGCTTCGCGGCGGAGCAGGTGCTGCGGTGCCGCATGATCCAACCCGTTCCTGAATTCGACCAGGAACAGATTGACGGCACCCTGATCGATGAACCAGACGGTGTCCGGGTCGTCGAGCTTCACGGGCAGGTTGCCGGCGCAAGGCACGGACTCGCCGGCGCTGGCGGCGAGTTCCGCGATGGACGTGTGCTCCGGCCGCGTGTCCCGCATCAGCCGGATCTGACCAGCTTGTGGTAGGTGCCGTCCCGATCCCCCATCAGTTCGTCGTGCGTTCCGCGCTGTACTTCGACGCCCTTGTCGAGCACGATGATCTCGTCACTGTCCCGCACGGTGCTCAGCCGGTGCGCCACGATCAGGCAGGTGACACCGCGACGCCGCAGGGCGTCATCGACGTATTCCTCCGTCGCGGCATCGAGGGCGCTGGTCGCCTCATCCAGAATGAGCAGCGT
>VXQO01000033.1 GCA_009838975.1 Gemmatimonadota bacterium | reverse complement strand
AGCCATACTGAAAGGTAAGCAATGAGTCAGCTTGAATCAAGGGCACAATCACCGCCCGCCGTGCCAACCGGCGCTCCAAGGACTTGTCATATGTCGTCTCCGAGTGATCAGCCAACCGCGGACGGCCAGCAAGCGGCGATCGCCACCTGTCCCAACTGCGGCGAACCCCGCCCGAGGCGCTTCTGTGCCGAGTGCGGACAGAGCGACCGCGACTACAGGCGGTCCAGCTGGGCGGTGGTGGGCGATTTCCTGCGTGAGACCTTCGAAGTCGACTCGAAGGTTCTCCGCACCCTGAAGCTGCTGCCCAGGCCCGGCCGCCTCTCGATTGACTTCGCCCGCAACCGCCGAGCCAGCTACGTGTCACCCGTGCGGCTCTATCTGTTCGCGAGCGTGATATACTTCTTCGCGATAAGCCAGGGGCCTTGGGGTGGCGGCGCCAGGGAACCCGCAGACATCGCTCAGCCGGCGGCGACGTCACAGGACATCGGGACGACCGGTGGCGCTGCAAGCTCCTCACCGCCCATTCAGGCGCAAATCGCCATCCTCAAGACGTGGATGTCACCGGAAACGGGGAGCAAGCTCGACGAAATCATGCAGCGTCCCGGCGGACCCGAACTCGTGGCGGGGTTTCTGCAGGTCACCGCGGGCCTGATCGAGCGGCTTCCGGACGAATCCAACACGCTGGAGAGAGCGTGGCTGGCCGTGGGAATCGAGTTCATGCACGATCCAGGGTTCTTCCGGGACGATATCGTCGGCAGCATCTCTGTTGGCGCGATCTTCTTCGTGCCTGTCGCGGCCCTGATGCTCGCGCTCATCTACTACCGGAAGAAACGGTACTTCGCGGAGCACCTCGTCCTGCAGATTCACATACAGACGTTCAGTTTTCTCGTGACCTCGGTGATCGTGTTGCTTCCAGGCGGGATGCTCGGGACCTTGGCGAGTACCGCTCTGGGGCTGTGGACGCTCTACTACGCCGCGGCGGCGATGAAGCACTTCTACGGCGACGGCTGGCTGCGCACCCTGTTCAAATTGTGCCTCCTGATGCTCCTGTACGCGGTGGTGGTTACTCCGATCCTGGGTACCGTCGTCGCGCTGAGGCTGTAGGGGCGATTCCTTTCTCAGGCACCCGACTAACAGCCGGAGAGCATCATAAAAGGGGTCCAGGCACCTGTAGCGGTGACCTGGGCAAATGCCGACACCCTCCTCATCTTGGACGTGAGTGCATTCAGGTTGGTCACGCTGGACCTTGCTTCCCGCTCGGCCAGCGTCACTCCGGTCGATCCGGCATTCATGTCGCCGGTGTTCGCAGCGGGCCAGGTCAGGTTCGTGGCACCGCAACCGGACCGCACGGTGTGGCTGGAATTCCCCGGCCCGATCAAGGATGGCTGGGAAGAGCGATCCTTCGTGCGCTGCTCTCCCGACAGACCCGTCAGCGACACGGTATTGGGGTCGCGTGCCAGAGGCTTTGCGGGGGCGACGCTTGCAGCGTGGCCACGGTCGCTTCTCGGTGTCGGTGCCGAGACCTGGGTGGTCTCCAGCGAGGACGGGAGTGGCGAATCTTCTATCGTGGCGCTCGAAATCGAGGGACTGTGAGCCGGCTCCAGGGCTGTGCGCGGCTTACGGCCGCTGGGCTTTTTTCTGACCCCAACGGAAAGTTGGACTCCCGAATACGGTTATGGGCGGACCGCCCGGATGCACGCCTCTCCTCATTGCTTGTGTTGTATAGCAAATGCTAGAATGGGGCTGGCCGAGGACACCAGCCGAGGAAGACGAGATGGGCAAGGTGCAAATCAACGTGAGAGTGGACGAAGCCCTGAAAAGGGCGGTTGTCCAGTTCTGCAGATCCCGGGGATTGGTTCTGAGTCACTTTGTCCAGGAGGCCCTGCTGGATCGACTCGAGGAGTTCGAGGACATCGACGATCTCAAGCGAATTCGACACGAGCCCACTCGGCCGCTGGCCGATGTGATTCGGGAGCTCCAGCTCGATGGGACGCTATGAGGTCGAGGTTTCCCGTACGGCGGAGAAACAGTTGCGCAAGCTCCCTCGGGACGACCAGGAGCGTGTTGTCCACAGGATGCTGCTTTTGACAGAAGACCCGTTTCCACAGGGGGCGAGAAAGCTGACGGGATACGACGATGTCTACCGTGTCCGCGTTGGGCGATACCGCATCCTCTACAGCGTCTCCCAAGGCCGGTTGGTGATCGTCATTCTCAAGGTCGGGCACCGAAAGGACGCTTACCGGCGGGGTTGTTGACCGGCACGAAGGCCTCCAGTCACGTCACCATCCCGGCGTTGCCCCGTGACGCCTGACGGTGTCGTTGGTTTCAGCCGCTCCTGCCGCCCTGGCCCTCGGCAGTGGTCTGGTCGGTGCAGGCGGACATGACCGCGTCCGCGTCAGCACTTCCCGACTTGGTAGGAGCGCCCGTGTGGCGGTCGTCCCTGAGGCCTGCGGTCACGCGCAGGGAGGACGCGCCGGTGTCGGGATCCGCCAGGACGGTTGCGGTGAGGACGTGGCGTTCGCCGCGTCCGAGGATGAGCCAGCGTTCGCCCGTGGGCAGGTACTTCTCACCCCGGACGAAGCCGATGTCGCTGTCTCCGTCCGCAATCGTGTACCCGAGGGTCTTGATGTGGTTCGTGGCGCAGTTCAGAGTCTCGGCGGGGCCCAGCGGAGCAACCGTGTACATCGACTTCGGCACGCCCATGATGCAGCCCGCAGATGCCAGGGCCACGACGGCGACGACAGAAATGGGGTGTCTCGGCTTCATGCTGGCGCTCCTGTGCGGTGGCGGGCTTCACCGGGAACGGTTTCCCGGTGACTGCTTCTTCTACCCTGGCTCCCGTTGACCGGTTCCACAAGCGCCCTCCGCGCGTCACCCGGGACCCACCCGCCTTCCCGGCGTCCATCGCGCCCCGGAAGCCCGCCGGCTGGGACGAAGTGGTCGATGTGCTTGCCGTGCGCACCCGGGCGAACGCGGTGCTGGCGCGGCACCCGCTCCGGGCCGCCGATGCCGGTCAGCTTGGCGCGGCCCTGCTGGTGAGCGAGCAGCTCGCGGACCCGCTGGTGTTCCTCTGCCTTGATCAGCGCCTGGTTGAGGCGGCCGAGCGCGAAGGCCTCGCCGTGGCCGACACTGCGATCGAGGGCTGGCGTCCCGGGGACTGACCGCTACTCACCCCACCCGCCGCCCCGGCGTCCACGGCGCGCCCGCGGCCTCCATGTCGGCCTCCAGCTCGGCCAGCGTCTCCTCCAGCAGCGTCCTGAGCGCGATCGTCACCCGCTGGAAGCCGCCCCGCGCGATCTCCAGGCTCTCGCGCTGCGTCTCGGTGGGCGGCTGGCGCGTGCCCCAGTGCCCGCCGGCAACCTGGCCGATACGGCCCATGATCGAGGGCGAGCTCGGTTCGTTGAGCGCGCCGCGGGCGGGATCGCCCTGCAGCCGCACCGCGATGCCGGCGAGGCGCGCTTCGATGTCTTCCAGCCGCGTGTAGAGGTCGTCGCCAGCGGCGGGGGTCTCGTCCAGGGCGGCGCGCATGTGGCGGAGCCGGTCGCGCGCGCGGCCGATCTCGGCGGCGGCGCCCCGTGCGCGGCGCTGCAGGTCGGCGGTCTCCTCCGCGAAGGCCATCGCGGCCGTGAAGTCCGTCGTCGCGTCGATGTTGGGGACGGGCTTCACGGTGAACGGCTGCGGATCGCCGACCCGCTCGACACCGGTCTCGGTGATCAGCGCCATCTCGACCGTGTAGTCGCCCGGCGGCGCCAGGGGGCCTTGCGGCGTGCCCGCCCACGGGGGCGTGAAGCCCGGCGTCGCGAGGTTGACGGGGTCGGGGGCGGGGCGGCGCAGGTCCCACGTGACGCGGTGGAGGCCCTCGGTGGCGGGGCCCATGACGCGCCGCACCGGGTCGCCGGCGCCGTCGCGCACCAGCAGCGCCACGCGCGGCCCGCTCTCCAGCGCTTCGGCCCGCAGGGCATCGTAGCCGGGGAACGCGATGTCCTCGCCGCGCTCGGCCGCCGCACGCTCCGCGTCGCGCCGCTCCGCGCGTGCTGTCTCGGGCGCGTCCTCCAGCCAGTAGGTGAAGGTGGCTCCGAACTCGGGGTTGGGCGCGACGTACGAGGTCGTGCCCAGGGTCGGCTGACCCGGTGCCTGCAACGGGGCGTTGGGTATGTACCACCAGGCGTCCCGCACGGGGAACAGGACCGCTCCCGCGGCAAGCGCACCGTCGGCCATGTCTCTCAGGGGCGTGTAGTCGTCGAGGATGTAGAAGCCACGGCCGAAGGTTGCTCCCACCAGATCATTGTCGCGGCGCTGGATCTCCAGGTCTCGGAACGAGATCGTGGGTGCGCCCGCGCCCAGCTTGATCCAGTTGGCGCCGCCGTTGAGTGTGAAATGGATGCCGCTCTCGGCGCCGGCGAAGAGCAGATCGGGGTCGGCGTGGTCCTGCTCGATCGACCAGAGGATGATGCCGTCGGGCAGGTCTCCGGCGATGGAGCGCCAGGTGCGGCCGTGGTCGTTGCTCTCGAAGAGGTAGGGGGTGTAGTCGCCCTCCTTGTGGTTGTCGGCGACGACGAAGACGGTGGCGGCGTCGTGCTGGGACGCCTTGATGTCGTTCATGAAGGCGCGCTCGGAGACGCCGGGCAGGGGAGCGGCCTGGCGCCAGGTTGCGCCGCCGTCCTCGGTCGCCTGCACGAGCCCATCGTCGGTGCCCGCGTAGAGGACACCGTCGTCGAGCGGCGACTCGGTGATCGCGGAGATGGTCGAGTACCAGGACATGGCCGTGTTGCCGTAGAGCGCGTCGACGCTGCGGACGCGCCCGGCCATCGGCAGCTCGTAGCGGTTGTCGTTGCGGGTGAGGTCGCCGCTTACGGCGGTCCAGGAGTTGCCGCGGTCGTCGCTCCGCCAGACGCGCTGGGACGCGTAGTAGATGCGGCCCTCGGCGTGGGGGCTGGCGATCACGGGCGAGTCCCAGTTCCAGCGCTCGGGCGGATCCCCGGGAGCCGGCAGCGGGCGGATGTTGATGAGTTCGTGGTTGTGCAGGTTGACTCGCTGGAGATTACCCTGCTGGGACTGGATGTAGGCGATCTGCCCATCGGTCGGGTCGAAGGCGGCTGCGTACCCGTCCGCACCCAGCGGGGCGTACCAGTCGCGGTTGCGGACGCCCTCCAGGTTCATCGTGCGCGACGGCCCGTGCAGCGTGCCCAGGTCCTGCGCCCCGCCGAGGATGTTGTAGAAGGGCTCCGCGTTGTCGAGCGCGAGCTTGTAGAACTGCGAGATCGGCGTGTTGGGGAAGTGCCGCCAGGTCGTGCCCTGGTCGAAGGTCTCGTAGAGGCCCGCGTCGGTGCCGGCGAGCATGTGGCGGCCGTTGGCGGGATCGATCCAGAGCGCGTGGTTGTCGCTGTGCTTCTCGCGCCCGGTCCCCAGCTCGGCGAAGGTGGCGCCGCCGTCGCGGGTGACGTGGATGAAGACGTCCATCTGGTAGACGAGGTCGGGGTCGTGCGGCGAGGCCTCGATCTCCTGGTAGTAGTGCGGCCCGGTGCCGCCCGAGATGTAGGAATTGCGGCGCTCCCAGCTCTCGCCCCGGTCGGTGGAGCGGTAGAAGCCGCGGTCGTTTGGTCCGCCTTCGATGGTGGCGTAGACGATGTTGCGGTCGGCGCCGGAGACGTCGATGCCGATCTTGCCCATGTCGGCGGTCGGCAGGCCGGCGGTGACCTCGCGCCAGGTGCGTCCGCCGTCGGTGGACTTGTGGATGCCGGAGCCCGGGCCGCCGGCCAGCAGCGACCAGACGGTGCGGCGGCGCTCGTAGGTGGCCGCGTACATGATGTCCGGGTCGACGGGATCGAACTCCACGTCGGTCACGCCCGTGTTCTCGTCGACGGTGAGGACGGCGTCCCAGGTGTCGCCGCCGTCTTCAGTGCGGTAGAGGCCGCGCTCGCCCCCGGCTGACCAGAGCGGACCCTCGGCTGCCACGAATACGGTGTGCCCGTCGCGCGGATCGACCAGGATCTTGCCGATGTGTTCGGAGGCGGCCAGTCCGGCGTGCGTCCATGTGCGGCCGCCGTCACGGCTTCCGTAGACGCCATCGCCCCACGCTACGTGGCGCCCGCTGACGTTCTCGCCGGTGCCGACCCACACGACGTCCGGGTCGGAGGGGTCGATGGCGACCGTGCCGATCGAGTACGACGGCTGGTCGTCGAAGACGGGCGTCCAGGTGATGCCGGAATTCGTGGTCTTCCAGACACCGCCGGACCCGACCGCGATGTACCAGGTCGCGGGGTCGCCCGGGTGTACCGCGATGTCCGCGATGCGCCCACCCATCAGCGCCGGGCCGATTTCGCGAAGCGCGAGCCCCTGGGTGGCTTGTGTGATGAGGGCGATGTCGGCCTGCGCGGCCTGGGCGGTCGCGCCCTGCGGGGTGGCGGCGAGCGCCGCAAGCGCGGCGGCGGGGATGAGGGCGGCGAAGGTTGCGCGGGCGAGGTGGTCGAACATGGGTCGCGTCGTGGTGCGGGACATGGGTGCGGCCTGGTTTGCAGGGTCAGATGCGGCGGTGGGGCGGGGCGCCGCGTGAGGTGGAAATGGACCGCGCGGGGATGGTGGCCGCAAGGAGGGGGGGCTTACCCAGTTGTAGCCACGTGCAAGGTTTCGATGATGGTTTGTTTGACGGAGTTGTTAGAGTGGCGGCACCGTAGCCCGACACTTGGTTAGGTGCTACGGTGCTCGAACGCACAGAGAACGAGTCGTTGACCCGCTGAGACACATGTCAGACAGCTATCCGATCATTCAGGTCGAGCCTGCGTGGGTGCTCGATGATGAAGACATGGGCACGAAGGAGAAATTCTGGTATCGGAAGCCGGGAGATGGCGAGAAGGAATGGCTCTTCAAACATCCGCGAGCGAGGACCGGTGAACACTGGGCCGAGAAGATCGCGGCTGAGGTGGCGAAAGTGCTTGGAATCACTCATGCCGCGGTCGAACTCGCGCAGTTCGAGGAGCACCGAGGATCAGCGTCGAAATCGTTCGTTTCCGAGGACCAAGAACTCGTTCACGGCAACCAGATCATGGAATGGACAGTGGCGGAGTACGACCCGAACATCCGATTCGGGCAGTCGGATCATTCATTCGAGAATATCTGGACATCGTTTGAGCGAGTTTTCAAGACGCGGCAGGCTGCCGAGAAGAATAGAAGGCAGTTTGCCAAATACGTTGTCCTGGACGCGGTGATCGGGAACACGGATCGGCACCACGAGAACGAGCGTTTGCGATCAAGCTGATGGCCTGCAATCGGGACCAACTGCTGGAGCTGACCTCATGAGCAAGAGCTTGTTTCTCGCATGGCAGGACAAAGGGAACAGTCGAGAGTGGTTTCCGATCGGACGACTGGATGCGGATCTCGGGCAAACCTCCTATAGATTCCGTTACACCGGTGGAGCCGAGCGTGCACAGTCCGAAGCAGGGTTCCCACTATTGGTCGAGTTCCCAGAGTTGGACGGGGACTACCGTGCCACGCGCCTGTTTCCGCTATTCAGGAATCGGGTGATCAATCCTGGGCGCTCGGGTCGGGAAGACTATCTTCGAAGGCTCGATCTTCCGCTCGAGGCGGACCCCTTTGAGATTCTGGCGACCAACGGTGGATACCGTGCTACGGACGCCTACGAAGTCTTTCCGAAACTCATGAAGGCTCCTGACGGATCGTTCAAGTGTCGTTTCTTCCTGCATGGTTGGCGGTACGTCAATTCTGCAGCTCAGGAGCGTCTGCAGGGGCTGTCCCAAGGAGACAAGCTCTATCTCACCCTGGAGTTGACCAACCCGCGCACGCGATTCGCGATCCAGATCCAGACGACCGACTACCACATGATCGGCTGGGCACCAAGATACCTGGTTACCGACCTCGTAATGGCCGTGACCGAGAAGCCTCGCGACTACGGTGCCCATGTGGTGCGGGTGAATCCTCCCTGGCCCCTTCGAAACAGCGAGTTCTCATCGAAATGCGTGGCAAGTGGGATCGGTATCAGCCCATGAGCGGGAGTGACTATCGACCGGTAGTTGGGGACTGAGCCAACGCCGAAATCCGTCACCAACCGCCCGTCCGAAAGCCCACTCTGGCACCATCTCAATTGGATAGCCTAACCCGCGAGTTCTCACGGTACCGACGGGCCCGCCACGTGGCCCCGATCAGGATTCTACCTCATCTCCAGCTTTCTGTTCTTCCGATCAGAGGAGGAGGGAGCGGCGCTGGACGGTCCGGGCGGATTGCCGCACGACCCGGCGTCATTCTAGGTTGCGGCCATGACCGAAGCCAGCAACGAGCCAACCGCCGAAGTCACGTCCGGCGCCAACGCCGACAAAGCACTGTGCGAGAACTGCGGACGCCCGCGTGCGGACCGCTTCTGCTCGCAGTGCGGCCAGAACGACCGCACCTACACGCGGTCCCTCTTCCCCGTGCTGGGCGAGTTGGTGCGCGAGTCGTTCGAGTTCGACGGTCGCCTCGCGCAGACACTCAAGCTCTTGCTTCTCAAGCCCGGCAGCCTGTCGACCGAGTTCTCCTGTAACCGGCGCGCACGCTACATGACGCCGGTGCGGCTCTACCTCTTCACCAGCGTGATCTTCTTCCTCACGATGTCGCTGGTGACGTCGCGACTTCCCAACCCGCTCGAGGAGGAGCTGGACCTGGATCCATCTTCAAGCCTCGCCGAGATCCCCGGGGAGGTGATGGATTCCCTGCAGGCCGCGATGGATTCTCTGCAGGCCATCGTGCCGGGATTACAGCTGCAGATCGACGGCGAGGACGTACCGGTGTCGATGGAGATCAGCGAGTCCGGGATTGCAGCGCTTAGGGCGAACCTGGAGCCTTCCCAGCACGGCAAGCTGGACGATCTGCTCAGACGCGAGTCGGCGAGGGGCACGCAGGTCGCCCTCGCTATTCTGGCCGCGGCCTTCGACTCCGAAACTCGGCCGTCGCCGGTGGGCGGACGGCAAGCGGATCCAGCGCCGGCGGAGGACGCCCCGCCGGGCGTCGACAGTACGGTGCAGACGGCCGGGACTGTCGCCGGGGACCCACCCGACCGCGCTGCTGTCGTTCTGCCAACATCCCGCGGCTTCCTGGCGAGGATGTTCCTGAACAGCGCCGTCGACCTGCTGCACGACCCGGACGCCTTCTTCGAACGGATCGTCGGCAACCTTTCGATTGCCATGTTCTTCCTGCTGCCCGTGTACGCGCTGATCCTCGCCGTGCTCTACTGGCGCCAGAAGCGGTACTACATCGAGCACCTCATCTTCGGCATGCATGTCCACTCGTTCCTGTTCATGATTGTCACCCTCATGCTGATCGCGTCGATCACACCGATGGGTGCGGCCGGGCAGGGGTGGACCCAGGGAATCCTCGGACTGGCGGTCGTGGCCTACCCGATCATCGCCCTGCGCCGCTTCTACGGGAACGGCTGGTTCGTCACCCTCTTCAAGGCGTTCGTGCTGGCTATCCTGTACTCCACGATCGTAAGTCCCCTGACTACGGTCGTCCTGTTCCTGACTGCCTGACCCATGCTTCTGCGCCCTGCTCTCGTCGCCCTCCTCGCGATGGCCTCCGCGTGCGGACCCCCGAGGTCCGCTACCGACACCGACTTCGAGGTCGCCGATGCATCGATCGCCGACCTGCAGGCCGCGCTGGACGACGGTCGCGTTACCTCCGCGCAGCTCGTCGACCTCTACCTGGCCCGCATCACGGCCTACGACCGTGCGGGCCCGGCGCTCAACACCATCATCCGGCTGAATCTGCTCGCGCGGGAGCAGGCAGCGGTGCTGGACGCGGAGCGGGCTGCGGGAACGATTCGCGGCCCCATGCACGGCATCCCGGTCCTCATGAAGGACAACTACGACATGGACTGGATGCCGACCACCGGGTCGAGTTTGGCGCTCGCGGGCCTCCGCCCGGTCGATAACGCGTTTCAGGTGCAACGCCTTCTCGATGCGGGCGCCGTGATCCTGGGGAAGACGAACCTGCACGAACTCGCGGCCGGAATCACCACGATCAGCTCGCTGGGCGGTCAGACGCGCAATCCGTATGATCCGGCGCGCAATCCGGGCGGCAGTTCGGGCGGGACGGGTGCGGCGGTTGCGGCCAGCTTCGCAGCCGTGGCGTGGGGCAGCGACACCTGCGGCTCTATCCGGATCCCCGCCTCCGTTCACAACCTCTTCGGGCTGCGGCCGACGAAGGGCCTGTCCAGCATCGACGGGATTCTGCCGCTGTCGCATTCGCAGGACACGGGCGGACCGCTGGCCCGCACGGTGACCGATCTCGTGATCGCGCTGGATGCCACGGTGGGGCGTGATCCCGCCGACCCCGCCACAGCCATCCTCGAGGGGCACGAAACGCCGAACTTCCGGGCCGCGCTCGACCCGGACGCCCTGGACGGCGCCCGCATCGGCGTTCTGGAGGCGTGGGTGCCGGAGCAGGGAAGCCCGGGGACGGTAACGGGCGTGATTCGCGACGCCCTCGCCGAGATGGAAGCCCTCGGCGCGACGGTCCTGGACGTCGAAATCCCCGACATGGACGAGCTGCTCTCCAACACCGGCCTGATCGACTTCGAGTTCAAGTTCGACCTGATGGACTACCTGGCCGGGGTGCCCGACGCGCCGGTCGCGACGCTTGAAGAGATCCTCGCCGCGGGCCTCCATCACGAGGCGCTCGACGGCAACTTCCGCCGCCGCAACGCACGCGCCACGCGTGACTCCCCCGAGCTCACCGAGACCATGGAACGGCGGCGCGCCCTCACGGCGGCGGTCGTCGACTTCCTCGACCGGGAAGACCTGGACGCGCTCGCCTACCCCACCATGCGGCAGGAGACCGCCCTGATCGGCGCGGCGCCCACCGGCGCCACCTGCTTCCTGAGCGCCCACACCGGCCTCCCCGCGCTCACCATCCCCGCCGGCTTCACCGACGGCGGCCTCCCGGTCGGCCTGGAACTGCTGGGCCGCTCGCTCGACGACGCCCGCCTCGTCGCGTTCGCGTTCGCCTACGAGGCCGCCCACCCGAAGCGGCGCGCCCCCCTCCGCACCCCACCCCTGGCAAACGGCGCCGTCCCACCGCCGGTCCAGCTCGCAACCGATCCCCCCAGCGGCGACGGCGTCGACGCCGTCATGGCCGTGGACCTCCCCACCGGCACGCTGTCCTACCGCATCGCGATCTCGGACATCGCACCCGCTGACGTCTACGGCATTGTTCTGCGCCGCACCTCCGCCGAGGACGGCCCGGTGGTCGTCCTGCGCCTCGGCGGCCCCGAAGAGCCGGACATCACCGGTGCGGTTGAACTGTCCACCAGACTCCTGCAAGACATCATGACCGGTGACCTCGAGCTGCTGATCCACACCAGCCGCGGCTTCGACCACCGCAGCCTCACCCCTCGGGAACGACCCTGACCGTTACGCCTCCGGGCCCTCCCGAAGGAAGCCCCTGAGCGGGTTCGGTAGAGGTTTCGGGCTCGAAAAGCCGCCACCCGTTTCGATGTCGACGGCTATTGAGCCGATCAGGTCCCGGATCGCCTTCTCGCTGCGGCGCAACGCGTAGCGATACACCGCGCGCCAGCCCAGCATCGCCAGCCCCCCGACCGCTGCTGCACCGGCCAGGAAGCCCGCCACCGCCGTACCGGCCGCGAAACCCCCGATACCGAGGGCGCCGCCCGCGGCCCCGCCCGCGAAGCCGCCAACGACTCCGCTCAACGACGCGAGCACCCCCGAAATGCTGCCCCCGAACCACAGGTTGAGCTTGTGGCTGTGAATCAGGCTCCCCTGAACAGTCAACTCGGTCGCGGGCGGTTTGGTGTCCAGGCGCCGGAGGCTGAAGAGCACCTGCTTGAGGTTGGCCCAGGCCATCTCGTAAGCGAACGACTGGTCCGCCGGAGATGCCGTGTACGAGTAGGCGGGAACGTTGAATGCCAGCACGCCTCCGTCGAGGGGATCGGCTCCGTAGTGATCGGTGAGACTGAGGCGAAACGGGCGTGCCGGGAGGATCCGTTGCATGGCTGCGTAGACCTCCTCGGCCGGTGCGCGGATCACCCGGGAAACCTCCAGAGTAAGCGGCGGGTGGCCCAGGAAACGCGCCGCCATCGGTGATGGCCGGGCCTGAGCACCTTCGGCCAGGTCCCGGCTGCGAGATTCCGCCAGCGCGTGATCAACGAACTCGGGCGAAATCCCGGCTTCCTCGGCGGCTGCCCGCACGTCGGCCAGTTGGTACCCTTCGACCTCCCCCGTATCGGCAGCCTGCCCCCGTGGAGCCAGCTGCCTTGAACGCTCTTCGAGGCGTCGAGCGGCCTCGGCCTGCAACTCGGCCGCCCGGCGCCAGAGCGTACGTGCCTTCTCCTCGGAGATGCGGGTGTCGTCCTGGCTCATGTATCCAAGTTGCCCCGATGACGCGTCGTGCGCCACGTTGCACGCGAGCCCCACGAGTGACCTGCCGCCCCAGCCGGAGAAGCCACGATGCAGCGCCTTGTCACAACCGCCCTCGCCCTGTGCCTCGCCCACACGGCCGCGACCCAGGTCGCTCCCGCCCCCGCGGCAGCCCAGACCCCCGACCGCGTCGCCGCCGGACTCACCTGGCGCTACATCGGCCCCGCCATCGCGGGCGGCCGCATCAGCGATCTCGAAGTCGTTCCCGGCACCCAGTCGCACATCTACGTCGGCGCCGCGTCGGGCGGGGTCTGGGAGAGCGTCAACCACGGCACCACGTGGACCCCGATTTTCGACGACCAGCCCAACATCTCCATCGGCGACATCGCGCTCGCCCCGTCCGATCCGCTCGAGATCTGGGTCGGCACCGGCGAGGCCAACAACCGCAACAGCTCGCCGTGGGGGCAGGGCGTCTACCACTCGTCGGACGGCGGCAAGACGTGGCGGCTGACCGGGCTCGAGGACACGCGGCACGTCGGCCGCATCGTGGTGCACCCCACGGATCCGGACCGTGTGTGGGTGGCCGCGGTGGGCCATCTCTTCGGCCCGAACGAGGAGCGCGGCGTCTTCCGCACGACCGACCGGGGCGCCACGTGGCAGAAGCTTCTTTACATAAACGAGAACACCGGCGCGACCGATCTCGCCTTGGATCCGTCCGATCCCGCCATTCTCTACGCGGCGATGTACCAGCGCCAGCGGCGGGCGCACGGGTTCATCGGGGGCGGCCCGGGCAGCGGCATCTACAAGAGCACGGACGGCGGCGATACCTGGCGCGAGTTGACCGAGGGTCTGCCGGAGGGCGACATGGGCCGTATCGGCCTCGCGGTTTCTCGCCGCAATCCGCAGCTGGTCATGGCGGTGGTCGAAGCTGAAGACGGCGGAATCTTCAAGTCCACCGATCGTGGTGAAACGTGGACGCGGGTTAACGAGCTCAACCAGCGCCCCATGTACTACAGCCAGCTCAGGATCGACCCCAACGACGACGAGACCGTGTACCTCGTGGCGGGCTCGCTGCACCGCACTACCGATGGCGGCGAGACCTTCAACACGGTCGCGCAGGAGGTCGTGTACAACACCGGCGTGCACGTCGACCACCACGACCTGTGGATCGACCCCGAGAATTCGGCGCACATGATCCTCGGCAACGACGGCGGCCTCTATTCGACCTGGGACCGGGGCGACAACTGGACCTTCATCGGCAACATCCCGATCCAGCAGTTCTACGACATCGACCTGGACATGGCGGATCCGTACAACGTCTACGGCGGCCTGCAGGACAACAACTCGTACCGGGGACCGAGCCGCACGACACGGTATCACGGGATCCTGAACCGCGACTGGCAGGTGGTCGGTTACGGCGACGGCATGTACGCCGAGACCGACCCTTCCGACACCGGCATCGCCTACATCACCTCCCAGAACGCCGGGATCATGCGCGTGGATATGGCCACCGGCGACCGCAAGGCGCTGAAGCCCTTCCCGCGTGACACCACCGAGGAGTACAGCTTCGATTGGAAGTCGCCGATCCTGGTGTCGCCGCACAACACCAACCGGGTCTATCTGGGCGGCAACCGCCTCTTCATCTCGGACGACCGCGGCGACAGCTGGCGCCCGACGGAGGAACTGACGCGGGGACTCCACCCCGACAGCCTGCCGATCATGGGGATGATGCCCGACTCGACGACGCTGTCGAAGCACGACGGGGTGTCGGGGTACGGCGAGATCACGGCGGTGTCGGAGTCGCCGGTGACGGCCGGGTTGATCTGGGTGGGCGCGGACGACGGTACGGTCCAGATGAGCCGCGACGACGGCGATGGCTGGACCGATGTCACGGCGAACCTGATGGCCGCGGCGGGTGCGCCGCCCTTCCCGTACTACGTGAGCTGGGTGGAGACGTCGCATTTCGAGGGGGAGCGGGCCTACGTCAGCCTCGACGGCCACTGGGACGACGACTACGCGCCGTACATCTTCGTCACCGAGGACTTGGGCGCGACGTGGCGATCACTCACGCGCGGTCTGGCGAGCGCGACGGTCAATGTGGTGCGCGAGTACCACGCCAACCCGAACGTACTGATCGTGGGCGCGGAGGACGGCGCCTTCGCCTCGATCGACCGGGGCGCGAGGTGGGGCCACCTCGGCTCGGGAATACCGGCCGTCCCCGTCGACGACATCGAGATCCACCCGCGTGACAACGACGTGGTCGCCGGGACGCACGGCCGCGGCATCTACGTCCTGGACGACATCGGGCTGATCACGCCCTACCTGCACATCGAAAGCGACGGTGTAGCGGGCACGATGACCGCTGTCGACGAGCCGATCTTCACGCCGCCTCGCCCGGCGACGATGTTCCTCTACCGTAACGACGTTCCATCCCAGGGGCAGGGAATGTTCCGGGCCGCCAATCCGGCCTACGGCGCCTGGTTCGACTACTGGCTGCCCGACGCGGTCGACGAGGGCGCGCGCTTCGCGATCCACGACGCGTCCGGCGCGGTCGTGCGGACGCTCGACGGTCCCGGCGCACCCGGGCTGAACCGCGTGACCTGGGACTTGCGCCACGACCCCATCTCCCACGACACGACCCGCTACGCGGTGCCCAACCTGGACTCGGGGCCGGACGGACCCTTCGTGCTGCCGGGCGAGTTCACGGTGGCTCTCACGGTGGGCGACGAGCGCCGCCAGCAGGACCTCACCGTGCGATCCGACGAGCGGCTGCGCGTCTCGGAGGCCGACCGCATCGCGCGCTACGAATTCACGCTGGAACTGCACGAGCTGAAACGGCTGGCGTATGAGGAAGGCGTCGCTGCCTACGATCTGGAGCGCGAGGCGAGTGAGGCGGTTGAGGCGCTGGAAGGTGCCGACGACGTGGACGAGGATGTCCTGGAGCGGGCGAATGAACTTGCGGCCGAGATCCAGGAAGTGGCCGACGAATGGCGCGACATCAACAACAACATCCGCAATTGGTGGACCGGCCTGCTCGGCAACTTCGACGGCGGCCCGTCGACCACAGGCTCGCTCACAGGCCCGTCGGACGACCAGCGACGCAGGCTGGGCCGGCTCACCGACGAGGCGCGGGTGGCCGGCGAACGCCTCGATGAGGTGGAAGGCGACGTGATCGCGGAATTGCGAGGGCTGTCACCGTGACACATCCGTTACAATAGCGTCCCTCAATCCGCTATCTGGGCTGGAGATCTTCGGTGCATCGTACGGGTGGGTGGTGCCTGCCCGTGAGTGCGACGGTGAACCGGGGACTGTCTCACGGTGCTTCCGCCACAGCCATCCAACGTCATTCCGATGCTGGCCAATCTGCGCCAGTTGGCCCCCTGCACTCCCGCCGAGATGGCCAGCGCCCTGCGCAGGCTGCACCAGGCGGGGATTCGGCGCGGGTTCGTCCTCGTGGCGCCCACCGCCCTTCCGCGGGAGCCACTCATGGATCTGGCCGAGTACGGGGACCCCGGCCGAGAGTTGCATTGGTGGTCGGGACTCTGCGATCTGATACAGGAGCAAACCGGGCTGGGCGTCGTGCTGGTGGACGCAGCCCACGCGGGGCTGGAACTGGCGCGTGTGCTGGACGGCGCGCGCCTGCAGAAGCGGATCGCGGTCCTGGAGGACCTCACCCGTGCGGAACGATCCGCGCTGCTCGATATCTCCCGGGGCGTTTGCACCGGAGACCGGGGCCTGCTGATCGAGGCCCGCGTCCTCGAAGCGCCGAACTACGAGCCCTGGGAAGCCCACGCGGCGATCCTGGGCGAAGTGGTGCACGACCTGTTTCCAATTGCGGCCTCGGGAGCGCTCCCGGCCAGCGCTTGACCACGAGCGTGACGGCCTGCGCGGGGCAAGTCCACACGCGGTGCAATCGGTAGTGAGCCTGACTACCTCACCTCGCCCGTGCGATGCACTCGATCTCCACCCGGGCGCCGAGGGCCAGCCCGCTTGCGGCCATGGCGGACCTGGCGGGCGGCTCGATTCCTTCGAAGAAGGTGAGATAGACCTCGTTCATCGCCGCGAAGTCGGCGATGTCGGCAAGGAAAACAGTACACTTCACCAGATCCTCGAAGCCGAGCCCCGCAGCTTCCAGGACACGCCCGAGGTTTTCCATGGTTGCTCGGGTCTCCGGGCCGATCCCTCCCTCGACGAGGCGCAGTTCGCCACCGCGCACCGTGCCGATCGCGCCGGAGAGGAAGACGAGATCGCCGACGCGGACTGCCGGCGTGAAGACGGGGAGCCGGGCGACGCCCTCGGGCGTGATGTGTTCGATGGGTGTGGGTTCGGCCATGTCGGTGCCTTCCTGCTGTGGGCCCTCACCGGGCGCGGGGGAAGACTCGCACGCGATGATGGTGGCCAGTGCGGCCAGGGTGACGATCCCGCAGGCGCGCCGGAGACGCAGGGCCGCCGGCGGTTGCCGGGGGGTGCGCCGGGCCGACGAGCAACGTCCTCTACCGCTCATAACGAATCACTCCGCCCACGATGGTGACGTCGACGCGCGCATCGGCCAGGTCCTCGTCGGAGACCGTGAGGATGTTGCGGTCGATGACGGCCACGTCGCCAAGTTTGCCGACCTCGAGCGAGCCCTTGTACTGCTCCTCGAAGGCTGCGTACGCATTGTTGATCGTGTAGCTGCGGAGCGCCTCGGTGCGCGTCATGTTCTGTTCGGGGTAGTAGATCGACCCGTCGGCGGTTCGGCGGGTGACCGAAGCGCGGAAGCTGGCGAGCGGGTCGATGTCCTCGACGGGGACGTCGGTGCCGTTGTTGATGGGCACGCCGGCGTCGAGGAAGGAACGCCACAGGTAGGTCCGCTCCTCTGCGCGGGTGTCGCCCAGGCGGAGGGGCACCCACGGGAAGTCGGAAGTGGCGTGGACACCCTGCATGGAGGCGAGGACGCCGAGTTCGGCGAAGCGGACGATGTCGTCGGGGTGGACGTGCTGCGCGTGCTCGATGCGCCAGCGGTGATTTTCGGCGCCGCCGGCCGAGTCGAAGACGGCCTCGTAGATGTCGAGTACTTCGCGGTTGGCGCGGTCGCCGATCGCGTGGGTGTTGACCTGGAAGCCGTGCTTGAAGGCGACGTGGGCGGTGCCGGTAATGTCCTCCACGGTCTCGAGGACAAGGCCTGCCGAAGTGGGCATGTCCTCGTACGGCTCCAGGAGCCATGCGCCGTGCGAACCCAGCGCGCCGTCGATCTGCCGCTTGATGGAGCGCACGGTGAGGTAGTCGTCGCCCTCGGACGGCATGTAGTAGTCCGCCAGGCGCGCGTCCATTTCCTCGTTGGACTGGCGGCGGACCATGATGTAGAGGCGGACGGGGAGCGCGCCTTCGGCCTCCATCTGCTTGAGGCCGTCGATGGTGCCGAAGCCGGTGCCCGCGTCCTGGAACGAGGTCACGCCCTTTGAGAGCGCTTCCTCTGCAGCCAGCATCACCTCGCGCCGGAACTGGGCCTCGATCTCGTCCGCCGTGCGGCCCAGCTGCGAATCGGCGAAGGCGCCAGAGACGGGGCGCTGGGCGGTTTCGCGCAGGAGGCCGGTCAGTTCGCCGTTCTCGTCGCGAACCAGCTCGCCGCCGGGGGGCGGCTCGGAGTCGCGGTCGTAACCGGCCAGCGCGAGCGCGGCGGCATTGGCGAAGCCGGCGTGTCCGGATGCGTGGCCCAGCAGCACCGGGTTCTCCGGGCTGACCGCGGTAAGCGTGGCGTGGGTCGGGTTGCCTTCCACGGCGGGGTCCGGTGGCCGATCCCACTTTTCCTGGTGCCACCCCCGCCCGCGAATCCACTCGCCGGGCTCGGCCTCGGCCACCGCATCCGCGACCATCTGCACGATCTCGTCCCAGTTGGCGACGTTGTTGAGGTCGAGGATGGTCTTCGAGTTGCCCAGGCTCATGTAGTGGCCGTGCCCCTCGATGAAGCCGGGCATCGCAAAGCGGCCGTCCAGATCGATCACCTCGGTGTCGGTGCCGATGTAACCCTCGACATCCTCGTCGCTGCCTACCGCGACGATCCAGCCATCGTCGATCGCGACGGCCTCGGCCATGGTGTCGTCGGCGTCCACCGTGGCGACGGTGCCGCCGCGGAGGACGAGATCGGCCGGGGCGGGCGCGTCGCCGGGGGCGTCGGTGCAGGCGGCCACAAGTAGGGCGGCAAGCGCGAGAACCGCAGGCACGCGTGCCATGCCGCACATGTGAGAAAAGTATACTTTACATGACATATTGTAATCTTCTCTTTACACTCGTACGAGCGCCTAACCCCGCTGGGAGGCGTGCCAATCCGCCAGCACCTCGGCCTCCTGTTCGGGGCTAAGCCTGTTGAACACCTCGGCCTGCCGCTCGGCCGGCCGGGAGAAGTGGAACTCCAGCGTCGCCGCGGTGGTATCGGCGAGTGACCTGAAGGTCAGCCCCTTCTCGACCTCAGGCGTAAGGTCGAAGCGTGCGAAGCCCTCGGCGCCATCGCGTGCCGGACGCCACACCGGCATCTCGCCGTAGGGGCGGAGCCCGGCGTCGATCACGAAGTCGGTGTCGACCCAGGTGAAGGTCGTCTCCGCTGTGGTAACCGCGCGGATCCCGTACAGCAGCTCGGCCATCGGGCGCGGCGTACGCGGCCCGACCACGTTGTAGGTGCCCGACTCGCCCGCCTCGGCCATGCGCACCAGCCAGTCGCCGAAGTCGCGCACGTCGATGATCTGCACGGGATCGGTGCCGTCACCGGGCGCCAGTACCTCGCCGCCCCGATGGATTCGCACGGGCCAGTAGGTGAAGCGGTCGGTCGGGTCGCCGGGGCCGATGATGAGTCCGGGCCGCATGACGATGGTGCGGTCCTCGCCGAAGACGTCCCGGACGATCTGCTCGGACACCGCCTTGCCGAGCCCATATGGCAGCCGCTCGGCGCCCGGTTCCACACCGGCCAGCTCGTGGGTCCACACCGGCGCGTCGATCGTCATGGGGATCCGGCTCGTGTCGGCGTACACCGACCGGGTGGACACGAAGATGTACCGCTCGCAGGTGTCTTTCAGCAGGTTGGCGCTCGCCTCGACCCAGTGCGGGGCGTTGGTGGCCGAGTTGTCCACGACCACGTCCCAGCTTCGGCCTTCCAGCGCGGTGAGGTCGCTCTCGCGGTCGCCGACGAGCTTTTCGACCTCGGGGAAGAGCTGCGCGTTCGTGCGGCCGCGGTTGAAGAGGGTGACCTCGTGCCCGCGCGAGAGTGCGTACTCGACCTGGTGAGGGCCGATGAAGCCTGTCCCGCCCAGGATCAGGATCTTCAGCGGGTTCGCGGCCCGGGACTCCCCGCCATCCTCGGAGCCCGCCGCCGGCCCGTCGCCCTCAACCGCGCACCCCGCTAGCGCAAGGGGTCCGACGCCTGCCGCGAGCGCGCCGCCCGCTGCTGCCGTCGTCTTCAGAAAGTCACGCCGATTCGTCCTCATCCTCGCCTTCCTTCGTGTAGAGTGTCCCCGCCCGGGTGCGGCTACAGATCCCGCCTGCGCATGTTCACGTAGGCCAGCCCCAGGAAGAGTACCACGTAGGCCAGCGCCGCGACCAGCGGGATCCACAGTTCCGGGTACACCAGCAGGTCCTGGCCGCGTTCGGCCCGCGCGGCGTTGGTGCGTGCCAGCACCTCCGGGTAGTACATGGCCGAGTCGGTGATCGTCTGGAATAGCTGGCCGGGCAGGAAGTCGAACATGCGCTCGAGCGCGCTCCACCGGCTCGAAAGCAACGCCGTAACGATCTGCTCACAGATGAAATAGAGGAAGAGCAGACCCAGCCCGGCGCCGGCGGCCCGAACCAGTGCCGAGATCATCAACCCCGCCGTGCCCCACAGCAGCAGCGCGACGAGGAACCCGAGCAAGTAGTTGAGGTCCATCGGCTCGACGAATGCGCCGCCGCCACCACCCGGGTCCAGGACCAGCGGCAGCATGCCGATCACGACGGAAGTGACGAAGAAGAGCGCAACCAGCCCGGCCAGCAGCAGCACTTTCGCCCAGTAGAACTGCTCCTTGCTCAGCCCGTCGATGACGTTCTGCCGGGCGGTCCGCCACCGGAACTCGGGCGCGAAGAGCAGGATCATCAGGGCCGCCAGAAAGACGGGTCCGAGGTTGATCGCCGGCTCGATGATGCCCCTCCACGCATCGGGGAATCCGGCCCGCTCGGAGCCGCTGCCCGGCGCGAAATTGGCGATCGTATTGAACGCGGCGAACACGCCGACGGTCACCCAGAACGCGGGGCGTTTCACCGCCTTCAGCGCCTCGACCCGGGCCAGGACGCCGAGCAGTCTCACGACACGAACTCCGTGAGCGACGCCTGGCCCAGATCTCCGTCCTCGCCGGTCAGGTCCATGAAGGCGTCCTCGAGGCTCCGGTGCCGCCGCGCCAGGTGCGAGACGTAGATCCCCTGGCCCGCGAGATACCGGTTGAGGGCCGCGAGGTCGTCCGACGCCAGCGCGACCACCAGCCCCTCGTCGGACGCGCGCACGGACGTCGCCTCCGGGAAGGCCTTCAGGGCCGCGAAGAGCGCCTCGTCATCTTCCGCACGCACGACCGCGCTGATCTCGCCGCCGACGATTTCGGCCACCGTCCCCGTGCCGACGACCCGACCCTTCCTCACAATCGAAACATGGGTGCACGTGCGCTCCACCTCCCACAGGAGATGGCTCGACAGGAAGATCGTCTTGCCGCGGTCCGCCAGCAGCCGGATGATGTCGCGCACCTCCTTCATGCCCTTCGGATCCAGCCCGTTGGCCGGCTCGTCGAGCACGATCAGCTCGGGGTCGTTCAGCATCGTGGCCGCCAGCGCGAGCCGCTGCTTCATGCCCAGCGAGTAGGTCCGAAAGCGGTGCTTGCCGCGCCCGCGCAGCCCCACGATCTCCAGACACTCCTCGATCCGCGCCTTGCCGATCCCCTTGATCGCCGCAGCGATCCGCAGATTGTCACGGCCGCTGAGGTAGGGGTAGAAGTTCGGCGTCTCCAGCGTGGCTCCGACCCTCGCGCGCGCGGCCAGGAGATCTCGCGGGGCGCCTGCGCCGAAGAGTCGAAATGTCCCCGCTGTGGGCTTGATGATGCCCATCAGCATCCCGATCGTCGTGGTCTTGCCGCTGCCGTTCGGGCCCAGGAAGCCGAAGACCTGGCCCTGCTCGACCGTGAGCGAGACGCGGTCGACGGCCAGGACCGCCGGAAAGCGCTTGGTGAGCCCGCTTGTCTCGATTACGGCCACGTCAGGCGATCACCCGGACGTCAGGGCGTAACCGTGACACGCACATAGGCGTTCGTCCAGCAGCACTGGTCGCCGCCGGTGCTGTCGTTCGCATCCCAGTTGTCGATGCGCGCGCGCAGCACGTACTCGCCGGGCTCGCTGAACACGACGCTCGCGGTGGCCTCGCCGGTGCCGCCTTCCACCGTCACGCGCCTCGGATCGACCGTGATGGCCCCGGCGGGACCCTGGTGTTTGAACCAGCTCAACCCGACGTCGACGACCTGGTTCACCATGTCGTCGGGCGCGCGGACGGAGACCTCCTCCGTCCATAGCGTCAGCGTGAGCGGCTCACCGACCGTGGCGGTGCGCGGCTCCCCCCACGCGCCCTGGATGTGCTGGCCCGCCGGCCCGTCCGGGCTGAAGCGCACGACCGGCGACACCGAGCCCATGGCCCGAGGTCCGTAGTCAAGCTGCAGCGCCGGGATGCCCACGCGCCCAGGGGTCGCGTTCGTCCATCCATTCGCCGTGATCGTCCACACCACCGCCTGCTCCCCGTCCTCGTAGGAAGCCGGCACCGTGACGTGGAAGACGCCCCGGTCCCTGCGCGGACGCACCGGGAAGTGGGTGGGCTGCATGCCGTCGAACTCGGCCGGCTCGATGAAGTTGTCGGGACCGACAGGGATGTCGAGGACCTGCTCGCTGTTCAGGTTGAAGAACCCGAACGAGAGCGTGAACGTGCCGTTGTCGTTGCGGTACCAGCCCTCGAAGAAGGGGGCGACTTCGTCCCCTTTGGGGAGGATGGGGGCAAGAGGCAGCCGCTGTCGTTCCTGGGCGTGCAGGGGCCCGCCGACGGCCGCCTGCACGATGACCAGGATCAGTGCCGCGAGCAGGGGCCGCGCCACCTGTGTGCCGCGCATCAGTTGCCGTTGCCGCCGTTGCTGCCGTTGTCGTCGGTCGCGAGCCGGCTCTCCCGTTCCTCGACCAGCTTCTGGTAGCCTTCCTCGGTCAGGTGCGTGACGGCGATCCACGCATGCGACATCTCGTCCATCGTGCGCGAGCCGCGCGCGTACCAGATCTCCGGGTCCGGCGTGAGCTCGTTATCGGCGGTGTTGTCGTACCAACCGGTGAGCACGACCACCGTGCCCGTCGGGAGGAGCGGCGCGACGTCGTCCTCGTAGATGTAGCTGTGGTGCCAGCGCGCGTCGAAGTCCGTGACCATGCTGATGAGCTCGACGTTGCCGTCGGGGTACACCGCCTGTATGGACATCGCGTGCAGGTGCACGTGGCCGTGCGGCTGGTAGCTGTCGATGCGCACGGGGTGGTCCCACCGGTGAAAGCCCTGCGTCATCGCGGTCCCGCCGGGCGCCAGCGCGATGTCGCCCCGGAGCGGGTAGAGGCGCAGGTCCTGCTGGAACTCAGGCTCATACCCCTCCTCGTGGAACCAGACTCCCAGCTCCACCTGGTCTCCCGGCACGTCGTATCCCATGGGGTAGTAGTGGGCGTCCCATTCGACCATGTCGTCCGCCTTCAGCAGCCGCGCGGCGTCGCCCGGCACGATCTCGCCGACCTTGCCCATGGCGTACTCGGACAGGCTCTGGATACGGCGGTACTCGCCTTCGTCGTTTAGCCGCAGGAGGCGCGGGATCGCGTGATGGACGACCTGTCTGCCGGCCGGGAACGAAGGCCGCGTCTCGAACGCCATCGCCCACTTGTCCTGGTCAAGGCCCGTGGGCACGCGCGGACGCCACCAGGTGTCCCCGCCCTCGGCGGGCACGTCGAACGGCGTCGACCTGATCACGTGATCGGGCGGGCCCAGGATGTCCTCAAGCTGCCACTTCTGCTCGTTCGGCCACTCGATCGCCGCCGGCAGGTCGGCCGGGTCTCCCTCGGGCGCTCCGGCGTCCACCCACGCCACGACGGTCTCGATCTCCTCGTCGCTCAGCCGCCAGTCGTCCTTGATCTCCTGGATTCCGACCCCGGTGTCGAGGTGGTACGGAGGCATGAGGCGCTTCGAGACGAGATCACGCGCACGCGATGCATAGCGGCGCACCTCCTGGTAGGTCATGAGCGACATGGGACCCACGGACGCTGGCCGGTGGCAGATCTCGCAGTTGGCCTGGAGGATGGGTGCGACATCCTTGCTGAATGTCACCTGGGTCTCGTGGGCCGCGCCGTTGGCCGCGGATTGCTGTGCGGCGACGGGAAGGGCGGTGAGGGTCGCGGCGACGGCCAGGGCCAGGACGGCCAGGGGGGTTGACATGTGGTCCGGGCGGACATGCAGGCTGCGCATGGGCAGGTCCTCCTTCAAGAGCGATCTCGCGGAGCCGCCCCCGTTTCCGCGCCGGGCGCGATGCGGCCCCGATCTCCCTTTACAATGCGTGCGCACCGGATCGCCAGGCAAGCCGAGGCCATGGCATGCGCGCCCGCGGAGTTGCCCGGCATCGACCCGCCACCCAAGTATGATGTCCCGGACATGGTTCCCCAGGAGGTAATCCGAGATGAAGACGAAAGACCCGACACGACCCGCCCCCAGCCGGCGTGACTTTGTCCTGACCGCCGGAGCCGCGGGCGCCGGGCTCGCCATGGGTGCCGTCACGGGTCCCAAGGCTGCCGCGGCCCTGCCCGGTTCCGGCCCTGCACCGACCGCCCGGTCCCAGGCGCCGAAGCGCTTCCTCATCCTTGGAGGGACCGGGTTCATCGGGCCCCACACGGTCCGGTACGCGGTGGAGCGCGGGCACGAGGTGACGATCTTCACGCGGGGCCGGGCCGACGCGGCCCTGCCCGACAGCGTCGAGCGCCTGGTCGGGGACCGCAACGGCGACCATTCCGCGCTGGAGGGGCGGAGCTGGGACGTCGTCTTCGACAACAACTGCCAGAACTATCGCTGGGCGCAGCTCAGCACCGAGCTCCTCAAGGACGCGGTCGAGCACTACATCTTCGTCTCGTCGATATCGGCCTACGCGATCCAGGGCATGAACTTCGACAAGAAGGACACCGTGCTGTGGGAGCCTGCCGTTCCCGAAGGCTACCCGCGCTTCGAGCCCCCGGAGGGGTGGCAGGACGGCGACGACGCCCACTACGGCCTGATGAAGCGGCTGAGCGAGGACATCGCGCACGCGGCCTTCCCGGGCCGCACCACCGTGATCCGCCCCGGGCTGATCGTCGGGCCCACCGATCCCACCGACCGGTTCACCTACTGGCCGGTGCGCATCGAGCAGGGGGGTGAGGTGCTCGCGCCCGGCAACCCCGACCACTCGAACCAGATCATCGACCAGCGCGACCTCACCGAGTGGACGGTGAGGGTCGCCGAGGAAGGGATCATGGGTGACTTCAACGCGACCGGCCCCGCGAGCCGGCTCTCGATGGCGGAGACGCTGTACGGGATCCGCGCAGTGACGAGCCGGCCGGTGCAGTTCACGTGGGTGCCGTCGGACTTCCTGCAGGCGAACGACACGATTCCGTGGCGCGACCTGCCCGCGTGGGTGCCCGGCGACGAACTCCAGTACGTCGACGTGAGCAAGGCGGTGGCCGCCGGGCTCACCTATCGGTCGTTGGCGGTCACGACGAAGGACACCCTCGACTGGCACAGGACTCGTCCAGCGTCGGAGTGGGAGGAGCGCCGCTTCGGGATGAGCCGCGAGAAGGAGCGGGCGGTGCTGGCGGCGTGGCACGCCTCCTGACGCACCCATGGAGCGAATGAAGTAAGGTTGGGCTACCCGAAGCCCTTCCACGGATCGCCCGGCAGCAAGGCGATGATACGCTCCAGAACCGTGTCCATGGCGACGTCGACATCCCATGGGAACCCTGGGCGAAGCAGCGGACGCATGTCTTCACGGAAGTCGGGCAGCCTGCGCTTTCCTTCCAGATTCTCCTCGAATTGCGCACGAGTTGCGGAGTTGCCGCCTTCTTTCATGTAGCGCCGGAAGCAGGCGACCACCCTGGGCACGTCGACCCGACCCGTCTCCAGGGCATGCCACAGGTCGAACAGATCGCGACCCTTCTTCCGCTGGTAGAGCGCCCTGAGTTTGCTTCCGAGAAGCTCGTCCAGCGCGTACGTGCTCACTTCTGCGGACCCGCTGAACCAGCGGCTATCGACCTCAAGCGGCATCCTTTGGAGCCCAAACTCCGTGAAGTGCTCGCGGGTGTTTATCTCGATCTTCAAGCGGAGCCTCAGCGGAGGCCGGTCCTCGGATTCAAATCGATAGACGAGGTTGACGCTTCCCTCCTTGAGCTGCCATCGGGGCGGTCCTAACCAGGGATCGAGTACCGACCGCATCTGGCTGAGCGTATTCCCGATCGGCTCCGCGCGGACCTGCACGAGATCGATACCCTCCGAGTATCGGGGAGGAGGCGTCAGGTGCAGCTTGTACAGTGCCGTGCCCCCGCGAAAGGCGAGCGCGCCGGCCAGATCGGGCACTCCAAAGAGTTCGACGAGCGCGCGACTGACGACGAGATCCTGCTCGACCTGCGCGTCGGTTGCCCAGGGCGCGTGGATACGCCACGACGTGATGTAGTCCCGGGGGATCATTCGTCCGGTTCGATGTCGACGTTCACGATGAGTTTCCAACTCGCGTCGCGCGCAGCTCCGGAACTCGCCGCCGCTCGGCGTAGCGGGGTGTAGCTGCGAGCCTGTTCGCCAACCAGGGGCGCCAGCGTCTCCGCCAGGTCCGATTCCACGAAACGCTGGAGGAGGTATCCCAGGCGTTGCGACCAACTCACCGGGGAGAGACCCGCGGCCCGCGCGAGAACGTCCGCCTCCATCTCCTCCACAAGATCGCGAAGGACCGTTGCGACGTTGGCAATGCCGCCCGCGTGGTGTGGGTAGCCGACGAGCTCCAGTGCGGTTACCTCGGGGCTCGAATAGCGAGCTGCACCTCGAGGCGTGTTGAACTCTTTCACGAACATTCGATCGAGGTCATGCCGCGCAACGAACTCAACGCGTACCTGCCCGCACTCGATCGCCGCGCGGTTCCTGCGAGCCATCACCTGGACAACCTGTGGCCGCTGGTGCGCCGCGCCGTACCTCTCCGCCGCGCTGAGCAGGGCGAAGTAGTAGGGTTCGCCGACAAGATGCATCAATTGCGGAATGAACTGCTCCGCGGGCAGACAGCCGCGACTCCTGTACTCTGCCGGGACGATGATGTTGAAGCCCCGCACCGGCTCAGCGATGACGCCACGGGCATTCAGCCGCCGGAGCTGCGCTCGCACGGTGCTCCTGGTGCTCCGGATGGCGGCGACCGCCTCATCGGTCGTGAAATGATGTCGTCCACGCGTCGCCAGGTCGGCGACGTAGTCACGAGCAAACATGATACGATTGTCTGTGTATGTGATGGAAAAGGCGCCGTCCGCAGAGAATCGGACTGGTCTGCGATACGAATACTGGTCATTCTAACATAGGAATGGCTAGGATTGGGGGTCAGAAGACCGTCTCGGGAACGAGGTCATGTCAAGAAAACATTACAAATTGTCATGTTGGCATTACTATTCGCGTTCGGCGAAGGGCTGGTGGAGCCTCACCGCCGTCTTGGCGTTCGCCTCGTGCTCAGTCCCCGCTACCGAACTCGGGCCGTTTCCGGTTGTGGAAGCCTCGATCCCCCAACTGCAGGCCGCGATGGAGCGCGGGGAGCTCACGTCGCGACAGCTCGTTACCGCATACCTGGTGCGGATCGCGCTCTACGAGGAGAGGCTGAACGCCGCCATCTCCGTCAACGAGAACGCGCTGGCCGAAGCCGACGCGTTGGACGACGAGCGCGCGGCCGGCAATGTGCGGGGACCTCTTCACGGCATCCCGGTCGCGCTCAAGGACAACATCCACACGACCCATCTCCCCACCACGGCCGGGGCGCTGGCCTTCGACGGCTACGTGCCGCCGTACGAGGCCACGCTGACCACCAACCTGCGCGACGCGGGCGCGATCATCATCGCCAAGGCGGGGCTCACCGAGTTCGCGAACTGGATGGCGGGGCCTCCCAATCCCATGCCCGGGAACTACAACGCGCTGACCGGGTTCGCCTACAACCCGTACGACCCGCGCCGAGACCCTCGCCCGGCCACCTTCGACGGACGTCCCGCGCTGAGCACCGGCGGGTCGAGCTCCGGCGTCGGAACCGCGGCCAGCTTCTGGGCCGCGAACGTCGGGACCGACACCGGCGGCTCCGTGATCAGCCCGTCGAACGCCAACATGCTGGTGGGGATACGCCCGACGCTGGGACGGATCAGCCGCTGGGGGATCGCGCCGGTCACCCTCGACCACGACATGGCCGGGCCCATGGCGCGCACCGTGGCCGACGCCGCCATCCTGCTCGGCGGGATGGAGCGCGCGGCGCCCGACCCGAACGACCCCGCGACCGAGGTCTGCGAGCCGCCGCCCGGGCGCGACTACCGGCCTTTCCTGAACCCGGACGGGCTGCGCGGCGCCCGCATCGGCATCCCGCGGGCGTTCTACTACGACCCGATCCGGCTGGACGGCGAGGACCGGGGACGCGGCGGGCTCACCGAGGCTCAGCGCGCGCTCATGGAGGAAGCGATCGCGGTGCTGGAGGCCCAGGGTGCGGTGGTGGTCGACCCGGCCGACGTGCCCAGCTACGCGACGACTGACCCGGACTCGAACTTCGCCGCGTGGGGGTTCTGCGCGGGGGGCCACCAGGGGAAGGGCGCCGACGAGGACTGCTCGGTGAACTTCAAGTACGGCGCGAAGCGGGACTTCAACGCGTGGCTGGCCACGCTGGGGCCGGACGCGCCGGTGGCCACGCTCACCGAGCTGCGCGGGTGGAACGCCGCACACGGGCGCGCGGGCGCCATCAGGTACGGTCAGGCCCGGTTCGACATCTCCGATGAGATGGACGTCGAGGCCGACCGCGCGCGCAACGAGGCCGACATGGCCAGGGATCGGTTGCTGAGCCGGACGCGCGGGATCGAAGCGGTTCTCGCGGAGCACGAGCTCGACGCGATCCTGACCCCCGGCAGCCGGGGCGCGGGGCTCGCCGCCCGGTCCGGCACGCCGATCATCGTGGTGCCCTTCGGTTTCGTGCCGAACGAGCCCGCGCAGCCGTTCCCGGAGGGGTTCGACGCCCGCCCCGCGCCCTTCGGCGTGGGCTTTACGGGAGCCAATTGCAGCGAAGCACGCCTCATCGAGTTGGCCTACGCCTTCGAGCAGGCGACGCAGCGACGGGTGCCGCCACCGGGGGTGCCGTGACCCAGGCCGCGCGGCCCGCGCGGAGCCTCATCCCCCACACCTGCTGAAGCCGTGCGCTACCGCCGCCACACGCCCACACCGTCCTCGTAGCGGATGTCCGTCCCGTACGGCCGTGACAGCTCGGCAAGGTGCTCGATGATCTTGCGGCCAAGCTCCTCGGGCGCGATGCGGGGGGTACCCCGGCGGCCTCGGGGCGCCTTCCAGCTCAGCTCGATCGGGTGGAAGACGATCTCGACCACCTCGCCGCCCTCGAAGGTGGCCACCGGAACCACGCTCTCGTACCACTCGGCGCCGGTGGGGAAGCCCGTGGTCGGGTTGCCGTCCTCGTCGACGCGGAAGCGCGTGTCGTAGATCTCCGACGCGAGCCGGTCGAGCGGGATGCCGTAGCGGTCGCGCTGGTCGGACGGCATCGGGTCGATCGTCTCGTTCTGGAAGATGAAGTTGGCGAGCGAGTAGAAGATCGGGCGGCCCTTGTAGATCTCGACAGCGCGGAGCTGGTGCGGCCCGTGGATGATGAAGGTGTTGGCGCCCTCGTCGATCACCTGCCGCGCGAACTCCTCCATCCACGGCGGCGGCACCTGTGACGCGTTGCCGGGCTCGTGCGAGTGGCTGTTCACGACCACGTAGTCGGCCTGGTCGGTGGCGTTGCGCACCTCGTGGAGCACCCGCTCACGATCCACGTCATTCAGCGACACGATGCTGCGGTCCTCGTCGCCCGGGTACACCGTCGACCCGAAGACACGCACCGGCCCGTCGTCGTCGTCGGACACGTTCCTGCCTTGCCTGCGCGCCACATCCCGCAGCGCGGCCATCGTCTCCGGCGACCCCTCGTGGCGCGTGCTCAGGCGCAGCGGGTTCAGCCCCGGCCGCCCCTGAACGGTGGGCCCGGCCTTTCCGGCGCGCGACATCGGCGTGAAGGTGGACGCCATCCCGATCAGCGCGATCCGCCCCTTCGGCGTCTCCAGGTACCCCGGACGGCTGGCCCAGCCCAGGTTCTCGCCAGCCCCCGAATGCACCAGCCCCCACTCGTCCATCAGCCGGTTGGTCAGCCGCATCCCCTCGACGCCGTAGTCGGTGGTGTGGTTGTTGGCGTTGTTGAAGAGGTCGAAGCCCATGTCGACCAGGTCCCGCAGCGTCTCGGGCGAGCCGACCTCGTAATTGCCGCCGTTCTCCGCCGCCGGCCAGCCCGTGAACTCCTGCAGCCGGAACACCGACTGCTCCAGGTTCATGAACGCCGCGTCGGCCCCGCGAATGATGTTGGCGAGGTCGTGGAACCCCGGGTCCCCCGGATGATCGAATGGCGCCGTCCGCCGGTTCATGATCACGTCGCCCACCGCGGCGAGGGTCCATCGGGTGTTGGAGTGGATGGGCGAGCTCGACTGCGCGGTCGCGGGGGGCTGCGCTGGCGGGGCGAGGTGGGCGGCGGCGACGAGGAGAAGGGTCGGGGCGGCGAAGCGGGACGGGCGGCGGCGCATGGGATCCTCCTGGGGAGCGGGACGCTTGGCGAGGATAGTGGCTGGCGCACGCGCGGCGGGCAACGTGGCGCGGTGTCCGTTCCGCGGCGGCTATCCCTTCGCGATCAGCCGCTCCATGAGCGCTGGCAGCGGGATGGCCGTGATCCCGTCCCCGAGAGGATACGTGTCAGTGCCCGGGTACACGATGAACTTCTTCGCTGCCCCGACGTCGGCGGTGGCAATGCGAAATCCTCTGGGCACTTTTGGCGCCGAGGAGCGCTTCACCTCTACCGCCCAGGGCTCCTGTCCGGGGAGGAGCAGCAACAGGTCGATTTCGGCTCCTGACCGGGTTCTGTAGAAAAAGGCGTCCGTGCCCACGGGAGCGGCGCCGACCAGGTTCTCCACGACGAGTCCTTCCCAGCTGGCGCCCGCAACGGGGTGCCCGAGCAGGTCTTCCAGGGACCGGATGTTGAGGAGAGCGTGCACGACACCGCTGTCCCGCACCAGGATCCTGGGCGACTTGATGAGACGCTTGCCCACGTTGACGTGGTAGGGCTGGAGGCGACGCAGAAGCATCATGTCGACGAGGGTATCGGTGTAGCGGTTCACGGAGGGCACGGAGACTCCGAGGCTTCGTGCCAACTCGGCCGCGTTGAACACCCAGCCCTGGAGGTGGGACAGCATCGTCCAGAACCTCCGGAGCGTCTCGCCGGGAGTCCTGAGTCCGGTCTGAGGAAGGTCCCGCTCGAGGTAGGTGCGGATGAAGTTCGCGCGCCAGCGGAGACTCAGTTCGTCACTGGCGGCGGTGAAGCTCTCCGGAAAGCCGCCACGCAGCCACAACCGGTCAAGGTCGGGACCGGTTTCCAGCGCATCGAACGCGGGCAGCTCCCGATAGGCCACACGCCCGGCGAGCGACTCGGCGGACTGCCGAAGCAGCGCCCCGGACGCCGATCCCAGCAGCAGGAAATGGGCGCTACCGCGGCCCTCGCGCCGCCGCGCGTCGATCTGCCCGCGCAGCGCTCGAAAGAGGCCGGGCATCCGCTGCACCTCGTCCAGGATGACCAGCCGGTCGCGATGGAGGTCGAGATAGGCGCTGGTGTCCTCCAGCCGAGCGAGGTCCGCCGGATCTTCAAGGTCCAGGTAGAGGGAGCGCGGAACCGAGTCGGCGATTTCGCGTGCGAGCGTGGTCTTTCCCACCTGCCGGGGCCCAAGGAGGACGACCGAGGGGAATGCGGCGAGATCGCGCCGGACGAGTGCCACGTGACGTCGCTTGATCATGCTTGCTAATCTCTATGTATGATTAGCGATTAGCAAGGATATATTGGCATGCCCTGTCGGACGCGGGACTCCTCGCGAACGACGGTGCAACTTTGCGGGGACTAGCGGAATCCGACCCTGAGGGGTCCCATAATGGGACTGCGGTGTACATAATGCGTGGTGGGATGGTGAATGCGGGACGGGATCGACAGATGAATCGAAAGCAGGGACTGGCGGCCTTCTGGCGGGAACTCAGGCGGCGGCACGTCGTGCGCGCCGGCGGGGTGTACGTGGCGTCGCGCTTCGTGGTGCTGCAGTTGGGCGAGATCGTGCTGCCGGCCTTCAACGCGCCGGACTGGGTGCTGCAGTCGCTCGTGGTGCTCGTGTTTCTGGGACTGCCGGTCGTGCTGGCCTTCGCCTGGGTCTATGACCTGACGCCGGAGGGGCTGGCCAAGACGCGCGAACAGCAGGGCGGTGCGAAAGTGACGATCGCGCCGCGGCTGGCATTGCTGGCGGCGACCTCGATCTCGGTTGCGCTCGGGGCGCTCTGGTTCCTGCGGAGCGGCGCGACGGAAGACGGCGGGGACGGAGCCGAGGCGGTCGAAACCGCGCCTCCCGCCGCCGCACGAACGGCCAGCCTGGATCCGGATGCACCCATAACGGCGATCGCGGTCCTTCCCCTGGCGGACTTCGCCCAGCGGGACGACCTCTTCGCCCGTCAGCTCCACGAGGAGATCATCACGCAACTCAGCCTCCTCTCGAGCCTCCGGGTCGTGTCGCGCACCTCGGTCGAGCGCTACATCGATTCGAACATGCTGTTGCCCGACATCGCCGCGGAACTGGGTGTGCAGGCCGTCGTAACGGGCTCCGTCGCCATGACGTCGGAGAGCGACAGCGTGCGGATTTCGGTGCAGCTTTTGCACGCCGCAACCGATACGCACATGCTCTCGCGCAGCTTCCAGCGCGAGTTGAAGGACATCCTGCGGCTTCAGACCGAGGTCGCGGTCGAGATCGCCGAGTCGGTGCAGGGGGAGCTGGGCGACGAATTGAGCGCCGAGGTGGAAATGGTCGCGGAGGTCGATCCGGAGGCGTACCGCGCCTTCCTGCAGGGGCAGCAGGAATTGGAGCGGGGGACGCCGGAGGCGCTGGAAGCGGCCCTGGGGCACTTCGACAGGTCGGCCGAGCTCGATCCCGGGTACGCGCAGCCACTGGCCTGGAGAGCGGGAACGCACCTGATGCTGGCCACGGACGGCGATTCGGTGCCGGAGGATGTCCTGGCGCAGGTGCGCGGCGACCTGGAGAGGGCCGGGCTGCTCGGCGGCGCCGAAGACGAGGTGGCGGCGACGATGGTGATCCTTCGCGACCGGATCGGTGCAGACATCTCCGGGATCGAGGCGGGGATCGACGACGCGTTTGCACAGGCCGGCGCGCTCGCCGGCTTCGTAACCGATTCGCTCCGGCGCCGCCAGTTGCTCGAATCGACGCGATTCGGGCGCCAGTTCGGGCGCGGGTCTCCGCTCGCCGTCGCGATGGGGTTCCTGGAGACGGGCCGGTTCGACAGCGCGGCCGTGGCGTTCGAGGAGATCCTGGACTCGGATCCGAGGATGGTCCCTGCATGGGCCGGCCTGGAGGAGGCTCATCTCCGCCAGGGCCACTACGAAGGCGCGGTCGAGGTCCGGGAGCAACGGATCATTGCCACCCAGGGAGAAGTGCCTGAGGCGAGGGCCGCGGTGGAGCACCTGCACGCGACCTTCGAGGAGGACGATCCGGCCAGCTACTGGCGCTGGCGACAGGACAACAGCGCGCAGCGGGAGGCACGTGGCGAGCATGTGTCCGAAGTCGAGAAGGCGATGATCGCGGTCGGCCTCGACCAGCATGACGATGCGTTGCGACATCTCGAAGCCGCGGTGCAGAACCGCGATCCGGCCCTGGTCACGCTGAGGAGCAACGCCGTGTGGGATCCGCTGCGCAGCGACCCGCGCTTCCAGGATGTCGTGCGAGCCGTGCGCGAGGTCTGGCGGGACAGGGGCAGGCCGCCGCGGCCCGGTGCGGGGACGCCGGGGAGCCCGAGGCCCCGCACGCCAGAGATCCCGTGAGGCCCATACTCCTCGGGCTGGCCGCAGTGGCTGCGGCCGGTTGCGAGGCTGGCAGCGCTCCCGCGAGCACGTCACGCGACAGCCTCGGGGTTACCATCGTCGAGTCGACCGCGCCGAGCTGGGCGGAGGGCGACGAGTGGCGGATCGTGGAGGAACCGGTCGTGGACCTGGCCGAGTCCGGCTCGGGGGACATGCATTTGTTCTTTCGGGTGGGGGACGTGCTGCGCACTCCTGCGGGTGATCTGGCTGTAACCGACCGCGGTTCCCAACAGATCCGGATCTACGATGTGGAGGGGCGCTTCCTGCGCGCTTTCGGCGGTGCAGGCGAAGGCCCGGGCGAGTTTCGCAGCCTCTGGTCAATGGTGTTGACCCATCAGGGCACGCTACTGGGGGTGGACTACAGGCCGGGCGGTCCGGGCGCCGAGTTCGACATCGTGTCGGGGCTGATCAGCACATTCAGGTTGCTGGGCGAAGCCAATCCGGTTCAGCATCCCGTGCCCTCCGACATCGTCTGGGGACTGGAAGCCGGGTACACGGTGCAGGACGATGACCTGGAAGGAGGCCTGCAGCGCCACCCCGCCACCGTCGTTCGGATGTCCGCGGACCGGACGTCCGTGCATCCGGTCGCGACGGTTCCCGGATGGGAGCACGTCGTCGTGCCCGAAGGCGACGCCATTCCGCTGATGCCTCGAGTGACCCAGGTGGTGCCGACCGGCCGCGGTGAGGTGGTGTTGGGAATCGCGGAAGCGTTGGAGTACTCGATCCTCGACGGGGAGACCGGAGAGGTCCGCATGATCGCCAGGCTTCCCGGCATCTGGCTGGCCGTAACCGGCGAGGATGTCGACCGAGAACGGCAAGCCCGGCTCGGCCCCAACCCGAGTCCGTTCACCCGAGATCTCCTGGATCGCCTGCCGGTGCCGACCGAAAAGCCCGCCTACCAGAGCATGCTCGTGGATATAGAAGGCAACGTGTGGGCCGGCGAGTATCTCGGGATCGCGCGGATGGACGAGCCGCAGGACTGGTACGTGTGGGATGCTTCCGGAGTGTGGCTGGGCATGGTCGAGACGCCGGCGCGGTTCGAGTTGATGAGGGTGGGTTCGGATGCAGTGTTCGGCGTGCGCCGCGACATGAACGATGTCGAGCATCCGCAGGTGCTGCGGCTGGTGAAGCCCCGGAGCTGACCGGAGGCCCGGATGGGCCGTGGATTCAGGGTTCGTATCTGCGAGGTCTTCTGCTGTAGCCGCTTGTACAACGCACTCCCCATCGGATTACTCTAAACCAGGTTGTCCTGCTCTTGGTACAGTTTCGACAACAAACTGAACTAAGAGCAGGACGAGACCCCGGAGGGGTGATGCATGGGGTGCCCCCCGGCCTGTCCGCGGAGCTTGGCTATCAACGATTACGGGCGGTGCGCTCAGAGGCCTGGTGCGTGTGCACCGGCATGACATTCAGCACCACGGTCCAAGATCATTCACGCTTCCTCGACTCGGGCACCGGGTGACGGCTCAACGGCGAACACGACCCCGCCGCTCGGTGGCGCCCCAAGGCGCGGCTCGTAGTAGCGGGCCAGGAGGGCTTCAATGACCGGCCCGACGGTGGTGTCGTCGCACAGCGCGACGGCGCAGCCACCGAAGCCGGCACCGGTCAGGCGCGCTCCCGCGGCCCCCGCGTCGAGCGCCACCTCGACGATTGCGTCCAACTCGACGGTGCTCACCTCGTAGTCGTCCCGGAGACTCTCGTGCGACTGCACCATGAGGTGGCCGAATCGACGCACATCCCCGTCGCGCATGGCCACCTCGGCCTGCGCCTCTCGGCGTCCCTCCGTCACGACGTGGCGGAAGCGGCGAAACAGCACGGGGGAGAGAGCGCGGCGTGCCCGGCGCAACAGGCCGTCGAGATCGTCCACTGCCATGAGGTCGCGGTAGGCGGGCAGCCCGTGGGTCGACCGCCCCGCCACCCCGGCCAGCGCCTCCCGACACTGCCGCGCCCGCTCGTTGTACGCCTCGCGCGCGTCCCCCGACTTCTCGGCCCGCACCAGCGACGACGCCACCACCCACCGCCATCCCTCCGGCACGGCCACCGGCGTCACCCGCAGCGGCTCGAAGTCGATGCGGAGCGCGTGCCCGGCCACGCCGTGAAGGCACGCGGCCTGGTCCATGCCGCCCCCCTCCAGCCCCACGAACCGCTCCGCGCGCGCCATGAGGGCGGCGAGTTCGAGGCGGGGAAGGGTCGCGCCATTCGCCTTCAGCAGCGCCAGCGCCGACGCGACCACCAGCGCCGACGAGGACGACAGCCCCGACGCGATCGGGACGTCGCCCGTCACCGTCCCCTCGATCCCGCGCCGCAACTCCACCCCGTGCTCCAGCAGGCCCCGCGCCGCCGCGCGCACGTAGTTCGACCAGTGTCCCTGGCGCGCAGCCTCGACGGGACGTTTCAGCTGAAACGCGAAGGGGTCGAAACGCGCCACGGGGCTGTCCAGCCGCACCACCGGGTCGTCCGCGACGGTGAATTCGATGCGGATGTCGCGGTCGATGGCGATGGGGAAGACCGGGAGGCCGTTGTAGTCGGTGTGCTCACCGATCAGGTTCACGCGGCCGGGCGCGATGGCGAGCCAGCGGGTGTGGGTGGAGCCGGGCAACTCAGGTGGCCCTTCCGCAGGCGAACCGCGGACTTCCGGAGGCCGTCAAGGTGAATCGGCCCCGCAGTGCCGGCCCCCGCCGCCCTCCCAACCCACGTCGCCCGCCCGCGGGGGGACGACCGTGACGAGACCGTCAGGTCGTTCGATGCCGGCTTGAGCCAGCAGCC
>VXQO01000084.1 GCA_009838975.1 Gemmatimonadota bacterium | reverse complement strand
CGCCAGCAGCGCGGGTCGGGGGGCGGGTTCAACCTGAACTGGGACGGCTCGTGGGACGTCGCCACGACCAGGGACGAGCGCGGCTGGTACGTCGAGATGCGGATCCCGTTTTCGACGCTCCGCTACGGGGCCGGGGGGGCGCAGGACTGGGGCCTGAACTTCGAGCGCAAGATCCGGCGCAACAGCGAGCAGTCGATGTGGGCGCCCGTGCCCAGGCAGTTCGGCGTCTACCGCATCTCGCTTGCCGGAACGCTCGCGCTGGATGCCCCCGCGCGGCGCACGGTGACGGTCAGCCCGTACGTGCTCGCGGACGGCCTCAAGGACTACCGGGTAGTCTCGCCGTCGGTGGACTACGGCCGGCAGTTCGGGGGCGACGCCAAGATCGGCATCAACCAGAGCCTGACCCTCGACCTCACCGTCAACACCGACTTCGCGCAGGCGGAGGTGGACGACCAGCAGGTCAACCTCACGCGGTTCAGCCTCTTCTTCCCCGAGAAGCGTGCCTTCTTCCTGGAGAACGCGGGGACCTTTGCCGTAGGCGCGTCACGCTCCGCCGAGCTCTTCTTCAGCCGCCGCATCGGCCTCTCGGGCGGCCGCGAGGTGCCGATCCAGGCGGGCGCCCGGCTGACGGGCAAGGTGGGCGACTTCCAGGTCGGGCTGCTCAACATCCAGACCGGCGAGGCGTTTCAGCTCGACGGCGACACCGGCCTGAGCGAGCAGATCGCGCCGGACAACAACTTCGGCGTGCTGCGGGCGTACCGGGAGTTCGGCAACCGGTCACAGCTCGGAGCCATCTTCGTGTCGCGCTTCAACACCGCCGACACGGACGACCACAACCTGACCTGGGGCGTCGACGGCCGACTCGGCATCGGCGAGGCGCTCACGTTGGACGGCTGGGCGGGCATCACCAACACGCCGGTCGCCGCCGGCGGGCAGGCGCCCGGGTCCGGGTTCAACGACGGGGAATACGGCTTCGCCGCCGGCATGCGCTACGTCACGCGCGACTGGCAGGTCGCGTCCGGGTTCCGGCAGATCGGCGACGCCTTCAATCCGGAGGTCGGTTTCGTCAATCGCCGCGGATACCGCCAGGTCAACTGGCGTTTCCTCCGCCACATGCGCACCGAGAGCGTGCCCTGGTTCCGCGAATTCCGGCCCCACATCTCCGGCAACGCGTTCTGGACGCTGGGCGGCTTCAACGAGTCGTACCTGGTCCACATCGACAACCACTTCGCCTTCGAGAACGGCGCGTTCTTCCAGCTGCCCGGCTTCAACTTCACGGGCGAGGGTCTCGAGCGGCCGTTCGCGATCCGCGAGGACATCGTCATCCCGGCCGGCACCTACCACAACCAGGACTGGGAATTCCGGGCCAACACGAATCGCGGCGCGCCGCTGTCGGCGTCGGTGGGCTGGGAGCTCGGCGGGTTCTACAGCGGGACGCGCTTCGGTCCGAATGCGACGGTGGCGTACCGGTACGGCGACAAACTCACGGCGAACGTGCGTGTAAACTACTTCGACGTGCGGCTGGACGAGGGCAGCTTCACGACGTCCGTGGTGCGGTTGAACGCGTCGTACTCGTTCACGCCCCGGCTGTACGTGCAGGCGAACGTGCAGTACAACGATGATACCCGGGATATGGGGACGAATGTGCGGGTGGGGTGGCTCGACACCGCCGGCACCGGGTTGTTCCTGGTGTGGAATGACACGGATCACCGGGGGTCGCTCGAGCGGACGGGGATCCTGGCGGGACCGAGGCAGCGGCAGTTGGTGGTGAAGTACAGCCGGCTGTTCAATCTGACGGGGTAGGGGGCAGGCCCGTACATCGCGTCGGTCCCCCGGCGAAACCAACTCCCCAGGTACTTCCGTACGTTGCCGGAGTGCACGAGCCCATCCGCGGCGGACGGGAGGGTCGTTCATGACGGCGAATCAGGCGGGGGGTCAGCGGTCGCATGAGAACAGGCACGAAGATGGTGGTTGGCGCGGTCCTGGTCGGGGGCCTGGGAGCCTCCGCGTTCGCGGTTCTTGGGGCCGGGAACGGGGGCGAGTCCGAAGTGGACACCGTCGCCGTGGAGAGGGGCGAGATCGTGGACCGGGCACTCGCCGTCGGTCGGATTGAGCCGCTCGTCGAAGTTAGCGTGAAGTCACAACTCGCGGGCGTCGTGCGGCGGATGTTCAAGGAACCCGGCGAATACGTCCGGCGGGGCGAGCCTCTGCTCGAAGTCCAGCCCAACCCGACACCGATCGAACTGGTCGAGGCGCGCCGCGCCATCGAGTTGCGCGAAATCGAGTTGCAGCAGCTCGAGAGGCGTCGCGACCGGCTGGCCGAGTTGCGCGACCAGGGGCTCGCGTCGGAAGAAGCGTTCGAGGACGCCGACTACTCGTTGAGCGAAGTGTCGCTCCAGCTCCAGATCGCCCGGGAGCGCCTGGCCCTGCTTTCGGAAGGGCGCGTGACAATCGGAGACGAGGCGGTCGAGACAGTCATCCAGAGCCCCATCCAGGGCTTCATCCTCGAGAAGACAGTGGAGATCGGGGATCCGGTCGTCCCGCTCACGACGTTCCAGGAAGGGACCGTCCTCATGACGATGGCCGAGATGGACGAACTGCTCTTTCGGGGAACGGTCGACGAAATCGATGTGGGTCGGCTGACCGAGGGAATGCCGGTCGAGGTCACGATCGGGGCCCTTCCCGACGCGCGCGTCGAAGGGCGATTGACGAAGATTTCGCTCACGGGACGCGACGAGGAGAACGCCACCGTCTTTCCGGTTGAAATCGCGGTTCTGCCCGCGGAGGGAACCCTGCTGAGAGCCGGCTATTCGGCCAACGCCCAGGTGATCATCGAGCGCCGTTCGGACATACTGATCATCCCGGAGCGCGTGGTCAGGTTCGAGGACGGGGGCACGTTCGTGACGGTTCGCCTGGGGCCGGAGCGGACCGAGGAGCGCGAGATCAGGACGGGTCTCAGCGACGGGATCAGTGTCGAGGTACTCGAGGGTCTGGCCGAGGGCGAGCGCGTCATGGAGCCCCCGCGGCGCGAGATCACCTAGCAGGGGAGTGGAGACGGCGTGAGGCTGGTCGACGGGGTCCGGCAACTGTGGGCGGACCTTTCCGCGCAGCGTCTGCGGACGATCCTGACCGTGCTCGGGATCACCTGGGGCACGGTTGCGGTCGTCGTTCTGCTCGCCTTCTCGGTCGGGCTCGAACGGCAGACGATCAAACGATTCCACGGGCTGGGCGACCGGATCGTCGTGCTCTTCGGCGGACGGACGGTGCTGCCCTACGCGGGGTTCAGGGAGGGGCGGACAATCCGGTTGCGCGAAGCGGATGCCCGGGTCCTCGCCCGCCAGATCCCCGACATCACGATGATCAGCCCGGAGTACTCGACGCGAGCGGTCCCCATCCGCCGTGGCCCCAACGGAGTCAGTCCCAATATCACGGGCATTCAACCCGTGTACGGAGAGATGCGGAACATCTTCCCGCTGCCGGGCGGCCGGTTCATCAACGAGCGGGACCAGGAAGAGCGGCGGCGCGTCGTCTTTCTCGGCGACGAGGTCGCCGGCGTCCTGTTCGGCGATGCCGATCCCGTCGGCGAGCAGGTCCAGATCGGAGATTCACCCTTCACCGTCATCGGCGTGCTCCAGCCCAAGATCCAGAACAGCTCGTACAACTCGCGCGACGAAGACCGGGTGTTCATTCCGGCGAGCACGCACGCAGCCATTTTCGGCTCGCGGTTCGTCTCGAACCTGGTCTATCGGACGGCGGACGCCTCGCGCACCGAGGCGGTAGAGGCACGAGTCTACGAGGTGCTGGGCAGGAAGTACCGCTTCAATCCACGGGACGAGGACGCTCTCGATCTCTGGGACACGGCCGAATGGGAGCGCATGTTCGGCTTCCTGTTCCTCGGGTTCAAGCTGTTCTTCGCGATCGT
>VXQO01000049.1 GCA_009838975.1 Gemmatimonadota bacterium | reverse complement strand
GCGGTAGTTGCCGCCACCGGAGGTGGTGGTGGAGTTGCCGTTGCTAAGGTTGACGGATACACCGTCGATCCCCGTGCCCTCAATCGCCACCTGGCCGACAATCGAGCCGACCGGTGGCGGAGGAGTTGCCTCCTCACAGGCAGCGAGCGGGATCCCGAGCAGGGCAACAGCCGCGAGTAGATTTCTGAATCTCCTCATAACTGTGACATCCCCTTTGGATGTGGGTGGGTGCAGCACCAAGGTTGGCGCAAGCATCTATGTGAAAACGCACGTCCGAGCCGGATGACCTTCAGCCAACCGGACGAACACGAGGCGAATCGGGCCGGAACGCATGCAAGCTCTGTGCCAACCAACCAAACCACAGGGGTTAGTCCCGTGCGCTCGGATGAACGCCCTCGCGGGTGCGCCTACAGTACAGTTTTCTGAACGGCCGGTCAGGTTTTCATCCCTTCGGGTGAAGGGGGGTGCCGGGCCGTCATCAACGCGTCTCCCGTTGGCACGACCCCCGCTGTTTACCCTTGAAGGCTGTTCCATTGGACGGACAGCTCGACACCGGCCGAGATGGTAAGCCCCTCCGGCAAATGCCGCGCCAAGGGGGATTACGCGGGATCCCCGCACCCAGCCTGTCGAGCCGCGTCCGTGCGGTCCGGCTCGTCAGAGTGTGGCGCTGACTTTCGCGGGCCGTGGCGTGGCGACGGAGACTGTCAGCCCCAGGTGCAGCGAGAACGCGGTTCTCGAATCTTCGGGTTCGCCGTGTAGCCCCACATCCGCGTCGCCGGCGAGCACCAGCCCGGTGCATTCGACGAGGACCTCCCGTCGTCTTGGCCGCCAACCCGCCGCATTGGTTCCGCGACCGTCGTGGCCCGGTCGCCTTGTCGGATCCAGTCCACCACCCGGCTTTGCCGGTCTTCACGCCCTTGCCGAGTTCACTGAAACCCTCCGCGCTGTAGTCCAAACCGAACAGTCGGGAACTGTACACTTGCCACCTGCTTTGACCCGCTCCGGTGCTTTCGTGGTGTCGCGAGCGCCAGTGGCGGCGGTCAATTACCATCGCCCCGGCCGCCTCACTTCGTCGCCCGAGGTCCTCCTGGCGATGTCTTCCTTGGTGTCCCGGGTATCGCCTTCCACACCATCTAGCCGGGCATTGATCTCCACGACCCGATCCCTGATGCCTGGGATGTGGTGCAGGAGCTTGTCGATCTTCGCGTTCATGTCCCCGAGCCGACCGATTACCTCGTGACGGAACTGGTTCTGCTCCTTGCAAACAATCTGGCGGATTTCCTCAGCGCTCAGGCTGCGTCCTTCGCTCATCCGTTTATCCTCCATTGCTTCGTCTCACAAGACATCGTAACCTACAGAAGGTCGGCCTCTCCCGAGTGGTGCGACGCCTAATCCCCCCGGCACCCTCGCGATCCCACCAAGATGCTACTTCTTTGCTTAATTTCCTAGTCCCGGAACATCCAAACCACTAAAGATTCTCACAAGGATGGAACCTCGTGCTATCCTGGGCCAAGGAGACGGAACATGGAACTAAAGCAAGCTGCGCTGAACGTGGATCCCGCGATCCACGCCGCTCGTGAGGCCGGCCGTTCACGCCGGGCCTTCAAGGTGGTGACGTTCGCGTCGGCCATTATGGCCGCGGGACTCACCTGGGTGGCCTCGGTGTCCGCTCAGCAGACGGGCACCATCACGGGCACCGTGGCAGACGCGGAGACCGGCGAGCCGCTGGCCAGTGCGCAGATCAGCGTGCCCGCGCTCGGGATCGGAGTGCTCTCCAGCGGAAACGGGCGGTTCGCCCTGCCGGGCGTTCCCGTCGGCACGCACGAACTCCGTGCCGAGAGGCTGGGCTATGCGGTCCTGTCGATGAGCGTCACCGTGAACGCGGATGCGGCTGCGACCGTCGAACTCAGGCTGACAACAACCGTCCTGGGCCTCGCGGAACTGGTGGTGACGGGCACCGCGTTCTCGGAGTCGCTCGTGCAATTGCCCTACGCGGTGGCCGTTTCGAGCCGGAGGACGCTGGCGGAGCAGGGGTCTCCGCAGGCCGTGGACTTCTTCCGCAACCTCGGATCGAGCGCCGGGGTCCTCGGGGACCGTCAGGGTTGGTACAATACCCGGCCCCCCGCGGCGGTGTCGGAGACGGTCGCCAGCGTCAACCTCAGGGGGATCGGGCCGTCCCGCACCCTCGTGCTGCTCAATGGGCGGCGCCAAGTGTACCTGCCCGCGCGGCTGTCCGGCGGGAGGTTCGTGGATGTGAACGCCTTTCCGTCGATCGCGCTGGACCGGATCGAGGTGGTGAAGGAGGGCGCGTCGGCGGTCTACGGCTCGGACGCCGTGGCGGGCGTGGCCAACTTTCTGACCCGCAGCGATTTTGAAGGGCTGGAGGTGTCGGGCTCGCACGAGTACTTCGCCGGGTCCGGGGAGACGCACGCGGGAGCGATTTGGGGCAAGCGGCTCGGAGACGGCGCGCACGCCGTCGTTTCCGCCGAGGCGCTGGTCGGGCAGGAGTTGCATCCGGAGGATCGCGATTGGGCGCTGCGTCCCTTCACGTCCGGCGGCGGAGCTTGGTCCTATACGGGCAACCCCGGCGCGTTCCTCTTCCCGAGGTTGACGGGCGACGAGACGATCGAAGAGTTCACCGCGGCCCTTTCGGACGCGCAGTTCGGAGGCTGGGGCGGCGTCTTCGTGGATCCCCGCTGCACGGACTTCGGGGGGCACCGCGAGGGCGAGACCTGCCGCTTCCGCTACCAGCCGTGGGACAATCTCCTCCAGGCGTCCCGCCAGTTCCGGGGCTTTGCCGAGGTCAACGGCGACATGGGGGACCGTTCGAGCTACCACGTCGAGGCGCTTTGGGCCGAGGCCACGACTCCCGAGTGGTTCACGACCCCGTCCTATCCGCCGATCTCTCCGTACAACGGAGCCCAGGTGATCGAACCCGGAAACCCGGGCAGGCAGGCGTTCTGCGGGACCCATGGACAGAGCGCCGGTTTCGCGAGCCAACAGGCCTGTCTGGAGGACAACTGGTACTTCTACGGGCGGCTCGTCGGCAACTCGGGACCCGGGCGGACGCTGGAGCGCGCGTCCCGCACTCAGCGGATCGCGGCCTCGCTGGAGCGCGGCATCGAGTCGCTGGGCGGGGGGGCCATCGAGTTGTCCGCCAGCTATTCCCGGGCTTCCGGCAACGCGAACCTTCCGGCCGAGTACGCCTACCGGAAGTTTCTGGCGTTCCGCGGCTTCGGAGGCCCGGACTGCGGAGTGACGGTCGTGGTCGACCCGTCGAGTCCGTCCGGGATGGCGCTCGGTTCCCTCAACGGCGCGGTGGCGGGCCAGGGCAACTGCCGGTACTACAACCCGTTCAGCAACGCGCATCGGCTGTCGGCGCAGCCGGGCGCGCTCTACCGGGACCGGCCGAACCCGGACCACATGCCCGGGCTAGAGAACAGCGCGGAACTGATCGACTGGATCAACGAGGAGGTGAATCTGGACAGTTCGGCGGACCTGTTCGTCGCCGACGCGATGCTCAAGGGGGCCGTCACGGAGGGGCTCGACTACGCCGTCGGGTATCAGTTCCGCAGGTTCGGCGTTTCCGCGACCCCCAACCAGCCGGGCGACCTGTCGATCAACCCGTGCCCCGTGCCGGGAGACCGCAGCTGCCTCGAGAAGGCCAGGGCGTTCACCTTCACCACCGGGCACTACGAGTACCAGGACGCCCAGATGGTGAACCGGTTCTTCGCGGAGAGCCGCTTCACACTCGGCGACAGGGTGGAGGGCCAGGCCGCCGCCAACTACGAGTTCCACGGGTCGGTGAGCAGCTTCGATCCCAAGCTGGCCGTCCGCGTGGCGTTGGCCGACCCGCTGGCGCTGCGCGCCTCGCTCCAGACGACCTTCCGCACGCCCTCGGTGGACGACCTGAACGAAGACCGCAGCACCGGGCTCGAATACGTGTCCGAGGCGGGCATCTACAAGGCGGTGGACGCGTTCGGGAACAGCCAGCTCGTGCCCGAGCGCGCGTTGACCTACAACGTGGGGCTGACCTTGCAGCTTCCACGGTTTCGCGCCACGGCCGACTTCTGGAGCTACGACTTCCGCGACGTGATCGACCAGGTGCCCTTCGGAGGCGTGACCCGGCTGTACGCGGCGGGCGGAGCCTCCCGGGCCGCCGTGCAGGAGTTCGTGACCTGCCCAGACGGACCGGGGACGGGAACCTGCCACGTGTCGGCCGTGGAACGGATCAGGGTGACGAACGTGAACTGGCCGGGCATCCGGATGTCGGGAATCGACCTGCACGCGAGCACGCGCCTGCCCGCCGGCGAGGGCATCCTCTCGCTGGGGGCCGACGGCACCTACACCCGGGAGTTCTTCGTCAAGGCGCTCGAACTCAACGGGGCCGAGGTATTCGCCGCGCAGGACGCGGCGGGCCAGCTCAACTGGGGCAATCCGATCGCTCCCCCGCTGCCGCAGTGGAAACTCCGCTTCTCGGCCGGATACCATTGGGGCGACTACAGCGTGGTCAACTACCTCAACACCGTCTCCGGGTACACGAACGAAGTGTTCCCCGACACCGAGTTCGAGCACATCGATCGGTTTGTGGGCTGGGACCTCAGTCTGCTGCGGCGCACGTCGAGCACGACCGATGTCGCGCTGTCGGTGATCAACCTTCTCGACGCCGATCCGCCACTGGTCAACTGGGAACAGTCCTACGACGCCTTCACCCACAGCCCCAAGGGCAGGCGCATCAAGCTCTCTGTGACCTACCGCCCCGGGAACTGAAGGAGGAGCCCGTCATCCGCGACCGGGCTGCCGTTGGCATCGCCTACGATCCATTGCCGGGGACGGATGGACGCTCGGCAGGCCGTCGGTCAAGTGTTTAGATTGGTGCGCGATCCGGCGGGACCACGCTACGGTCCCTCGGTCACCTAGACCCAACCAAAGTGAGAATGCCTGCTATGCGAACGCTCGTTGTGTTGGCCGGTCTTGCGCTGATCGCGGCCCCTGCGACCGCTCAGACCACCCTGGGTTTGAAGGGCGGAGTCGGTTTCGGCACCGTCACCATCGAGCAGGAGGGAGTCGAGGAGGAATCCGTTTCCGGCTTCGTCGCGGGGATGGAACTCGGTGTTCCGGTGTCCAACGCGTTGCGCCTGAGGTTCGGCGGGACGTACGCGCAGAAGGGCGGCAGCGGCAACGTCGAGGGTGGCAAGATCACGCTCGGCTTCGACTACGTCCAACTCTCGGCCTTGGCGAGGGTCGGCACGTCCGGCGGCGGGGTTTCCATCGGCGTGATGGCCGGCCCATGGGCGGCCTATCGCCTCTCGTGCGAAGTGGAGGGCACTCTGGAGGGGTTGAGCGTCGTTACGCCTTGCGTCGATCCGCCCTTCGCGGACTTCGACATCAAGACCTTGGACTTTGGGGTGGCATTCGGCGGAGGCGTCGAGTTTCCTCTCGCCGGCAGCGTCCGGCTGGGGCTCGACGCCCTCTACTCGCTCGGCCTCGCCTCGATAGACGAGGACGACTCCAAGACGCGGCACCTGACCATTCAGAGCGGCTTCGTCATCCCGGTCGGCTAACAAGCAGGTCCGCGAGCACGCTATCCCGGCCGGGGAACAGGCGGCAGCGCTGTCCCGCGTCGCGCCGTTCTTTCGCCTCTTATGGACCAACTGATCTGGTCATCCGAAAGTGCGGCGCAATACGGATTCGTAGATGCCGTCGCCGAACCACTTGCGGATGAACATCAGGGGTCGCGCCGTCGCGCCCTTCACGTACCGCCGCCGAGGCCGGGCGGCGGTCGCCGCCTCGACGAACACCCGGGCGAGCACCTTGGCGTCGGTTCCGCGACTCGCGGCCTTGGGGTCGGACGCCATCGCGAAGAGCCGGTCCAGACCGGCCTTGTAGGCGCTTTCAGCATAGTACTTCTGAAGGCTCCCTCCCACCACATCGCCGAACTCGGTCTGGATGAGACCGGGCTGGATCAGCACGACCTGAATGTTGAAGGGGGCGGTCTCGATGCGGAGGCAGTCCGACCAGCCTTCGAGCGCGTGCTTGGTCGCGTGATACCAGGCCCCGAAGGGCGTGAAGATCCGGCCGCCCATCGAGGAGGTGTTGACGATGCGGCCCGCGCCCTGCGCCCTCATTTGCGGCAGGACGAGCTGGGTGAGGTGGGCGAGGCCGAACAGGTTCACCTCGAACTGGTATCTGGCGTCTTCGAGCGGAATGTCCTCGACCGTCCCGTAGAGGCCGAAGCCCGCGTTGTTGATCAGAACGTCGATGCGTCCGTCGGCATCGATGATCCGGCGCACGGCCCGCTCGTTGTCCTCGCCCTTCGAGACATCCATCTCGACCGGGGTGATGCCGTGTTCGGACAGATCCTCCATGCGATCCGCCCGGCGCGCGCCAGCGTAGACGGTGTGGCCCCCGCGGGCCAGCAGGATCGCCGCCTCCCGGCCCATGCCGGAGGAAGCTCCTGTTATCAGTATGACCTTGCCCAAGGCGCTGCTCCTTCTGCTTGGTGTTGGCTGAGGGAACGGTCGGAGACGCGGATTGAGGCCGGGGCCATACCTGCGCAAGCGGCCGCCGCGTCCGTGTCCCGACTAGGTGGTCCAGCAATCTAATGGCAACGGACACCCAGGGCTGCATACTGCCACGGGTGATCGCCAAGCCATGCACAGCCGGGCGAAGCTCCGCTGACGGTGCTCGCTCCCTTGATCCTCAACGGCTCGGTCCGGAATCGCGATCCGGCCCAGGCCGCCGAATCCTTTCCAGCAGCCTCCTCGTCATCTCCACCTGCTCCCTGGCCCTGCGCCGTACATCCCGGAGTATCCGGTCAAGTCCGTCACCCGCGCGCTCAGCCGCTCGACTTGCCGCTGCAAGGCTTCGACCTGTTCTCGCAACGCTCCGATCCGTCCGGAGTGCCGCCGCTGTTCCGTTTCGTACTGCCCGGACAACCTTTCCAATGCGGCCGTCAGCCGCCGCTCCAAATCGGTCATGAAGCTCCCTCCTCACTCTCTCGACAGCTTCAAGTAGGGCCGCCCTTTCATGGTGAAGGCCGGACGGACCGCCGTCCCGGCGGGCAGCGACACGTACCGGTCCCCGCTGCTCTCCAGCAACTCGACGCCCCACGTCGTGTCCTCGATCTCCGCCAGCATCGCGCGCGCCCAGTCGGTCCTCGTGTCCAGCTCGTCCAACGTCTCGATCCGGTCCTGGATGCTCCTCGACAGCCAATGCATCGTCCCCAAGCTTCCGAAGCAGATACCGAGGAAGAGGCTCATGCCGACCACCAGCGGCCGGAGCCAGGCTTTCATCAGCAACTCGCGCATCTTCGCGGTCGCCTCGACCGTATCGGCCTCGATGGAACGCAGCGCGCCGCTTGCGACAGCGCTCAAGTTCTCGCCGAGCCGCGCGAGCTCGCGCGCGGCTTCGTCCTCGATTCGCCTGCGGTCGGCCACCAGCCTGCTCCTCAACCGGGAGGTCAAGTCGCCCGGGCTCGAAGTCTCGTTCATACAGTTCTCCTCTCAGCCGCCACCGCTTTCCGCTGTCCGGATCGCGCGCGGTGACGTAGTCCTTGCCTTGGCGGGTCACGTCGAGACCAACGTCCTCCAGTGCGGAGACCACGTCGGCTCGGCCCTTGACCGCGCCGTGCTCGACGCGCTGCACGAGGTAGTCGCGGATCAGCGTGCGCGGATCCGCTTCGTGTTCGAGCCCAGCCCTGAGCTTCGACGCCTCGATGTAGGCCACGTGGCCCGGTCGCTGCGCCCTCGCGCGCTTCGGGTCGTCCGGTCGGCTCCAGCCGTGCTCGTGGTTGAAAGCGTCGCGGAGCGGATCGAAGGTCCGCTGCCAGCCGGGGGGCGCGATGTTCAGACTGCGGCCCGTCTGTAGGTCGCACTGCGCGGCCAGAATGTGGACGTGGACGCCGCCGCCGCGCTCGCGGTGCAGAACCGCCGTCCACGCGTAGCGGTCCGGCTCCAGTCCGGCCCACGCCGTCTTCTCGAATTCGTCGAGGACCGCTTCGATCTGCTCATCGGTGGGCCGGTCCCCCGGCGCCCACGCGATCACGGCCGACCTGTATTTCCGCTCGAAGTCGAGCGAGTCGGCGACGGCGGCCACCATGTCCGGATTGCCGCGCCACACTTCGACGCCCTCGCGCTCCCGTCCCTCGGCGTCCAACTCGCCGACGAGATACTTGGCCGCCGCCTTGGCCGAGCCCTTCCCGTGGGACAGGAACCTAACGAGCATCGTCGGCCTCCCCGCCGATGCGGGCGACACGGATCAGCGAGTGCTCGAACGATACGAGGTGCGCGATCACCGAGACGGCTTCAGCCGCCGAGGCGTGGGTGTTCGCCCAGCGCGCCAGCTGGTTCAGGTTGTTGCCGATGCGCGCGATCTGGCGCGTGCGCTCCCGCTCGACCGCCCGCGCCGCCGCGGTCCAAGTCTGCGTCCGCGCCATCGCCTCGCGAAGCAGCGCGGAGGGGGACACGCCCGCCGCGGCCGCCTTCTCCCGCCAGGCGGCGTGCTCGGCGGGCGTGACGCGCGCGGCGACCATCACGGTGCGATGCTCCGCCATCAGCGCACCGGAGGCGGGGTTCGGGGGCGTCGCCCCCGCGCGGCCGCCGCTCCGCGAGCGGCGCAAAACGCCAGGGGGTCGCAGGGGGGCGGAGCGCTCCCCTCGCCAGCCTCCGTGTTCAACACGGAGTCGGCTGGCTGACCGACCTTAAGGCCGTCAGCCAGCCCTCGGGGAAGCGCGCCAGTCAGCCTGCGTCGGCGGAAATCTCGGGTCGGCGGGGTCTCCATACCATACACGGAGAAGCCCGATTCCGACCGTGTCAACCGCCCGAATCGAGGCGGTTTCCCAAGGGATCCAACGCCGTCCCGGAGCCGTATCGACCTCCGCCAGCGGCACCCCCATCGCCGGTCGGCGCTTCGCAAAACCGACGAGCTGCCTTACCCCCTCGCGGTGCCCCTACAGCCTTCTGGAGGCCCAGACGGCGCGTCCGACGATGCGGATCTCCTCGGCTAGGCGTTCGTAGCTGTCGTACTCCGGGTTGAAGGACTTGAGCACGACCCTGGGCGGATCGGAATGGGGAACGTGTTCGATCCGCTTGGCGACGAGCCCCATGCCGTCCCAGATGACGAAGATGCCGGGCGGGACCGGCACCTTGAGGCTCACGTCGATGAGGATGCGGTCGCCGCTTGAGAGCACCGGCTCCATCGAGTCGCCGTCCACGGTGATCATCCGCAGATCCTCCGGCCTCGCCCGGAACTCATGGCGGATGAGCGGATCGGCGAACAGCCACGATCCGGCGGCCTCCTCGAACTCGTCGTTCCACGCCCCCGGCCCCGCCGAGGCGCGCACGTCGATCTCCGGCACCGCGCTGTAGCCCCGCGGGGCCGCGTAGGGGCTCGCGCGCGCAGGCGCTGGTTTCGGGTTGGGCCGTGCCCGGCGCCCGAAGCCCCGGCCGTGTTTGAGGAGGTCGGGGCTGCACCCCAGATGCTCGCCCAGCGCCTCACGGTCGTCTTCCGCCAGCACCTTGGGCGTGCCCCGGTGGACGAACTGGTGCAGGTAGGCGGCGTTGCGCTCGATGGCGAGCGAGGCGGTGCGCAGGTTCGTGTCGCTGTCGGCCACCATCCTGAGCAGCCTCCGGCGCACCGGGTCCAGTTGACCGGTTTCCTTCTTTCTTCGTCCCATAAGTCGGAAATTACCTACTGCCTGCCGCGAAGGCAACGGGACTCCTTCACCGGAGCTTCGTCGGGCGGCAGGTAACCGTTCGATTCCGACGCTCCCAACGCTCCTCACCCCAGCCGATCCTGATTCTGTTGTTTTCGAGTCTGCCGAGGCGAGAACGGGGGCGTTTTACGCCCCGCTGGCAGCGCGCGCCGAAATCCCGATTCCGTAACTCGTTGAACGTCAACGAGGTGGGAAGTATCCGATTTCCTACCATCTTGCACGACTTGACAATATCCTATTTCATGATCGCGCAATGGAGAATCTGACGAGGTGGTTCGAGCAGCGCATTTCGGCGTTCCTGCGGGACACGGGGATGTCGCCTTCGGAACTCGGGAAGCGGGCCGTCGGCGACCGGAGCTTCTGGGGCGACTTGAGGCGGGGCCGTTCGCCGAGACTCGTGACGGTCGAACGGATTCTGGCGTTCATGGCGGCTTGGGACCGGGATCACGGATCGGGTGGTTCCGGGGAGTGATCATTGAGAGAAGGAGGTACGAAGCGATGACTAACGTGATCGAACTGGAAGGGTCGGTGCGCGTGCGCATCCTGCGTCTGCCGGAGGTGCAGCGGCGCACCGGCTTGTCCCGCAGCACCATCTACGTGCGGCTGGACCAGGGGCGCTTTCCGAAGCCGGTGTCGCTGGGTGCTCGCGCCGTGGGTTGGATCGAGTCCGAGGTGGACGAGTGGATCCGCGAACGGATAGCGGAAAGCCGGGGTGACTCGATGGCGGCGTCGACCGGCTACGGAGAGACCCGGCGTTAGAGAATGTAGTCGCCCCACGCCTGCATGACTTCGGCGCGTCGCGCCAGCAGGTCGGAGCGCTGGTAGGCCTGAACGACTTGGCTTTTCGGAACATGGGCGAGGCAAGCCTCCGCGACCTCCGCCGGCACGCCGGTCTCCGCCATCCACGACCGAGCACTCGACCGGAACCCGTGCAGCGTCGAATCCACCCCGGCACGCCGAAGCACCCGGAGCGGAGCCTTCGACGGCAGCGGCCCGCCGCTCCGCGAGGGGAACACCAGCGGCGACTCGCCCGACAGCTTGCGCGCCCGTTCGAGCACATCGAGCGCGCCCGTGCTCAGCGGGACGGCGAACTCGCGGCCCGCCTTCATCCTCGAAGCGGGGATCGTCCACACGCCCGCGTCCATGTCGATCTCGTCCCAGCGCGCCCCGCGCGCCTCTCCGGGCCGAACCGCCGTCAGCACGATCAGCTCGACGCACGGAACCGCCGAAGGGTGCGTGTCGCTGGTCCCGCGAACCGCGCGGAGCGCGGCCCCGACCTCGCTGTGCGGGAGCGCGCGATGATGGCTTGTGGTGTTGCCGTTCACCTTCGGTAGCGCCTCTACCGCCCGGTCGACCGGGTTGTCCGGGCGGTAGTTCCGACCGATACACCAGCGAAACACGGCGGCGATCCGGTGCCGGGCCTTCCGCGCGGCGGCGGGCTTCGAGTTCCAGATCGGCGACAAGCAGCGCAGCACGTCCGCGCTCTCGATCCGGTCAACCCGCTTGTCGAGGAGCGGCGCGGCATGGAGGCGGAAGGTGGACTCCCACTGCTCGGGAAGCGGGCTCCCCTCCTTCCACGCCTCGCGGTGAAGCTCGATCGTCCGCTCGGCGGCCTCGTCGAAGGTCGGGACGCCGCGTCCGCGCGGGTCCTGGCCCAAGAGGACGCCCCGGCTGTTGTCGAGCGCCTTCTGGCGGGCTTCGGCAAGCGTCACCTCGGGATATGGCCCGAGCCCGATCGAAGTCAGGCGGCCTTCGATCCTCACGCGCTGCCGCCATGTCTTGGTGATCCGGCCGTCCAGTGTCCGGTGTACGCGAAGGCTCAGCCCGCGCCCGCCACGCCCGTCGCCGTAGACGCCGGGCCGGTTGACCGTCCGCACGAAGGCGGCGCTCAGCGTCCTCGGTCGCTTCGTCACGGTGTCTCCTTCCTTGTGGTGTATCACTCATTGCAGCATTACACCGGGAAGAATACACGGGATGGCGATGGACGGCAAGAGACGACCGGACGCTGTCTATCCTACTGAACACATTGTCCAATAACGTGTTATGGCCCACTTGATGAACCTTGGTGGATTACTTGGGAACACTCGTGGTCAGTTCCGCCGGAACTCGGCAACCTCGCCCTCCTGATGCAGTTGAACCTCGGGGCCAACGAACTCAACAGTTCGATTCCGGCCGAACTCGGCAACCTCGCCAGCGTGAAGGGCCTGGCGCTCTACGGGAACGATCTTTCCGGCCCGATCCCGCCCGAACTCGGCAACCTCGTGAACCTGATACGGCTGTCCCTTTCGGGTAACAATCTGACCGACGCGATCCCGGCCGAACTCGGCAACCTCGCCACCTTGGAGACACTGTATCTCCACCTGAACGATCTTTCCGGCCCGCTCCCGCCGGAACTCGGTAACCTCACCAATCTGAGGGATCTGAGGGTTTTTCGAACCGGCGTGTCGGGAGCGATCCCGCCCGAGTTCGGCAACCTTATCGAGCTTCGAGAGTTGCACCTTTCGAACACCGCCCTGACAGGTGCAATTCCGCCCGAGTTCGGGAGGCTCGTGAACTTGAGATACCTCAGCCTGTGGGGCAACGACCACACGGGCCCGATCCCGCCGGAACTCGCCACGCATCTTCCCGAGTAGTCCACTAGGGTCTACCTAGCAGGGCATAACACGTTACTGGCCAACGTGTTCAGTAGGATACACAACGCTCGTTCGTCCCTTGCCGTCCATCACGATCCCGTGTAATCTTCCCGGTGTAATGCTGCAATGAGTGATACACCACAAGGAAGGAGACACCGTGACGAAGCGACCGAGGACGCTGAGCGCCGCCTTCGTGCGGACGGTCAACCGGCCCGGCGTCTACGGCGACGGGCGTGGCGGGCGCGGGCTGAGCCTCCGGGTTCACCGGACATTGGATGGCCGGATCACCAAGACATGGCGGCAGCGCGTCAGGATCGAGGGACGGCTGACCTCGATCGGACTCGGGCCGTATCCCGAGGTGACGCTTGCCGAGGCTCGCCAGAAGGCGCTCGACAACAGCCGGGGCGTTCTCCTGGGCCAGGACCCGCGCGGGCGCGGCGTCCCGACGTTCGCCGAGGCCGCCGAGCGGACCATCGAGCTTCACCGCGAGGCGTGGAAGGACGGGAGTCCGCTTCCCGAGCAGTGGGAGTCCACGTTCCGCCTCCATGCCGCCCCGCTCCTCGACAAGCGGGTGGACCGGATCGAGAGCGCCGACGTGCTGCGCTGCTTGTCGCCGATCTGGAACTCGAAGCCCGCCGCCGCGCGGAAGGCCCGGCACCGGATCGCCGCCGTGTTTCGCTGGTGTATCGGTCGGAACTACCGCCCGGACAACCCGGTCGACCGGGCGGTAGAGGCGCTACCGAAGGTGAACGGCAACACCACAAGCCATCATCGCGCGCTCCCGCACAGCGAGGTCGGGGCCGCGCTCCGCGCGGTTCGCGGGACCAGCGACACGCACCCTTCGGCGGTTCCGTGCGTCGAGCTGATCGTGCTGACGGCGGTTCGGCCCGGAGAGGCGCGCGGGGCGCGCTGGGACGAGATCGACATGGACGCGGGCGTGTGGACGATCCCCGCTTCGAGGATGAAGGCGGGCCGCGAGTTCGCCGTCCCGCTGAGCACGGGCGCGCTCGATGTGCTCGAACGGGCGCGCAAGCTGTCGGGCGAGTCGCCGCTGGTGTTCCCCTCGCGGAGCGGCGGGCCGCTGCCGTCGAAGGCTCCGCTCCGGGTGCTTCGGCGTGCCGGGGTGGATTCGACGCTGCACGGGTTCCGGTCGAGTGCTCGGTCGTGGATGGCGGAGACCGGCGTGCCGGCGGAGGTCGCGGAGGCTTGCCTCGCCCATGTTCCGAAAAGCCAAGTCGTTCAGGCCTACCAGCGCTCCGACCTGCTGGCGCGCCGCGCCGAAGTCATGCAGGGGTGGAGCGACCACATCGGGTAGCTGCTCGCCGCCTTCGCCACCGGCCGGCACAACCATTCCGCCTCTCCGCAGCGCGGATCGGCGCGCAACCGCATTGCCGCCACCCACGACGGCAAACCAGTCGAACCGGGTCTCGCTGGGCCGGATTCCACGCCTCTGGACGATCACCCTTCGGCTCGCCGAGGGGGCGTCCCGCCGCGCCGCTGGCGGAGCTCTTCCGAGGCTCTGACACGCTATGACACAACATGATACGTCATAAGCACTTAGCCAATTCGCCAGGGGTTGACGTTCTTGCGGACGTTCGTTCAGCGTTCGGGCATGGAGACGCTGGAGGGACAGTTCATTTCGCGCGCCGGCGCGTTTCTCGGGCGCTCGGGCGTGAGCCCGATGGCGTTCGGCACGAAGGCGGTGGGCGACCCGAACCTCATGCCCGAGATCGGCCGGGGCCGCTCGCCGTCGCTCAGGACGGCGGACCGGATTCTCACGTTCATCGCGGAGCAGGACGGCGGATCGGGAGGTGGACGCGATCCCCCGAGAAAGCCGTGACACCGGAGACCGACCAGCAAGCAGAGCACAACGAGGAGGAGCAGGACGATGGCCGAGAACCCGAGGAACGAGAGAACGAACCCTCCGACCCGCTTCCTGCGGCTGCCCGAGGTGATGGAGCGCACGGGCCTGTCGCGGAGCACGATCTATGTCCGGTTGGCCGCGGGGCGCTTCCCCCGGCCGGTCGCCCTGGGCGGGCGCGCCGTGGGGTGGATCGAGGCCGAGATCGAGGAGTGGGTCGCCGAGCGGATCGCCGAGAGCCGGTTCGACGGCGAGCGGGCCGGTGAGCGCGTCGAGGCCGCGCAACGGATTCCCGAAGCCGGTTGGCGGGCGGCTGAAGCTCGCCCGGTGCGGTGATGCGGCGCGCTTCGCGGCAGCCGAGGAACAGCTTGTCGGGCGCGTCTTTGGTCGGGCAGCCAGCACACGCCGTGTTGAACACGGCGGGCTGGCAAGGGGGCTTTCCGGCCCCCTTAGACCCCCGGACTGTCGCGCCGCTGTACGAGCAGCGGACGCGCGGGGGCGACGCCCCCGAACCCCGTCGCCGGTGCGCCCATGGCTGAGGGCCATCGCACCGTCATGGTCGCCGCCCGCGTCACGCCCGCCGAGCACGCCGCCTGGCGGGAGAAGGCCGCTGCGGCGGGCGTCTCTCCCTCCGTCCTGCTTCGCGAGGCGATGGCGCGGACGCATACGTGGACCGCGGCGGCGCGGTCCGTCGAGCGCGAGCGCACGCGCCAGATCGCGCGCATCGGTAACAACCTGAATCAGCTTGTCCGCTGGGTGAACACCCACGGGACGGCGGCCGAGGCCGTCTCCGTGATCGCCCACATCGTGTCGTTCGAGCGCTCGCTGCTCCGTGTCGCCCGCATCGGCGGGGAGACCGACGATGCTCGTTAGGTTCCTGTCCCACGGAAAGGGCTCGGCCAAGGCGGCGGCCAAGTACCTCGTCGGCGAGTTGGACGCCGAGGGACGGGAGCGCGAGGGCGTCGAAGTGTGGCGCGGCAACCCGGACATGGTGGCCGCCGTGGCCGACTCGCTCGACTTCGAGCGCAAGTACACGTCGGCCGTGATCGCGTGGGCGCCGGAGGACCAACCCACCGGCGAACAGATCGAAGCCGTCCTCGACGAGTTCGAGAAGACCGCGTGGGCGGGACTGGAGCCGGATCGCTACTCGTGGACGGCGGTCCTGCACCGCGAGCATGGAGGCGGCGTCCACGCGCACATCCTAGCCGCGCAGTGCGACCTCCAGACGGGCCGCAGCTTGAACATCGCGCCCCCCGGCTGGGAGAAGACCTACGCCCCGCTTCGCGACGCCCTCAACCACGAGCACGGCTGGAGCCGACCGGACGATCCGAGGCGCGCGAGGGCGCAGCGGCCGGGCCACGTGGCCTACATCGAGGCGTCAAGGCTGCGGGCCGGGCTCGAACACGAGGCCGACCCGCGCACGCTGATCCGCGACTACCTCGTGCAGCGCGTCGAGCACGGCGCGGTCAAGGGCCGAGCCGACGTGGTCTCCGCACTGGAGGACGTTGGTCTCGACGTGACCCGCCAAGGCAAGGACTACGTCACCGCGCGCGATCCGGACAGCGGAAAGCGGTGGCGGCTGAGAGGAGAACTGTATGAACGAGACTTCGAGCCCGGGCGACTTGACCTCCCGGTTGAGGAGCAGGCTGGTGGCCGACCGCAGGCGAATCGAGGACGAAGCCGCGCGCGAGCTCGCGCGGCTCGGCGAGAACTTGAGCGCTGTCGCAAGCGGCGCGCTGCGTTCCATCGAGGCCGATACGGTCGAGGCGACCGCGAAGATGCGCGAGTTGCTGATGAAAGCCTGGCTCCGGCCGCTGGTGGTCGGCATGAGCCTCTTCCTCGGTATCTGCTTCGGAAGCTTGGGGACGATGCATTGGCTGTCGAGGAGCATCCAGGACCGGATCGAGACGTTGGACGAGCTGGACACGAGGACCGACTGGGCGCGCGCGATGCTGGCGGAGATCGAGGACACGACGTGGGGCGTCGAGTTGCTGGAGAGCAGCGGGGACCGGTACGTGTCGCTGCCCGCCGGGACGGCGGTCCGTCCGGCCTTCACCATGAAAGGGCGGCCCTACTTGAAGCTGTCGAGAGAGTGAGGAGGGAGCTTCATGACCGATTTGGAGCGGCGGCTGACGGCCGCATTGGAAAGGTTGTCCGGGCAGTACGAAACGGAACAGCGGCGGCACTCCGGACGGATCGGAGCGTTGCGAGAACAGGTCGAAGCCTTGCAGCGGCAAGTCGAGCGGCTGAGCGCGCGGGTGACGGACTTGACCGGATACTCCGGGACCTACGGCGCAGGGCCAGGGAGCAGGTGGAGATGACGAGGCAACTGCTGGAAAGGATACGGAGTCCCGGCCCGGACCGGGACTCCGGGCCGAGCCGGTGATGGTCTGAGGCGGAGAGACAGCACTACCGCTAGCAGCCTCGACCACTCGGCAACGCGCGGCTTTCTTCTGTAGGGTGGCTGTGGCGAGGCACGCCGCCGACCACCAAGGGGTTGCCAACGCACCGGACGTTCGGACACTCTAGATGTGATGCTTGCGAAGCGACATGTCCTAGGCGGTCGGCAGCGGAGGGCTTCCGGTCGGATCCTAGACCGTAAGCGCCACCAAGTGAACCCATCTCCAAGGCATATCAACGACTTCGAGGAACGGCCACAGGGACACGACTTGGACACGATCGGGCAGATAGGCGTAATGGTTCCGGGGGCCGAAGAGGAGGCGGCTCGGCTCCGAGGAGTCGCCGGCTTCCCCGGGAGCAATCCTAGCGCCGCCGAGTTTTTCGCCGGCATGGGTCTCATGCGGGCCGGCTTGGATCGCTGCTCCATCGACACCGTGTTCGCAAACGACGTGGACGAGGCGAAGGCGGCCATCTACCGAGACAACTGGGGAGATAGGGAGTTGGTCGTTTGCGACATCCGCCACCTGACAGGTGGAGACGTACCCACCGTTGATCTCGCCACCGCGTCGTCGCCTTGCGTGGATGTTTCTCTGGCGGGTCGCCGGGAGGGGTTGAACGCCGACCGCTCCGGCGTGCTCTACGACTTCTGCCGTATCTTGGGAGAGATGGGCGACAGGGCACCGCGCACCATCATGATCGAAAACGTCCCCGGACTTCTCACCGTCCACGGAGGCCGGGACTACCGACAGGTCACTGGTGAGTTGCGAGACCTCGGGTATGGGACGGATTGTCTAGTGGTTAACGCAGCTGCGTTCGTTCCACAGAGCCGCCGCCGGGTCTTCATCATCGGAAGTCGCGACTGCACCCCCCTTCTCCCACCACCTCCCGAGGCCCACACCAACGTGCGTTTGGCTGACATCGTCAGCGACGATGGGGGATGGTGGTCGCCTCAGCGTTTGGGGGCTTTCCTAGCCACCCTGTCGCCGCACCAGGCAAGGCGCGTCGAGGAATACCGGTCGCGGGAGACCGTCTCCTACTTCGGCGCTTTCCGGCGAACCAGAAACGGGCGTGCCGTTTGGGAGGTGCGCGCGGACGAAATAGCTGGCGCGCTACGAACCACGCGAGGAGGCTCCGCCAAGCAAGCCCTTTTGCGCGCTGGCCGCGGCCGACTTGCCGTACGGTGGATGAACGTACGGGAGTACGCCTGCCTGCAGGGCGCGGGCGACATGCGCTACGAGTCGGTAACTCCCAATCAAGCGATGTTCGCGCTAGGCGATGCCGTCTGCGTCCCGGTCATCGAATGGGTGGCCCGCCGCTGCCTGCTTCCCCTGATCGCCGCATGAAGGAAACGCCCGAGGTTGCGGCGCTGTACGCCGGCGTCGCCAAAGTCCTCGACACGCTATGCCCCAACGGGCGGCGAGTTGGCGACTGCAAGCACGGAGTGTACCTGTTCTACGATTACGATCGCGAGCCGATCTACGTTGGGAGAACGCGCGAGAAGCTGAGAACGCGAATCAGGCGACACTTGACCAACCAGAGAACCGACGCGGTGGCGATGAGCGTGTTGGACCCGTTCGAAGTCGCCGACATCGAGCTATGGCCTTTCTGGGATATGCCCACCTCCCGGGCGGAGGTGGATGACATCCTTCACCGTGCGGAATACACGGTCTACCAGCGAGCCTTGGAGCAGTCGGCGTTCAAGGTCATCCTCAACGAGGCCGAGATTCCGGCCACCGATCTCATTCCCCTGCCGCCGTCCGTCAAGGCTTCCATCCTTGGAGGGGAGGCCAGGCGACAACGGGAACATCCCGACGTGCGGTTGGCGAGGCGTGCCAGGACGATTGCGAATCTGGCCCGTGTCATCAGCGAGCGTAAGGTAAAGGTGGGTATCCGTCGCACACTCTGGGCACAGGCGAGGCGTCTGGACCGGCTGGCAGAGAAGAGATTGAAGGAGTTCAACGGCGGCTGATGACGCAGAGCGGGAGTCACCGCCCCGTTGATGCCGGGCCGGGACGCGAGGGCTGACGCGCCCGACTCCCAAACAGGCTGAGGGAACCCGACAAACAGAATCTCCTCCGAGCTCAGCCTTCAGTCTCTCCAAGGTGCTGCGGCCTCAGATACCACGAGATGCGTTCCGCAACTGCCTTGCGGTCCTTGATTTCGCATTCCCAGATCACCATGACCCTCCAGCCGAGGTCGCGCAGAAGCGACTCGTTGCGCGCATCGCGAGCAACGTTGCCCCGGAACTTGTTTTCCCAGTACTCTACACGCGTCTTCGGGGTGGACGCGTACTTGCAGGAGGGATGGCGGTGCCAGAAACATCCGTGTACGAAGATGACTGATCGATACCGTGGAAACACGATGTCAGGGCAGCCGGGCAGATCCTTTCCGTGTAGGCGGTAGCGAAACCCGAGTCCGTGGGCGATTCGGCGAACAACCAACTCAGGCTTCGTGTCCCGACTCCCCACCCGGGACATGATCTCGCTGCGTTTCTCACGGTCGACCGTGTCGGTCATCGTCAAGTCTTAGGGGCCACGACTTGAAGCTGTCCTCAACCCATCGGACAGCGGGGAATCGCCATCGCAAGAATGACCCGTCCGGTCCTCCTTGGCCGCCGCGAACGGAAACGCGATACGCTCTTCGTGGGTGACGGAAACACTCGGTGGATGAATGAGCAATTCCGAGCCTAGACGCCTTTCGTACGCCGCATAGCTCAGGGCAAAGCTGAGCAGCGAAAACTCCTTGTAGAGCTGTCGAATTGCCGCCACATCATCGTAGGTCAAGATCCAATCGAATCCCGGACCGTCCTGGAGAAATGCGGCGAGGGACTTGTGCTGTTCCGGCGTGAAGTGGTTCATGTACAATGCCCGACCCTTGCCGTAGTACGGCGGATCTAGGTACACGAAAGCTCGCTCCGCCCTCTCGCTGTCGTTCGCGAGATCCTCAAGCAGGTCCTGCCCGTCCTCCCCTTTGGTCTCGATGCGGTCCGCATGGGCACCGATCCTAACGATGCGTCTCACGAGCGCCTTCGAATTGTACCGAGCATCTATCTTGTAGTTGCCCGTTTGGTCGTAGCCGCCGATGGGTCCGCCGTTGTGGATGATCCCGGACCTAGTTGTCCGATTCAGGAAAAACGTCGCGAATCCGAGGCGAAGTGGCGTCTCGGGATCGCACGTCGCATAGATCTCCCGCTGTTGGTGCCACGCATCCACCGTCACGGGAGTCGCTCGCACGAGTTCGATGAATTCGCGAGTCCGCCGCGTCACGGCCCACCAGAAGGAGTGCATTCGCGGATCCGCGTCGTTGATCACGACGCGATCAACGTACTCCTCGAAGAGCAGTTGAAGGGCTATGCCTGCCCCTCCCGCATATGGCTCCACGTATTCTGATCGGACGTGGCCGTTGCGGTGCAGGATGGCCGCGAGAAACCGGGCGAGCCTGGCTTTGCCTCCGGGGTATCTCAGGGGACTGTAGTGCTCTGCCAACGATGCGCCTAGTTCAGGATGATCTCAAGCATTGGCTCCGCCCGTTCCCAGACCGTCCGGATTTCCGCTTCGGTCGGCTGCACCTGCGGGTTGTGGGTATACTCGTTGAGCGAATCGATCGTCGCTATCCAGTTGTGGTCGCGCGCTAAGAGCAGGCGGACCGACTTGTAGCCATCGGCAGGCATCCCCGGTAAGACGCGCTTTTCCACGCCGTAGCTGATGAGTTGCCGTAGCGACGGGGTCCAATCTGGATTGCGTGCCCGGCGCTTTCCGTCCTTGTCGTAGTGGTCCAAGACTGCGGTCTCCAGTTTGCGCGCCTTGTAGAAGCACCAGAGGGCCACGTCTAGAAGGACGCGCAACATCACGCCCGACGAGTTCCGCTGCTTTCCGGCGTCCAGCTTCTTCAGCTCGTCGAAGAGCGCTCGGACCTTGGATTGGCGAGTGGTACACGTGAAGCCGGTCGGAACGACGCTCTTCGATTGTCTCGTCCGACGCCTCCTTGGAGGGTCTTTCCGATCCTGCTTGCTCTCCTCGTCTGGTTCCTCGCCATCGAGGAACAGCGCTGGCGTGAAGCGACCGCGGACCTTCGTCTTGGGAAGATCCCGCCCCGCTTCGCTGACGTACGTCTCGAAGTCGCGTTCGGTGTTAATTCTACGAGTAAGGCCCCTCACGGTCGCCACGTCGGTAGCCACCTTCGCGAGGACGACCCTAAAGCGATCCGGATGGACCACCCCACGGAAGCCGAGGTCTTCGTCGAGCTTGATGCCGAGGAACTTCTGGCCAATCCTCGATTCCAGGAATCGATCCAGCGTGGTCAGCGGAAAACGACGGTTTTCGACCTTCTCCCGCACGCCGTCCGGATACTCCAGTGTCAAGGCCACGCGGTAGAGCTTCTCGGAACGGAGGTAGTTTCGAACCTCGCCCAAGGTGACAGCGAGTCTTTCCGCGACCTCCGCCGGCGTCAATCCCTCCTCGACCATCCCACGGTAGAATCGGGCCTGCTGAACGGCTTCCCAACGTCGCTTGGGATTCTTCGTGTGAAGCGCAGCGATGATGGGTGCAGCCTCGAGGCGATCCGCAACGACGACCACCTCGATCACCATGAGCGATGCCAAGTCGGTGGTCTGAGCGAGCTTCCGATAAACGCGTACCTGCGCTGGCGTCTGCGCGAGCTCGGGAGTGAGCAGGAGCTTGATCGCCGCGAGTCGCCGATTCCCTTCGAGGACCACGTATCGACGCCCCTCACGCGTCACGACCATACGCTCGTTTGGAAACAGACCGAGCTTTGCGATGGATTTCGCCAGGGTCGCGACGTCCTCATGCTTGACCAGCTCGTGCAATAGAGCCCTTTGGTCTTCTGTCTGGTGAGCCGTGGGAATCCTGGTGTTGCGAGGGTCCAGCAGCAGGTTTCCGACCCCCACACGTCTCGTCTTGTTCTTCGTCATTTGCCTCCAACTCCAATCGATGATCGCTTCCTCGGAACAGGAATATAGCCAACGTTGCGGGAGCCGCAGGCAAGGACGGCCAAGAAGCAACCCTCGGTACGCCGCCACCGCCTCCGACACGGTCGAGTGCGCCGGAGTGGCGCGAACGGGGATGGGCGGACGGCTTCGCTGACCCTTCGGTCAGAGGTGAGCCGGATCACACCGAATCGAGCCCCGAAGGCGGGCTCTCAGCAGCAGTTGTTCGGCCAAGCCGTGGAATTGACCTCCATCCGGTTCGCCCTCGACGGCGTCTGAGCAATTGACGGAGCGTACCGCTTCGACCTCCATCCGGGACTGCGAGCAGAGGCAAGATGAGACCCCCAGTGCCGGCACGAAATGGTCGGTTCGCCAAGCGCGTAAACGGGGATTTCGCGGGCGGCGAGCACCCTCGGATGGCCTGTCCGGAGTCAGCTCAGCCGCCGCCTCGATGGCGCTCCGGGCGAGACCGACGCGATGTGGCTTGATCGCTACGGCGAGGATGCAGCCCGACCGTTCCACCACGGCTTTGCCGAAGGCCTTATGTCTGCTGACCTCCGATATCGTCTCATTCAATCCAACACATTTCTGCATATCGGAAGTGGTACATACGCTGCATTGTGCTATCTAACACATTGATATATAGTCATTTAGAAATACTCACATGGTTCCGCCGGAACTCGGCAAACTGACCGCCTTGGAAGAACTGCGTCTGTACAATACCAATCTGTCGGGCCCCATCCCGTCCGAACTCGGCGGTCTCGCGGCCCTGGAAGAACTGCACCTTTACAATGCGAATCTCTCGGGCCCACTCCCGCCGGAACTCGGCTATCTTGCCAATGTGAGATTCCTGTCCCTGGCGTCCAACGCCCTCTCGGGTCCCGTACCGCCGGAGTTCGGAGCCTTGACGAACGTCCAGGTATTGGCGCTCGCGAATAACGCGGGCCTGACCGGCGCTTTGCCACAATCGCTGACCGAACTCGACCGACTGGAAGAGCTGGTTACGAGCGGCACCGACTTGTGCGCCCCCGCGGACGCCGGCTTCCGAGCCTGGCTGGACGGAGTGCACAAGCGCCGTATCAGGTTCTGCATCGAGGCAGATCCCCCGATCGCGTATCTGACTCAGGCCGTGCAGTCGCGGGCGTTCCCCGTTCCTCTGGTCGCGGGCGAGACGGCTTTGCTGCGCGTGTTCCCGACAGCCATGCAGGCCACCAGCATCGGCATTCCGGCCGTGCGCGCCCGATTTTACGTAAACGGTCGTGAGACCCATGCCGTGGACGTGCCGGGCAAGTCCACGCCGATCCCGGTCGCGGTGGACGAGAGCAGTCTCGCCAAATCGGCCAACGCCGAGATTCCCGCGGAGATCATACAGCCGGGGCTCGAAATGGTGATCGAGGTGGATCCGCAGCGGACGTTGGACGAAGCTCTGGGCGTCGCAAAGCGGATCCCGGAGACGGGCCGTCTGGCCGTGGATGTGCGGGCCATGCCGCGGTTCGACCTGACGCTGATCCCGTTTGTCTGGATCCACACCCAGGACTCGGCGATCGTGGATCTCGTCGAAGCCATGGCCGCGGATCCCGAGAAGCACGAGATGCTTGGAGACACGCGCACGCTCATGCCGGTGGGCAGCCTGGGCGTGACCGCGCACGAGCCGGTGCTGACTTCAAGCAACAATGGGTTTCAGGTGTTTGGCGAAACCAGAGCGATCCAGGCCATGGAGGGCGGGACCGGCCACTACATGGGCATGATGGCAAACCCCGTTACGGGAACGGCGGGAATCGCCCGTGTGTCCGGTCGGTGGAGCTTTTCGATTCCCGAACCGAGCACCATCGCCCACGAACTCGGCCACAACATGAGCCTGAGGCACGCGCCCTGCGGCGGTCCGGGAGGTCTTGACGCTTCGTATCCCTACCCGGACGGATCCATTGGAGTCTGGGGATATGACTTTCGTGATGGAGGCAGCCTGGTCCAGCCCTCCAGGCCGGATGTGATGTCGTACTGTTTTCCAGGACAGTGGATCAGCGACTATGGCTTCACGAACGCGCTCCGTTATCGTCTGTTCGACGAAGGTGCGCCCGCGGCTGTGTCCGCTCGCGCCAGATCGCTCCTCCTCTGGGGTGGTGTGGACGCAGAAGGGGAACCCTCCCTCAACCCCGCCTTCGTCGTTGATGCACCGGCCGCGCTGCCGGATTCCGGGGGCGAATACGAGATCGCGGGCCGAGGCGCCGACGGCCACCATCTGTTCTCCCTGGCCTTCACCATGCCGGAGACCGCGGACGGCGACGGGAGTTCTTCCTTCACGTTCGTTCTGCCGGTGCGGGGCCGATGGGAAGATGACCTGGACCGAATCATCCTCACCGGCCCCGGCGGGTCTTTCACGCTGGACGGTGACAGCGACCGCCCGATGGCCATTCTGCGTGATCCCCGCACCGGGCAGGTGCGGGGCATCCTGCGGGACCTGCAGCCTCCGACCCAGGCGGCCATGGACGCGACCGGGCACGCCGCCGGAACGGGACTGGAGGTGATCTTCAGCCGGGGGATACCGGATGCCACTGCCTGGAGACGGTGATCCACGGAACATCTGAGTGGCGCGTGCCTTCACCATCAGAACTCGATACGCGCTCCCAGCAACAGACCGTGGCGTCCCTCCAAGTCGCGTAGCGGCGCGACAAAGGGACTGATATCAGGCCTCCGGTCGCGAAGCGCGAAGGACTCCCACGACTCGTGCCGCCACACAACAGTGCCCACTCCGAGCCCCAGGAGGCCTCCTGCTCCGATCCAGGCAAACAGGTCGCGTCCCTTTTCTTCGCAGGACGGTCCCTCCCAGTCGCTGGCCACGCATCCCCACGCCCCGTTGAAGGTCGGAAAGGCGATGAACCCGCCGAGAAGGCCGAGGCCCCACCCGGTCTTCCAACGAGATCGCATTCCACGACTCCATTCCAGAGCGTCGATGTCCCGATAGGTGAAGGATCGGCGCATCCCACCCTGGACGAGTTCGAACCCTTCGTCGGTCATGGCGGTGGCCCGGCCGATGAGCTCGCTACCATCGACCGATACGCGTACCCGCCCACCATAGGGGAACTCCTCGCCGAGAACCGGGACGAAATACTCGCGAACCGAGATGGGTCGCCATGACCGGCCAGCCTCCTCGGGCCTGAAGAAGGGATAGGCCACGCCGAACACGAGGCCCAACAAGCCCCCTATGAGGCTTCCCTCAAATACATTCAAGTCTTCATTGAAAGCAAGAAGTGTCCCCCAAGCACTGCCCATAACGACGCCTTCGTACCCCCAGGTTTTGATCCCACCCACTTCTTCCAGGCGGTCCAGGTCCCGATACGCGAAGGATAGGTGCAGGTCGTCGTTTGCGAGCTCGAACCCTTCGTCATTCACGCCGGTGACTCGGCCGAAGGTCACGGTGCCCGCAGAGAACACGCGGACGCGGTCTCCAACTGTTTGGGCGCCCAGCGGGGTTGATATGGTCACCGTTGCCAGCGCGATGAGCGCGAAGGGGTGAAGCAGGATACAGTCGCGGTTTTTCATAGGACTCCTGGTCATGGTCGTTTCGCTTCCCGCGCGGCGCCTACTTTGCGGGGACTGTCTTGTCATCGCTTCCACGCCTCCGGGCCCGGGATTCCTCGGCTGAAGAGCACCTTGAGATCCGGGGCACGCACCGCTTGCTTGTCTGCGGCCGCCTGCATGGCCGCGGGCAGGTCGCGCAGGATGCCGCGGATCTGCCCGGTGCGCGGGTTGCGGAGGATGGCCATCGCGACGTCGCTGTCCCCGTCGAGCGTCGTCGATTCCCCGGGGCCGGTCAGGGTGATGCTGGCCAGATTGCCGTCCCAACCGGCTCGCGCAGGCAGGACGAACGCGAAGGAGGAACTTCCGTCGCCATCGGCGGTCTCGGGCATCGCGAAGGCCAGTGAGAACAGCTCGACTCCAGAGTCGGACCGGCCGGTGAGCCGGTAATCGCCCGCGGAGTCGGGAAGCAAGGCCGGGGCGTCGACCACGAAGGCGGGCTCCAGGAAGGGTACGCTGTCAGTGCCGATCCCACCCCACAGGAGGAGTGACCGGCTCTGAGCGGCCGCGGGCCGACCCTCGTTGAACAGCCGGTACCGCAGTGCGTTGGTGAAGCTGTAGTCACTGATCCATTCGGGCTCACAGTAGGACATCAGGTCTGGCCGGGTCGGACGCACCAGGCTGCCGCCGTTACGGAAATCATACCCCCAGGCGCCGATGAATCCGTCGGAGTAGGGATAGGACAGATCCAAGGCGCCAGGCCTGCCGCACGGCGCATGGCGGAGGCTCAGGTTGTGGCCGAGTTCGTGAGCGATGGTGCTTGCGCGAGGAATCGAAAAGCCCGTCCAGCCGCGGATGGCGGCTACTCCGCCTGGGCCCTCAACGCGCCCCGCCATCATGCCCATATAGTGGCCGCTGCCTCCCTCCATGGCCCGAATGGCCTCGGTCTCGTGGAGTATCCTGAAGGCATGGTTGCTTGAACTCAGCACCGGCTCGTGGGCCTTCACGTCCAGAGTGCCAACGGGCAGCAGCGTGCGCGTGTCTCCGAGCATGTCGTGGTTCTCGGGGTCCGCGGCCATGGCTTCTACGAGGTCCACGATCGACTGGTCGTTGGTCTGGGTCCAGACGAACGGGATCAGCGTCAGCTCGAACAGCGGCATCGCCCGGACATCCACCGCCAGGCGGCCCGTTTGGGGGATCCGCGTCTCGACGCCCAGGGATTCGTCCAGTGTCCCTTCCGGATCCACTTCGATGACCATCTCGAGCCCCGGTTGTATGACGTCCGCCGGAATCTCGGCGTTGATCGACTTCGAGAGGCTGCCCTCGTCCACCGCCGTCGGGATCGGCGTGGACGTGACCGGGATGTCCACGACGTGCGTCTCCCTGCCGTTGACGTAGAAGCGTGCCCGGACCGCTGGTATCCCCGCGCTGGCGGCATTCCGGGCCGTCACGAAGACGCGCAGCAACGCCTCCTCCGCCGCCACCAGCGGAACGGGGTAGTCCCGCGACTGCACCGCCTGGGTCAGGTACGCCATCGGCGGATCGCCCTCAACGCAGGACCTGATACGGCGCTTGTGCACCCCGTTCAGCCAGCCCTGAAAGCCGGCGTCCGAGGGGGCGCATAGATCCGTGCCTCCGGCCAGCAGCGCTTCGAGCCGGTGGAGACCGGTCATGTCGGCTGGCAAGGGTCCCTCCATCCCGGCATTGTTGGTCAGGCCGAGTCTCCTCAGGCTGGCCATGCCGCCGAGTCCGGACGGAACCGGACCCTCAAGCTTGTTGTCTTCCAGGAACAGCTCCTCCACAGCCGCAAGGTTGCCCAGTTCGGGAGGCAGGGAGCCACTCAGGGCGTTCCCTTCGAGGGCCAGGTAGGTCACGCTGCCCAGACCGCCCAGTTCGGGCGGAATCGGGCCCGTGAGATGATTGCCCCAGAGAAGCATCCGCTTCACGTTGGACAGGCGGCCGAGCTCGGGCGGGATAGGGCCGGTCAGATCGTGTCCGCCAAGGTCCAGTTCCTCGAGGTTCACCAGGTTGCCGAGTTCGGCCGGGATCGGGCCGGTGAAGGCGTTGGGACTGAGGTCCAGCCGCCTCAGGTTGGCGAGGTTGCCGAGTTCGGGTGGGATCGGGCCGGTGAGGCTGTTGTACGAAAGAGAAAGCGCCTCCAGGCTGCCGAGGTTGCCGAGTTCGGCCGGGATCGGGCCGGTGAGCCCGTTGGCAGTCAGGTCCAGCCACGTCAGGTTGCCGAGACCGCCGAGTTCGGGCGGGATCGGGCCGATGAGCTCGTTTCCAAAGAGCCACAACCCCGTCAGGTTGGCGAGGTTGCCGAGTTCGGCCGGAATCGGGCCGGTGAGCCCGTTACTGTCGAGTACCAGGTACCTGACCTTGCCGAGGTTGCCGAGTTCGGCCGGGACCGGGCCGGTGAGCTCGTTTCCAAAGAGCCACAACCTCGTCAGGTTGGCGAGGTTGCCGAGTTCGGTCGGAATCGGACCGGTGAGTTGGTTAGATGCGAGGGACAGCTCCGTCAGGCTATCGAGGTTGCCGAGTTCGGCCGGAATCGGGCCCGTGAGATTGTTTCTCGAGAGAGAGAGTTCCTCCAAGTTGCCGAGGTTGCCGAGCTCGGCCGGGATGGGTCCGGTGAGTTGGTTGGACCCTAGGTCCAGCTCCCTCAGGCTATCGAGGTTGCCAAGTTCCGCTGGTACCGGCCCCGTCAGATTGTTGCTTCGCGAGATCAGACCGACCACCCGGCCTTCGTCACCAACCCGGACGCCGTACCACTGCGCCAGCGGTGCTCCAGTCAGCCAGTTCCGGTTGTTGAACCAGTCCGGCCCCCCGGTCGCTTCATAGAGCAGCGCCAGGATGTCGCTGTCCGACAGCAGAGCACACTCGATCCCCGTGCCGTCGTGTGACCTAATGGCGTTCAACCAGGTCCGGAACGATGCTTCGGCCGGGGCGCAGAGCCTTGTGCCCGCATAGTGCAACTCTGTCAGGGAGAGCCTGGCCAGAGACAGCGGAAGCCGACCCGAAAGGGCATTGTCGCCAATCCGCAGTCCGGTCATTCGAACCAGCGTGCCCAGATCCGGCGGCAGTTGTCCCTGGAGTCCATTCCCCGCCAGATCCAGTTCGGTGACCCGGCCGAGTGAATCCGCGCTGACGCCGTGCCAGTCCTCTACGAACCCTTCATCCGGCCAGCCGCCGGACTGGATCCAGCCGGTCCCGCCCGCCGCCTCGTACAGGGACCTGAGCGCCGCCAGGTCGGCCGCGTTGCAGAACGCCGTCGTCGCGGCGTCGTGGTTTTCGATTGCTCGCAGCCAGGCGCCGAAAACGGATGTCCCGGGCACGCAAAGTGCATTTCCTTCGATGAGGAAGGATCGGAGCTCGTCAAGTCGCAAAAGGCTAGGCGGAATCGGCCCGGTGAGGGCGTTAACACTGAGGTCCAACTCATCCAGGTTGGCGAGGCTGCCGAGTTCGGGCGGGATCGGGCCGGTGAGTCGGTTGGCGTGGAGGCCCAGGTACTCCAGGTTGCCGAGGCTGCCGAGTTCGGGCGGGATCGGGCCGGCGAGTTGGTTGTGAAGGAGCGACAGCCGCCTCAAGTTGCCGAGGCTGCCGAGTTCGGGCGGAAGTGGGCTGACGTGGTTTTATGTGAATCTAACTTATTGTGCTACCACAGGTTACAGATTATGCGTGCTGGGCAGTGTATCACTTTAGATATGCAAATCTGAACGGGAATCCCTTCGACCGTACTGGATTTCTCCGGACGAAAAGCGAGCGGTCAAGCAGGGTTTCTGCCGTGCACGGGGACGGCTTGGGCGAAGTGAGCTGCGCCTCACCGCTCCCCCAACCATAGGGAACGGGTCGAGTGGTCACGCGCGATACTTTCTGATCGCGGCCGCGTCGAGTTGATCTGCTGGGACGAGCCGGTAATGACGTTCCTCCACGACCTTGATCTCGCCACCCTGCAAGGTCAACTCGAATAGGGCGACGACCTCGTCGCGCAAGAACTGTGCAGCGATGGCTCGACAGCGCATACCGGGGAACTTCTGCTCTGCGAAACGGATGTCTTGGGTGGGCTGCACGATTCCAATCTGATCCTTCTCGCCCTTGGCCTGAACGGGGATGACGTAGTGGCAGCCCAGCTTGTCGATCCCGATGTAGAGTTCGTCGATCTCGATCTGCCCCACGCCCTTGACCGTCGTCCGTAGATGATTCTGTAGGCTATAGGCGGTAATGCCGAGGAATGTGTCGATAAGGCGGTTGTAGCGGACCATGGCCAAGAGGGCCTGCTCGTCATCGAGCTTGTGGGCGCGGATTACTTCCGGGGTTGCGTCGGGGATGTCGATCACGACCAGATCGTCCCGCGGCACGATTCGGCTCGCCGTCGTTACGAGCCTGAACCTGTATCGGCCCCGACCGGCCCCCTCGATGATCCACTCGTGCCCTTCCGGTTGCGTTTCGAGAATACTGTCGGGCAACGGGTGTCGATGCCGGAAGGAATACGTAATGTCGCCCAGATTCTTGATGCGCTCGACGCCGAGAGCGGTGATCGCGTCCTCAAGCTCTTCCCGGCGGAACCGGAACTCGGTTGTGCCTTCGGCGAAGTGATCGAAGAACACCTTCTCGATCACGGCTTGATATCGGTTCATCTTCTCAGGCACGCGCGCCGACCAGCCCGTTGAGGCGCTCGCGTTCGATGTCGATCTGCCTACGCTTCCGAACACCGCTCTTCTTGTCCCGGCGGCTGGGTGGCGGTTCTACGCCGAAGTGTTTCGCGGCACCCGAGAGGTCGAGCGACAGAAGCCCAGGATCTCCCAGCGAGACCGGCACGCTCGGGCGGGTGGCAGTAGCGCCCAGTGCGCGCATCACCTGACCGGCGATCGCCCGTGCCAGGGGAGGCGGTACGGAGTTCCCGATCTGCCGCCCTCCGTGCCACTTGGTCACATTGAAACGGAACCAATCGGGGAACCCGTGCAATCGGGCCATCTCGCGAACCGTGATACAGCGGTCGTAGAGGTAGTGGATCGGACGCGGGCTGGTAAAAGCCCCGCGGGCTCCGTCGGTGCCCGCACGCAACGTGTTGGAGACTCCACGCTCCGACAGCTTGAAGAATCTGCTGATGGGCTCCACGGTGCCGGGCTCCGTATCGCGGAATCGCCTTCGCGAGATCGCTGTGTGCTCGGTGCGAGCGCTTGACGTAAGAACATCGGGATCCCACTCGCGGGGATGCCCGTAGTGCCAAGCGTGGTCGGACAGGCACCGCAAGAGGGCTGCGTATTCCGAAGGCTCGCCGAAATCGGCGATGGCTGTCGAATCGGAAGCGACCAGTTCCTCGATTTCGTCGACATCCGGCAGGTCCCCGAGCGCATCCGAGCAGGTCGGTCCCTCGGGCAAGCCCACGATTCGTTGCTGAGGGCTGGGAATCTCAGTCAAGGGTGCCGGGTAGGCCGGCGGCGAGTCACCCTTTCGGGCACCCAGCAGAATCAGGCGTTCTCGATTCTGGGGCGTCCCGAAGTGCGCAGCGTTGAGCACACGCCATGGTACTCGCACCACATATCCGATCCGAGAAAACTCGTGGATCAATTCGTCGAGGAACTTGCGGTGCCGACCGACCGTTAGCCCCTTTACGTTCTCGAAGACGAAGGTTCGAGGCTCGATCTCGCCGACCACGCGAACGAAGTCGCGTACGAGTCCGTTGCGTGGGTCGTCCAGAGCACGATGGCCGATAAGGGAAAAGCCTTGGCAGGGGGCACCGCCGAACACGCAGTCAACCCGGCGCCCGTCGATGCGGGCAGCTTTCAAAATATCGGCACCTACGAGGGTCTCGATTGGGTGCGGGATCGTGGCCGTATCGGGGAAGTTGAACTTGTGGACGGCGCAATGCACCGGATCGACCTCCACTGCCGCCGCCACGTCAAAACCAGCCTGTTCGAAGCCCAAGCTGAGGCCACCCGCGCCAGCGAACAGGTCGATACCGAGGGGTCTCATGGCTCACCGCGTGGATTGATGGCTTCCGATCGATCCGGCCCGCGCACGCTCCCGCGCGTCGCTCTGCGAGGCGATTGGAGCTTCCTGTCACCCAGAAAGCGCAGTAGGCGTTGGGACAAGGCTTCGAGGTCGCTGGTCTCGCACTGCCAGATCACGAGCACGTTCCATCCCAGTGCGCGCAACGCTTCCTCGTTTCGACCGTCGCGGCGGCTGTTTTCGAGGAGCTTCGGTCTCCAGAATTCAAGGCGAGACTTCGGAAGACGCCCCTTGGAACACCCGTGCGAGTGCCAGAAGCACCCGTGGACGAAGATCACTTTGCGCCGGGACCCGAAGACGATGTCGGGTTTCCCAGGAAGATCCGTGCGATGCAGCCGATATCTGTAGCCAAAGCGGTGCAAGAGTCGTCGGACGAGCATCTCGGGACCGGTGTCCCGGCTCCTGACCGCCTGCATGATGCGCCGACGCTGCTCTTCCGTACGGGTGTCCATCGCTCCTATTCGATCTACCAACGGCATCGCCCTAAGCAATGATAACGCCGTCACCGAGAAGACACGAGAAATCCCGCCTCCGTAAGCGGAGACCCTCAGCGGCTCGGTCCGGCATCGCGCTCCGGCCCGTGCGTCGGTGGCCTTATCACCAGCCGTGGCCGCGCGGTCTCGCGGCGCCAGATGTCCCGTAGTACTCGGTCAAGCCTGTCACTTGCTCGTCGAGCCGCTCGATTCGCCGCCTCAAGGTGGCGTTCTCCCCGGTCTGCCGCTCGACTTGCCGCCGCAAGGCCTCGACCTGTTCGGAGTGCCGCCGCTGTTCCCGCTCGTACTGCACGGACAACCTCCGCAAGGCCCTCGTCAACTGCCCCTCTAACGCGCTCATACAGCCTCCTCACTCGTTCGACAGCTTCAAGGCCGGACGGTCGTCCACCCGCCATGGCGGACGGTCCAGCACCCCGTCCGGCACCACGACGAACCGCTCGCCCTTGATCTCGTGGAACACGAGCCCCCAGGTGTCCACCTCCAGTTGGGCGAGCGTCCGCCGGGCGTCGTCGATGTCCCGGCCCAGTTCGGCGCGGGTCTCGATCCGGGTGTGGATGCTCCTCGACAGCCAGCGCATCGTCGCCCAGCTTCCGCCGAAGGTGCCGAGCGAGAGGCTCAGGCCGACGATCAGGGGCCTCATCCAACCCTTCATCAGCAACTCGCGCATCCGCCCTGTTGCCTCCTCCGTATCGCGCCTGATGGTACGCAGCGCGTATCTCACGGCGCGCCGCGAGTTCCCGGCGAGCCGTTCGAGCTCGTCCGCGGTCAACTCCTCGATCTCCCTGCGCTCGGTCTCCAACTTCTTCCGCAGCCGCTCGGTCAAGTCGTTCGCGTTGGAAATCAACTCCGTACAGTTCTCCTTTCAGCCGCCACCGTTTCCCCGTCTCGGGGTCCAGCGCGGTTAGGTAGTCCATGCCTTGGCGGGGCACTTCAAGCCCCGCCTCCCGGAGCGCGGCGACGACCTCGTGGCGATCGCGCACCGCGCCTTGCTCCACGCGCTGGATCAGGTAGTCGCGGATCAGGTCGCGTGGGGAGGCTTCGAGCCGGAGCCCGGCCCTCAGCTGGGCGGCCTCGACGTAGGCGCGGTGTCCGGGCTGCTGCACCCTGGCCCGCGCCGGATCGTCCGGCCGGCTCCAGCCGTGTTCGTGGTTGAAGGCGTCCTGAAGCGCGCCGAACGTCTTCTCCCAGCCGGGCGGTGCGATGTTGAGGCTCCGGTCGGTCTCCAAGTCGCATCGGGCGGCAAGGACATGAACGTGCGCTCCGCCATCCTTCTCGCGGTGCAGCACCGCCGCCCATGCGTAGCGGTCGGGTTCGAGCCCGGCCCACGCCGTCTTCTCGAACTCGTCGAGGACGGCTTCGATCTGTTCTTCGGTCGGCTCGTCCTCCGGCGCCCACGCGATCACGCCGGAGGTGTACTTGTGGTCGAAGGGGAGCGTATCGGCCACGGCGGCCACTTGGTGGGGGTCTCCCCTGAGCACCTCGACGCCCTCACGCTCGTTCCCGGCTGCGTCAAGCTCCCCGAGGAGGTACCTGGCCGCCTTGCGGGCCGACCCGGTTCCGTGCGCGAGGAACTTAACGAGCATCGGCGTGCGGGCTCTCGACCGGAGCCAGCGCGCGGAGCGCCCGCTCGACGGCGATCAGGTGGACGATCACCTCGACGGCCTCGATGGCCGCCTTGTGGGTGTTCACCCACCGGGCGATCTGGTTCAGGTTGTTGCCGATGCGGGCGACCTGCTTCGTGCGCTCGCGCTCGACCTCGGCCGCCGGGGCGGTCCATGTGCGCGTGCGGGCCATGGCCTCCCGGACGAGCGCCGAGAGCGGGACGCCGGCGGCCGCGGCCTTGGCCCGCCAGTCGGCGAGTTCGGCCGCCGACACGCGGGCGGAGACGGTTGCGGGGCGGCGGCCGCTCATCGGACGACCGGCCGATACGGGGGACGGGGGGCGGAGCCCCCGGGGGGGGGGGGGGCGGGCCCCCCCCGCCGGGGGGGGGGTGGGGGGGTGGGGGGGGGGGGGCGCCCGGCCACCCCCCCCCCCCCCCCCCCCCCCCCCCCCCCCCCCCCCCCCCCCCCCGCCGCGCGCCCCAGCGGCGCGCGGATGTTGTTGGGGTTCGAAGGGGGGCAGCGCCATCCCCTCGCCAGCCCCCGTGTCCTACACGGGGTACGCTGGCTTGCCTCCCCAAGGCAAGCCCAAGACGCCGTTCCCCGGCCGATTCGAGCGCGCCGCGTCATCGGACCGGGCGGGTCTCCGCCGCCCGCCAACCGGCCTCGGGGATCCGGTGCGCGGCCTCGACGCGCTCACCGGCCCGCCCGCCCACGGATCGGCTTTCGGCGATCCGCTCGGCGACCCACTCCTCGATCTCAGCCTCGATCCAGCCCACGGCGCGCCCGCCCAGGGCGACGGGCCGGGGGAAGCGCCCCTCGGCCAGCCGGACATAGATCGTGCTACGCGACAGGCCCGTGCGCTTCATCACCTCGGGCAGCCGCAGGAAGCGGATCGGTGGGTTCGTTCTCTCGTTCCTCGGGTTCTCGGTCATCATCCTGCTTCTCCTCGTTGTGCTCTGCTTGCTGGTCGGTCTCCGGTGTCACGACCGTCGAGGGGGATCGCGTCCACCGCCCGATGCCCCGTCGTGCTCGGCGATGAACGCGAGAATCCGGTCCGCCGTCCTGAGCGACGGCGAACGGCCACGCCCGATCTGGCGCATCAGATTCGGATCGCCCACCGCCATCTGGCCGAACGCCGTCGGGCTCACGCCCGCGCGCCCGAGAAACGCGCTCACGCGCGAAATGAACTGTCCCTCCAGCGTCTCCATGCCCGAACGCTGAACGAACGTCCGCAAGAACGTCAACCCCCTAGGAAATTACCTAAGTGCTTATGACGTATCATGTTGTGTCATAACGTGTCAGAGCCTCGGAAGAGCTCCGCCAGCGGCGCGGCGGGACGCCCCCTTGGCGAACCGAAGGATGATCGTCCAGAGGCGTGGAATCCGGTCCGGCAAGGCCGGTTCGGCTCGATTTGCCGCCGTGGGTGGCGGCAACGCGGTCGCCCGCGGACTGCGCTACGGAAGAGGAAGGGTTGTGCGGATCGGGGTTGGGGCCGGCGTGTAGCTACCCGAGGTACTCGCCCCATGCCTGCATGACTTCGGCCCGGCGTGTCAGCAGGTCGGATCGCTGATACGCCTGAACGACCTGGCTTCTCGGGACGTGGGCAAGGCAGGCCTCCGCGACCTCTGCCGGGACGCCCGACTCGGCCATCCACGACCGGGCGCTCGACCGGAATCCGTGCAGCGTCGAGGCGACCCCGGCCCGCTTGAGCACCCTGAGCGGCGCTTTCGGCGGCAGCGGTCCGCCGGTCCGCGACGGAAACACCAGCGGCGATTCGCCCGACAGCTTGCGCGCCCGTTCGAGCACATCGAGCGCGGGGGGGCTGAGCGGGACCGTGAACTCGCGGCCCGCCTTCATCCGGGATGCCGGTATCGTCCACGTCGCCGCGTCCACGTCGATCTCGTCCCAGAGCGCGCCCCGCGCTTCGCCGGGACGAACGGCGGTGAGGACGATCAGTTCGACGCACGGAGCCGCCGAAGGGTGCGTGTCGGTGGTCCGGCGAACCGCTCGGAGCGCGGCGGCGACCTCTCCGTGCGGGAGCGCCCGGTGGTGCGTTGTCGTGTGGCCGTTCGCCTTCGGCAGCGCAACGACCGCCCGGTCCACCGGGTTGTCCGCCCGGTAGTTTCGACCGATGCACCAGCGGAAGACGGCGGTGATCCGGTGCTGGGCCTTCCGCGCCGCTGCGGGCTTCGAGTTCCAGATCGGCGCGAGACACGCGAGCACGTCCGCGCTCTCGATCCGGTCCACCCGCTTGTCGAGGAGCGGGGCGGCATGAAGGCGGAAGGTGGACTCCCACTGCTCGGGAAGCGGACTCCCGGCCTTCCAAGACTCGCGGTGGAGCTTGATCGTCCGCTCGGCGGCCTCGGCGAACGTCGGGATGCCGCGCCCACGCGGGTCCTGGCCCAAGAGGACGCCCCGGCTGTTGTCCAATGCCTTTTGCCGGGCTTCGGCGAGCGTCACCTCGGGATACGGTCCAAGTCCGATCGAGGTCAGCCGTCTCTCGATCCTGACGCGCTGACGCCATGTCTTGGTGATCCGGCCATCCCGTGTCCGGTGGACGCGAAGGCTCAGTCCGCGACCGCCCCGCCCGTCGCCGTAGACGCCGGGCCGGTTGACCGTCCGCACGAACGCGGCGGATAGTGTCCTCGGTCGCTTCACGGTGTCTCCTTCCTTATGGTGTATCACTTATTGCAGCACTACATCGGGAAGAATACACGGGATGGCGATGGACCGCAAGGGACGTCCGGACGCAGCGTATCCTACAGAACACGTTGTCCAATAACGTGTTATGGACTACATGGTAGACCTTGCCGGACTACACTGGAAGACGTGTGCCGAGTTCGGGCGGGATCGCGCCACTCAGGTCGTTGGCCCAGAGCCACAGATCTGTCAGGTTGGCGAGGCTACCGAGCTCGGACGGGATCGCGCCGGTGAGGTCGTTGCGCGCGATGGCAAGCGACATCAGGTTGGCGAGGCTACCGAGTTCGGACGGGATCGCGCCGGTGAGTTGGTTGTCCCCGAGGTACAGCCGCGTCAGGTTGGCGAGGCTGCCGAGTGCGGACGGGATCGCGTCGGTGAGTTGGTTGCCCCTGAGGTACAGCCACCTCAGACTGGCGAGGTTGCCGAGTTCGGCCGGGATCGGGCCGGCGAGTTGATTGTGTTCGAGGTTCAACTGTGTCAGGTTGGCGAGGTTGCCGAGCTCGGGCGGAATCGGACCGCTGAGCCCATGGGGCGTGTACACTTGCGCCTCGCGGTCCCACCGGCCGCTGAGATCAAGACGAACGACCCGCCCGGAACCATCCGTACTTACTCCGTACCAATCCCTCAGCGGCACATCCGTCAGCCAGTTCTCGTTGTTCACCCAGTTCGGTCCGTCCGTGGCATGGTAAAGCGCCACCAGCGCAGCCCGGTCCTGGTTCTGCACAGTGATCTCCGCCGTGCCGCGGGCGTCTCCCGACGTGGCCGTGATCGCCGCCGTGCCCTCGGCGACAGCCGTGACCAGTCCCGATCCGTCTACCCGAGCCACTCCGGCGTCGCTCGACGACCAGGTGAACTCCGCATCTACGACCAAGTGCCCGTTTGCGTCGAACGCCTTCGCCTCCAGCCGTAGCGTGTCGCTTGGTGCGATTGTGTCCGCCGTCGGCGACACGACGACCGAACCCGCCGAGTGCATCACGGACACCACCGCTTCGCCCGATGCTTCGCCCGATGTCGCGGTGATCGTCGTTTCGCCGACGCCCGCCGCGGTCACCAACCCTGCCGAGTCGACCGCC
>VXQO01000097.1 GCA_009838975.1 Gemmatimonadota bacterium | reverse complement strand
AGAGCACCACCTTGCCAAGGTGGGGGTCGCCGGTTCGAGTCCGGTTTCCCGCTCTGATGCAGGCAGTCCAGCCGTGGCAGGAAGCCACCGCACGATCACCGGTGATTTCCGCCGCGAACTGCTTCCGGGGGCACGGCCGACTGCCGCGCCCCCTTCGCATTGGGCGCCGTAGCCAAGTGGTAAGGCAGAGGTCTGCAAAACCTCCATTCGGCGGTTCGAATCCGCCCGGCGCCTCTGGGCCCCGCGCTCTCGTGGAGCGCGGGGCCCAGCGTTTCGGTCGCCGCCCACGTGCGCCGGCCCCTTAGGGAATCAGCTGTCTCGGACGCGGCCGCAGCAGGAACACCCCCTCGTACATGCTGGTCACTACCACCGTGCCGCTCTCAAAGAACGGGTAGGCCGTCCACGCTCCCACGAACCCGGGCGGGTCCCCCTCGTACGGCGTGGTGTCGAACCAGCCGATCTCCTTGGGGGCCTCCGGATCGCTGATGTCGAAGAGGCGGAACCCGGCCTGGTAGTTGGCCTGGTACATCCGGTCGCCCTTGACGTAGAGATTGTGGTCCGTCGCGGCGGTCGGGCCGTCGACGCTACCCACCAGGATCGGGTCGTCGAGTTCGGCGACGTCGTAGATGTAGGTGCGCGTGGCCGGAGCCGTGCCCACGAGTTCGTCGAGTTCGTCGTCGAGGTAGTAGTAGCGGTGATCCTCGGTGAGCCAGCCCTGGTGGATGTACGCCACGCCCGGGTGGCTCGCTCCGCCGATCGGCGTCGGGGTCTCCTTGTCGGTGATGTCCACGATCCTCAGCAGGCTCTCGTTCGAGATGAAGCAGACCTGCCGCCCCCGGTAGCGGTCGTCGGGGCCGCGGTATACCACGCACTGCGCGTCGTGGGTGCGGCCGGGCGCGATCAGCCCCACGTCGTCGGTGAAGCACCCGGCGAACACCGGGGCCTTCGGGTCGCGCACGTCGACCATGTGGAGGCCGCCGCCGCAGGTCTCGCCGCCGCCGCTTGAGCCGACGGGGAAGGCGAAGCCGCTCTCGGCGTCCATCACGAGGTTGTGGGCGCTCGCGATGCCCCGGTAGACCGCGTCGGGCTCGAAGGCGACGCCGCCGTTCGGGTTCGCCGGCTCCCCGGAGGTGTCGCGGACGCGGGTGAGGTCGAAGACGACGAGTCCGTGGTCGCCGGCTCCGTCGCCCGTGAAGAAGAGGTGGTCGGCGTAGACCTTGAGGTCGCGCGCGCCGCTGGGATTCGCGGTGACCACGCCCACATAGCGGGGGGCCGAGGGGTCGGTCACGTCGATGATCGCCGCGCCGCCGCTCCGTCCCACCAGCGCATACTCGCGGCCCGTCTCGGGGTCCATCCACCCCCAGATGTCGCTGACGCGCTCCCACGGCTCGGCTCCGATCGCCGAAGTGGGCAGGAAGGCCAGCAGATCGACCGACTCGCACGAGAACCCCGCCGCGGCGCCCTCTTCGCAGAGCACCTCGCCCTCGGTCACGGCGTCCAGGCCGCCGCCCGGATGCAGCCACTCGGGTTCACCCCAGGGGCCGCCAGGCTCGCGCGTGAAGACCATGGCCGCGCCGTATCCCCCGTCGGTTCCCGGAGCGCCCAGGACCGCGACGGTCGTGCCGACGGCGATCGCCGACCCCAGGGCGGCCCCGCGCCCGGCTTCCGGCAGGTCGAGCGGCGCGGGCTCCCAGCTGCCATCGATCAGGCGGAAGCGATGGACCTCGCCCGAACCGTCGCGCGCCAGCGGCGCCCCGACCCAGAGCTCGTCGCCGAGCACGGCAAGGGTGGTGCCGAAAGCGCCGGCGGGCTGGCCCGGCGCGCCGGGAGCAAGGACCTGGCGGAGCTCCCAATCACCCGGTTCGAAGCGCCGGTAGGCGAAGACCGTGCCCGAGCCCTGGCGCGCTCCAGGGGCACCGACCAGAAGGTGACTGCCGTCGACCGCCAGCGCCGCGCCGAACCGCGCTCCGGCCGCGAGCGAGTCGGCCGGGCTGAGGGTGATGTTCCCGAGGGGGTCGTCCGCGGGCCGGTAGACGAACACCTGCCCGACCTCGCCCGCGCCGGGGGACGACACGATCACGTCATCGCGCCGGAGCGCCATCGCGGCGCCGAAATCCGGGAACTCGGATTCGGGTCCCGGTGGGGGAAGGATGGTGGGAAACCCCCACCCGCGCGTTCCCTGCTGGAACACGTGTACCCCCCCGGGGGTGGTTCCATCGCTCGCGACAGAAACCACAACGCGTTCGCGTTCCACCGCGACCGCCCTGGCCGCCGGCTGCAGGATCCTCATGATCCCCGCGAAGTCCACCGCCGCTCCCCCCGGTCCGGCGGCCGCAGGCACCGGCTCGGACGGCCTCGGCAGCTCGAGGCCGGCTTCGTACGCGAACCCGTCCCGCGCATCGTCGAAGATGTGGGCCCCGACCCGCACGTCCGGATCGGCCGAGCCCACCACCAGTCGCCCTCCGCTCCACTGCAACGACGGCGCCAGCCGCCACCCGTTCTCCGCAGTCTCCGGCGGTGAGAAGCTCCCGGCGAGTACCCACGCGCCCGAGCGATCCCGCTCGAACCGGTAGAGCGCGGCGGGCCCCCGGGCCGGACCCGGCTTGCCGACGATCACGGTGCCGCCCGAGACGGCGACCATCCTCCCGAACTCGTCCTGCGCGCCCACCGAGTCCGCGGTCACGAAGAGGGCCATGGCGCCCGCGCACAGAGCGGCGCCACGAACTGCAAAGCGAAGTTTCCCACTCGCCTGGAACATCACGTCTCTCCCGTGTTGGTTGGATCAGAGATGAAGCTGTAGATAGCTTCCCCTTCGGGCAATCCGTCCCCGCCGGCGGCCTGCGCACGCCCTCACGCCTGCGCTGACGCGCCACCCAGTCCGCACCGCGCCGCGAACCGCACATGGCCCACATACCCTACATCCCGCGCGACGCAGCGGGGCCCGACCTCGCGCCGCTCTACCGCCACTACACGGACCGCGAAGGGAACCTGGACAACATCCTGCGTGTCCATTCCTTGAACCCGCCGTCCATGGAGCACCACTACGACCTGTACCGGCACCTCATGGCCGGCCCCTCACCGCTCACCAGGCGACAGCGGGAGATGATCGCCGTCGCCGTCTCCGCCGAGAATGACTGCTTCTACTGAATCAACCACCACGGGGCGGGACTCCGCAGGATCACCGGGACGCCGGAGCTGGCGAACGCGCTGGCCAAGGGCCGCCGTCCGGATTCGTTGTCCGAGAGCGACGAGGCGATGCTGGACTACGTGCTGAAGCTCACGCGCGACCCCGGCGGCATGTCGGCGTCGCACGTCGAGGCGCTGAGGGCGGCGGGGTTCGGAGACCGGGCGGTCCTCGACATCTGCCAGGTCGCGTCGTACTACGCCTACGTGAACCGCCTGGCCGACGGGCTCGGGGTGGAACTCGAGGAGCACTGGAGCGACGAGGACTGCACCCTGACACGGGACGAGTTCGAGGCGCTGAGGGAGGCCCGGCGGGCCGGGGCGCGGGCCCGGACGGCTGAGGGCTCGCCGCCGTGATCACGATCGACGGCGCGAGCCTCGGCCTCGCCGGGATCGAGGCGGTGGCGCGCGACCGCGTCCCGGTGCGGCTGGACCCGGCTGCGGCCGAACGGGTGCGGCGGTCGCGCGAGGCGCTGGAGCGGCTGCTGGAACGGGACGACCCCGTCTACGGCGTGAACACGGGCTTCGGGCGGCTCGCCCAGGTTCGCATTACGCGTGAAGAGCAGCGCGCGCTTCAGCGCAACCTGGTTCGGAGCCACGCGGCCGGGGTGGGGCGCCCGCTTCCGACCGAGGAGGTGCGCGCGATCCTGCTTCTGCGCGCCAACGCCCTGGCGCGGGGGCAGTCGGGGTGCCGCCTCGTGGTGGTGGAGCGGCTCGTCGACTTCCTCAACCTGGGCATCCACCCCGTCGTGCCCGAGATCGGGTCCGTGGGAGCCAGCGGGGACCTGGCGCGGGGGGGGGGGGGGCGCGCGGGCGCGCGCGGGGGGGGGGGGGGGGGGGGGTGAAAAAAAAAAAACACAACACCCCACCCCA
>VXQO01000101.1 GCA_009838975.1 Gemmatimonadota bacterium | reverse complement strand
GCGCGGCCGGGCGGCCCCCCACCCCGCTACAGCCCCCACCGCCACCCCCTCCACCCCCGCCCGCACCTTCACGGCCTCCCGGATCCGCGCGCTCAGCCTGTCCATCTGCGCGGCGTCGAGGGTACATCCCGGCGCGGCCTCGATCCGCACGGTGAGCACGTCCTGCCCGCCGGCGCCCTCGGTCACCACGGCCTGGTAGCGGCCCACCGACGGCTCCGGGCCCAGCGCCGCGGCCAGCTCCCGAGGGTGCACGAACATGCCCTTGACCTTGACTCCCTCGCCCACGCGGCCCAGGAACCCGACGAGCCGCGGGCTGGTGCGGCCGCATCGGCACGGCTCCCTGTTCCACGCTGACAGGTCCCCCGTTCCGAGCCGCACGAGCGGGTAGACCTCGTTCGGGCTCGTCACCACGACCTGCCCGGCCTCGCCCCCGGCCGCCGGACGGTCGTCGCCCGGGACGAGCACCTCGACCACGATCTCGATCGAGACGTGCCACCCGTCCTTCGCCTCGCACTCGTAGCCGAGCGTGCCGCCGTCGGCGGTCCCGTACGCCTGGTAGACGTCGACGCCGAACTCGTCCTGGAGCTGTGTGCGTAGCGGGGGCGGGAGCGGCGCACCGGTCACGAGGGCGCGCTGGAAGGGCAGGTCGCGTCCCATTTCGCGCGCCCGCTCCAGCAGCGTGAGCAGGAACTGCGGCGTGCCGGTGTAGCCCGTGGCCCCGGCCGCACACGCCGTGTCGATCTGCGCGGCCGTGTTGCCGACGCCGCCCGGGATCACGGCGCAACCGACCGCGCGCAGCCCGCTGTCCAGCATCATCCCCCCGGGGGTCAGGTGGTAGGCGAAGGTGTTGAGCACCACGTCGTCCGGCCGGAATCCGGCGGCCCAGACCGCCGGCGCCATCCGCCAGGAGTCGTCGCGGTTGCCCTCCGGGTCGTTGATCGGCCCCGGCGAACGGTAGATCCGGCGCAGCGAGCCCGGCGGCACGGCGAGCATCCCTCCGAATGGGGGGTCGGCGGCCTGGAGGGCCGGCAGGTCGTCCTTGGACAGCACCGGGATCGTGGCCAGGTCGGCGACGCTCGCGACATCGCCCGGCGAGACCCCCGCCGCGTCCAGGCGCCGCTGGATCTCGCGGCTGCGCATCGCCCCGTAACGGACCGCCAGCACCGCCAGCCGGTCCTGCACCGCGCCCCAGTCGGCCGGGGCCTCGCAGTCGGGGTCGTAGAGGGGCGCGTTCACGACAGCCACCGCTTTCTGCGCCGGTAGTGCTTCACGTCGCGGTACGACCGGCGCCCGGCGTCGCCCAGCCCGAGGTAGAACTCCTTCACGTCCTCGTTGGTGCGCAACTCGTCGGCCGTGCCCTCCATCACCACGCGTCCGCCCTCCATTACATACCCGTAGTCGGCGACGGAGAGCGCGATGCGGGCGTTCTGCTCGACCAGGAGGATCGTGGTGCCCTCGTCGCGGTTGATCCGCCGGATGATCTCGAAGATGCTCTCGACCAGGATCGGCGCGAGGCCCAGCGACGGCTCGTCGAGGAGCATCATGCGCGGGCGGGCCATCAGCGCGCGGCCCAGCGCCAGCATCTGCTGTTCGCCGCCCGAGAGGTGGCCGGCGGTCTGGCGGTGCCGTTCGGCGAGGGCCGGAAAGTAGTGGAAGACCTTCTCAAGATCGGCCTCGGTGCCGCGCCGGTCGTGGCGGGTGTAGGCGCCCGCGGCCAGGTTCTCGCGCACGGTGAGATGCTCGAACACGCGCCGCCCCTCCAGCACCTGGAAGATGCCCTTCTCGACGATCCGGTGCGCGTCCGTCCCCTGGATCTCCTCGCCGTCGAAGACGATCGTGCCGTCGGTGACCTCGCCGTCCTCGACGTACAGCAGCCCCGAGATCGCCTTCAGCGTCGTGGTCTTCCCCGCCCCGTTCGACCCCAGCAGGGCCGCGATCGTGCCTTCGCCGACCTCCAGCGACAGTCCGCGCAGCACGAGGATCACGTCGTCGTAGAGGACCTCGATGTTGTTGAGGCACAGCAGCGGGTCGGCGCCGTCCCCGGCTCCACCGTCGCGGGCCGGCCTCGCGGTCAACGGCCTACGACCTCGGCGGCGCCTGGAGGAACTCGGTGAAGGGCGTCCACTCACCCCCCTCGACCCGGAAGATCCTCAGGCCCTTCGCTCCGAGGTGATCGTTCGGTGTAAAGGTGATCGGCACCGTCACGCCGCCCATGTCCAGGTCCGTGAAGGTCTCGAGCGCGGCCTTGATGTTCGCTCCCGTGAGCTCCTGCCCCGACGCCAGCACCTGCTCCATCGCCCGGCCGAAGACGGCGAACGTCCACCACGCCTGGGTGTAGGCGTTGGTCTTGCCCTCAACCGACTCGCCCTTGCCGGCCAGGTAGTCGCGGATCACGCGCGTGCCCGGCACGTCGACGCTGAGCGGGGCGTAGGGGATCGTCCCCAGCATGCCCTCGGCCACCTCGCCCGCCAGGTCCACCAGCTGCGCGTTGGCGCACCAGTTCAGACAGACGAAGGTCAGGTCCAGACCCAGGCTGTTCGCGTTCTGCAGGGCAACGCTGGCCGGGCCGGAGGTGTTCTGGAACACCACGTACCGCGCGCCGCTCTGGCGGATGCGCGAGAACTCGGCGGTGTAGTCGACCGCCCCGCGCGGCATCTCGTAGAGGGTCAGTTCGATCCCCAGCTCCTCGGCGAACTCGACACCGCCGTGCCGCGACGGCGACAGCCCGAAGGGACTCGCGTTGTGCATCAGGGCGACGACCGGCGTTCCCTCCCCGTGGTTGCGCGCGATCCAGTTGAGCGCGATGCGGAACTGGTCGGTGTAGGTGGGCGCGACGAGGAAGTTGTATGGCGCCTCCGCGGGGTCGCCGAGCACATGCGAGAGCGAGGCCGAGCTGAACGGGATCTCGTCCTCGGTGATGCGCAGGCGCAGCGCCTCGGTGTCGCCGGTGCCCCACCCCATGAAGACCACCGCGCCCTCGGCCACGAACTGGCTGTAGAGCTGCTCGGCACGGTCGACCTGGTAGGCGTAGTCCTGGTAGATCAGGTCGATCAGCCGTCCCGCGATCCCGCCCTGCATGTTCACCCAGTCGACGTAGCCGCGCATCCCGTCGGCGTAGTCGGTCCCCACGTCGGCCGTGGGTCCGGTGAGGTCGAAGATGGCGCCGATCTTGATCGCATTGTCGCCGGCGCCGTCTCCGCCGCCATCGCCGCCGCAGGCCCCGCTGAAGGCAAGCAGCCCGGCGGCCGCGAGCAGGCGGATCGGCCGGGTTTGCTGGTATCCACTCATGGCGTCACTCCTCCTCAACCTAAGTGGCACCCCCTACACGCGCACCGCAAGTCCGTCGTGCAGGGCGGTACGGTAGGCCTTGAGCGCGGGCACGAATCCCATCAGGAATCCGGCCGTCACCACCGCGGCCAGGAAGAGCAACTCGATCGAGCCCGGTGGCCGGATCGGGATGAAGAGGCCCACCTGCGCCTCGACGATCGGCTGCCCGGCCGAGAGCAACGCGTACACCAGCGCCAGTCCGGCGATCGCTCCCGCCGCGGACAGGCACACCGACTCCAGCACCAGCAGCGCGACGATCCTCTTCGGGCCCGCGCCGACGGCGCGCAGGATCGCCATTTCGCGGCGGCGCTCGTTCAGCGACGTGTAGAGCGAGACCAGCATGCCCAGCAACCCCACCAGTACGACGAAGATCGTCACCAGGCGCAGACCCGTCTCGGCGTAGCCGATCCCCTGCCACATCTCGTTCAGCGCCAGGCCGGGGATAACCGCCATCATCGGCTCGCCCACGTAGTCGTTGATCTCGCGCTGCAGCCGGAGCACGTCACGGCGGTTGGTGGCGCCCACGAAGAACGACGTCACCTGGGTGATCTCGATCTCGCCCATCGCGAGCACCTCGTCGCGCGTTTGCTCTTCGCCGGGCATGGGCGGCGCGCCGTCCTCCCACCCGAAGTGGATGGCCTCGATCCCCTCCAGGGTGACATAGACCGCGCGATCGACCGGCGTAAAGGTCTTGTCGAGGATGCCCACCACCGTGAACGGCATCTCGTCATGATTCAGAAAGCCCACCTCGCCGATCCCGTGCGTCACAGCGACCTGGTCGCCCAGCCCGTAGCCGAGCTCGGCAGCTACGTCCGCGCCGAGGGTGACGTCGAAGACCTCCGAGCCGGCGCGGCCCTCGGCCAGCGCGATCTCCTGTCCCCCGCGGTACCGGTAACGGCGATAGAAGTCCTCGTTGGTGCCGATGACGCGGAATCCGCGGTGGCTGTCCCCGAGGCCGTAGGGAATGGTCCACTCGATCGCAGGGTGTTCGGCCCATTCGCGGTAGGTGTCCCACGACAGGTTGTTGGTCGGCGACCCCATTCCGAAGACCGAATACAGCAGCAGCTGGATGGTGCCCCCCTTGGCGCCCACGATGAGGTCGGTCTGGCTGATGGTGTTGGAGAAGCTCTCGCGCATGCCCACTCGGACGTTCTCGACGCCGATCAGCAGCGCTACGCTGAGCGCGATCGAGCCCACCGTGAGCGACGTGCTGAAGGCGCGGTTGCGCAGCGACTTGAGCGCGAGGTCGAGGCTGAGCATCAGAACGCGGTCCTGTTGATGTCGAGGAGCGAGATCGTGCGCGAGAACATGCTCTCCAGCGTGCGGTCGTGGCTGACGAACACCAGCGTGGCGCCCGCGCGCTCGCACTCCGCGAACAGCAACTCGAGGAAGGCTTCCCGGCGGTCGAAGTCCAGGGACGAGGTCGGTTCGTCGGCGACGATGATCTCCGGGGCACCGATGAGCGCCCGGCACGCCGCCACCCTCTGCTGCTGGCCCACCGACAGCTCCGTCACACGCTTTTTCAGCAGGTCGCCGATGTGGAGGTGGTCGGCGAGCAGCGCGGCGGTCTCCTTCACGCCCGCGCCGTCCAGCCGGGCCCGCCGTGCGGCGTTCATGCGTGCCGGGAGCGCTATGTTGTCGAGAACCGACAGGTAGGGGATGAGGTTGAACATCTGGAACACGTAACCGATGTGCTCCGCCCGGAAGGCATCCCTCTGGGCACCGGAAAGCGATGTCAGATCGCGTCCGAGTAGTTTGACCTCTCCCTCCTGGGCCTTGAGCACGCCCGCCAGCACGCCGAGCAGCGTAGTCTTGCCGCTCCCGCTGGGACCGAAGAGGAACGCGCGCGTCCCCCGCTCAAGGGTCAATTCGGGGATGTCGAGCACCCACGGGCCGCTTCCGTAGCGGAAACGGAGTCCGCGGACCTCGATCGCGAGGCTCATCTATTCCGGACCCGGGCCAGCGCGCGGCCGAATCGCGGATCAGGCCTCGTACGGATACACCCGTTGGCCGGTGATGGTGAATCCTACGTAGCCGTAGACGCTTTCGGTCATCTCGATGCTGAGCACGCCCTCGACCCACACCGGGTTCCAGCCGTCCATCTTTGCGCGCTTCCCCTCGTCCATCTCGATGTAGACGAGCTGGTTGGGCGGCGGCGGCGGGGTGTGGATGCAGGCACCGACGTACGGCACGAGGAGGAACTCAGTGGCCGAGGACGCGAAGTCCTCAAGCGGCACCGTGAAGCCCGGAACCTTGACGAGCTTGCCTTCCAGCGCTGCCAGCTCCTCGTCCTTCTCGCCGGTCCGGTAGTTGAGCTTGGCCAGGAGCCGCCACCCCACCACGGTGGGATCGTCGGGCGACGCGTCCGCAGGTGCGGCAACCGGGTGCGTCGTGACGGCCTCGGGATGACCGCCCGCGCCCGAAAGGGTCGGCACCAGGAACATGGCTGTTGCCACCGAGAAAAATCTGCGGCTGGCTATTCTCATCAGAAACCTCCGATTCTCGGAACCCTCAGCGCGACGCGTAGTCATCCTCCGAAATCGGCCGCGTAAGTGTCGGATACTTGATCCCCAACTGCTCAAGATACGTCTCGAAGCGGGTCTCATCATAGTAATACTGTCTCAGCAGAGGACGAAACGCTTCCATGATCTCCCGATTGAGATCGATGGGCGGCGGATCGTCGGGTCCGATGAAGGGGACGTACTCCATGCCGACGCTCTGCTCGTCGTTGAAGTAGGCCCACGCCTGATCGACGAGCTCCGGCTGCGCGAAGAGCTGCAGGGCGGTGCGGGCCATCACCCGCGCGCCCGCGACTGCGCCCTTGTGCGCGATGGGAGTCGCCATCGCCATGGCGCTCGACCAGTGGTGGCCCGGCAGTCCCGGCACGTTCGACGGGAAGCGCAGGGTGACCGTGGGCACGTTCCACGAGATGTCGCCGATGTCGTCCGATCCCCCGCTCCGGCGCGGTCCCGGCGTGCCCAGCGGCGACAGCGCGACCGGCATCCCCGAAGGCACGCTTCCCACCGACTGCTGCACCGCGCTGGCAAAGTCGTGGTCGTCCTCGGTCCACTCGGGGAGCCCCACCTCCTCGATGTGCTCGTACATGGTCTCGGCCACGACCCTGTTGAAGTGCCGCGGCCACGCCGCGCCGATGATCCGGTACGACATCTCGGTGTCGGTCATCATGGCCGCGCCCTCGGCAATGCGCACGGCCGTGTCGAAGTTGCGCTGGATGTCCTCGTAGTCCATCTCGCGGATGAAGTACCACACCGAGGCGCTCGGCGGCACCACGTTGGGCTGGTCGCCCCCGTCGCTGATCACGTAGTGGGATCTCTGGTCGGGCCTGAGGTGCTCGCGGCGGAAGTTCCACGCGACGTTCATCAGCTCGACGGCGTCCAGGGCGCTGCGGCCCCGCCAGGGAGCGCCCGCGCCGTGCGCCGCCTCGCCCGCGAAGGTGAACTCCACCGAAACGAGTCCGGTGCCGCCCCCCTGTCCCCAGTTGACCGACAGGTTGCTGCTGACATGGGTGAAGATCGTGATGTCGATGTCCTCCAGGTAGCCGTCGCGCACGTACCACGCCTTTGACGCCAGCTGTTCCTCGGCGACGCCCGGCCAGAGCACCAGCGTGCCCTGGATCCCTTCGGCTTCCATGACCTCCTTTAGCGCCAGCGCCGCGACCACGTTCACCGCCTGCCCCGAGTTGTGGCCCTCTCCGTGTCCGGGCGCACCCGGGATCAGCGGGTCGTGATAGGCCACGCCCGGCTTCTGGTTCGCCTTGGGAATCCCGTCGATGTCCGAGCCGAAGGAAATCACCGGACTGCCGCTTCCCCAGCGCGCAAACCACGCCGTGGGGATGCCCGCGGCCTCGCGCTCGACTTCGAAGCCGTTTTCCTCAAGAATGCCCGTGATATAGGCCGAGGTCTCGATCTCCTGCTGCCCGAGTTCGGAGAAGGAGAAGATCTTGTCGACCATGACCTGGGCCAGCTTGGCCCGCTCGAGAACACCCTCTTCCACGCGGGTGACCAGCGGCGCCAGATCCTCGTCGGAGACGCTCTGCGCGACCGTTGCCACGGGGGTGATGAGAAGGGCCGCCAGCGTCGCCGTGATTGTTCGCTTGACCATGGGCACACCTGGATTGCAGGAACGGCAGAATCGGGAACTTCTGAAGATAGGCGCTGCCCGCCCGCGTCCGAAAGAGCCTGCGCCGCGATTGCCCCGGACAGGAATTGATTTTTCGCAATAAGGGATTAGATTTCTCGTAATAAGAATATGGAGTCCTCGTAGTAAGGATCGCTCCGCCCGTCGACGACACACCGATGTACTCCAGACACCTCCATCCACTCGTGCGCAGTATGCTCAGCGAGTTCCGGATCGTCTACGTTACCGGTCCCAGGCAGTCCGGCAAGACCACGCTGGCCCGCAGCGTAGCCGCGGGGGTGGGTCTGCGCTATCTCACTCTGGACGATCCCTCCGTCCAGGCTTCGGCGGCGGGCGATCCCCACGGTTTCGTCAGGTCGTTCAGGGGCCGGTCCGTCGTGTTGGATGAATTCCAGCAGGTGCCCGAACTGGTACCTGCCATCAAGGAGGCGTCAGACCGGCTTGCCAGTGCTCCCCTCATCGACAGGACGTCGGGAGTGCCGCGCAAGGGACTCTTCCTCCTCACCGGCTCCGCCGACATTTTCCGTTCGGCGCGGGCCCAGGAGGCCCTGCCCGGCCACATGGCCCGCCTCGAACTCCTGCCCCTTTCGGTTGCCGAGATTCGAGACAGTCGCCGCAACCTGGTTGACTACCTGCTGGCGGGAGACTTCTCGTCCGTGGATTCGGCGCAGCCCTCTCCAGGCCGTGAGGAGATCGCGCGGCTGATCCTGCTGGGCGGCTATCCCGAGGTCCAGGGCATGGGCCGTCGCGCCCGCACCATCTGGTTCAGATCCTACACCGAGGGGCGGTTCTTCAAGGACTTCGAGTCACTCTACACCGCCCGCGGCGACTACCACTCGAAGCTGCGGGCGCTGGCGCCCTACCTGGCTGGCCGGAGCGGCAACCTGCTCAAGTACGCCAGCCTCGCCAACGACCTCGAACTCAACGACAAGCTCGCCAAGAGTTACGTGGACATCCTCGAACTGATGTTCCTGATTCGCCGGGTTCCCTCATATCGCAAGAATCTGGCCCGGCGCATGGCCGTGCGAATGCCGAAGATGCACTTCGTCGACACCGGCCTCTCGTCCCACCTTCTCGGCCTGCGCAACGAGACCCGGCTCCTCCTGAGCCCGCACTACGGTGCGCTGCTGGAGACGCTGGTCTTCATGGAATGCGCCAAGCACGCCGAGTGGGCGGATGAGGAGGTCGGGCTCTACCACTTTCGGGATAAGCGGAAGCGCGAGGTCGACATCGTGCTGGAGCGGCCCGACGGGCGCATCGTCGGCCTGGAGACCAAGGCCTCGGCCACTGTCCGCCGCGACGACTTCAACGGCCTGGCTGCCCTGGCCGAAGTGGCTGGGGCGGCCTTCGAACATGGCGTGCTCTTCTACTCGGGAGCCGAGGTTTTGCCGTTCCATCGGGGGCCCACGCGCTTCTACGCCCTGCCGCTACCGATACCGGCAGACAAGGCGGGATAAGGCCAGGTAAGCCCGACACGGCGGCGTTTCCGTGCACCGTCTCGCCCACCGGATGACTCACCCCCGCCGATACGCGAACGGCCACACGTGGAAGTAGTCCTTCACGTTGCCCCACAGCTTGGACAGGCCCTTGGGCTCGAAGATCAGGAAGAGGATGATCACGCCGCCGAAGACCGCCTGCTGCGCGTAGGGGAGCAGGTTGGCGACGACCGGGGCGGTGTCCTGGAGCGCGCGCCCCGCGTTGGTGATCAGTGCCGGCAGCAGCGTGATCAGCACCGCGCCGAAGAACGACCCCCGGATCGACCCGAGCCCGCCGACGATGATCATCGCCAGGTAGACGATGCTCGTCTCCAGCGTGAAGCGCTCCCAGGTGATGATCGTGCGGTAGTAGGCGATCATCGCGCCGGCCAGGCCCACGAAGAACGACGAGGTGGCGAACGCGAGCAGCTTGGTGCGGAAGAGGTTCACGCCGATCACGCTGGCCGCGATGTCCTGGTCGCGCACCGCCACGAAGGCGCGTCCCATGCGCGTGCGGAAGAGGTTGGCCGCGAAGAGCGCCGTCCCCGCCGCCATCAGCACCCCGAACCAGTAGAAGGCGAAGGTGCTGTTGAGACGCACGCCGAAGAGGCGAGGCGCGGGGATCACGATCGCCTCGGTGCCGCCGGTCACCGCCGTCCAGTGGGTCATCGCCCATTCCACGATCTCCTGGGCAGCGAGGGTGGCGATCGCGAGGTACAGCCCTTTCAGCCGCAGCGAGGGCAGGCCGAAGAAGGTGCCCGCCAGGGAGGTCAGGACGCACGCGAGCGCGATGCTCACGCCCCACGGCAAGCCCAGGTTGAGCGTCAGGAGCCCGGCGGTGTATGCCCCGATGGCCATGAAGGCGCCCTGTCCCAGCGAAATCTGCCCGGTGTAGCCCACCAGGATGTTCAGGCCGATCGCGCCGACCGTGGCGATGGCGATCTGGTTGGCCAGGTCGAGCCAGTAGGGACCGGCGACGAACGGAAACACGAGGACGAAGACCGCGAAGACCGCCAGCCGGATCCGCTGCATGGGCCACGGCCGCAGTCCCATGTCGGACTCGTAACGCGTGTGGAATACGCCGCACTCGAAGCTCATCGGAAGTTCCTCATACCCGTTCGATGATCTCCTTTCCGAACAGGCCATATGGCCGGACCATCAGCACGAGCACCAGGACGACGTAGGGCACCACCAGGCTCAGCCCATGACCTACGTAGCCCCCGGTATAGACCTCCAGCAGACCGATGACCGCGCCGCCGATCACCGCCCCGCGGATCGAATCGAGTCCCCCCAGGATTACCACCGGGAACACCCGCAGCCCGATCGAGGCCACGTTGGGGCTCACTCCAACGATGTTCCCCAGCATGATCCCGCCGATGGCCGCCGAGGCCGCCGCCAGTCCCCAGGCGATGCCGAACACCCGCGGGATGCTGATCCCCATACTGAGCGCGGCCTGCTGGTCGTCGGCGATGGCGCGCATGGCGATCCCGTCGCGCGTGTGCCGGAAGAAAAGCCAAAGCGCGGCCAGCACCGCCAGCGCGATCGGAATCGACAGGAGGCGCCCCGAGGACAGGATGACCGGCCCCAGCGCGACGTCGCCGGCCGGCAGAAACGAATCGAACGAGCGCGGCGCCGGCCCCCAAATCGCGTTGACGGCCGCGCGCAGGATCGACGACAACCCGATCGTCACCATGATCATCGAGATGATCGGCTCGCCGATCAGCGGGCGCAGCACGAGCCGTTCGATGACCAGCGCCAGGGCAACGGCCAGCAGCACCGTGACGACCACTCCGAGGCTCCACGGTAGCCCGGTCTGGGCCACGGCGAAGAAGATCAGGTAGGTGCCGAAGAGCAGCAGGTCGCCTTGCGAGAAGTTGATTACGTCGCTGGCCTTGTAGATGACCACGAAGCCGGCCGCGGCGAGCGCATAGACCATCCCGGTGCTGAGTCCGGAGACCGTGAGTTGCAGGAAGATGTCCACGGCTCAGGGGGCGTCGGGCGCGTGGGGGCCGCGGGCGTCCAGCGTCTCGATGCGCAGGTCGTGCGCGACTTCTGCGGTGCGGCCGTCCTGGTAGGTGATCTCGGTCGACACGGTGACCGAATCGCCGTCCCCCTGCAGGGCGCCGATGATGTCGCCGAAGCGGGCAGCGATGTGCCGGCGGCGGACCTTGCGGGTGCGCGTCAGCTCGGCGTCGTCGGCGTGGAGTTCCTTGTGCAGGAGGAGGAAGCGGCGGATGCGGGCGGCCCCGGGCAGATCCTCGTTGACGCTCGTGACATGGCTGCGGATGAGCCGTTGGATCTCGGCACGGCGGGCCAGGTCGGTGAACGTGGTGTACGGAATGCGGTGGCGTTCCGCCCACTGCCCCGCGTTCTCCATGTCGATCGCGATCATCGTGGTGACGAACGGCGCGCCGGCGCCCCCGAAGACCACCGCCTCGCGGACGTACGGGCTGAACTTGAGCTTGTTCTCCACGTACTGGGGCGAAAAACTCGTCCCGTCGGGGAGCTTCATGACGTCGGCCAGGCGGTCGATCACGACCAGGTGGCCGTCGTCCTCGAAGTAGCCGGCGTCGCCCGAATGCAGCCAGCCATCGTCGAGGGTCTCGGCGGTGGCCTTCGGGTTGCGGAAGTAGCCCTGGAAGACGGCGGGACTGCGGCAGAGGATCTCGCCCGCCCCCGAGATCCTTATCTCCGTCTCCGGGAACGGCGTGCCCACCGTGTGGAAGCGGATGTCGCCGTCTCGATGGACCACCGAGATCCCCGAGACTTCGGTCTGGCCGTAGAGCTGCTTCAGGTTCACGCCGATCGCATGGAAGAAGCGGAAGACGTCGGGGCCGAGCGCCGCGCCCCCCGTGTAGGCGCGCCGTACCTTGTCGAGGCCGAGCTGGTCGCGGATCGGGTGGAAGACGGTCCAGTCGGCGATTCTGTGGCGGAACCGTGCCGGGAGGCCCGGGCGCCTGCCGCTTGCGACCGCCTCGGCGCGGGACTCGCCCTCCTTCATCGCCCAGCGGTAGATCCAGCGCTTGAGCGGCGTCGTGTCCTCGGCCATGACCTGCACGTCCGAGACCATGTTCTCCCAGATGCGCGGGGGCGACATCAGGAACGCGGGCCCGATCTCGCGCATGTCGCTCCGCACGGTGGCGGTCTCCTCGGGAAAGTTGACGGTGAAGCCGGTCAGCATCGCGCTCGCCACCCCGACCATCTGCTCGCCGATCCACGCCATCGGCAGGAACGACACGAACTCGTCGCCGCGCCCCATCGGATCGACCTCGACCAGCTGCCCCGCCATCGCCAGCAGGTTCGCGTGCGACAGCATGGCAAGCTTCGGGATACTGGTCGTTCCCGAGGTGGTGCATAGGAGAGCAGTGTCTTCCGCCCGGACCGCGGCGAGCCTCGCGTCGAACTCGGCCGGGGCCTCCTCCCGGCGGCGCCTGCCGAGAGCCTCGACCTCCTCGAACGCCATCAGCCCCGGCGCTTCGTACGCGTACATCCCGCGCGGGTCATAGTAGACCACGTACTCGAGCCCGGGGACCCCGTCGCGCACTTCGAGCACCTTGTCCACCTGCTCCTGGTCCTCTGCGACGATCAGCCTGGCCTCCGCGGCCTCCAGCATCCCGGCCAGCTCCGCCGGGATCGAGTCCTGGTACAGGCCCAGCGGCAACACGCCCAGCGACTGCGCGGCCAGCTCCGCGATCACCCATTCGGGACGATTGTCGCCGATGATCGCGATCCGTTCGCCCTTCTCGATCCCCAGCTCGACCAGCCCGAGGGCGAACTCCCGGACGCGCTCCAGGTATTCCGCCCAGGTGGTCTCCTGCCAGATCCCGAACTCCTTCTCGCGCAGCGCGACCTCGTGCGGGCGCTTCGCGGCGCGGCGGGCGAGCAGACCGGGCAGCGTGTCGCCCGCATGCCCGTCGCCGTTCGCGGCGCGACGGGCGCTCCGACCATGGAGGGTGTCGTTCACGCCGTCTCCCGCGCCCGCCCCAGGTACGCGTCGATCACCGCCGGGTCGTTCCGCACCTCGTCGGGCGTCCCCTCCGCGATCTTGCGCCCGAAGTCGAGGACGATCACCCGGTCCGAGATGTCCATGACCACGTCGATGTCGTGGTCGATCACCACGACCGTGACGCCCCGCTCCTCCTGCACGTCGAGGATGAAGCGCGCCATCGACTCCTTTTCCTCGGCGTTCATGCCGGCGGTGGGCTCGTCGAGCAGGAGGATCCGGGGGTCCAGCGCGAGCGCGCGCGCCATCTCCACCAGCCGCTGGTTGCCGTACGCCAGGTTCCCGACCTCGGCGCTGCGCAGCGGCTCCAGGTTCATGAAGTCGATGACCTCCTCGACGTAGCGCCGGTGCTCGATCTCGGCCCGGCGCTGCCGGCCCAGGTACAGGCCCCCGCTCAGAACCCCGCCCCGCATGTGGACGTGGCGCCCCAGCATGAGGTTCTCCAGCACGGTCATGTGCTTGAACAGCTCGATGTTCTGAAACGTGCGGGCCACTCCCAGCCCGGCGATGCGGTGCGGAGCGAGGCGGTGCAGCGCGTGTTGCCTGCCGTCGTGTCCAGTCAGCGTGATTGTCCCGTCCTGCGCCCGGTACAGCCCCGAAATGCAGTTCAGCACGCTGGTCTTCCCCGCCCCGTTCGGCCCGATCAGCGCCAGCAGCTCGCCCTCCCGCACCTCCATCCCGAACCCTGCGAGCGCGGTGACGCCCCCGAAGCGGAGTGAGAGGTCGCGGAGTTCGAGGATTGGCATGGAGTCAAGGATAAGCCGGCACCGCCGCGGGAACAGGGGGCGCGGCGATCAGCCGTCCGGTCTCGGAAAGAACTGGTCGATCAGGATCGGATTCCCGTCCGGGTCCGTGATCACGATGCTCGCCGGACCGGCCGCCGCCGGGTCGGTGTCGGTCACCATCTCGACCCCGTCCGCCACGAGCGACGCGCGAATATCGCGCACGTCGGTGAAGTCGGTCACGCGCGACATGTTCCTGTGCCAGCCCCGGATTGAAGGTCAGGATGTTCTTGTCGAACAGCCCCTGAAAGAGGCCGATGATCGTCGTCCCGTTCACCATGATCAAGTACTTCTCGTCGTCGCCGCCCGTCACGGCGAAACCGAGCTTCTCGTAGAACGAGCGCGAGGTGGCAAGGTCCTGAACGGCGAGGCTGATCGAGAAGGCACCGAGTTCCATCAGAACCTCCGCGACCCGTCGATCCGCTCACCGCCGACCCACACGCCCTCGATCGATCGCATGTTGGCCAGTTCCCGCAGCGGGTCGGCCCGAAGCACGATGAAGTCCGCGCGACGCCCGGGCTCGAGCGTTCCGATGTCGCCCCGGCCGAGACAGTCGGCGGCCACGCCCGTCGCCGAACGGAGGATCTGTGCCGGCGACAGTCCGGCTTCCGCCATCAGCTCCATTTCCATGTGCTCGAAGTAGCCCTGGAAGCGCCCCACGGGGCCGGAGTCGGTGCCGAACGCGATCGGCACGCCCGCCCGGGACAGGAGCGCCAGGTTGCCCTGGGCGATCTCAAGCGCGCGCCCGTACGCCTCGGCGGCACCGGACGCCCGCACCCTGGCCTGCCGGTCCGGGTCGCTCACCGCGACCACCTGCGCCGAATCGACGTCGAGGGCGAGGAACGGGTCGTCGAAGAACGCCGGGCGTTCCCCATAGGCGTAGGTCGAGACCTCGCGGGTCAGCGTCGGCACGTAGCAGACGCCCGTCTCCAGGAGCAGATCGATCGTCTCCTCGTCGACCGGACCGTCGCGGATGCTGTGCGCCACCATGCCGGTCCCGGCGCGGAGCAGTCCCCTGGCGTCCTCCTGGTAGAAGAGATGGGACGCCACACGGAGGCCGTGGTCGCGGGCGCGCGTGATCACGGCGGTGTAGGTCTCCGGGGTCATCTTCGTCGTCGTGCCCAGGTTGTCGTCGACCCGGATCTTGATCCAGTCCGGACCCAAGGCGGCGACCCGGTCGGTGATCACCATCGCTTCCTCGGGGTTGGCGCCCGTGACCACGGGGCCCGATACGAGCAGCCGCGCGCGACCCGTGGCGTCGTCGCCCCAGCTCGCGTCCCGCAGGCCGAAGGCGGGCTCGCGCTCACCACCGAGGCTGTTCACGGTCGTGACGCCGAAGCGCGCATAGCGGCCCAGTTCCCGCGACGCGTACTCCCGGTACTCGACGCCGGCGTTCGGGATCCAGGTGCCGGCGATGTGGCCATGCGTGTTGATCAGCCCGGGGACCACGTACCAGGTGTTCGCGTCCAGCGACTCCACGCCCGCCGCGTCGGCCATCTCCCACACGTCGCCCTCTTCGGGCATCGGCGCCAGTGACAGGATCCTGCCACCGCCGATCTGCAGGACCGAGGGAGGGGTGGTCTCCGCGCCGGTGCCATCCCACACGCGCACGTTGTAGATGACGAGGTCGGCGGCCGGGTCGACGGACGCCGCGGACGAGCAGCCGGCCAGGCAGAGCGGCAGGGCGGTAAAGGGGAGCCAGGCGCTCCGCGAGGGGCCCGCGCCAGGGGCCGAGTGATTCCGCAGGCGCACCGTGTCCGGTCGCTCAGCGGGTGCGGGCGGACGAGGCCGAAGCGGCAGCCGTCGTGCTCTTTTCATCATTTCCTTTTCCCTTGCATTTGGCGGTCGCGCTCGGGCGACGGCCGGGCGAACAGCACGATGGGATCGCCCGACCTGAGCTCGATGCCCCGGAAATCGCCCGGGGCCGCGGAGACGGAACGCATGGTGATGCGCGTGCCTTCGGTGTTCGCGGTGTCGTGCATGACGGTGACGATCGTGCTGAGCGCGCTCCCGGTCTCGATGTCGAGCGTGTCGACCGACGGGCCGACCCCCTGCGTGAAGAGGATGACTTCCATCTCGTAAGGTGCGCCCTGCTCGACCCTCGCGGCCACCTCTGCGGGCCCGGGTGCCAGGAGATCGTCGTCGTCGATGCGCACGAGTTGCACGGGCAGCCCGAACGGCGTCCCCGGGTTGGCTCGCAGGTCCAGGGCGCGCAGTTTCGACAGGCCGACGAAGAGGCCCGGCGGCAGGTCGGTGAGGTCGCTGCGGACCATCAGGAGCCCGGAGAGGCTGGAGAGGCCGCTGAAGACCGTCGCCGGCAGCTCGCTGACCGGATTCCCGCTGAGCTCCAGCCACCACAGGCCGGTCAGGCCCGAGAAGGTGCCCGGGGGCAGCTCGGTGAGTCCGTTGTCGGCAAGGCTGAGGCTGCCGAGGCTCGACAGTCCCGAGAACACGCGCTCCGGCAGCCGGGTCAATCGGTTGTTTGCCAGCCAGAGGGTCTCGAGTCCGTGGAGGTCCGAGAAGACGGCCTCGGGCAGCTCGGTCAGGCCGACGCCGGCCAGGGTGAGTCGTTCGAGCCGTGACAGGCCCTGAAAGTCGCCCTGTCGCAGGGTGGGGATGACCGTGGCCTCGCGCCGGCACAGCGGCCAGTCCGTACGATTGCAGAGTTCGAGATCGGCGATCGCCGCCAGGTCCTCCGGGCCCGGTTCCAGGCAGTGGCCGAAGCCCGCGACGCCGAGGATCTCTTCCTGGATTCTGGGTGTGCGGTCGCACACGCCCTCCTCGATCACGATCCGGGCCGTGTCGGGCGAGCCCAGGAGGTATCCGGCGGCGGGCGCGGGCGTGTCGAGCGTGACGTTCAGGACCTCGCGCGCCGGCTCGATGTCGTGGTCGTCGTTGATGGCGAGTTCGATGGCCGCGACCGTGTCGCCCGCGCCGATGCGCACCGTGCCGCCCGGGTCGCCGGCGTAGTCCGCGCTGTCCGCGTCGTCGGTTGCCGCGTCGTCGTCGGTGCCGATCGTGTAGCCGAGCGTGACGGGTGCGTCGGGGGCGGGCGCGACCGCCAGGCGCAGGACGGCGGTGCCGCCTTCGGGGGCGCCGACCAGGCTGGTTGCGAAGGCGACCGTGGGTGTGGCCGGCGGCGCTTCCGGCCTGGCGTCGGGGGGCGCGGTGGCGCCGCTGCCGCAGCCAGCCGCCGAGAGTGCGCAGGCCGTGCGGGCCGCGCAGACCGCCCGCGCCACCCGGAGGCGGGATCCGGGGGCTGCGTGCGGCGGGTCGGCGGCTCGCAAGCGGCGCAAGGGGTCAGTCCCCGGTGGCCACGTACAGCTGGCTGCCGCCGCTCCGGAACTCCTTCGCCTTTTCGGTCATCCCTTCCTCGACTGCGGTCTGCGTGTCCAACCCGCGCTCGCGCGCGAACCGCCGCACGTCGTCGCTGATCTTCATCGAACAGAACTTCGGACCGCACATCGAGCAGAAGTGGGCCACCTTCGCCCCCTCCGCAGGCAGCGTCTCGTCGTGGAACTCGCGCGCGGTCACCGGGTCCAGCGACAGGTTGAACTGGTCGCGCCAGCGGAACTCGAAGCGCGCCTTTGAGATCGCGTCGTCCCACCGCTGGGCGGTCGGATGCCCGCGCGCGAGGTCGGCCGCGTGGGCCGCGATCTTGTAGGCGATGACGCCGTCCTTGACGTCGTCGCGGTTGGGCAGGCCGAGGTGCTCCTTCGGGGTCACGTAGCAGAGCATGGCGGTCCCGTACCACCCGATCATCGCCGCGCCGATCGCGCTCGTGATGTGGTCGTAGCCGGGCGCGATGTCGGTCGTGAGCGGCCCGAGCGTGTAGAACGGCGCCTCGTCGCACCACTCGAGCTGCTTCGTCATGTTCTCCTTGATCAGGTGCATGGGGATGTGCCCCGGGCCCTCGTTCATGACCTGCACGTCGTACTCCCACGCGATCCGGTTCAGCTCGCCCTGGGTGCGAAGCTCCGCGAACTGGGCCTCGTCGTTGGCGTCGGCGATGGAGCCCGGGCGCAGCCCGTCGCCAAGCGAGTACGAGACGTCGTACTCCCGCATGATCTCGCAGAGTTCGCGGAAGTTGGTGTAGAGGAAGTTTTCCCGGTGATGCGCCATGCACCACTTGGCCAGGATCGACCCGCCGCGGCTCACGATCCCCGTGACCCGCTCTGCCGTCAGCGGCACGTAGCGCAGCAGCACGCCCGCGTGCACCGTGAAGTAGTCGACCCCCTGCTCGCACTGCTCGACGATCGTGTCGCGGTAGACCTCCCAGGTCAGCTCCTCCGGCACGCCGCCGACCTTTTCCAGCGCCTGGTAGATGGGCACGGTGCCGATCGGCACGGGGGAGTTGCGGATGATCCACTCGCGCGTGGCGTGGATGTTCTTGCCCGTGGACAGGTCCATGACCGTGTCGGCGCCCCACAGGGTGGCCCAGCGGAGCTTCTCGACCTCCTCGTCGATCGACGACGTCACCACCGAGTTCCCGATGTTGGCGTTGATCTTCACCTTGAAGCCGCGCCCGATGATCATGGGCTCGAGCTCGGGGTGGTTGATGTTGGCGGGGATGATCGCGCGGCCGCGCGCCACCTCGTCGCGCACGAAGCGCGGGTCGAGCCCTTCGCGGAGCGCGATGAACTCCATCTCGGGGGTGACTTCGCCGCGCCGCGCGTAGTACATCTGCGTGACGGGGCCGTTGCCGCGCCGGGTGGTGCGGCGGAGGCCGGGGGGGAGTTCGAGGGGGTCGTCGCGCTTGCCGGGGGTGATTGTGGCGGCGCGGCCGGTGACGCGCACGTCCCGGGCGGCGATCCAGGGTTCGCGGAGCGGGGGCAGGCCTTCGCGGACATCGTGGCCGGGCGGTCCGCTGGTGTCGTACACGCGGAGCGGGGGCTCGCCGCCCGAGAGGGCGATCTCCCGCATCGGGACGCGGATGCGGCCGGGGCCGTCGACGTGGACGCGGGTCGAGTTGGGGAAGGCGTCGCGGTATGCGACGGGAGGGGCGCCGGGCGCGGGCAGGGTGTCCACTGGCTTGATCATTTGCGGTCGTCGGTTTCTTCCGGCTGCCGCGTCGTCGCCGGGCGGGAGTGCCCGGCCGCCGGCGGGTGGACCCCGCTCGTGAGCCAGCCGCACTCCCTACGCCGGTATCAGCCGGATCAGGTCATTGGGGTTCGCTCTCAATCCCGCTGGCGCCCGCGAGTGGGTGCCGCGGGATGCCCCCGGCGACTGTGGGGAAGATAGGGCGAGGTGCGTCGGGAGGCCACACGATCAGAGGTGTGCCATATTGCCCATATTTATATCTATGGGTAATATGGGTCAATGAAGACGACCATCGACATTCACGACGACCTGCTGGCGCGAGCCAAGCGGCACGCTCGCGAAACCGGCGTTCCGCTCAGGGCCGTGGTCGAAGAGGGTCTGCGGCTCGCCCTGTCCGCTCCCGAGCGCGCAGAGGGCTACCGCTTGCCTGACCTCAGCGTTGGCGATCCGAACGCCGCAGACCCCCTGGAAGCGTACACCTGGCAGGATCTGTCCGAGATCATCTACGGGCGTCCGGTGGGCGAATGATCGCGGTTGACACGAACGTTCTCGTGTACGCGCACCGCCGGGAGTCCCGCGTGCACGAAAGAGCCGCGCGCGTGCTGCGCGAGTTGGCGGAAGGGCGCCGCCATTGGGCGATTCCGTGGCCGTGCTGCTACGAATTCCTCAGCGTGGTGACGAATCGCCGTATTTGGCGGGGCGCGGAATCCTCTCCGGAAGCCGCCTGGAATCAGTTGCGGGCGTGGATCGATTCACCGTCGATTCGCCTGATCGGTGAAACGGGCGGGTTTCTGGACATTCTCGGGCACCTTGTCCGGCGTCCACGCGTGCGCGGCCCGCTGGTTCATGATGCCCGCGTCGCCGCGATCTGCCTGGCGCATGGTGTCGACGAGCTGCTGACCCGCGACCGCGACTTCGCATTGTTTCCGGAGCTGAAGACACGCGATCCGCTTTGAAGCGGGTCAGGCGACCGCCGCCCCCGCCCCCACTACCTCCAGCCCTGCCCGGATGAATGCCCACTGAAAGCGCATCTGGTCGCGGACGGGCATGGCCGTGAGGCCGGCGGCTTGGGCTTCATCGCGGACGGCCGCCTCGACGCGGGCCTCGTCGTCCTCGCCGCTCGCCCTGCGGAACCGCGCGTCCCACCCGGCGATGCGCTCCCGCCAACGCGTCAGCACGGGGTCGGGCGGCCCCAGTTCCTCGCCCACGCCCGGCGTGATGAACAGGGGCATCTCGGTCACCAGCGTCAGCGTGTCGCCGCCGCTGAGCTTGCGCACCGCCTCCATCGAACTGGGGCGGAATCGCGCCGCCGTGGCGGGGTCGTCCAGGGCGACGAAGTGCCGCTTCATCGAGCGGGAGTCGGGGCGGCTGCAGAAACCGCGCGCGAGCCGGTGGAACCCCTTCTCGCCGTGGCTCTCGACATCGTGCAGGGTGTAGCCCGCGGTCTCCACCTCGTGGGCGAGAGACGCGGCCGCGTCGCCGAAGCGGGGCCACCACGATCGCTCCACCAGGAAGTACGGCCCCGCCGCGACGCCCATGCCGTGCATGCTCACGTGGAGATCGTACGGGGCGCCCGCGCGCCAGAACTCCCATGCGGCACGGTTCTCGGGACGGGCGCCCCGATCGCTTTCGCGGCGGGGGAAGCCGAACTCGATGTCGTCGCCGGGCAGCTCCCTGACCCGGTGGCGCAGGTAGGCCCCGAAGCCGTAGTGCGGCGCGCCGGGTGTCTGCCAGGCGGCGTTGGCCGATGCGCCGTCGGGGTTGATGTGCGGGATGATCGACCAGGTGGCGGCGCGCCGCAGGGTGGCCCCGTCTTCACTGGCCAGATAGCGGATCAGGCGCTGCAGGAATCGTGGCCCGACCGGCTCGTCGGCGTGGCAACCCGCCACCAGGCTGACCCGCTGGGGCCCGGAACCGATGGTGTGTGCGTGGATTGGCGCCCGCTTGCGGGAGCACCCGATCACGTCGCCGGGCGGAGAAGCGGCAACGCAGCTGACGATCCGGGCAAACTCCCTTTTCACCCGCTGGGTACCAGTCCCCCAGCGTCGAACTCCACCTCGTGGTCGCACATCGTGCCGGAGACGGTAGCTGTCGGGGGCTGCCCAAGGTCCACGCCGATCGTCAGGTCGATCAGGCAGGTTCCGGAGCGGTCGTCCAGAATCCAGTCCAGACCGCCGGTGATCGTTCCCTCGACAAGGAATTCGAAGGTGGACGCAACGATCGAGGTGTTGACTTCCGTCCGGACATCCGGATTGCCGTCCAGAGTGAACTCGTTGCCCGCGCTCGACAGGACGCATCCCTCCGGGTTCAGCGTGACGCTCGACAACAGGCGGGCGGTGTCGGCCGCCATTTCCTCACGGACCTCGATCGTGGTCGCGACCTGTCCGCCCAACGGGCAGGCCAACACCCCGCCATTCGGGCTCACGGAAATGAGCGCGAGGGTTGTGTCCATGGCGAGTTCCTGCACTCCATTGTAGAGCGCCTCCGTCTCCACGATGGACAGTGGCTCGGCTGGCTCGGTGGTGTCGTTGTCGCATCCGACGACCATTCCGGCAGTCAGCAGTGCTGCCAGGCCCTGCATTGGCTTGGTTCTTCGCATGGCGACCATCTCTCCCTCCGGTCCGCGCTCGTTGGATCGAACGCTCATTTCGAATATACAGGCATCGCCGGGTGTCCTTGTTGCCGGGCGAATACAGGCGATACCCTTCCCACGCTCCAATGATCCCGGGGCACCTGGCGATGTCCGAACCTGATGCGAGTGACCACCTTTGCAGCTTTCCGCCTACGAAACCGCGCTCCTTGACGGCGACGCCGGAGCCGCCAAACGGCTCGCCATGCGGATCGTCGTCCGCATGGGCGAGATCCTCGGTGCGCGTGAACTCGTCGAGATCTCGTCCGCGCACATAGACGGCTGCCTGTATCACGGGGACGGCGGTGTCGAGTTCGCCGAGCGGCTGGTGGAGCTGGGCGGCGAGGTGGCCGTGCCCGCGACCCTCAACGTCGGCGCGCTCGACCTGCTCAACCCGTCGCGGGTGCGCGCGGGGGACCGACGCCGCGAGATGGCGCTGCGGCAGATGCGCGCATACCAGGCACTCGGTTGCGCCCCGACCTGGACCTGCGCCCCCTATCAGGCCGGGCACCGCCCTGCACGGGGAGAACATGTCGCCTGGGGCGAGAGCAACGCGGTGTGTTTCGCCAACTCGGTGCTCGGGGCCCGCACGAACCGCTACGGCGACTTCATGGACATCTGCTGCGCCATCGCCGGGCGGGCGCCGCGCACGGGCCTTCACCTCGACGAGCACCGAAGAGCGACGGTCGTGGTCGACACCGGCGCGATCGACCACCAACTGAAGCGGCAGGATGTCTTCTACCCGGTGCTGGGAACCTGGCTGGGCGCGACCGTGGACGACCGCGTCGCGGTGGTGACGGGTCTCCCCGCAACCGTCACGGAAGACCAGCTCAAGGCGTTGGGGGCCGCGGCAGCGTCTTCGGGCGCCGTGGGGCTCTTCCACGTCGAGGGTGTGACGCCCGAGGCTCCCGATCTGAGTACGGCGCTCGGCGGCACGGCTCCCCGGGCCGTGCTCTCCCCGACCCCGGAAGCACTGCGCGCCGCGCGCGACACGCTCAGCACCACCGACGCGGGCCGCATCGACGCGGTGGCGGTGGGCAGCCCCCACTTCTCGCTTCAGGAGTTCGCGCGCCTGGAGGCCTTGCTCCCCGCGGACTCCTTCGCCGTGCCCTTCTACGTGTGCACGGGACGCTCCGAGTACGGCCGGCTCGAGACGGCAGGCCGACTGCGACGGTTCGAGGACGCGGGTATCGAGATCGTGGTCGACACCTGCGTCGTTGTCACCCCGATCCTCCCTCCGAAGGACGGCGTGCTCATGACGAACTCGGGCAAGTTCGCGCACTACACCCCGTCCAACACCGGGTACGGGGTAGTCTACGGCAGCCTTGAGGACTGTGTCCGGTCGGCCTCGCACGCCCGGGTCACGCGGGACGAGAGCCTGTGGAGCTGAAGGGCACCGTGATCCACCCCGGCTCGGGCGCACGCCACCGTTCCGCAGAAGGCCGGCTACTCGTGCTGGAGAAGCCGATCAGCTTCTGGGGCGGGGTCGACCCGCTGACGGGGCAGATCCACGATCCCCGCCATCCGCGCCACGGAACGGGACTGGGCGGGCGCGTCCTCGTCATGGAGCGCACCATCGGCTCGAGTTCGTCCAGCGCGGTGATGCTGGAGCTCCTCCGCAACCGCGTGGCCCCCGCGGCGATCGTCGTGGGGCGGCCGGACGCGATCCTCGTGCTGGGGCTCCTTGTAGCAGAAGAACTGGGCTACGACACGATCCCCGTCCTACGCGTCGGCCAACGGGACATCGCACGGCTTGCGGGGGCGGACGGGGTCAGCGCGACGATGCGCGCCGGGATGCTCCGGGTGGCGCACGACCAGCGGGTGACTCGTCGTGCCGGTCAGGGCAGTGCGTAGCGCTCCAGCGTCTGCAGCCCGAATTCGTCCATGTAGACGGCGTAGAGCACGGCGTCGCCGAAACTCACCACGCGACGTTCCATGGGCAGCTCGACGACCATCTGGCGTTCGCCGCTGCCGCCGAAGACGTCGTACATGGGAGCCTCGCCGGCATCGCGGTGCCTGCGCACCCATGCGCGGCCGAGGCCGTCGACCGGTATCGGGCGATCGTAGAACGGCGGCTTGACCTCGGGCCAGGCGTATCCGTCCAGATCTTCGTCGTCGTCCGTTGTACCGCCGCGGGAGGCGCGCATGGTCATGGAACCGTTTTCGACCTCGATCGCGATGCCGAGTCCTCCGCCCGTCTCCAGCCGCCCCCGCGCCCACTCTTCCTGTTCGGCGCGTCCAAGTGCGATTGGAGTGTAGGGGATCGGCGGACCACTGGTTATCCAGCCGCCTTCCTCAACCCAGTCGACGCGGTATTCGCCCGCGCGAGCGATCACCACGCGGCCGTCGGCAGCGACTCCCCAGGCGTCGCCGGGCGAGAGCGGCACCTGGCTGATCCGCTCGTTTTGCTCACCGGGGCCACCGACAGACTCGCGGATGACCTCCGGGATATCGAAGGACGCCACCGAGTCCACCGCCTCGGTATCCAGATCGAAGCGGAGGATGCTGGCCGAATCCGCTTCCATTCCCATCCGCCCGAAACCCCGGAAATAGAGTCTGCCCCGGCTGTCCACGGCCTGCGGAAGTGCAATCACGATCTGGCCCATCGACATGTCGCCGATGCTGTAGGGGCGCGTAGCACCGAACTCCAGGTCCGGGCTCAATTCGGTGAGACGTCCGTTGCCGAGATCGACCAGCAGAGTCCTGTCGCCGGGGAGCGGCCATACGGCATCGGGCTGGCGGTACTCGGACGGCCCCTCGCCCACGGAACCGATGGTGTCGGCCGTGCCTGCGCCAAGGTCCAGTCGCACGACGACCTGGCCCAGGGGATCGGCCACGAGCACGCGGCCGTCGGGAAGTTCGCGCACGGTGGAGACGACCGAGAAGGGCTCGCCGTACACCGCTTCGGCCCCCCCGAGTGCCACAACCTGAACACCGTCCGCATCCGCGTCCGGTCCTCCGCCCCCCTGCATGATCAGCCAGGTGCCCGCGGCCAGGACCGCCGCCCCCGCCACCGCCGCCGCAATTCTTCCGCGCATCCCGTCCTCCCCGTTTTCCGCCTTCGCGTGAGCCCCTACTTCACGAACAGCATGTCCCGGTAGGTCGGGAACGGCCAGAGATCGTCGGGAATCACCTTCTCCATCCGGTCGGCCACATCGCGCACCGCGTTCGTCGCGGGAATCACGTTGTCGCGCATGTGGATGACCTTGGACGAGACCTCGTCGCCGCCGAGTTCCTCGTTCTGGGCGTCGAGTTCGTCCAGGGCGGCGGTAAGCTCGTCGATGAGACCGGCCACCCGGGCCGCGTTGCTGTCCAAACCCGCGGTGGAGGCACCGGCATCCGCGGCTCCCGCACGGGCCGAAGTCAACTGGTTGAGGTAGGTGACCGCCGCCGGCAGGATCATGCAGCGGGCCATGTGCGCCGCCGTCTCGCCCTCGATGTTGATCTTGATGAAGTACTGCTCGGTCAGCACCTCCAGCCGGGCGTCCAGCTCGCGAGGCGAGAAGACGCCGAACTTGTCGAACAGCACCTCGTTCTTGTGCGCGGCGAGGGCCGGCAGCGCGTCGACCGCCGAACCCGTGTTGAGCAGCCCGCGGCGCGCGGCCTCCTCGACCCACTCGGGCGCATAGTTGTCGCCGTTGAAGATGATCCGCTTGAACGACGGGATCTCGTTGGAAAGCAGGGTCCAGAGGGCGTCCTCGATCGAGGTGCCGGCTTCCACGATCGGTTCGAGCAACTCGGTCCAGTCGTCGATCGCCTCGGCGACGATCGTGTTGAGAACCGTGGCCGGCAGCGAGATGCTGGCCGACGAGCCCACCGCGCGGAATTCGAACTTGTTGCCGGTAAACGCGAAGGGCGACGTGCGGTTGCGGTCGCCGGAGTGGCGCGGCAGGTCGGGCAGGACGTTGACTCCCAGGCCCAGGAGGCCTTCGTGCTCCCGCTCCTGCGCCCGGCCGGACTCCTCAAGCTGGTTGAAGATGTCTTCCAGCTGGCTGCCCAGGAAGATCGAGATGATCGATGGCGGGGCTTCGTTCGCACCCAGTCGATGGTCGTTTCCGGCGCTCGACACGCAGGCCAGGAGCAGGTCCTGGTGTTTTTCCACCGCGCTCATCACCGCGGTGCAGAAGAACAGGAAGATGAGGTTGTCGTGCGGCGTGTCGCCGGGGTCCATGAGGTTCCGGTCGGAGGTGCCGAAGGACCAGTTCACGTGCTTGCCGCTGCCGTTGATCCCGCGGAAAGGCTTCTCGTGCAGAAGACAGACGAAACCGTACTGGCGCGCGTTGCGCTCCAGGATCCGCATCATCAGCTGCTGGTGGTCGGACGCCACGTTCGCGTTCTCGTAGACCGGGGCCATCTCGTACTGCCCCGGGGCTACCTCGTTGTGGCGCGTCTTCATCGGCACGCCCAGCCTGTACAGGTCCATCTCGACCGACTGGACGCACGCCAGCACCCGCTCGTGAATCTGGCCGAAGTAGTGATCGTCGAGTTCCTGACCCCGCGGCGGCTTGGCCCCGAAGAGCGTGCGGCCCGAGGTCATCAGGTCGGGCCGGCGGTAGTAGAACTCGCGGTCCAGGAGGAAGAACTCCTGCTCGGGCCCCAGGTTGGCCGTAACCCGTCCGGCATCGATCCCGAAGAGCTTGAGCGCGCGGCGCGTCACCCGGTCGAGCGCGTCAATGGAGCGGAGGAGCGGGATCTTGGCGTCCAGGCTCTCGCCCGCCCAGCTGGAGAACGCGGTGGGGATGCAGAGGTAGGTCGCCGATTCACCCCCCATGATGAAGGCCGGCGAGGTCGGATCCCAGGCCGTGTAGCCGCGGGCCTCGAAGGTGGCCCTGAGTCCGCCCGAGGGGAATGAGGACGCGTCGGGCTCGCCCTGGACGAGCTCGTCGCCGCCGAAATCCGTGATGGCGCGGCCGTCCCGGCCCACCTTGAGGAACGAGTCGTGCTTTTCGGCGGTGGCGCCCGTGAGGGGCTGGAACCAGTGTGTGTAGTGGGTGGCGCCGCGCGAGAGCGCCCAGTCCTTCATCGCCGCGGCCACGGTGTCCGCGATGCCCGGATCGAGCTCTTCCCCGTGCTCGATGGTGCGCACGAGCTGCTTGTAGACGTTGTCCGGCAGGCGGGCCCGCATTTCTCGCAGCCCGAACGTGTCTTCGCCGAAAACACGTGGCAACAGGTCTCGATCTCCCGATCGGGATTCCTGTCTCCGGCTCCAGGTCTTGGCGGCGCTGACAGAGTCGAAACGTCTCTGGGTGCTCATGTTTGGGCTGTCCTTTGGTAGACGTGAAAATGCCGAAAATCCCGGCTTTTCCGGGCCATTCGCGGAGCCGAAAAAAGCGGTGCCTGTGGGAAGCTGTAAGAGTGGGGACGCAGTTTCAAGGGAACATGTGTTTTTTCCTCGATTTCGGGCCGGTTGTGGCGAAAAGGGCGCTGTGTGAGCTTTCGATCCAGCACATTTCGCCCGACCTTCGGGAGAGAGAGCATCATGCCCCATCAGCCCGATTCCGTGGATCAGTCGGACCGAGTGGTTCCGGTCAACCTTCGCCAGTCCGGCCGGACTCCGGTGGAGCTTCTCATCTCGACCCGCGTGCGGAAGTCGCCATATTGGCACCTGTCCCACGCTGCGGGATGCTGGCGCGCGACGATCTACAACCGCATCTACCATCCGCGCGGCCATGTCCGGCCCGAGGACGGCGGTGCGGCCGCGGAGCACGAGGCGCTGACGAAGCACGTCACGCTCTGGAATGTCGCCGTCGAGCGGCAGATTCGCGTTCGGGGGCCGGACGCCGAGCGGTTCACCGACTACGTCATCACGCGAGACGCCACCCGCATCGAGCCCATGCAAGGCAAGTACGTGATCCTTTGCAACGAACGGGGCGGCATCCTCAACGACCCGGTATTGCTGCGCCTGTCCGAGGACGAGTTCTGGTTTTCGCTGGCCGACTCCGACCTGTTGTTCTGGCTCCAGGGCGTGAACGTCGGGATGGGGATGGACGTCGCGATCGACGAGATCGACGTGTGCCCGCTGCAGATCCAGGGTCCGAAGTCGCTGGCGCTGATGGCCGACCTCGTGGGCGACGAAATCCGCGCGATCCCCTATTACGGGCTCATGGAGGCCGAGATCGCGGGGTGTTCCGTGGTGATTTCGCAGTCGGGATTCTCGGGCGAAAAGGGCTACGAGATCTACCTGCGCGACGCGACGCTGCACGCCGAGCGGCTGTGGAACGCGGTGCTGGAGGCGGGTGAGGCGCACCGGCTCATGGTGATCGCCCCCGGTCATCAGCGCCGGATTCAGGCGGGGATTCTCTCGTGGGGACAGGACATGGACCACGAGACCGTGCCCTTCCAGTGCAACCTCGGCTACCAGGTGCCCCGCGAGAAGAAGGGTGACTACATCGGCCGTGCCGCGCTCGAGCGCATGCGGGCCGGGATCGAGGCCGGGAGGCCGCCGTTCGCGCTGGTCCTGGTGGGCATGACGATCGGTGGACGGCCGATCGACGACTACGCGCCCGATTTCTGGCTGGTGTCGGGCGCCGACGGCGGCGATCCGGTCGGCTACCTGACGTCGCCGTGGCATGCCCCCGAGCTCGGATGCAACATCGCGCTGGGCTACGTGCCGGTGGGGATGTCGGCGGTGGGCACCGAACTCACGGTCTGGCTGCCGGACGAATACGCGAGCGAGGCGGGCAAGCCCGACCTGGCACGGGTGTGCGAGGTTCCGTTCCGGCCATCGGCCAACCCGAGTGCGCGTGAGGTGGCGTCTGCGAGGGGTGAGGACGCGGTGGTGTAGCGAGCCGCTCCGGTCTCGGAAGAGGACGGGCGCGTTTCAGCTGAAACTACCCCTTCATCCGGCTCCCGGACGGGTCGAACAACGCTCCGCCGACGGCGGCGACGGTCACCGGAAAACACTCGTTCATGTACATGACCTGCAGGTGTGCGCCAACGCGTGCGTGCTCGGTCGGGAGGTAGGCCATGAGCAGGTACTTTCCCACGGATGGGCCCATTCCGGCCGAGGTCACCCGGGATTCCCGCCCGCGCGGATCCACGATGCGGGCCCTGTCGGGAGTGAGGACCGGCTCGTTGCCGCCCGTGGGAAAGCGCGCGATGCCGGACTCGCTCGTGTGGTCGTCCATCGTGAGCGTGCAGATCCGCGCGACCGCCCCCCGCTCGCGCGCCTCCAGGTAGGCGGCCTTGCCGATGAAGTCCGCTCGCTTCACGTGGCGGCGTGCCAGACCAGCCTCGACGGGCGAGTACTCCGAGGTGAGTTCGGCGCCCATGAACAGGTAGCCCTTTTCCATGCGCCCGGTGGTGCCGTAGACACCGATTCCGACCGGCCGCCCGTCGAACTCGCGGCCCGCTTGCCATATCGCGTCCCAGAGCGCCAGACCGTGGTCGGTGGCGGTGTAGATCTCCCAGCCGCTCTCGCCCACGTAGGAGATGCGCAACATGGTGACGGGAATGCCGTCGATGAGTGCGCGTCGGACCGTGCCGAAGGGGAACTCGTCGTGGCTCAGGCCGATGTCCGCCACCCTTGAGAGCAGGGCGCGGGCGTCGGGGCCCCATACCCCGAGGGTAGTGATCGCCGACGTGCGGTCCTCGAACTGCACCGTGCCGTCCGCGGGAAGGTGCTTCCGGAACCAGAAGGCGTCGCGCGCGCCGTCAAACACCCCGGTGACGATGCGGAACCGGTCGTGGGCGAGCCGCTGGATGGTCAGATCGGCGCGGAAGCCTCCGTCGGGTGTGAGCAGCGGCGTGTAGATGGAGCTTCCGATTGGGCGGTCGCAAGCGTTGACCGTCAGCCGCTCCAGGTACGGGAGCGCGCCGGGCCCCGACACGTCGAAGATCTGGAACGCGCCCAGATCGACCACGCCGACCTTCTCGCGGAGGTGCAGGTGCTCGGCGTTGATGATCGGCGACCACCAGCGGCGGTCCCATTCGTGCGGACGGTCCGGGACGCTGTAGCGCTCGACCAGGTCCTCGTTGGACGCGTACCACTGCGGGCGCTCCCATCCCCGCGCCTCGTAGTACTCGGCACCAAGCGCCTCGGTGCGGGGGTGAACGGGCGAGCGGTTGACGCCGCGCGCGGATTCCCACTGCTCGCGGGGGTGCACGATCCCGTAGGTCTTCGGGAAGTGCTCGCGGCACCGTGCGCGGATGTGGTGCCCGGTGCGCTCGTGGGGCTGGAAGCGGGTTACATCCGACTCGTGCGGGTCGAGGAGGCGCGGGTAGCCGTGGGTCATCCACTCGGCAACGAGCTGCGCCGATCCCGGGCCTTCCCGCACCCACACCGCTGCCGCCGACCAGAGGTTCGCCACCTCGGCGGTCTCCCCCAGCAGTTGCTGGGTGTCGGGCGTGAGGGAGAGCAGGCCGTTGATGGCGTACTGCATCCGGGTGCCGGCGAGGAGTTCGCCCATGATCTCGCGGGCGTGATCGAGTTGCAGCGCGAAGTCGTCCGGCGTGAAGGGCAATTCGGTGGGGGAGCGGGCCGCCTCCGCGACAGAGGGAATCTCCTCGGGCCGGATCAGGATGGGGCGATGCGCGTAGGAGCCCACCTCCATGAGGCCGTCGCTCTGCCTTTCATACATGAACGAATCCATGTCGCGCACGATCGGGTAGCCGATCTCGTTGCCGGTTTCCAGCAAGAGTTCGACGGGGCCGAAATCGGCCATCTGGTGCACGGCCGGGGTGAGCGGGATCGTGGCGCCGGCCATGGCGGCGATGCGCGGACTCCAGACGCCGCACGCGATGACCGCGTGGTCGACTTCGATTGTGCCGCGGGTCGTGGCCACTGCCCCGATGCGGGGGCGGCCGAAGGGCATGGGGTTGACTTCGATGCCGGTGACCTCGGTCTCGTCGAGCACGGTGAGGACGCCTCTCGCTTGCGCCCGTTCGCGCATGATCGTGCCCGCCCTGACCGAGTCGACGACCGACACGCCGGGGGTGTAGAAGCCGCCGAGGATCACGTCCGGGTTGACGAACGGCACTCTGGCGACGACTTCCGCGGGCGTCAGCAGCTCGCTCTCGATGCCCCACACGCGGGCCGAGGTCATTCGACGCCGCAGCTCTTCCATGCGCGCTTCGGTGCGGGCGACCTCGATACCGCCGCACGTCGTGTTGACGCCGAGCGCTTCGTACTGGCGCTGGCTCTCGAGCGTGATCAGCGCGATCTCGCGCCCGTGGTCGACGGGAAAGATGAAGTTGGACGCGTGGCCGGTGGAGCCGCCGGGGTTCGGGAGCGGGCCCTTGTCGATCAGCACCAGGTCGTCCCAGCCGAGCCTGGCCAGGTGTTCGACCAGGCAGTTGCCGACGATGCCGGCACCGACGACGGCGACTTTGGCCTTGGCGGGTGGGACGCGGCGCTTGGTCATGGCTGGTTTCTCCTCCTCCAATATGCCACGGAAGATTCTCCGCCCCGAATCCGTATTCCAGAATTGGACCTTGTTGAACCCCCCGGAGGACCCGGATGGCCGACCCCAGTGACTCCCGGAAAAGCAGGCGACAAGCCCGCGACCCCTTCAGCCGATACCTGAAGTCGATTTCAGGCCGGAGGGGTCCGGGCTTTCTCTCGCTTCTCGCCCTGCTGTTCATCGGGCTGAAGCTCACCGGTCACATCGACTGGTCGTGGGTCTGGGTGCTCGCGCCCCTCTGGTTCAGGTTCCTGTTCGTGCTCCTGATGATCGCGGCGGCGATCTACTTCAGGAAGAAGACGGGCTGGAAACCCTCCGGCGAGACCTGAACGGTTCCCTGATCTTCCACCGTGAAGTGGAACGGCGTGCCCGCGCTGAGGTGCTCGGCGGGGCAAGTCCCTCCCTACACTCCCAACGCCCCCACCGGGATCACTCCCACCCCGTCCGACCTCGTGTAGCCGTACCCGCTTCCCACGATCACGCCGAGTGCCGCGGGCTCCCCGCAGCGATCCGTATCCACCCGGTCGGCGAACTTCAGGAGCGTCTTCGCACCCTCTTCGACCCGCGCCGCACCCAGCTTGATCTCGAACGCCGCCCAGCGCCCCGGCCCGGCGTCGACGACGGCGTCCACCTCAAGCCCCGTGTTGTCACGGTAGTGGTACACGCTCGCTGTGTTGGCCTGGGCGTAGATTCGCAGATCCCGGATGACCATCGACTCGAAGAGGAAACCGAACCACTCGAAGTCGTGGAGCAGATGATCGGGGCTCGCGCTCAGGGCGGCCACGGCCAGTGACGGGTCCACGAAATGGCGCTTGGACGCGGACCGAAGTCGCGAGCGGGACCGAAGATGGGGTGACCAGGGCGGCTGATCCTCCAGGAGCATGAGGCGTTCGAGTGCGGTCATGTAGGAGTTGGCGGTGAAGTTGGCGAGGTGTTGGTCCGGTCCGCCGGCGTCCCGGGCCAGCGTGGCCATGCTGGCGCACGTGGCGACGTTGCGGCCCAGCGACTGCAGGAATCGTCCGACCCTCGCCGGATCCCGGTCCGAGCCGTCCACGCGCCGGATGTCCGTCCGGCAGACTTCGCCGAGGTAGTCCCGGTTCTCCGCCATGGCGTCATCCACGGACAGCGGCGGATCGTCAAGCGACGAGCCGAGATGGCCGGGCCAGCCGCCCACGCACATCAGCTCAGCAAGCTCGCGTATGGTCGGCTTCGCCACGGAGCCGGGAACCGGAGCACCTGTTAACAGCCGGGCGAGCGATACTCCTCCCGTTGATCGTTTCAGCTCCAGGAGCGACATCGGCCGCAACCGCAGTCGACCGATTCGTCCCGCTCCCGTGTGCCGGGTGATGTCGTCGGGCGGAACAGCCGAACCGGTCAGGATGAAATGTCCCCGGCCTGGGCGGTCATCGACCGCATGGCGAACATGGTTCCAGATGTCGGGCACCAGCTGCCACTCGTCGATGAGCTGCGGCGCCTCCCCCTGGAGAAGGAGTCCCGGATCGGCCTCGGCAGCCCTGCGGGCGGATCTGTCAGCGTCGAGCAGGACACCGCTGGCCGCGAGTTGCCTGGCCGTAGCCGTCTTGCCACATGCCCGCGGCCCCTCGATCAGGACCGCTCCGGATCGGGCCAGGCGCTCCTTCAGTTCCCGATCCGTCACACGGGGCCAGTACTCCCGGCGCATCGGCGTGAGCGGCCACCGCGGCGCGGGTTCGCGCACGAAGTGGCCGGAGGGGATGTCGGGGTGGTAGGTCATTGGTCGGGCCTCCGGGCTCTCGTGTGTGCCTGGAACCAGGGAGATTAACCCCGCGTTGACACGATTGCAACGTTTGTAATGATTGTATTGCGATATTACCAGTGACATAATCGCAAGTTCTTGTCCTGGTTATAATTGAAATCTGATCGCTAATCGTTCATATTTCAATAATGTTGACTCCCCGTGAGCATCACCTGGCCCGCGTTCGGCTTCTGTTGGACGAGTTTCCGGTCGTCGCCCTCCTGGGCGCGCGACAGGTTGGCAAGACTACCCTCGCACGGCAACTGGCCGAGTCGCATCCGGATTCCGTGGCCTGGTTCGATCTGGAAGACCCGGTCGATCTCGCCAGGCTGGAAGCCCCCGGACTCGAGCTTCGGCCCCTGCGTGGCCTGGTGGTCCTGGACGAGATCCATCGGCTGCCGGACGTCTTCCAACTGCTGCGTGTCCTCGCCGACCGCCCGGGGGCTCCGGCTCGTTTCCTCGTCCTCGGGAGCGCCTCGACCGAACTGCTCCGGCAGACCTCGGAGTCGCTCGCCGGGCGCGTCGCCTTTCACGTGCTCGATGGTTTCGACCTTACGGAAGTCGGCGACCCGGAGCGGCTTTGGCTGCGCGGCAGCTTCCCGCGATCGTACCTGGCGGGCTCCGATGCCGCCAGCCGCCGCTGGCGCGATGGCTTCATCCAGACACTTCTGGCCCAGGATCTGCCGGACCTCGGCAGCACCATCCCCTCGACGACGCTACGCCGGTTCTGGACGATGCTCGCCCACTGGCACGGTCAACTATGGAACGGCGCCGAGTTCGGACGGGCATTCGGCGTCTCCCACACCACCGTGCGGCGCTATCTGGACCTCCTGACCTCGGTCTTCGTGGTTCGCCAGCTCCAGCCCTGGTTCGAGAACATCAGCAAGCGGCAGGTGCGTTCCCCCAAGGTCTACATCGCGGACTCGGGCGTCCTCCACGCGCTGCTCGGGCTCACCGACCGAACGGATGTGATGTCGCATCCCAAGGTCGGTGCCTCGTGGGAGGGGTTCGTGATTCAGCAGATCGTCCAGTTGATGCGGGCTCCGTCGGAGCAGTGCTTCCACTGGTCGACGCACACAGGCGCCGAGCTCGATCTGCTGGTGCTGGACGGATCGAGGCGCTACGGATTCGAGGTCAAGCGGTCAGAGGCGCCGCGGCTGACCAGGTCGATGCGGTCGGCGGTGGAGACGCTGGGACTGGACCGGCTTGATGTGGTGCACGCGGGGACGGAGCGGTATCGGCTCGCGGAGCGGGTGCGTGCGTTGCCGGCAGGGGAGTTGGTAGGGACGCGACCGCCGCTGACTGGCAGGTAGGACCACCCAGACTCCGGGTGACCTCACCCCTCCACCGTGAAGTGGAACATCATGCCCGCGCTGAGGTGCTCGGCGATGTGGCAGTGCAGCATCCAGTCACCCGGGTTCGACATCTCGACGAGGATGTCCATGGTCGATCCGACGGGCAGGATCGCGGTGTCCTTCCAGACCAGGTTGTCGTTGGGGACGTCGTCGCGCGAGAGTACCACGAACCGCTGGCCGTGCACGTGGATGGGGTGGTTCATGGGATGGAAGGAGTCGGGCGAGTTGAAGACGCGGATCTTCACGAGGTCGCCGCGCTGGAAGGTCCAGTGGATGTCCTGGTTTTCGCGGCCGTCGGCCAGGTCTCGCAGGATCCATGTGACCTGGTTCCCCGAGGAGAGCCAGTTCATCATGGGCATCGCGTCGTTCCACTCCATGGGGGGGATGTAGAGGGTGTCCATCTCCATCGAGCGGATGATCGGGAGCGGGAGCCCCTGGATCCGCACGGTGGCCTCGAGGGTGTAGTCGGGCGCCCGGCCCAGATGTCCGCGCATGGCCTCGGCCTCGGCCGCCACTCCGTCGATACCGCGCAACGTCTCGTAAGCCTCCGCGACCTCGTCGGCGACGGGCGACCCGGCGACGGTGACCAGCGCCAGGGTGTCCACGTGCGGGTAGAACTCGCCACGGAAGTGGTTGATGGCCTGGATCGTGTTCGCGATCGCTACCTCCCCCTCCTCCGGGAAGACCACATCCACCACGTACCGCTCGGCCGGCGCGATCACCACGCTCGACACCCACATCTCGCGCTCGAAGCGGCTCAGGTCCGACGCGACGAGCTTCACGCGCGCCGACCCGAAGGTGACGTTGAAGGTGCGTGTGTTGGCGACGTTCGTCATGAAGAAGCGAACGACCTCGCCCGGTCGGACCTGGAGCCCGTGCGCGGTCACGCCGTTCACCAGCATCACGTTGCCGAAGCGCCCCATGAGCGCGTGGGTCGGCGCTTCCCTGCCCCACGGGATGAAGCCCTGGTCGTCCATCAGGATGTCGTCCAGGACGAGCATCTCCTCGCGGTGGGCAGGGCCGTAGTAGTCCGGGTCGGGTGACGAAACGAGCAGGTTGCCGTAGAGGCCCAGGTCCTGCTGCACGTCCTCGCGCATGTGGGGATGGTACCAGAACATTCCCGCGTCGGGGACGTGCAGTTCGTAGACGAACGACTCGCCGACCTCGATGGGGTCCTGGGTCAGCGTCTCGACGCCGTCGAAGCGGTTCTCGAGGCGGAGGCCGTGCCAGTGCACGGTGGTGGGACTCTCGATCCGGTTGGTGACGCGCACCACGACCGTCGAGCCCTGCGGCGCCTGGATAAGGGGCCCCGGGTACTGGCCGTTGTAGCCGTACATGGGCGCCGTGTGGCCGCGCAAAGTGCGCCGCACGATGGTGACGTCGACATTGAACGTGTCGCCCGCCTCCAGGTGCACGACCTCGCTGGGCCGTGCCTCGGGCAGCGTCATGACGTCGATCCCCGCCGCCGCGAGGAAGGGCTCGACCGGCGGCAGCGCCATCTCCAGACCCGGGATCATGGGCATGTTCGGGTCCATCGGAGGCATGCGCCAGCCGCCGTCCATTTCGTGCATCATGTGGGCGCCGTGGTCCATCTCCTGGGCGGCGGCGGGGCGCGCCGGGAGAAGGGCGGCCGTCGCGATCGCGAAGAGCACGGCAGCCGCAGGCGCGACAACCCTACTCATACCCGTAGGCGGCGCAGTTCTTCTCTTCGAAGGGGCCGTGGCCGGCCATGGTGTGCATCATGCCGCTGCGGGACATGCCGCGGATGACGATGGGGCCCGACCACATGGCCGCGTCCGGGTCGAAGGCGGGCTCCAGCGTGACGACGACGAGGAACTTGTTCCAGGCGACCTGGCCGCTGAAGCCTGCCGGGTTGGTCAGCTCGCCGGCCAGGGCGATCCGGTCCAGTTCGGGGGTGGTCGTCCACACCACGTAGGTACCGTCGCGGGCAGGGGCCATCCGCTCGAAGCGAACGGTGAAGTCATACTGGTAGCTGCCGTCCTCGCCGAGGGCGACGCCGTACGGCGACCGGGCGAAGGCGACCTCGCCGACGCCCGAGGCGTTGCCGGTGCCGGGAACGCGCTTCGTGGAGACCATGGGGAACTGGTAGTACTCGGGGCCGCACGCGCCCGCCTCCCCGGCCACCTCGGCCGGCGAATCGGCCACCCGCCAGCCACCCTCGGCGTTCCGGACGGGCGCCGCAACGACGAGCACCGCCGTCAGCGCCAGGAAACCGCCCGGTCGCCCGGATCCGGTCATCCTCATCCTGCTCACCCTCCTCTGGTCAGCTCACGGGCCGGCGGATCGGTCCCCGGTCCCAGTCCTGGACCGACGAGATGTTGGGCATGCCCCAGCGCTCGCCGTTCCAGCCGCTGAATCCGTCCATGCGGAAGGTCCAGAGGCCGGTGGTCATGTCGCTGACGACGATCAGGCCGTCGGCGTTGCGCACGTCGACTCCGAAGGCGCCGTTGAAGACGGGGGTGCGGTCGCGGTTGGGCGGGCCGATGTAGGTGTCGTAGTAGCCGACGGTGACCGGGTTCTCTGGGTCCATGAGCGAGAAGATCTGCAGGCCGTCGAGGTAGCCCGACGCGAAGACGTATGGCCAGCGCACCTCGTGGTTGTGTACCAGGTTCTCCCAGTCCGCGGTCCACGCCGAGATCGGGGAGCGGATGTTGGTGACCTCGCCGTCGAGGGCGGGCTGAAGGTCGAAGATGCGGATCGGGGCGTACTGGTACTCGGTCTCGGCGACCACGTAGCGGCCGTCGGGGCTCGGCGTGAAGGTGTGCCCGCCGCGCACGCCGCTGACGCCCACCAGCGTGATGCGCAATTCGGGGTTCTCGACGTCGGTGACGTCATAGATGTAGTAGCCGCCCGAGCCGCCGCCGTAGAATCGGTCCTCGCCGGTGTCGGGGTGGTATGCGACGTAGAAGTCATGGTATCCGCGGCCGCCGCGGTTGAACTCGGTCTCGGGCACCGGCACCCGGCCGACAAGCGCGTTCTCAAGGTCGCCTTCGACGACGCGGGCAAGGTCGTAGACCTGCGCGAAGGGCCCGCTGACGGTCGAGAAGAGCAGGACCCGTGCGTCGGAGTGCTTGTAGACGAAGATGTTGTGGAACCCGCCCGGCAGGTCGGGCTCGCGGATCCTGGCCACCTCGCGGACGGTGGAGGCGTCGGGCAGTCCCGTCACGTCCAGCACCACCGCGCCCATGTCGGTGTTCGGTCCGCCCTGCCCGAACTGCAGCGACTGCACCACGTAGTAGCGGTCGCCGATCTTGAAGTGCTTGACGTCCATGCCGCCGGTGCGCATGTGGAGGTCCTGGTTCTCGATCCGCCACTCGTAGATCACTTCGGGGTGCTCGGGGTCGGCGATCGAGACGATGTCGAGCCCCTTGGGGCCGACGTCGCCGTAGACCATCCGCGCGACGTACGCGTAGGGCCGGTCCAGCTCCTGCTCGATGTCCATGTCGGCCACGGAGAGGCGCGGGCCGAGGGGGATGTGGCCGAGGATGTCGATGTTGTCGCTGCCGGGGTCGGAGGCCGTCCACTGGGCGTGGGCGGGGGCGGCGGCGAGGGTGAGGCCGGCGAGGAGGGCGGCGGTGGTGAGTGCGGGGAGCGGGCGACGGGACATGGCCTGGACCTCCAGGTGATTGAATCGGGTGCGTCGGTGAAAACTATGGGAGAGTGAGCGGGCCGAACAAGGAAGGCTGCTTGCCCGCAAAGCTGATCATCCTTGCTGATTTAGCACGGCGTGCGGGATTAGCAAGGTTGGATCACCACGGCAGCCGCTGCACCGCCATCCAGGCCGCCATCACCCCGGTCACGGCCGACACGACGGTGTTCCACGCCTTCTCCGACAGTGGCAGGCTGCGGGTGGCCGCCAGCGCCAGCACAAGCACGACACCCGCAACCACGATCTGCGCGAGTTCGAGCCCGATGTTGAACGACAGCAGGGGCAGAAGCAGGTTGCGCTCCTCGCCCAGCACCAGGCGGAGGAAGCTCGAGAAGCCGAGCCCGTGGATGACGCCGAAGACCAGCGCGAGCACGTAGCGGGCGGGACGCGCGGCGACGCGGTGTTGGGACGGATCCTCGCGCCGCATGGCCACCAGGTTCGTGACCGCGGCCGCCACGATCGTCACCGGGATGAGGAACTCCACGAGCCCGGTGTCGACCCGCACCAGCCGCAGCGTGGCCAGCGCCAGCGAGACCGAATGCCCGATTGTGAAAGCCGTCACAAGCACGAGCAGCTCGCGCCACCGGGCGAGCGAATAGGCGGCGCAGAGGGCCGCCAGGAAGAGGATGTGGTCGTACCCCTGGAAGTCGAGCAGGTGCTCGAAGCCGAGGCGGAGATAGACGGTGAAGGTGGTCATCCGTTAGCGCGCGTGGCGAGGGGGCGGGCCCGGTGAGCTCGCAGGGCGGCCCAGATCGCTATCCAGGTCAGCCAGGATACGCGTTCCCCGGGTGTCAGGGTGAGGACGTGCGACCATAGCAGCAGCGGGACGGTGGCCGCCAGCTCGACCGCCGCCCCGTCGTGATACGGCATCGTGCGTTCCAATACCGTGACCGCGCGGCGCCGTTCCCGGTGCAGGGTGCGCTCGATTGCGCTGCCGAGCTCGTCCGGCGACATCTCGGGCCAGCCCGGGAGCCGCATCACGCTCCACGCCGGGACGGTGCGTCCCCATCCGTGGTTGTTGGTGCCCGCCACCACCGCCAGATCCATGCTGTCGGCGAGGGCGAGGATCTCTTCGCGCTCGGCACGGGCCTGCTCGAGACCGCGCGGCGCCCCGTCGCTGAGCTCCACACCGATCACGCCGGCCGGCGAGCCGGGTCCGAACGGCACGATCCGGTCGAGTGGGCCGGGGATCGTGTACAGCATGGTCGCGGGCCGGGCGCCGAGGTGGTGGGCGGCGGCGATCGAGTCCGGGTCGAGGTGGTGCAGGGTGCTGTCCAGCGCGAAGACGTACCGGGCGCGGTCGCCGAGGATGTTCGTGTGCCGGTCGCGCAGCCGCACTTCCATGCCGCTGAGCAGGACGGTGCGGTCGCCGGCGCGCGCGGGGTTGGTGGGCAACGCTTCGTCCACGCCCGCCCAGGTGTAGTGGTCCGTCACGTAGGCCGCGTGGAAGCCGCCGGCCTCGTGCCACGCGCGGTTGCGGGCCGCCGTGAAGAGCGTCCACCCGTCGTGCGAGTGGTTGGTGTGCGAATGGAAGTCCACCGCGACGAGGTCGGGCGAGGCCAGCCGGATCGCGGCCATGGGGCGCGGAATGAGGGCGGCCGCCGCGTAGAAGGCAAGCAGGGCGGCGAGGGCGGCCGCGGCGAAGAGGGCTTCCCGGGCAAGGCGGCGGGGGAAGGAGCGGCGGGTGGC
>VXQO01000106.1 GCA_009838975.1 Gemmatimonadota bacterium | reverse complement strand
CTCTACCCGCGCAAGGGCACGATCGCGGTGGGCTCGGACGCCGACATCGTCCTCTGGGATCCGGACGAGACGCGAACCATCCGCGACGAGGACATGTTCTCCGGAGCCGGCTTCTCGGTCTACTCCGGGTGGGAGGTCACGGGTTGGCCCGTGATGACACTGCGCCGGGGCGAGGTGGCGTATGATGACGGAGAAATCCTGGCCGGTGCGGGCAGCGGCGAACTGCTGCGCCGCGGGAGCTGGCAGGTGCCGTAGGCCGAGTTTTCGTTCTCCGGGGGTCTCACCCCGGCATGCGCAACCGCTTCCCCATCGCTTCCGCCTCGTCGGAGTCGAGGAATGCATTGCAGCGCTCCAACTCGCGTTCCGCCGCCTCGAGCGAGCTCCAGTCGAGCGCCAGGGTCCAGCGCTGCGCGTAGTCGAGGACGCGGATCAGAGGATCGGGACGCCCGGTTCGGGACAACGCGCGCAACGCCGCGAGATAGTTGCTGCGGAAAACGGTCGGGACGACGATCCGCTCTTCCGCTCCGGCGACGAGTTCCGCGTTCATCATTATGCGCGCGAGTCGCCCGTTGCCGTCCGCGAACGGGTGTACCTCGCTGACGAGGAACATCATGTAGACGGCGCGTTCGAAGGGGGACTCGAGACTGCGGTATAGCGCGAATCCCTCGTTCAGGGTGCCGGGGACCAGATCGGGAGCCACGAACACGGTGAGCCCGGCCCGATTCTCAGCCGCCCGGCGTCCGCTCCAGCGTCTCCAGCCACCGATACCCGTAGGTCGGAATGTACGGAGCTCCGGTCACCCGTTCAGGGAACATGGCGAACCGCTCGACGCGAAGGCGGTAGTTGTCTTCGTGCCGGGGCTGGAAGCCGACAATCTCGCCGCGGTAGGGAGCGCCGTTCACGACCTTGCAGTAGCCGGGATGGCCGTCGTCGCACAGCACCCGGTGACGATCGACGGTGATCTCTTCCTCCGTACCCGTCGCCCTGGTTCTCGCGGATACCTCGCGAAGCACGTATCGGCCGTCGCGATACCTGTTTGCGTCGAGGACGTAGTGATCCCCGGGCTCGAACTCGAAGCTGGTGATCATGTCGTCGTAGAGCTTGCCGTCCAGCACAAGGCAGAAGTCGGCACCGCGGATGCATGTGACCCGCGTCGGTGCCAGCGAAAGGGTCGCGGGCGTGGACGGTGCGGGTGTCTTCTCCAGCTGCTCCAGCAGACGGTACGCGTACCGGCCGGCGTCCTGCGGCGGCTCGCCGCCACCCCAGGGATCGTACTTGCCGACGCGGAGGCGATAGTCGTACCCGGGCTCGTAGGTGAACCCCTCGATTCCGTCGTAGAAGAACTCGCCGTCGACCACCATGCATGACTGCAGGCCCACTCCGTAACACCTGGCCAGGGTGGGACCGACGGTGACCTCGCGCGTCTCGAGGTAGTCGGGGGCGAAGAGGCCGCAGCCGGCGAGGGCCAGGTTCGGCAGCACCGAGAGAGCAGAGCGTCTTGTGTACATTGAAGTCCTCCTCCGGCACTGCAGGCGCATCCCGTGCCCGCCCGGGTTCAGCACGCGATGCGCCGTGGTCTGCGGCGCACCAACGCCCCGGCGCTTGCCGCCCGCCGTACATACCTGGCCACCTCGCGCATCCCGTCGACGCCGATCTGAGCGCCCAGGGTCTGATTGTAGTTCGTCGTCCCGTTGATGTCGTAGGTGTAGCGGTTGCCGCGCGCGTCCTCCACGAACTCGATCCCGGCGATCTCGATGCCTTCCACGTTGCAGAGGCGGATGTACTGCTGGACCAGCGGGTCGGCGGCGGTGATCGGTGACGGGCTGAAGAGGCCGGCCGCGCCGATCCGGGGGCTGCCGTTGGTGCCGGGGCTCGGGAGCATCGGGTTGCAGACATCCGAGGGGCAGAGTTCGAACCCCTCGGCCGTGGAACTCCGCATGGCCAGGACGAAGCGGCCGCCGACGATCTCGACCCTCGTGATGAAGGGTTCGGGGGCGCGGACGTACTGCTGGAGAATCATCCTGGCGCCCGGTCCGGTGTCGAAATCCACGGTGTCGAGGTGTGCCTCGAGTTCCCCGGGGTTGTGGAAGAGTTGGATGCCCAGGCCCTTGCCGCCCTGATCGTGCTTGGTGATGAACGGTCCGTCGAAGGTTGCGGCGGCTTCGAGCAGGTGCTTTTTGCCAACCGCCAGCACCGTGCGCGGTGTCCGGATGCCGTGGCGCCGGAGGACGAGGTCCTGGCGGAGCTTGCTCATCTCCAGTTCGAAGGCCGGCAGGCCGTTGACAACGCGGCGGCCGTGGGACTCGAGCCAGTAGAGGAACTGGCGGGCGAGTTCCACGGTGTGGGCGTGGCCCCGGGTGTGTGACGAGGGGCTGATGCGGTTGATCCAGATGCCGTTGGGGGGAGGTGTCGCGGGGTCGATGCTCCCCTCGTTGACGTGCAGCAATCGGACCTGGAATCCCTCCGTACGCAGGGCTTCCTGCAGGGGCGGGATCCAGGTGGGGTTCTCGTACAGAATGTTGGTCGGTGCTGGAACAGGGTCGATCATCTTTTTCTCTCTATCGTGTCAGTGGGCTCGAACGGGGGGGGGCCAAGCCCGGGTGCAAAAAAAGCCGCCCGGATCGCGGTGACCCGGGCGGCTCGGAATCGGCTTGGGCTTTGAACTCAGCGCATCAGCACACCCGGATCCAGGGGAAGCTCGTACAGGTACAGGTGCAGGTCGCTCCGCGGGTGGCGAACGATCCGGAGTGCGATGCGTTGATCATGGTGAGGAAGATGTTCAGATCCGGTCTCGGGGGCAACCGGGTGCCTGGGGGGACTTGACCAGCCTCCCGGGGCCGCTTTCCTGGCCGGCTTGACGATCGGGCAGGCAACTCCTAGAGTGAATCATTATGAGTCATCATGTGACTCACACAGAGGCAGAAGATGAAACAACTCACTATTCGAGGCCTGGGGGACGAGTTGACCCGGACGATTCAGCGGCTTGCCAACCGCGACGGGACCTCGCTCAACCGGGCCGCCGTGAAGCTGCTGCGTCGAGGGGCAGGGCTGGAAGGTGGACAGGGGACCGATAGGGTCGGTTCGTCGCTGGACCACCTCATCGGCACATGGAGCTCCGAGGAAGGGGAAGAGATCGAGCGGGCGTTGCGGGACTTCGAGACCATCGACGAGGGACTGTGGGAATGAGGGTGCTGCTCGACTCGAACGCGTACGCACAGCTCATGCGGGGGCGGGAGCAGGTTGGCCGGATCGTGCGGGGCTCCGAAGAGGTTCTGCTATCGACGGTTGTCCTCGGGGAGCTTCTGTATGGATTCCGGCACGGGTCGCGCTACGAGCGCAACGCCCGTCAGATGCGCGCTTTCCTCGACAATCCGTACGTTTCTGTCGTGCGGGTCGGAGAGACCACCGCCGATCGGTACTCGAGGATCGCGGCCACGCTGCGCGCGAAGGGCCGCCCCATCCCCACGAACGATATCTGGATCGCCGCCCACGTCATGGAGACGGGTGCCGATCTGGTGTCGGCCGACCGCCACTTCGAGCATGTGGACGGGATCGCATGGCTTCGGCTCAGGGACGAGCACCGGCAGGCCCCGCCGCCGTTGTGAACAATCCCGCAAACTCCTCCACTTCACGTGCCGACCTCAGGCGCACAAACCGGATGTGCGCCCAGCGTGGATCGGACCGGTACGCGACCATGTCGCGCCGCTTCCGTCCATGCTGGGTGATGATCCAAACGAGCAGTGAATCGTGTCCTCGCCAGATCATGAAATGGGGCCAGAAGCGCTCCTGGTTGGTTCCCCAGATGAGTTCCCCGGATCGCCACCGCTTCCACGTTCGCCGGAGGAAGCGCCATACCACGAGCGGCAACGGCAGGTCGAGCCAAACCACGGTATCGAGGCGCGGCCAGAAGATCTCCTGGGAGATGCGCGTGTAGGAACCCGCAACCACCCAGCGCTCCCCACGCGTCGCCTCGCGGATTCGGCGCTTGAGCTCCCTGGGATCCGTTGCGTTGAGACCGACCCAGCCCGGCTGCCAATTGATGGCGTCGAGTTCAACGAGCGGCGCATCGAGCGCACCCGCCAACCGCGCAGCAAGCGTGCTCTTGCCCGATGAACTGTTGCCGATGACGTGAATTCGATTGCCGACCTGCGCAGCTCGTCTCATCCCCTCGCGGCTTTCCGGAACAGCCACGCCGATCCAATCCACAGCGCCACGTAGAACCCGTTCAGCAGCACGATCTCGGGCACGGAGCTCACCGGCACGTGTTGCTTCCCGACAATCAGCGCGATCACGGTGACCAGCATCTGAGCGAGCGCGGTAGCGATCATTGCGCGCGCCATTCCCCGCGGTCGGAAACGGGCGATCAACGCCCCGGCGCTTCCGACCGCCAGCACCCCGCCGTAGAGCCGGTCGAACGGATCGCCCTCAACGCCGATCAGGCCCACGGCACCGATAATCCACACCAGCAGCAACGCTGTCAGAAGCGATGCTGCGACCGCGAGTCGATACGTCCTGGCAGTTGTCATCTTCCTCACCTTCGTGCGGGCGATTGAGTTGTCGAATACTCTTCGATGCGAGGCAATTCCGAAACGGTTTCCCGTCAGGAGTGAACAAGCCATGCAAAGACGCGACTTCCTGAAGACCGCCGCACTGGGCGCCGCGGCCACCGCCGTGCCCGGCCCCGCGCTCACCCTGCCCAGGCCCGCACCCGTCCTGCACAGGCCCGTGCCCTCGAGCACCCCGGCCACGGGAACCGCCCTCCTCACCGACGCGCGCTACCTCGATCACGTCCTCATCCGCTCGAACGGCACCCGACCGCCCGAGGTCCCCGAGCGCCTGGTCCGGATGCGCGCGGAACTCGAAGCCCGTGGCCTCATCGCAGCCACGGTGCCTCTGTCCCCACAAGCCGACCCGCTCGACCGCATCCGCGCCCACCACACCGGAGAGCACGTCGACTCGGTCCGCCAACTCGGGGTCACGTCCCGCGTCGCCGAACTCGCGGTGTCCGGTGCCCTCACCGCCGTCGACGCCGTCGCCGACGGCACCGTGCGCAACGCCTTCTGCGCGATCCGCCCACCGGGCCACCATGCGAACAACACCGGCGCCGAGGAGGGCTTCTGCTACTACTCCAACGCCGCGATCGCCGCCCGTTATGCGCAGGACGTGCACGGGTACGAGCGAGTCGTCATCATCGACTGGGACTACCACCACGGCAACGCCACCCAGAACGCCTTCTACGCCGATCCGACCGTCCTGTTCTTCTCCGCGCACGACTGGAACGCCTACCCCGGCACCGGCGACCCGTCGCTTACCGGCGAGGGCGACGCCACCGGCCTCAACATCAACGCACACCTCGACTGCGGCGCCACCGACGCCGACATGCTCCGCCATTGGGACACCGCGCTTTCGCCCGCCGTGGCCGCGTTCAACCCCGACTTCGTGCTGGTTTCCGCGGGCTTCGACAGCCGCCGCGACGATCTGCTGGGCTGCTTCGCTCTCACCGACGACGCCTTCCGCCAGATGACCCGCATCGCAATGGACTACGCCGACAGCTGTTGCGAAGGACGTCTGGTGTCCTTGTTGGAGGGCGGATACAACCTCGACGGCACCGCCCTCGCCGCGGCCACCCATGTAGAGACGCTGCTGGGGTAGAATTGCCGGCTTGGCGGGCCCGGTGCTAGCGTCCACGCCTGGCCCCCGGCCCACACGACCGCAAGACGAGGTCCCTATGATCCGGACGATCCCTATCCTGGCTCCCACCCGCTCCCGGCTTCCCATCCGCCCACTGCTCCCCGCAGCCGTCCTGGCGCTGGCCACCCCCCTCGCCTGCGCCGCCCCAGCCGACGATCCGGCCGACGCCGCCGCGCCTGACGAGGGCATCGAGATCTCCCACACCGAGGTCGCCGAGGGCGTCTACCAGTTCAACGCCGGTTCACACAACGCGTTCTTCGTGGACACGGACGGGGGCGTCGTGGCTTTCGACCCCATCTCCCTGGAGGCGGCGGCCGTGCTGGCGATCGCCATTCGCTCGGCGGCCCCGGACAAACCGCTCGCGGCCATCGTCTACAGCCACAGCGACGCCGACCACGCCACGGGAGCCCCCGTGCTGCGGCAGGCGTTCGGCGCCGACATTCCGATCATCGCGCAGGAGAACGCCTTCCCCATCATCACGGCGGGCGGCGACCCCGACCTGCCGCCCCCCGACCTCACCTTCGCGGACAACCTGACCCTGCGGTTCGGCGGGCGCGCGATCGAGCTGCACTACCTGGGACCGAGCCACACCGACAACCTGCTGGTGGCGCTCGTTCCCGATGCGGGCGTTCTCTTCGCGGTCGATTTCGTCAGCAACGACCGGGTCGGCTACAGGGACCTCCCCGGTTGGCACTTCGACGAGCTCTACGTGGCGCTGGACAGGCTTATGGAGCTTCCGTTCGAGACTGTGGTCTTCGGCCACGGCGCGGTGGGCGACCGAGGGACGATCGAGCGCCAGCTCGCCTACTACGCGGATCTGCGCGACGCCGTCCAGACGGCGGTGGACGAGGGGCTGTCCGAGGACGAGGCTATGGCCCAGGTGCGCCTGGACGACTACGCCCACTGGGGCCAGTACGAGGCCTGGTTCCCGATGAACGTGGGGGCGGTGTACCGCTGGCTGGCGGGGGGCTGACGCCAGGCTTGCCCCATGCCGATGGGTGAGTGGCAGGACGGTCATGGCGCAGCCATTCTACAATGTCCGTTCTCGCGGGGCCCGGGCCTGCCCGGCCGAGCCGCGCTTGGGTCCCCACCACTTCGGAGTATCCCATGAAACGACGCGACTTTGTGAAGACCGCCGCGGCGGGCGCCGCCGTCGGCAGCGTCCCCGTGCTGGCGACACCAACCAGGGCCGACGCAGCGGGCCCGGCCACGCGACCCGGCCCGCCCGGCGCGCCCGCCATCCACACCCGTGCCACCCGGCCCGTCCTCGTCGCGGACGTGTCCTCGATCCGGTTCCGCAACGGCGGTCCCGAAAGCGCGATCGAGCGCGCATTCCGCGGCATCACCGAGGGGGAGGACATCCTGGATGCGTGCGTCGCCGGCGTGAACATCCCGGAACAGGACCCCGAGGAGCGCGGGATCGGGTACGGGGGCCTGCCCAACGCCGACGGCGTGGTCCAGCTCGACGCCTGCCTGATGCACGGGCCGCGCAAGTGGGCGGGCGGAGTGGCGGGTCTCGAGGGCGTGAAGACCCCGTCGCTCGTCGCGAAGGCGGTCGCCGAGCTCACCGACCACCACCTGATCGTGGGCAAGGGGGCGCAGGAGTTCGCGCGGGCACTCGGCTTCGAGATCCACGACGACCTCAACACGGAAGCCTCCCGCACGCTCTGGCTGGAATGGCGCCGCCGCGTCGACCCCGGTCACTGGCTCGATCCGGAAGAGCGGCTGCGTGGCAGGGAACGCCCCGGCCAGGACGCGCCCGCCCGCATGCGCCGCTTCCACGACGCCGCGCTGGCGGCCGGTCTCTCGATGGTCGACGACGGCCTCATCGATCCGGACTCGTTCTGGGGCACGACCAGCCTCGAAGCCGTCTCCCCCGACGGCGACATCTGCGGCGTGACCACCACCAGCGGCCTCTCGTGGAAGATCCCGGGCAGGGCGGGGGACTCCCCGATCCTGGGCGCGGGCCAGTACGTCGACAACGATGTTGGCGCGGCGGGCTCGACCGGCCGCGGCGAGGCCAACCTCTACAACCTGAGCTGCGCCATGATCGTCGAGTTCATGCGGCAGGGCATGTCGCCCAGGGACGCCGGCATGGCCGTGCTGCGGCGCGTCCGCGACAACACGGTCGAAGCCCGGCTGCAGAACTCGCGCGGTCTGCCCGGCTTCGACCTGCGCTTCTTCATCCTCAACAAGGCGGGCGACTACGCTGGCGTCGCAATGTACGGATCGGCCGAATCGGCGTTCGCGGTGTGCGACGAGAACGGGGCCCGGGAGGAGCCGCTGGAAGGACTGCTGGAAGGATCGCCGCGGGACTGAGGGGGGCCGCTGCGCTGAAGGTGGCGCACTGCTCTCGAGAGGGCCGGTCGACCTCGGTCAGCCGGAGTCGTCCTCCGAGTGGTGCCGCGCGATCCGCGCCAGCTTCGGGCCGATGGACGACATCACCGCCGCGAACAAAACCACTGCCCAGCCTGCCGACAGGATCAGGTGGGCTCCGACGAGCGCCCGCGCACCGACTGAAACCGGGGCGACGGTCGCGTAGTCCTGCCCGAGCGCGGTGAAGAACGCAAAGGATATCCAGTCGATGATCCCGGTGCCGGCGTCGGCGAACGCGCCGGGACTGAAGCGCTCCAGCATTCCGTAGAATCCGGCGAAGAGAACAATGATCGTCAGGTAGCCGACCGCAAAACCGCCGATCGGAACCCACATGACGCGCAGGTAGTCGACGAGGTGGCCATAGACCCGCAACCGCGGCTCAAGCCAGCTGATCGCCAGGCGCCCGACCAGGAACGCGGCCGCCGGGACCACGAACATGGAGAGCAAAACGGTCACAGCCATCTGCCACATCCGAATCCCCGCGTCCAGCCGGCCGGTGGCCAGCATGAAGGCCACGAGCGCAACGGGTATGGCCGCACCAAGGAGCAACAGGGTGGGAGGCCGGGTGTCGCGCCATCCGTCGTGCCGATGGGTGAGGAGGCCGGCGATCAGCGCCACTACAGGCGCAAACCCGATTGTCATCACCGGCAACAGGGCTCTGTTCAGGTTCATCCCATCCGGATGGGAGAAGTTGCCCATCGCAATCAGGGCGGGCAGGAGCCCAATGGAGAGCAGGATGGATGCAATGAATGTCTCGCGGCACATTTCGCGATACCCGGAGAGGCGTGCACCGCGAACCCTGATCAAACCGACCGACAGGGCAAGAACCGGCGGGACCAGGAATCCCCAGGGGTTGCCGGGCAACAGGCCAGCGATCAGTGCCGAGGCCATTCCGACAATCGAGCCGATCAGGATGCCGGTCCAGGATCCGCTGTCCGGTGTTCCGCGGAGACCCACGCCCACACCGACCGCGAGCCCGCAGCCCGCCCCCAACAGCACATCGGTATGACCCCCGGTGATCGCGTAACCAAAGGGTACTACGACGACGGTGACGGCGGCCGCAATCCGGACCGCCGGCCAGATCAAACGATCATGCATGCTGCTTCCCTCCGAGGCGCTGGTGTGTGCGAAAAGCTAGCGCGGTGGTCGGCGGAATGCTGGCCTGGAGCGACGCTATAGTTTAGTTTACGCTCTAACCTAAACTAACAGCAACCCATCGTTCAGGATGCCCGGACATCACATCCGTCTGATTTGGCGCCACGATCCCATACTGTACGCGCCCCCGAAGTACCGGAGGGCGTGCGCGTACGACGCCTTCCTTCCCGACCCTCTCGCTGACCTTCCCTTTGCGCTCGACGCTGCCACGGCGGGCCTCGTGTCGGATGCGGAGGGCGCGATCCACGCGCTGAACTCGGAGCGCTCCGATGTGCTCGCTCCTCTCGCCCGCCAGCTGCTCCGCACGGAGTCGATCTCTTCCTCCAGGGTCGAGGGGATTGCGGTCGGCGTACGGGCGATGGCACGTGCCGCATCGAGGGCGGAATCGGGTTTGCGGGTCGGTGCGACGGCCCGTGAGGTGTTGGACAATGTGGACGCCATGCGGGTCGCAATGGACGCGGCGTCGGCCCAACGCCGGTTTGCTACCGCGGACATTGTCGGGATACACCGGCTCGTCATGGCCCACGCGTCCAACCGCCACGTAGCGGGACAGGTGCGGACGGTCCAGAACTGGATCGGGGGGAACGACTACAACCCGTGTGGTGCCGATTTCGTGCCCCCTCCGCCGGACCACGTTCATTCGTTGCTGGAGGACCTGACGGACGCAATGAACCGCGAGGACCTCCCACCGCTCGCGCAGGCAGCGCTGGTGCACGCGCAGTTCGAGACCATCCACCCTTTTGAGGATGGCAACGGGCGGACCGGTCGCGCACTCGTGCAGGTCGTGCTCCGTCGGCGTGGCATCGCGCCGCGCTACGTTCCTCCGATCAGCGTTATCCTGGCTTCGGAGAGGGATGCCTACATTGAGGGGCTGGGCCGGTTCCGGTTTGGAGATCCGGTGCAGTGGGTGGCGGAATTCGCTGAGGCCGCAGCGCGCGCCGCCGCACTTGCGTCCCGTTACCTCGGCGCCGTGCGCGACCTGCAGGACCAGTGGCGCCACCAACTGGCGGCGGGCCCCAACCCCAGGGCCGATGCCGCGGCCTGGGCGGTGATCGATGCGCTGCCGGCTCATCCGGTCATGTCGGCGGCCGACGCCATAGCCGACACCGGGCGGGCCCCGTCGGCGGTGCACGCGGCCGTGCGGCAACTCGTGAACGCGGGCGTGCTGATTCCGCTGTCCAGGTCGAAACGCAACCGTCTCTGGGAAGCCACGGGGCTGCTTGAACTGGTGGAGAGACTGGAGGCCGGGCGACCGCCGAGTCAGGCCGACATCGCCAGCACGTCGTAGAGCGGAATGCGCGCGCCTCGCGTGACCAGCACCAGTCCTTTGGACTGCGCCTGGGCGATCAGCATCCTGTCGAACGGGTCACGGTGATGGTTCGGCAGGCCCGTGCATCGTTCAGCATGCTCAAAGGTCAGCGGCAGGTGCGTGAGTCCCCTCTCAGGTCACCGGCAGCATGGTCGCATTTTGCGGACCACCCCCCAGGTCCACGACCTCGATATTCCGCCAGCGCACCTTGATCCCACCCCCGTCGTGGATCTGCAACGCGATCGAGCCCGCGCCGGCACCGACGCCCTCATCCACCAGATCCACCATCCGGGTCCCGTTCAGCCAGGTTGTGACCCGATCGCCCACCGCGCGCACGCGCATCGTGTTCCAGTCGCCCATCCGGAGCGCTGCGTCGCGCGCGGGGTCGGGCTGGATGAGCCATCCGCGGCCGTACGACTCGTAGATGCCGCCGGTGAAGAGGCCCGGGGGAGCGACCTCGGCCTGCCAGCCGCTGACGGTCGTGCCTTCGACGCTCGAACGGAAGAAGACGCCGCTGTTGCCGTCGGCCTCCTGCTTGAAGTCGACGGTCAGGTCGAAGTCGCGGAAGGTGCGGTCGGTGGTGAGATAGCCGTAGGCCGCGTCGGGGCCGCTTTCGCAGACGAGCTCGCCGCTGTCGACGTACCAGCGCTCGGTGCCGTGGACCTGCCAGCCGTCGAGGTCGGTGCCGTTGAAGAGCGAGACCGGCTCCAGCGGCAGGATCTTGATGCTGCGGTAGAAGACGTTGCGGCCGTGGTCCTGCAGGCCGATCGGGCCGGACGCGGCACGGCCGTACTGGGGAAAGGGCGCGAACTTGCTGGCGGCGACGAGCGCCTCCCATTCCGGCGAGCCGAGCACGTATTCGACCGTTTTGGTGCCGTTCAGCCAGTGCTCGACGTGGTTGTTGGCGACGCGGATGCGGGCGGTGTTCCACTGGCCGGGGCCGTGGAGGGTCTTCTCGCCGGCCGCGTGCAGGTCGTAGTTGTCGCCGGTGAGATGCGTGTTCATGTCCATCGTGCCCATCTCGATGTACGCGGTGTCGTCGAGGACCTGGTACTCGGGCGCGTTGTGCCAGATCGCGGCGCCGGGCTCCTCGATCACGCGGTAAAGCACGCCGCTGTTGGCGACTTCCGAGAGCATGAATTCGAACTTGAGGTCAAAGTCGGTGAAGGACGCGGTGGTGACGATGTCGCCGCCGATGGGGACGTCGGGGTCGGTGGCGGTCGCTCCGACGACGAGCATGCCGTCGACCACTGCCCAGCCGGTGTCGGGGAAGGCGTCGAGGTTGTAGCCGCGCCAGCCAGCGGTGGTCTCGCCGTCGAAGAGGAGGCGCCAGCCGGCGGCGCGCTCGGCCTCGGTGAGGGTGTTGGGGGGCGGGGTGGTGGCGTCTGCGGTGGCGGCGGCCGGCTGCGTGTCGGAGCCGCTCGAGCAGGCAGCGAGCAGAGCAAGCGGGACGAGTGGGAGCAGTCTGCGCATCATACCAGCCTCATGTCGTCGGGGTCCCAATGCACGATCCGGTCTTCGAAGTAGCTCAGGTTGCAGGCCAGCGCCGGGGCGGCGGCGCGCATCCCGAAGGCCGCGTCCTCGAGCGCCGGGGGGCCGCCGCGGATCGCCTGGAAGAAGTTGAAGAAGTGGTCGACGTGGGCGCCGCGGTAGCCGCGCTCGACCTCGTATCGGGTCTCGGCCGGGGGCAGCATGCGAACCCGCGCGGGGAGGCCACCTTCACCCGCCGCCGCCTCGGCCATCTTCTCCTGCGAGAAGGCGTCCATGGGGTCGACCGCTACGTTCTTGCGAAGCACAACATCAGTCCACGTGACGTCCATCGCGCCTTCGCTCCCGACCAGGCGCAGGAAGGTGCTGCCCGAAGTCCCGTCCACGAAATTGACGCGGAGCGACAGGTTGAAGCCGGGGTGCGTGTCGGTCTCGGGATAGTCGAAGACGCCGAGGAGCACGTCCGGCACCTCGCGGCCGTCCTTCCAGTAGCGAAGCCCCCCCGCGGCCTGGATGCGCGTGGGCCCGCGCGAGCTGACGACGAAGTGCAGGCTGGAGAACAGGTGCACGAAGAGGTCGCCGGCGACTCCGGTGCCGTAGTCGCGGTAGTTGCGCCAGCGGAAGATGCGGAGCGGGTCGTAGGGGCGGTCGGGAGCGGGTCCGAGGAAGCGCCTCCAGTCGACGGTGGCCTCGGAGGCGTCGGCCGGAATGGGATACTGCCATGCTCCGATGGGATCGTTGCGGGCCCAGAACCCCTCGGCGTAGTTGAGCTGGCCGATCGCGCCGGCCTCGTAGAGCTCCTTCGCCTTCTCGTTGCCGAGCGAGCTCATGCCCTGGCTGCCCACCTGGAAGACCTGGCCCGATTCGTTCTGCGCACGAATCAGGTCGTGGCCCTCGGCGATATCGTGCACCATCGGCTTCTCGCAGTAGACGGCCTTGCCGGCGCGCAGCGCGTCCACGGAGATCGGCTGGTGCCAGTGGTCGGGCGTGCCGACGATGATGGCGTCAACGTCCTCGCGGGCGATCACTTCCTGGTAGTCGCGCGTGGTGAAGATGTCGCCGTGGCGCTCGCGCGCGGCGTCGAGGCGGCCGTCGAACACGTCGCAGGCGGCGACCATTTCAACGCCCGGGATGCGGAGCGCGGTGTCGACGTCGGCCATCCCCATGCCGCCCGCGCCGACCACGGCCAGGCCGATGCGGTCGGAGGGGGGGACCTGGCTGGCGGGCAGCGGTGGGCGCGACAGCGTCCTGCGGATCGGACGCACCGTCTTGCCGGAGATTCCTCCGGCGGACCCCGCGTCGCCGGACGCCACCTCACCCGACGCCAGCGATGGCAGCCCGGCGGCAAGCGCGGAACCGGCCGCGACGGATTTGACGAACGCGCGCCTGCTACTGGCGGCGCGGCGCTCCGGATCGGACTTTCGTGATTCGTTCATGATTCAGATGCGTTGGAAGTCGGCGTGAGGGCGTGCATCGCCCGGGTTGGGCCGTCAACGTAAGCGTCCGCCGATTCGCTCTGCAAAGGCCGTCTTCGGCTCACCGTAGTGACATCCCTCCTCGTCAATACGGCAGGAGGTAGAGCGCCACCGCGATGAAGGGGACCAGCAGGATCATCATGGTGATGCCGTAGCCGAACATGTCGCGGGCGCGCAGGCCGGTGATTGCGAGCAGCGGGATCGCCCAGAACGGGTTGAACAGGTTGGTGTGGGCATCGCCCACGGCGTAGGCCGCGATGGTCTGGCCGTGCGGCACGCCGAGCTCCGCCCCTGCCTGCATCATCGGGCCTCCGACGATGGCCCACTCGCTCCCCGCCGACGGCACGAAGACGTTCAGGACCCCGCCCGTGATCCAGGTCACCACGGGAAAGACGTCGGGGTTGGCCGCCGAGATGTCGAGCAGGCTCTGGGTCATCGTGTCCACGAGCCCGGTCCCGGTCATGATGCCGACGATCCCCGCATAGAAGGGGAACTGAAGGATGATCCCGGCGCTTCCCTTCACGGCGTCGTTGAACTCGTCCTGATACCGGGAAGGACTGATGTAGAGGAGCATCCCGACCATCAGGAACCCGAAGTTGAAGACGTTCAGGTCGAGCGCTCCCATCGGGTCCGTAACGAATTCTCGGCCCAGCATGACAACGCCCGTCAGGGCAATGATGCCGCCCAGAATGCGGCTGTGGTTGATCCGGTCGGCCGGACTTGGCCTGGCGATGGCCGGCGCGGGGGGATGAGCGTCCTCGGCATCGGCTTCATCGGGAAGATAGCGCGCGATGCCCCGGCAGTTGCGGTCCGGCGGAGCCAGGAGATAGAGCATCAGGCAGCCGTAGAGCAGCGCAAGCGCCGTCAGAATCAGCGGATAGGAATGGAAGACCCACTCGCTCGCGGGGATCACCCGGTCCACGATACCCATCTGCATGAAGACGTTGTTGTCCGTCGCCTGCAGGAGACCCGCGGAACTGGACATCCCCCATCCCCAGGTCAGGCTCATGCCCATGTATCCCGCCACGGCGAGCAGCGGATAATGGACGGCCATGCTCCGGCGATGGGCGACCTTTCCCATTTCACGCGCGAGGATGGCGCCGAAGATGAGTCCGAGACCCCACGAAATCCATCCCGTCAGCATTGAGCCCGCGCCCACGAGCACCACCGCCTGCCGACCGTTGCGCGGGAGCCGAACCAGCCGGAGAATCCCGCGCTTCACGATGGGGTGGTACGCGACCACGAACCCGGTCACCAGGATGATGACCATCTGCATGGCGAAGGTGAGCAGAACCCAGAAGCCGCTGTACCAGGCGACGGCGATCTCCGCGGCGTTCGAGCCCTCCGACCACCAGGCGGCCAACGCCGCCACATAGGTGAGGATGATGGCGAACAGGAACGGGTTCGGCATCCATCGTTCGACGAAGTCCGCGATGACCTCACCGAGCTTCTGTACGGGCGTGAGTCTGGGTGCTTCGGCGTTACTCTCGGCCAAGGCGCATCCTCCCTCTGGCGTCTTCGGAGCTGGATTTGCCCGCGAAGTCCCGGCTGCGGGCCGGCAACCGGGCAACATACCGGGTGGGCCGCTCCAAAAACAGGAAGCGTGGGACGCCGGAGAGCTGAGGCGCCGAAGAGCCCTTGCCCGCCAACCCGGGCAGGAACACAATGGGATGATGCTCCGCCTGTCATCCCCCGGTGCCCGGATCCTCGCGATCCTCGTGGCCACCGCCTTGCCGGCCGCAGCTTCCCTCAGCTTCGTCCCGGCCCGTACGGCCACCCCCGACCCTGTGCGGGTCGTCGTCGAAACCGACATGGGCACCTTCGAACTCGACATCGACATCGACCGGGCGCCCGTCACCGCCACCAACTTCCTCCGCTACGTCGACGGCGGCCACTACGATGGCGGCGCCTTCTTCCGCACCGTGCACGCGGAGAATCAGCCCAACGACTCCATCCGGATCGCCGTGGTACAGGGCGGCCGGAATCCCGACGCGGCCGCGGACCCCTTCCCGTCGATCCCACTCGAACGCACCAGTGAGACCGGCATCCTCCACACCGACGGGGCGGTCTCGATGGCCCGCGGCGGCCCCGACACCGCCACCCACAGCTTCTTCATCTGCATCGGCGACCAGCCGTCACTCGATTACGGCGGCATGCGCAACCCCGACGGGCAGGGGTTCGCGGCGTTCGGACGCGTGGTCGCGGGGATGGACGTGGTGCGGGCCATCCACGAAGCGCCTTACAACGCGCAGCAGCTGACGCCGCCGGTCGGGATCGTGAGGGTTTTCAGGAAACAGTAAAGTAAACATTACAGAATGTCGTGTTTGCTTTACGGACGGCCGCAGCCATCCGCTGTTCGATGGCCTACCTGACTTCCGTCGGCAGCCTCTTGACCACGATGCTCGGCACGTCGAGTTCGTCGGTTTCCCAGTAGAGCACCATGCCATCCGGTCCGAAGGCGGCGGGCATCCCGGGCGCAGCCGCGGCGAATGTTCCCACGTACTCGCGGTTCGCGTCGAAGATGTCGATGGGTCCGTCGTCATCCCACGGATCCTCTCCCCGCCGCTGGATCCACAGGCCGCCGTCCCAGGTCGTCCGCACTCCCCTCACCACGGGCACCTCGTCCAGAAAGTCGCGGTTCTCCGTTGCCTCCCGCATGGCCGCCATCATTCCCGGCATGACGGCTGCCGCCATCGCGGATACTTCGGCGAACTGCGGATCTTCCGACTGCTCTTCCAATTCGCGCAACGCGTGCGCGATCATGCCCTCCCGGATGCCCTCCGTAACGGCCTCCGGCGAAAACGGGTGCGTCAGCACATCAGTCACGTGTCCATCGGCGTCGGCGAGCTTGATGGCGAATGCCGATGAGTCCGAATAGGCGATCGTTCCGTCCGGCAGCATGTCCCAGTGGAATCCGGGTTCAAAGAACGGTTCATTGCTGAGCATCCCCATCATTGCCGAGGGATTCGTCAGGTCCTCGACGCTCAAGTCGTCCGCGACCTCCTCCTGCGGAACCCTCCATCCCTGCAGGATCGGCGTAGACGAAACCAGATCTCCGTCCAGGGTCAGCCGCTCAAGCCCGCGGTCGTCGACCCCGGCGTCCCCGGAATCCTGCGTGTCACCCAGCATCTCACCGAAAAGGCTCCCCATCCTGTTCATCACGGCAGGCGCTCCCTGGGCGACTAGCGCGTTGCCGAGCGGATCCGGCTTGATTCCCAGTCTCATCGCGCCGAACATGGCCCCCGGACCCTGGCCGGCGCCGATCCTCACCAACCGCTCGAATTCTCCGTCCGGCGTGAAGAGCTGGTATGCGGTGTGCCCTAGGTTGAAGACCGCGAAGCGTCCGTCACGCCAGACGGCAAGGTCCATCGGCCTGTTGAACTCACCGGGGCCCTGTCCCTGACGCCCGATGATGCTTACCAATCCGCCTTCCGAGTCGAGGACGACGACCCGGCCGGCCGAGGTGTCAAGGACATGGAGGTTTCCGGCGCCGTCGAATCCTGCGCGTGAAGGACCTTCGAAGAAGGCCCATTCGGGTGCATTCATCCCGCCCGCCCGGTAGACCTCGGGAAAGTCGCCCGAAAGCTCCCGGTCCTGCGCGGCCGCAGCGTGCACGCACACGGCCAAACCGATCCCCAGCGCGACAGACAGTCGCCTGAGCCCCATCGAAGCAGGAGACCTCACGATCTATTCTCCTTGTCCCCGCCATAGTGACCCCGATGACTCACTCCATGCCCAGCGCCCCCTCCACAAGGATCGGATGCATCTGGCCGGTCATCTGCCAGTGTACCAGGACCGTGGGAATGACGCCGGCGCCGTAGAACTCGTCGAAGAACCCCTTGATCGTAAAGTCGCTGCCCTCCTGCAGAGCGTACTCCGCGACCAGCTCCTCGATCTGCGCCTTGCCGCTCAGGTAGCTGGTGCCGTACCCCGGCTGCCTCAGGTAGAGGTGCTGCTCCCCCCGAACGAGCGCGCCGTCCGGCAGCCACCCCCGCGGCGTCCACTTCATGGAGTGGGCCACGGCCTCTTCCATGTCGTAGTCGCCGGAGTGCAGCCGCAGACCGCTCAGGGCCCGGCCCGCCCTCTGGGCGACCATGATCCAGGTGAGCTCGCGCGATCGGGGCGAGCCCTCGAGCAGGCCCAGGTGCATGAACCACTCTTCGACCCCGGTCGCCAGCCCTTCGGAACGGGCGTCGTAGATGTTGAACAGCGACGGCGTGGCCCGGATCAGGCTCGAATGCGGCTCCAGGTCCATCTGTGCCAGTTCGATCCAGTGGTGCATGTGTGGGCGGAAGGCGTCCGGATCGCGGTAGTTGACTTCGGAGAAGAAGTTGCGGATCTGGCCGGGCTCGGCCGGGGTGAAGCCGCCGTTCACCGCCCGCAGTGCGGAATCCGCGTAGGGGGCGACGCTCTGCACCTCCTCGGCGACCAGGAACTCCATGTAGCGGTCCACCGACTCGTTCAGCCGCCGATCGTACTCCTGGGCGGATCCGATCCGTTCCTGTTCAGGCAGGGCGCGATTGCGGTTCTCCTCGAAGCGCAGGGTGGCGTGCGAGCGGGCGAGCTCGCGGCGCATGAGCGTCTCCTGCTCCCCCCAGGAGTAGGGCACCAGGTGGACGTTCTGCATGAGCCAGGTGTAGTTGTCGCTCCCCACGCCCGACGGCCCGGTGCGGCTCGGGGCTTCGGCCTCGATCCAGTCACGGAAGGCCAGCGAGGCTTCGCGTGCGTCGCCGATCGCCTGATCGAGCCCGGGATGCGCGCCGCGCACCTGCACGGCCAGGCCGCCGAGGTCCCTCGCCTGGGCGTTGAAGGATCGGACTCCGGCCTGCCATAGGTCGGCGGCCTCGGCGTCGGCAAGGTTGACGCGCGCCTGGTCCAACAGCGCCGGTATCCCGCCGATGCGTCCGGAGAGCTCTTCGGCGTCGCTGTCGGAGAGCGGATACGCATAGGTCCACAGGTCGATGAAGCCGTGCACGACAGGCCCCTCGTGCGCCGGCACGTCGCTGCGCGCGGCGAAGACGGATGCGTAGTAGGCAGGATCCCGCGCCCAGGGCCGGCGGACGCGATGATCGAAGTCGAGTCCGTTCATCTCGGCCCGCACGATTTGCCAGTCGATCTGCTCCTCGACGCTCCAGCCGGTGGTGTCGAAGGCCGCCAGCGCCGCCATCCACCCCGCCAGCGCGTCGTGCTGCGCGGCCATGTTCGCGGCGGAGTAGTCGGGCACGCCGTCCAGCATGGGCGGCTCCTCGAATTCGCGCCACGCCGAAAAGAACGAGACAAGCTCGGCGTGGGAGGTGCCGGGCGCGGGGGGCGCCTCGAATCCCTGCGCGGAAGGCGAGTCCTGCGTGGGAGGCGGGTCGCCGCCGGTACAGGAGGCGGCCGCGAGGATCACGAGAACGAGGGCAAGGGGCTGGGTCGGGTTCATGGCGTCAAAGTCCGGGATAGCGAGAGGACCGTGGGGATGCGCCTTGCGATTCTACGCTCCGCTCTCCCACAGGTCCAGATGACGCGAGAAGACCTCGGCAAGGTCGATCAGGCCCAGACGCTCACGACCAGGCCGGACCGGGAGTTCGACAGAGAAGCGCTCGTGCCCCGGCTCGTCCGCGTCACGTACAGCCGCCCCCCGATGAACTCGTAGCGGTTGCCGTCGTCCGGCATCCGCAGGACATCCACGTCTTCGGTGCTTGGGTCTGCATGGTGGCCAGATCATACCTCCCCGCTCTCGGGTCCGCGAATCGTTCCGAGGGAGGAAGGTAGAGGGAGGCGATCAGGGTTCCGTCACCGGAAACAGGTCCATCTGCCCCGCCGCCGTTGCTCACGGCCCCCGTCATGCCCACTGCGCAAACTTCCTGGACCACATCGGGGTGATCCGCTAGAATTCGGCTCGGCAACCAACCGTCCGCGAGAGCGGGATTGGTCCGGCGGCGGCGGATCAGGACAGCGCGAGGAATCAAATAGCGAGAATGAAGCTGAAGCACGGCCTGGTCGGCGCTGGCATCATGATTCTCGGAGTCTCCTTCGCACCACTCGCTACCGGGCACGGGCTCGCCTCGGCCCAACAGGTCAGGGCGCTAGGCAATGGCGCGGCCGTCCGGCTTGACCCGTCCGATTCCGGCCCGATCATCGCCAACTTGGCGGCAGGTGCGACGCTCGACTGGATCGGGGAGTCGGGTCCGTACCATATCGTGTCGATACCCGGCCAGCCCGGCGAGGACGACTTGATCGGATACGTCCTCGCTGCGGAAGTCGAGGTCGTGGGAACCGTGACGGGCGGAGCGCAGCCCACGGCGACGGGATCCGTGATCCCGGACATCCACGCGCAATACGAGAGGTCGAAGGGGCGCCGGTCGTCGGGCCTGAAGAGGTGGTTGTGGGGAGGGACGCTGGCCATCGTCGCCATTGCCACGACCAGGATCGTGTTCGAGCCGGGGGACGAGGACGCGTACGCCGACCCGGCCTCCCATCAAGCCGCAATTGACAGGCACTCGACGGCGCGCACCGTCAGGAACGGCGTCACGCTGGCTGGTGCCGGCCTGCTCACCTGGGGGGCCGCCGACTTTGTCCTGGGAAGCCGGGACATGGAGACGATGGAAGGCGAGCTCCCCACATTGGCCAGTCCGGCTCTGGAGGATCAGTACAGGGACGCCAGCGGGAGGCGCGGGTCGGGGAAGAGGAGGTTCCTCTGGGGCGCCATCATGGCGGGCGGCTCCTACGCGACGGTGAAGTGGCTGCCCTGGCTGGGCGTTCCGGACCGGGCGGACTACGACGCGGAGTGGGAGTACCTGTCCGCGGCGCACAGGCGGGACCGGACCGAGACCGCGAACAGGTGGTTCATCGGCGTGGGGAGCCTGCTCGGAGTCTGGGGCGCGGCCGATTGGGTGCTCGGATCGAGGAAGATGTCCGAGATCGAGGCGATCTCGCGCGTGAGCGCGTCGCCGTCGTCGCCGAAGACTCCCGTGGCCGTGGCCACGCCGGATCTGTTCGTCAGGCGCGCCGCGGGCCGTACCGAGATCGGCCTCGTCTGGAGCCGGTGATGGGGCGCCCCGGGGCAAGCCTTCGTCGTCTCTCATATGCGGCTGGCGTCACCATAATCGTGGGCGCAGCTGCCCTGATGGTCTTCGTGGCACGGAGCCGGACCCTAACGCCGGAGCAGCGTGCCGCCGCCCAGGAGGCTCAACTCGGACTCGGCACCGATGTCCTGGCGCTGGTCGAACTCGGACTTTCCGCCGAGGGGCGCTACGCCGGGGACGCCGACGGCGTGCTGGAACCCGAAGCGCGCCAGGGACTCCGGGAATGGCAGACCGACCGGGGCATCGAGGCCACGGGATATCTCGACCGCACCAGCCTGACGGAACTGCTGGCGGCGGGGCGGGAGGCGGAGGCGCAGGCGGAAGAGGCGCGCCGCAGGGACGAGGCGGAGGCCGAGGTGCGGCGGCTCGCCGAGGAACGTCGGATCGCACGCGAGGAGCGGTTGGCGGAACAGGCCCGCGTCGACGCCGAGCGGCGTGAGGAGGAGCGGCGGCTCGCCGAGGAGGCCCGCCGGGCCGAGGACGCGCGGTTGGCGGAAGAAGCTCGCCTGGAGATGGAGCGGATCGCGGAGCAGGCCCGTCTGGCGGAAGAGGCCCGCTTGGCGGAGCAGGAGCGGCTGGCTGAAGAGGCCCGCCTGGCGGAGCAGGCCCGGTTGGCGGAAGAGGCCCGCTTGGCGGAGCAGGAGCGGGTGGACCAGGCCCGCCGGACCGCGGCCGAGCGGCTGGGGAACCCGGCGCAGCGACAGGCCCGGACCATGGAGGCGGCGCGCCGGCGGGCCGAAGAGCGGCTTACCGACGAACAGCTGCTGCTCGCCGCGAGAAGCGATCTGGCCGGGACCACCGGCGACCTGAACTGGGGTCTCGCCTTGCCCCGGCGGTCCTGGACCGGTGTGCGGTCTCGCGGTGAGAACGTCGTGGGGCTCGACCTCAACGGGCACAATCTGGGGGGCGTGATTCCCACGCGGCTCGCTCGCGTCACGGAATTGGAGCTCCTCAACCTGGGTGGAAACCGGCTGACCGGTGCGATTCCGGCCGAGCTGGGCTCGCTGGGCAAGCTCAAGGCGCTGTTCCTCGAGGACAACCAGCTGTCGGGCCAGATACCGGCCGAACTGGGTGCGATGTCGAACCTCGAGGACCTGCACCTGTACAACAACCCGCTGACCGGGATCATCCCGCCGGACCTGGGGAAGCTGGCGAGCCTCAAGCGGCTGCGCCTTTCCCGAACGCAGATCGCCGGCCGGATCCCGCCCGAGCTGGGCCAACTGGTGCAGCTCGAACTCCTTGCCCTCAGCGGGAACCAGCTTTCCGGGCAGATACCTGCCGAACTGGCCAATCTGACCAGCCTGAGGCGGCTGACACTCCGCGACAATCGCCTCTCGGGATGCATACCGAAGCCGCTGATGCGCTTCGAGTCCGGCATCAATCCCCAGCTGGGCGGAGTTCGCCTTCCCGAGTGCGGGCGGCGATGAGCGACAGGAGGGACGAGCAGGTACCGTTCCGAGCCGTAACCCTGTTCGTCTCCCTGCTGGTCGGCATCGTTCTCGTGGGGGTCCTGTCCTACGTGTTCCCGGCCGGCGACGACAGCATGGCCGCCGAACTGCTGGTCGACAGGAACACCCGGATCTTCCCCTACCCGTTCACCATACAGAACGTGATGTGGATCGTCTTCTGCGCGGCCGCCGGGGAGTTGGTGGTGCGCCATCTCGCGGGCCGCCGGGAGGGCGAGCAGATACACCTCGGGCTTTTGCCTGAGGACGACGAGACCATCCTGCGCAAACGCGACCTGACCCCGATCTACCATCGGGTGGTCGAGTCCGACCCGGAGAGGCGCTACCTGCTGCAGCGCCTGCTGACCAGCGCGCTTCTGCAATTCCGCAACAGCGGGTCGGTGGACCAGATCAACACGATGACCAACGTGTCGCTCGAACTCTATCAGCATGAAATCGAGCAGCGGTACAACATGTTGCGCTACGTCGTCTGGCTGGTACCGACGCTCGGCTTCATCGGGACCGTACTGGGTATCGCATTCGCGATGCGCAGCGCCGGGGTCATGTTCGCGGGCGCCAGCATCACGGAGGGATCGCTCGGACCCGAGATGATGGAGCAGTTGACGGGGGACCTCGGGGTTGCGTTCTACACGACCCTGCTCGCCCTGATGCAATCGGCGGTGCTGATGTTCGCGATGTACATCATCCGGGGGAAGGAAGAGGGTGTCCTGAACAGGATCGGCCAGTACTGCCTGGGCAATCTGTCGAACAGACTGGTGGGGTCAGAACAGAGACAGGAGCAGGTTGACCGTCAGTGAGCCTCCGACGTCTCGCACGTACTGGCCACCGCCAGCTTCAGCGACGCTGCGAAGAAACTCTTCCGTGGCGGAGTTCGTGCCCCCCGTCCTGACGTAGACCGTGGAGACCCGATGTCCTTCGGGTCGTCCGATGCCGGTTGCGACCTGGATGGACCGATCGATCTCCTCGGCGTACGCCGGGTTGTCGGTCACCAGAACGACGACCCTTCGCTCGGATCGCGGCCGCCAGGTCATCCGGGAAGCCGCCGAAAGCGCGTCATAGAAGGCCTCGGGACTGTCGGGGTTGTTGCCGCGTCCGGTTCCCATGCCCACCGACAGGCCGTTTACGAACGTGCGGAACGCGTCGCGGTTCGCGGTCGGGCCGGAGATTTCCCGCAACGGGAACAGAAACAGCGGGCTCTCCCATCGGCGATCGCCGAACGCGACCATCCCGATGCCGAAGCTCGGCGAGATCCGGTTCATGAGGACGGCCAGCTGTTCGACCTCGGCCTTCAGCGAGGCGACCTGCCCGCGCATGCTGTTGGTGACATCCAGCGCGACGATGAGGTCGAGATGAGGGAACCGGAATTGCGGCGCGTCCACCTGGATCGGCGCAGGCGCGGGCTCCGGGCATATGACGGGGGCAGGCACCGTAGGGCAGACCGGGCACGCGACGGGGTCGGGCACGGCGGGACAGATCGTCTCCGGCACGGGTTCCGGGACCGGGCATGTGGGGCACACCGGGCAGGCGATCGGCTCCACAACGGCGGCGACGACCGGACACGTGGGACACACCGGGCACACGACCGAGTCGGGAGTTGGCACGGCCATAATGGTGGGAGCCGGCGGGGCCGGGATGTCCGGCAGCGCCTCCCCGATCATCGGGAAGATGACGACCGCGATCAGGATGAAGGCACCGAGGGCCGATGCAAACAGGTCCAGCGCCGCGATTCCGAACGGGCTCGGTGCGCTGTTCCTCTTCTTCATGACTCGCGGTCCGCTCCGCGTGTGGGGGCGCGTGTCCGTTGTCCGGCGCCAACCAGCTCAGCCGGAGCCTTGAACAACATCGCCACGGCGGGACGGGCTCGCAACGGGATCCAGACGCGCCGTCGGGGCGCATGAGGTCAACCTCAGGCCGGCGTTTATGCTGCGTCGCGCGACCCAGGACTCCCAGCCGTGGCTAGTGTGGACATCCACGCCGTACCGCTCATGGTTCAGTTTATCGGCTAAGCTGAACCAACGTCCGGACGTCCCCAGACGATAGTGGTGATCCCGATCTACCGCCCTGGCAACCCGCCCGGCAGCGACGGCGGCGCCCCCAGCACGAAATCGCGCCGGTAGTACAGCGTTCCGCGCTTCACCGTCAGCTCCACCGACCGCAGGCTCTCCGCGCCGGCCAGGGGGTCCTCGCGGAGGAAGACGATGTTCGCGTGCTTGCCGGGCTCCAGCGTGCCGATCCGGTCGTCCATCCCGAGCGCGACGGCGCCGTGCAGCGAGGCGGCCTTCAAGGCGTCCAGCATCGGGAGGCCGACGTCCTCATTGAGGAGGCGGATTTCCTCGTGCAGGGCCGGGAAGGTCGAATCGGGCGGGGTCATGCCGTCGGTGCCCGCCGCGATCAGGACGCCGGCCTCGTAGGCGCGGCGCGTCAGGGCCATGGCGTCGGCCGTCTCGCACCGGGGCCGCACCCCGCGCCGCCGCCGGTCGATTGGCGGCACGGGCGGGCGGTCCGGCCCGCCGCGGGCACGGGCGCTGTCGCCAGCCTCCCCCGGGGGCCGCGCCCCGACCGTGTCGATCGCTGCCATGCGCCGCTGCCCGATCTCGACCACGATCCGCAGCGTCGCATCGAGGACCGTGCCGTTCCGTTTCATCACCGCAAACACCGAATCGATAGCCGGGTCGTCGAGGTCGACATCGACGAATCCGCTGCGGAGACCCTCCTGGCCCTCGCGGAACACGTCATCGGGGATCGCCGCGCTCCCGACATCGCACACGTGGGACATCGAGCGCACCCCGGCGCGCGCGACCTCGAGCGATCGCGCCGGCCCGACGTGCACGTGCGCCCACACCGGGATCCCCTGTCGGCGGCCTTCGCCGGCGATCGCCGCGAGCAGGTTGCCATCGATCGCGGCATAGGTCTTGATTCCGGTTGCCCATGTCCCCCGCGCCAGCGTCACCGCTTCCGCCAGGTCGGTTTCCTCGGTGACTGCCTGCATCCACGTCACCGCGCCCGGCGTCTCGCCGGCTGCCGAAGAGACCGTCCGCGGATCGGTGAAGAAATCAGGGCCGGCCATGAGCGCCGAGAAATACAGGTCGGGCGCGTCGATCTCCTTGACAAGCGATGCGCGCTGCAGGTCCATGAGCGAGCGGACATCGCCCGCCATGTCCCGCGCGGTGGTGATGCCGCCGTAGAGGTATCGGTTCAGGATGAACTCGGCCCGCGCGCGGTTCGCCATCGTGGCCACGTGGGTATGCGACTCGATCAGGCCCGGGATGGCGAACCAGGCGCTTCCATCCACCACCTCGGCACTGTCGCGCTGCTCATCACCCAGCTCGTCGGCAGGGAGGACCGCGACGATCTCCTCCCCCTCCAAAACGATGACCATTCCTGACCGCGGACCCGCGCCCGTACCGTCGATCAGCGTGACGCCTTCGAAGACGATCCGCGTCGGCGCCTCGGCCTCTGCGGGTGCTCCGGCCTGCGCCCTCACCCCTCGGGCGCCGGCCAGCGGCGCCACAGCTGCCGAGAGAGCGGTCACGATCGTGGTTGCGTAGCCCCTTGCGGTCATGGCTTTCCTCTCCGTCTTTTGGGGTAGTACCCTTTCCGCATCATTCCCCCGGAAACCCGGTACCGCAAATGCCTGCTCGAATCGCTGCGCTGCTCGCTCTCGTCGCGACCGCCGCCTGCGGCTCGGCCCGAACCAGCCCCGAGCCACTCCCCGTCGAGGCCGGCCTTCCAGCCGCGCCCGGCGAGTACGGCGGCATGGCCGATGTCCTCCACTACGATGTCGAGCTGTCACTCGGGGCGCCCGAAATCCAGGGCCGCGCGACGCTGACCGTGCGTCCGAACGGTGCCGCCGAGCTGCCGCTGGATTTCACGGGCATGGGTATCAGCGCGGTGCTCGCCGACGGTCGGCCGGCCGGGTACGACTACGCCCGAGGCAAGCTCACGGTGACCCTCCCCCGGGGGCAGGGAGACGCTGACACCGACGTCGTGGTCGAGTACTTCGGCACCCCCGACGACGGCTTCGTCATCCGCGACAACGTACACGGCGACCCCGTGGCGTTCGCCGACAACTGGCCCAACCGCGCCCGCTTCTGGCTCCCTTCAGTCGATCATCCGACCGACAAGGCGACCGTGAGCCTCACGGTGCACGCGCCCCCGGAGTGGCAGGTGATCGGGAACGGCGCGCTCGTCGGCGGCCCGGCCCCGGCGGCGGCCGATGCGCTGGGGGGCGGTGAAGGGAGGAACACCTGGCGCTGGGCATCGGAGGTGCCGCAGCCCACCTACACCATGGTGGTCGGCGCGGCCGACTTCGCCGTCGAGTCGCTGGGACGCGCGGCCTGCGGGAGCGCGCCCGCCAGCCCGGACCCGGACGGGTGCATCGACGTTTCCTTCTGGGCCTATCCCGAGGACGTCGCCTTCGCCCGGCAGGTCTTCGACCGGGCTCCGGAGATGGTCGACTTCTTTACCCGCACGATCGGTCCCTATCCGTTCGCCAAGCTCGCCAACGTCCAGTCGGCGACCCGCTTCGGCGGCATGGAGAACGCGTCGGCGATCTTCTACTCGGAGCGGGCGATCGCCGCGAGCCGCCTGGGCGAGGGCACCGTGGCCCACGAGGTTTCGCACCAGTGGTTCGGCGACTCGGTCACCGAGGCCGACTGGACCCACCTGTGGCTCTCCGAGGGCTTCGCTACCTACTTTGGCGCGCTGTTCTTCGAGGCCGCGGACGGGATCGGCGAATTCCGCGAGCGAATGGAGCGGAGCCGCCAGTCCTACCTGCGCTCCGGCGTCACGGCCCGTCCGATCGTACCCGCGGATCCGCCGGAGAACCTCTTCGACCTGCTCAACGTCAACAACTACTCCAAGGGCGCCTGGGTGCTCCACATGCTCAGAGGCGTGGTCGGCGACGAGACCTTCTTCGAGGGCATGCGCGCCTACTACGAGCGGCATGCCTACGGCACCGTTCTGACCGACGACCTGCGGCAGGCCTTCGAGGATGTCTCGGGTCGGCCCCTCGACTGGTTCTTCGACCAGTGGGTGTTTCAGCCGGGGTATCCGGTGCTGGAATCCGAGTGGGAGATGTCAGGTGACGGGAGCGAGGTGGTGCTGACCGTGCGCCAGACGCAGTCGGCCGACTGGCCCACCTTCCGACTGCCGCTGCAGGTGCGGGTGGTGCCGGGAGAGGGGACCCCGGGCGACGCGCTCGACGCAACGATCGAGGTGACCGAACGGGAACAGATGTTCCGAATCAGCGTTCCCAGGGAGCCGGCCGATGTCCGAATCGATCCCGATGGCTGGGTGCTGAAGGGGTAGGCGCGGGCGGTTCGGGGCGTTATGATGCCTGCTTACGCACCGGCCGCGTCGGCCTGAAGGACAAATTAAAGGAGAATCGGACGTGTCATCTGCCGCGCATTTCGCATTCGAGCGCGACATTGTCGAGATAGAGGACCAGATCGCGCGACTGCGCACAATGGCGGGCAAGCGGGGGCTGGACGTCTCCGACGAACTCCGGGTGCTCTCCGCCAAGCTCGACGTGCTGCGGGAAGAGACCTACCGCAACCTGGACCCGATGGAGCAGGTCCAGGTGGCCCGCCACCCGCGCCGCCCCTACACGCTGGACTACGTCGAGGCCGTCTTCACCGACTGGTTCGAGCTCAAGGGCGACCGGCGCTTCCGCGACGACGAAGCCATCGTCGGCGGATGGGCGCGGCTGGACGGACGGTCGGTCATGCTCATCGGGCACCAGAAGGGCCGCGACATGAAGGAGAACCTGCTGCGCAACTTCGGGATGCCGCACCCCGAGGGCTACCGCAAGGCGCTCCGGCTGATGAAGATGGCCGAGAAGTTCCGCAAGCCGGTCGTGACGCTGATCGACACCCCGGGAGCCTACCCCGGCTTCGGCGCCGAGGAGCGCGGCCAGGCCGAGGCGATCGCGACCAACCTGCGCGAGATGGCCCGCCTGAGGGTGCCTACGATCTCGGTGGTGATCGGCGAGGGCGGGTCGGGAGGCGCGCTCGCGCTGGGAGTCACCGACCGAATTCTGCTTCTCGAGCACTCGGTCTACTCGGTCATCTCGCCCGAGGGGTGCGCGGCGATCCTCTGGCGCTCCGCGGAGAAGCGGTCCGAGGCGGCGCGCGCCCTGCGCCTCACCTCGTCCGACCTGCTGAAGCTGGGCGTCGCGGACGAGGTCGTTCCCGAACCTCCGGGCGGTGCGCACGCCGATCCGGAGTCCACCATGACGACCGTGGCCGCCGCCATTCTCCGGCACCTGACCGAACTCGACGCACACGACACCGATTCGCTCGTCGCGAGGCGGTGGGCCAAGTACGAGGCGATGGGCACCTGGAACGAGCCTCCGGCAGACTCGGGGCGCTGACGTGCCCGGCTTCGCGGAGGTCAGCTTCAAGGGCACTCGCCGTGGCTATTTCCGGTTCGACGCGCTCGAACTGGCGCCGGGCGACCGCGTCATCGTGCAGGCCGACCGGGGCGAGGACCTGGGCGAGGTCACCGCGGTCGGCAACATCGCCGAGCGCAAGTGCTCGTCGTCGGGCGGCTGCGCGACACCCACGCCCACGCTCCGCATCCTCCGCCTGGCCGGAGCCGACGAGGTGAGCCGCGCCCGTCACAAGACGGACGACGAGAGGCGGGCGCGCCGCGAGACGCGCAGGTACGTGGCCCGCCACGGTCTCCGGATGAAGGTGACCGAGACCGAGTGGCAGTTCGACCGCAAGAAGCTCATCGTGTACTTCACCGCCGAGAAGAGGGTGGACTTCCGCGCGCTGGTGCGCGACCTGGCCCGCGCCTTCCGCACGCGCATCGAGCTCAAGCAGATCGGGGTGCGCGACGAGGCCGCGCTGCTGGGGGGTGTGGGGCGGTGCGGGCGGGAACTGTGCTGCTCGACCTGGCTCCCGGAATTGAAGCCGGTCAGCCTGCAGCTGGCCAAGGACCAGAGCCTTTCGCTCAACCCGGCCCAGATTTCCGGCTGCTGCGGGCGCCTGATGTGCTGCCTCATGTACGAGCACAAGAGCTACGTCGACGCGCGCCGCCGGTTCCCGCGAGAAGGTCGGATACTGAGAACCGCCCGCGGACCCGAACGTGTGGTCAGCGTCAACATCTTCCGCGAAACGATTACCCTGCAGAGCGACGAAGGCGAGCACCGCGTTGTCAGCGTCGACGAATTGAAAAGGGAAATGGCCTCCCGCCGCAGAAACTGAGGCGATCTCATGACGACCAAGTCCGCTCTGTCCCTGGCCGGGATCACCCTCTGGATGGCGGCCGCCGCCTGCACCGACACAGGTCAGGACCAGACCGCCGAACCGTCCGCAAGCGCCCGGCTCGCCGCCATTGCCGAGGACGCCTGGCAGCGCCAGCTCGAGGTCGATTTCCGCGCCCGCGCCCGCGAAGGGCTGCCCCTCGACCGCATCCCCCTGCCCACGCTCGACCGCGCCGAGGCCGACGCCGAGTTCAGCCGCGCCGTCCTCGACCGGCTCGCCGCGATCGACATGGGCGCCCTGAGCCCCGACGAAACCATCACCTGGGAGGTCCTCCAGCGCAGCGCGTCGATGACCATCGAGGGCCTGGACCACTACTGGGTGATCACCAACGTCCTCACCCCCTATTCCTCCGCGGTCGGGGGCCTGCGCCAGCTCTTCGGCATGGTGCCGGTAGCCGACGCCGCGGGCCGCGAGACCTACCTGAACCTGCTCGCCCAGGTCCCGGACGCGGTCGGCTTCGTGGAGTCGCACGCCCGCGGCCAGCTGGAGCGGGGAATCGTCGTGCCACAGCCCAACATGGATGCCGTGGTCGGGGTTGTTCGTGCGAATACCGCCCCGTTTTCCACCGGTCCCTTCGCGGTGGCGGAAGCCCGCCTCGGGGCGGAGGGCGAAGGTGGGGACACGGGTGCGGAAGCGGCCGCCTTCCTCGCCGAGGCCGAGCGCATCGTCGACGCCGGGATCAACCCCGCGCTCGAACGCCTCGCCGCCTTCCTCGACGGCGACTACCGCGCCGCCGCGCCCCCCGAGGTCGGCCTGTCGCGCCAGCCCGGCGGCGAAGCGGCCTACCGCTACCTGGTGCGCCGACACACGACCATGGACATCACGCCCGAAGAGATCCACGAGATCGGGCTCCGGAACGTGGCGGAACTCGAGGAGCAGATGCTAGCCATCCAGCAGCGGATCGGCTTCGAGGGCTCGATAGACGACTTCAGGCGCTTCATTCCCACCAACCCGGACTACTTCCCCAAGTCCGTGGAGGAGGTCGCGCAGCGCTTCGATGAGCCGTCGCGCAGATTCTTCGAACGCGCCGACGAGTTCTTCGCGACCAAGCCCGACGCCGCCTTCGGCGCGCGGCGCCTGGATCCCGCCCTCGAGGGCTCCCAGACCTTCGGCTACTACAACCCCCCCACCCCCACCGATCCAGTCGGCTACTACAACTTCAACGGCTCCGACCTGGACAAACGCAGCTGGCTGACGTACGCCGGCATCTCGCTGCACGAGCTCTTCCCCGGACACCACTTCCACATCACTCGCCAGTACGCCAACGAGGCGCTGCCGGACATCCGCCGCAACGGCATGCACACCGCCTACACCGAGGGCTGGGGGATGTACTCGACCTTCCTAGGAATCGACTCGGGCTTCCTGGCCGACGACCCGCTCAGCGAGTACGGCGCCTACATGATGGAGATCTTCGTCGCCACCCGGCTCGTCGTCGACACGGGCATGAACCTGCTCGGCTGGACGCTCGAGGAGGGCCGCCAGTACATGCGCGACCACATTTTCGACTCCGAAACCCAGATCACGTCCGAGTCGCTGCGCTACTCGACCGACATGCCGGGACAGGCGCTCGGCTACCAGATGGGCAAGCGCGCCATCGTGGCACTGCGCCGCAAGGCGGAGGCCGCCCTGGGCGACGACTTCGATCTGCGGCGCTTCCACGAGGCCGTGCTCGGTCCGGGATCGCTGCCGATGACGGTGCTCGAGAGCCACATCGACCGTTTCATCGAGGAGGAGCTCGCGGCCGCGGCCTCCTGAACCCCTGACCACGCCCATGTCACTTCCTGCACGCTTCACGCGCGCGGCGCTGCTTTCGGCCGCCGCCCTCCTTCCCATCCCCCTCCCCGCGCAGTCCGGCGCCGATGTCGCGCAGGCCTACCGCCGCGCCCACGAGGCCGAGATCGTGCGCGACTTCGCCGAGCTGCTCACCTACCCCAACCGCGCCAGCGACACCGAGGACATCACGCGGAACGCGGTCTACATCCGCGACCTGTTGCGCGAGGCGGGCGCCGAGTCCGAGCTGCTCACCATCGACGGCGCGGCGCCGCTTGTCTACGGCGAGCTCAACGCGCCCGGCGCGACCCGCACCCTCGGCATCTACGTCCACTACGACGGTCAGCCCGCCGACCCTCGCAACTGGACCCACCCGCCCTTCGAGCCCACGGTCTATTCGGCCTCGATGGAGGCGGGCGGCGAGCCCATCCCCATGCCCGGGCCGGGCGAGGCGGTCGACCCCGAGTGGCGCGTCTACGCGCGCTCCGCCGGCGACGACAAGGCGCCGATCTCGGCGGTCGTGACCGTACTGCACGCCTTCCGCGAGGGCGGCGTGACGCCCACCTCCAACCTGGTCTTCTTCTTCGACGGCGAGGAAGAGGCGGGCTCGCGCAATCTCGGACGCTACATGGAAATGCGGGCCGAGAAGCTCGACGAGGTCGACATCTGGCTCTTCTGCGACGGGCCCGCGCACCAGAGCGGGCGGCCGCAGCTGACCTTCGGGGTGCGCGGTGCGATGGGGATGGAGGTGACCGTCTACGGGGCCACGCGCAACCTGCACTCCGGCCACTACGGCAACTGGGCGCCCGACACGGGGAGCATCCTGGCGCACCTGCTGGCCACGATGAAGGACGCCGACGGCAACGTGCTGGTCGAGGGCTGGTACGACACCGCCGAACCGATCGGCGAGGAGGAGCAGGCGGCGCTGGAATCGATTCCGGATGTGGATCCCCTGCTCCGCGAGGAACTGGGCCTTGCGTGGACCGAAGGCCAGCCCGAGACCATCGCCGAACGGCTCCTGTTGCCCGCGCTGAACATCCGCGGCCTGACGAGCGGGAACACCGGCGCGCTGGCCCGCAACGTGATCCCCAACACCGCGGTCGCCGCGCTCGGCATCCGTCTGGTCAAGGGCAACGATCCCGCCCACCTGCGCCAGCTCGTCGTGAACCACATCGAGCGGCAGGGCTTCCACGTAGTCCCGGAGGATCCCGACATGGAGACGCGGCTCCGCTATCCGCGCATCGCGAAGGTGACGGGCGGCGGTGGCTACCCGGCGGCTCGGACGGAGATGGCGGATCCGTTCGTGCAGCAGGTGATCGGGGCGGCGTCGCGCGCGGCCGACCGCGCCTTCGGGCCCGGCTCGCTGGTCCTGGCGCCGGGGATGGGCGGCACGCTGCCGCTCTACCTCTTCACCGATGTCGCGGGCAAACCCGCCATCGTGGTCCCGGTGGCCAATCACGACAACAACCAGCACGCCCCGGACGAGAACCTGCGCATCGCCAACCTCTGGTACGCGATCGACCTCTACGCCGCGCTGCTCACGATGCCCCCGGGGGTGTCGTGACAGCCCGCCGGGACACCGCCCACGTCGAGTTCAGGGGCGTGGCCAAGAGCTACGACGGACGCACACTGGTCGTCGAGGACCTCGACCTGAGCATCCGCACCGGCGAGTTCGTGACGCTGCTCGGCCCCTCGGGGTCCGGCAAGACCACGATCCTCATGATGCTCGCGGGGTTCCAGGCACCCACCGCCGGCGAGATCCTCCTGGACGGCCGGCCCATCCACGACTTGCCACCGCGCAAGCGCGGGATCGGGATGGTCTTCCAGAACTACGCGCTCTTTCCCCACATGACCGTCGGCGCCAACCTCGCGTTCCCGCTGGAGGTGAGGGGCATGGACGCCGCCGAGCGCGGCAGGCGGGTCGAACGCGCGCTCCGGCTGGTCCGCCTCGAAGGCTTCGCGGACCGCCGGCCGGGGCAGCTCTCCGGCGGTCAGCAGCAGCGCGTCGCGATCGCGCGCGCGCTGGTGTTCGAGCCCACCCTGGTGCTGATGGACGAGCCGCTTGGAGCGCTCGACCGCAGCCTGCGCGAGGAGATGCAGTACGAGATCCGACGCATCCACCGCACTCTGGGCGTGACCGTGGTCTACGTCACGCACGACCAGCAGGAAGCGATGGTCATGTCGGACCGGATCGCGGTGCTGCGGGGCGGCATCGTGGAGCAGATCGCGGCGCCCGAGGGGCTGTACGAGGAGCCTGAGCGCGCCTTCGTCGCCCGTTTCATCGGCGAGAACAACCAGCTGCACGGCCGCGTCACGGCGATGCTGGACGGCGACGTGTGCGACGTGGAAACGGGGGGCGAGAAGATCCGAGCGCTGAAGGTGGCGCCCTGCGAGGCAGGGGACGATGTCACGCTGTCCATCCGGCCCGAGCGCGTCGCGATCAACCCGGAGCCCGGCAGCTACCGGAACGAAGTGAGCGCCAGGGTGGAGGACCTGACCTTCCTGGGCGACCACCTGCGCATTCGCCTGGCCGCGTGTGGCCGTGACGACTTCATCGCCACGATCCCGAACGTCCTGGGGCACGGCGGCCTGCTCGAGGGCGACGACGTTCGCATCGGGTGGACCGTCAGCGACTGCCGCGCCCTGGACCACGAGCATCCCTGACCGGGCGCCCCCCGGCAACGAGAGGACCACGCCATGAGACTTCTGCCGACCTCGATCGTCCCCGCGCTGCTGGCCGCCGTTTCCGTCGCAGCGTGCGGTTCGGACGCGCCCCAGTCGATCACCACCGTATCCTGGGGCGGCTCCTACGGTCGTGCGGTCAACGAGGGCGCCAACATCCCCTTCACCGAGGCGACCGGAATACGGATCGAGGTGGAGGACTACAACGGAGGCCTCGCCCAGATCCGGGCCCAGGTCGACATCGGCGACATCCACTGGGACGTGGTCGACCTCGAGATCGCCGACGCGGTGCGCGGGTGCGACGAGGGACTGCTGGAACCGATCGACGTCAACTCGCTGCCCCCCGGCGCCGACGGAACTCCCGCGGCCGAAGACTTCGTGGCCGAGGGCCAGACGGAGTGCGGCGTCGGCAATCTCTACTGGTCGACGGTGTACGCCTATAACGACGAGAACATCCCGGGCACGAAGCCCGCGACGATGGCCGACTTCTTCGACCTGGAGGCGTTCCCCGGCCGCCGCGGGATGCGGCGCGTGCCGCAGGTCAACCTGGAGTTCGCGCTCATCGCCGACGGCGTGCCGCTCGACCAGGTGTACGCCACGCTGGACACGCCCGAGGGGCTCGACCGCGCCTTCGCCGTACTCGAGACGATCAAGGACGAGGTGATCTGGTGGGAGGCGGGCGCCCAGCCGCCGCAGATGCTGGCCGACGGCGAAGTGATCATGTCCACCGCCTACAACGGTCGCATCTTCAACGCGCAGGTGCTCGAGAACCAGCCGTTCGTGATCGTGTGGGACGGGCAGCTGCTTGACGTGGGCCAGGTCGGGATCGTCGCGGGGACGCCCAGGCTCGCGGAGGCGCTGGAGTACGTGGCCTTCTCGACGAGCGCCGAGTCGATGGCGCGCATCGCCCGCCGGATCTCGTACTCCCCGATGCGCCGCTCGGGCATGCCGCTCGTGACCACCCACGTGGTCGCGGGGGTCGAGATGGAGCCGCACATGCCGGCGAGCCCCGCGAACTCCGCGCGCGCCCTGCGCTACGACTGGTCCTGGTGGGTGGACCACCAGGACGAGCTCAACGAGCGCTTCAGCGCCTGGCTGGCGCGTTGAAGGTCCCTGTCGCCCACGAGCGCCGCGCGCAACTCCGTGCGCTGGGGCTCGTCGCACCCCTCCTGATCTTCATCGGGGTGACCTTCATCGCGCCGTTGGCGACGATGCTGACGCGTAGCGTCCACGATCCCGTGGTGGCCGACGCGCTGCCCGAGACGCTGGCGCTGCTCGAGGCCTGGGATGGGACGGGAACGCCGCCGGAGGCGGTGTACGCGGCCGCCGCCCGCGAACTGGAGCGCGCTGCGGCGGAGCGCACGGTCGGCCAGGTGGCCGGCCGGGTGAACCGCGTGCAGGGCGGACTCCGCAGCGTGGTCACCGGCACCGCGCGGGATCTGGGAGACATCGGGCAGGGACCCTGGCGAGAAGCCATGACCGCGATCGACGAGGCCTGGGCCGACCCCGCCACCTGGCACGCGATCCGAACCACCGGTGAGCGGTTCACGGCGCGCCACTACCTGAACGCGGTCGACCTGCAGCGTCTGCCCGACGGTTCGGTGGCTTCACAGCCCGAGGAGCGGCGGATCTACCTGCGGCTGTTCTTGCGGACGCTGATGGTCAGCGGGGTCATCACCCTGCTGTGCCTCCTGCTGGGCTACCCGATCGCGCACCTGATCGCGCGCGCGCCGCCCCACCGCGCGAACCTGCTGCTCGTGCTGGTGCTGGTTCCCTTCTGGACCTCGCTGCTGGTGCGGACCACCGCCTGGATCGTGCTGCTTCAGACGCAGGGCGTCCTCAACGACATCCTGGTCGCCATGGGACTGGTGAGCGACGACGGCCGGCTGGCCATGGTCTACAACATGACCGGGACCATAGTCGCCATGACCCACGTGCTGCTCCCGTTCATGGTCCTGCCGCTGTACTCCGTGATGCGCGGGATCCCCTCGACCCACATGAACGCGGCGGCCTCGCTCGGCGCCACACCGCTGCAGGCGTTCCTGCGCGTGTACTGGCCGCAGTCGCTGCCGGGGGTGGGGGCGGGGGCGCTGCTCGTCTTCATCCTGGCGATCGGCTACTACATCACCCCGGCGCTCGTGGGTGGCAGCGACGGGCAGCTCATCTCCAACATGATCGCGTACCACATGCAGACGTCCCTCAACTGGGGGCTGGCGGCGGCGCTGGGCGGGGTGCTGCTGGCGGGCGTGCTCCTGCTCTACGCGCTGTACGACCGGCTCGTGGGCGTCGAACGGATGGGGCTGGGATGACGGCCGCCACGCGACCGGGCCCGGGCCGCCTGGCCTACCTGGCATTCTGCACGCTCGTATTCGTGTTTCTGGTGGCCCCCATTCTGGTAATCGTCCCCCTCAGCTTCAACGCGGAGCCTTACTTCACCTTCACCGAAGGGATGCTGCGCCTCGATCCCGACGCCTGGTCGCTCAGATGGTACCGCGAGATCATCGAAAACGAGGCCTGGACCGGGAGTCTGGTGAACAGCATGGTGATCGGGGTGAGCGCCACGGTCATCGCCACCGTCCTGGGGACTCTCGCCGCCCTCGGGCTGGCCAACCCGGCGGTGCCTGCGCGAAGGGCGATCATGGGGATTCTGATTTCGCCCATGGTGACGCCGGTTATCATTGCGGCGGCGGGGATGTTCTTCTTCTACTCCGGTCTCGGGCTGGGACAGACGCACCTGGGGATCATACTGGCGCACGCGGCGCTGGGTGTGCCCTTCGTTGTCGTCACGGTCACTGCGACTCTGGCCGCCTACGACCCCAACCTGACGCGGGCCGCCGCGAGTCTGGGCGCGGGGCCGTGGACGACCTTCCGGCGGGTGCAGTTCCCACTGATCGCGCCCGGCGTGATCTCCGGCGCGCTGTTCGCCTTCGCCGTCTCGTTCGACGAGGTGGTGGTGGTGCTGTTCATGGGCGGGGTCGACCAGCGCACCATTCCCCGCCAGATGTGGTCGGGGATCCGCGAGCAGATCAGCCCCGCGATCCTCGCCGTGGCGACGTTCCTGATCGCCTTTGCGGCCTTGCTGCTCCTGACGGTCGAGTGGCTGAGGAGGCGCGGCAGGGCCTGAGCCGGGGGCTTTCGACCCCGCCGCGGTCGCAAGGTCAGTTGTTCGGTGCGCCCGCCTCGATCCAGGCACGGATCAGCGCGATTTCCTCCTCGGGCACCGGGTCGCCCTGCTCGGGCATGGTGCCGTCGACGATCATGTCCAGCAGGAAGCTGTTGGCCGGGTCTCCGGCTTCGACCACCGTACCGAATTCCGAGCCGGCAATGACCCTCTCGTACTCGAGGAGGTTGAGGCTGACCTCGGTGCGCACCTCGCCGTTTTCGTCCTCTGCGCCGTGGCATTCGCCGCACCGCTGGCGGAAGATCGGAAGGATGTCGTCGGCGAAGCTGACGGTGTCCTGGAGCGCGATCGGCGTGGTTGCCGTGGCGGTGCGCGTTGCTTCGAGCGCGCCGTGAGCAGTGGAAGCGCCGCGCGTGCCGGACTCGAACGCGCCCAGGCTGAGCAATACGGCGCCCGCCACCAGAATCGCGGACGCACCCCGTGCAGTGTTCATGGTTCGTTCAGTTCTCATGTGGTTTCTTTCGAGGCCCTCAGCCCAGACCCTCGGCCCGCTTCATGAGACCAAGATGCGTTGCCGCCTGCGCCAGGCCGCCTTCACCTTCGCCCCAGGAGACGCGGCCGTCGCCGTCGGCGTCGGTGCCGTTGACGATGGCGTCGACCATCGCCGCGATCTCTTCGGCGAGTGCCATGGCCGCCGCCATGTCGGTCGCCGCAGCCACTTCCGCCGCCTTCCCGGCGATGCCCTCACCCCAGGTCGCGACGTTCTGGCAGGCGGTGCCGACGTGGTTGGAGTGCGTCCTCACCGCATCCGATGCGTCGTCCGACCCGCCGGCCATCCCGATGTGCTGGGCGCAGCCGTTGGCGGCCCTGACGAGCCCGTAGCCCCTGCCCGGCCCCCGCTCGGAGGTGGACGGATCAATCGCGTGCAGCACGTGCACGATATGCCGCTGGATCCCGGCCAGGTCCCCGGATCCGGCGGCGAGGCCGGCGTGCTGGGCCGCGACCTCGGCCTCGGCCTGGGCGGCCGTGAGGAGCCCGACGTTGTCCGGCGTGCCGTTGAACATGTCTCCGACGTGCCCGATATGCCGGTGCGCGGCGCTCTGCGCAGAGGCGGTCTGGGCGGCCGCGGCCACGAGGACGGCGGCGAGGGCCGCAGCGGTCAGCTGTCTTGCGTTCACCATGTTGTCTTATCCCTTGGTGTCGAGTGTGACGGTATTGTCGGCGGGTCGTTCTCGCGCGAAAAAGTACGCATCTTTGCCGGGATGAACCAGATGGGGGAGTGCCGGTGCGCGGCCCGGGACGTCGCGCCTGGCCGCCTGTCGCTTCACGGGTCCGCGCGCTAGACTTGGCCCCGGCACGATATCTTCCCCCCGGACCGGGCTCTACCCCATGTCTTCGATCAAGCCGCAGGCCTCGATTCCCGCCCCGTCGATTTCCCTGGCCACTGTCGTTGCGGCTGCGCTTGTCGTCGCGGGCTGCGCCGCCCCCGAGCAGTCCGGCGACTCGGGCGGCGAGGCGGACGCCGCGACTGATGCATCTGTGGCCACCGTGACGACAGACGCCTCGGCCCTGGCTGCCGTTCTCGCCGACGGCCAGGCCGTCTTCGGAACCTTCTCCGGCCCGACCACCCGCGAACAGGGCGCACTCATGGGCCAGAACCGCGAACTCGACTTCGTGTTCTACTCGCTGGAGTCAGGTCCATTTGACATAATGACAACTGAACTTTACATGGCGGGGGTCGCGGAAGGGTCCGGGGCCGAGGCGCCGCATCCCATGATCCTCCGTGTGCCTCCGATCCGCGACGGCGAGGACGCGGCGCGGGCCAACGTAGCCACCGCGCTCGACGCGGGTGTGGCGGCGATCGTGTTCCCGCACGTGGAGTCGGGCGCGGAAGCCGCCGTGGCCGTCTCGGCGATGGGCGACGAGCTCTGGCCCGGCAACCCGTCGGGCTCGCTGCTGAGCATCCTGATCATCGAGGACCGTAGCGGGGTCGAGCGCGCCGACGAGATCGTCGCGACGCCGGGCGTGAGCGTCGTCTTTGCCGGCCCGGGCGACCTGCGCCGCTCCTACGAGGGCGACATGGAAGCGGTGGAGGCCGCGATCCAGACCGTGCTGGCCGCGTGCCAGGCCCACGGGGTGCCGTGCGGCATCACCGCCGGCGTCGACGACATCGCCGAGCGGATCGGTCAGGGCTTCCGCATGTTCATCGTGAACGACGCGGCCGCCGTGAGCGCGGGGAGGGCGGCGGCGGGGCGGTAGGGGTGCGCCCGCCCGGGAGCAGCTATCCGGAAAGCGGGATGCGAATGGATCCGACGAGCGAGACGGTGCGGTTGCGGCCGGAAGGTACGTCGTCGCCGGCGAAGATCTCGTCCAGGCCCTCGGTAACCAGCAGCGTGAGGCCGACGAGACCGGCATCGTAGCCCGCCCCGACGGTGACCCCTAGATCGTCGTTCGTTGCGATATTCATCTCGTCGCAGCTCCGGTCGCTCGACAGGTCGATCCCCGCGGCAGAAACGTCGAAGGCCACATTGCATCGCAGGTCGCGCCCCACGGTCGCGCCGCCGAGGAGGTGGAAGTCGCCGCCGATTTCGAGCAGGCCACGCAGCACGGCATAGTCCACCTCGATGTTCAACTGTCCGGTCGCTCCGTCCTCATTGATCTCCGATCCCGCGCCCTTCTGGATGTAGCCGGCTTCCACTCGCAGTCCGATCGCGTCGACCACCCGCAGGGACAACCCTGCCGCGGCATTCAGTCCGACGCGGCTCTCGGTGGCTTCCTCGTCCGTCGCGAAGGCCATGGTCGCGCCGGCCCCGAGGATCAGGTCGGTGGTTCTTCCCTGCGCCTGGATGGTGCCGACAGAGACCGCGAGCAGGAATGTGCAGAAAAGGGGTGCGAGGGGCGGTCTCATGGGTGAAACGTAGCGACGGGTCGGGGGGTGTTCAAGCGGGTGGTTGGTGACTGCGGGGAGGGCGGCACCAGGGCTGAAGACTGCCCGCATGGTCCCGCAAAAATCACCGGGGACAAGGCTGCTCCGGGCACAGCCGCGCACCACCGCATGGTCCCGCAGAAACCACCAGGGACAAAAGCATGCTCGGATGTGACACCTTGCGCCACGGTGCTCATCCGGCCCCATAATCCCCCATCAAAACCCGGACCCCCCCAAACCAGGACCCGAGTGTGATGACCCGACGCATGCCCCGAATCTTCGCCGCTACCGCCTGCGCGCTCGCCCTGTTCCTTTCGGGCCCGACGCTCGCCTCGACCCCTGCAGCCGCGCAGACC
>VXQO01000070.1 GCA_009838975.1 Gemmatimonadota bacterium | reverse complement strand
TGAACAGCACGATCCCCTGCACCAGCGGATAGTCCTTCCAGAGGATCGCGCTCACGACCAGTCGACCCAGCCCGGGCCGGCTGAAGACGGTCTCCGTGACGACCGCGCCGGCCAGCATCGCGCCGAACTGCAGGCCGAGCATGGTGAGCACCGGAATCAGGGCGTTCCGGAGCGCGTGGCGGAGGTAGACGATGCGTTTCGGGAGGCCCTTGGCCCAGGCGGTGCGGATGTAATCCTGGACCAGGACTTCGAGGAGCGAGGCACGGGTGAGACGCGCGATGACGCCCGCCGAGACGAGACCGAGCGAGAGGCTGGGGAGGACGAGAGAGCGGACACCCTCCGACCCCGCCGGTGGAAACCACGGCAGCCAGAAGGCGAAGGCCAGGATCAGGAGGAGGCCGAGCCAGAAGAGTGGCAGCGAGACGCCGGCGTAGGCGAGAACGCGGCTGAATCCGTCGATCCATGAACCCTGTCTGAGCGCGGCGAGGACGCCGGTCGTGACGCCGATGAGCACCGCGAAGAGAATGCCGCCGAAGCTGAGGGCGAGGGTGGAGCCGAGGCGGTCGAGGATGAGGTCGAGGACGGGTTGGCGGAGCCTGACGGAGGTGCCGAGATCACCGGTGGCGGCCCCGCTCAGAAAGCGGCCGTACTGAACCGGCAGCGGGTCGTTCAACCCCATCTCCTCGCGCAGTTGTTGCTGGCGCTCCGGGGTGACGGATCCGCTCTCGGCGCCGGAGAGCATGAGCTGCACGGGGTCCCCGGGAAGGGCGTGCATGATCGAGAAGACCGCCACCGAGACGAGCAGGAGGACGACGCCGAGCTGGGCGAAGCGGCGGGCGAGGTAGGTGGCTGGCACTGGGGCGGTTGACGGGCTGAGTTGGGAGTGGCTGTTTTCGGGCGGGAAACTACTGGGTACGATCAGTGCCGGCGAGAATTGCGCGAAAGATGGAGGAGCAGAATGGACAGCCCGCCGGAAGGATGGCCGAGAATAGCTCCCGCGGTGTTCTATGACGACGCCGCGGCCGCGATCGACTGGCTGGTCAGTGCCTTTGGATTCACCGTGCGGGTCAGGGTGGAGAACGACCAGGGACAGATCGTGCATTCCCAGCTCGCCATGAACGGTGGCCTCATCATGGTCGGACAGGCGGGCCTTACACCAGGCCGGACCTACCCCCGATCACCCCGGGCTGTCGGAGGTGCGAACACTCAGGCACTGGCCGTGTTCGTCGACGACGTCGACGCGCATTGCGAGACGGCGCGCGCCGCCGGCGCAGTCATAGCGACCGAACCGGCCACTCAGGACTACGGAAAAGAGTACTGGACGGAGCGAACCTACGAGGCCGAGGACCTCGAGGGGCATCACTGGTGGTTCTTGCAACGGCTGTAGGGCGATGGAGTAACGGGCTTCTACTCCCTCAGCACCTCCGCATTGTGCACGAAGTAGAACTGCCCCTCCGACGCCAGTTCGAATCCCCGCACCTCGTCTGACACCGCATAGAAGATCGGCTCGCTCAGTGTCGGCAGCATCAGCGCATTGTCCATGATGACCCGCTGCGCCTCCTGCGCCAGCTCGCACCGCCGCGCCTGATCGGGAATCACCCTGAGCCGGCTCACGATACTGTCCAGTTCGGCATCGACAAACCCCGTCCATGCCCACCCCCCCACCACGTCGTAGGCCGAGTTCCAGAGCATGTCCATGAGCAGGGGATCCGGGCTGCGCTGGCGCTCGTAGATGAGATCGAAGTCGCGGGCGTTCACCCGCTCCAACTGCACCGGGCCGGGCACGATCTCAATGACCAGATCGACGCCGAGGGGACGCCACTGCGCCTGCACCGCCTCGCTCATCTCCTCGCGGTCGAGGATGGTCCATCGCACACGCAACGGGGCACCATCTTCGACGCCGGCGACGCCGTACGCCTCGCGGACGCCGTCGTCGTCACGGTCGGTGTACCCGGCCAGCTCCAACAGCCGCATCGCGGTCTCGGGATCGTGGGGATAGTAGTCGGCGTTGCCTTCCCGGTAGCAGCGGTGAACCGTGTTGAGGGGGCCGTCGGCGGTCAGGTAGTGACCGTCGTACAGCAGGTCGTTGAGTGCCTGCTGGTCGGTGCCGTACAGCAACGCCTGCCGGACCCGGATGTCGTTGAACGGTGGCCGCCGCACATTCATCACCATCTGGAGGCCGGTTCCGGCCTGATAGCCGGTCAGCAGCGAGAAGCCCTCCGCATTCCGGTAGTCGTCGATGTAGGCGGTGGGCAGGTTCATGGCGATGTGCGCGTTGCCGGTGCGCACGATGTTGCCCAGGACGGCCTCCTCGCCGATGAAGCGGATGGTGACGCGCTCGACCTTCGCCGGGCCGGGCTCCCTGCTGATCGAGTTCCAGCCGCCGTAGCCGTTCCAGCGCCGCACGGTGACCCGGTCGTTGGGGACCCATTCTTCGAGGAGGAACGGCCCCGCGCCCACCAGGTGGCGGTCGAACGCCTCGATGCCCCACCGTTCGGCCGCGGCCGGCGACCAGATCGGAACCCGCCGGAAGGCGTCGAGGACGGTGACCCAGGGGGCCTCGTAGTGCAGCGTGACGGTGGTGTCGTCGACGATCTCCACGCGCTCGACCGGTCCGACGTGCGCGGCCATTTCGCCGGACCGGGTGGCAGGATCGAGGATGCGCTCGACGTTGTACCGGACGGCCTCTGCGTTGAACGGGGTGCCGTCCTGGAAGACGACGTCGCTCCGGAGGGTGAATGTCCACTCGTCCGCCACCTCATTGGACGACCAGCCGGTCGCGAGAGCGGGGTGGAAGCCGCCGTCGGGGCCGATGATCAGCAGCGGGTCGGCGATCATGTAGTCGATGAGCCACGCAGTCTGGTAGGGCTCGATGTGCCCGTCCAGGGACGCGGGTTCGCGGGAGCCGGGCCAGGCGATGACGAGTTCGTCGGTGGCATCGCCGGGGCCATCCGGCGAGCCGCACGCGGCGAGAAGCAACAACGACAGGGCGATGATGCACAAGCGGGTGGGTGGACTCATCCCCGCAGCGCCTTCGTCCCGTCCTTCAATGCGTAAGCCTCGTAACCCACTGTCTGCAAAAGGTTTGCGAACTGTCCCGACTGAATCCCGTTGTCGCAGAACAATACATATTTAACATCTTTATTTAGTATTGTGACCAGGTCGGGGAAGTCGCCGGGCAGCACTCGCTTCGAGCCGGGATGCCGCCACCCGTCGTCTTGCTGCGGGGAGCGGCAATCGATCACGCTGGCTTCCGCCGGGAGGGAATCGACCCACAGGTAGTCGCGTTGCAGGTCGGAGTCCGCGACCCTCCGCACGTCCAGCACCTTGCGCGCGGCGACGGCGCGGTCGACGAGGCCGGGGTCGAGCGGCGCCTCCTCGCGGTCCACCGCCAACACCTTTGCGGCAGTGACCGGCTTGCCCGACAGAATTGCGCAGTATTCCTTGACGCGCGCGGAGAGAGCGCCCGTCCCGATCCGCTCGGCGATGCGAATGATCTCCTCCTTGTCGAATCCGACCAGCGGACGCAGCACGGGAAGGGTCGCGGGCGCTTCGATCGCGCGCAGGTTCCGCAGCGTCTGGGACGACACCTGGCCCAGCGACTCGCCGGTGACCAGCGCATCGGCACCGATCTCGGTGGCCACCTGTTCGGCGGCCCGGTACATCAGGCGCTTGAGGACGACCTGCCAGTAGCGCGGCGTCACGCTGCGCTGGAGTTCGCGCACCGGCTCGTCGAAGTCCACGATGTGCATGCGCGGGCGGTCGCCGTAGCTCCAGCGGTCGGCGAGGACCCTGGTGACGCGGATGACCGAGTGCTCGAAGGCCGGCCCGGCCAGGTTGCAGAAGACGTAGTCGAGCGGGACACCGCGCTTGAGGAGGAGCCACGCCGCGACGGCCGAGTCGAATCCCCCGGAGATCAGGCAGACGGCCCGGGCCTGGACACCCACCGGCAGGCCGCCGGGACCCCCTGTGCGGCCGCTGAAGAGGTAGGCGTGGTGGTCGCGCACCTCGACGTGGACGGTGACTTCGGGCGTGGTCAGGTCGACGGTGCCGTAGGGGTTGAGCGCGGCTCCGAGTTGGATGCCGATGTCGCGCGACGAGAAGGAGTGACGGCCCGTGCGGCGGGGAGCGACGGCGTATCGGCGGCCGGAAACCGCGTCACGGTAGAGGTCGTGGCCCACGCGGACGATTTCATCGAGGTCCGCGTCGATGACCGCGTCGACCCTTGAATAGGAGCTGAGGCCGAAGACACGGGTCGCTGCCTCCATCGCCTCGCCGTCCGCCGAAGCCCCACCCGGCTCTGCCAGCGTGATGAACAGGCGGCTCCAGCGGTCGCGAATCCGGGGATTGGCGCCATCGGAACGAAGGGCGTCGTCCAGATTGCGGACCAGCTGCTTCTGGAAGCGCCGGCGCGTGCGGTTGGACTTGCTCGCGACTTCGGCGGCGATGCGGACAAGGTATTGGGCTGACGATTTATCCATTCGACTCCCAACTCAACTCAGTTCCAGGACATTCCCCGCAGCTTCTTCACGTCGAGATTCCCGCCGCTGAGCACGCAGACAGTCTTTGTCCCCGCCGGCGCGTCCACCAGCCCCTGCAGCAGCGCACCCACCGGCGACGCGGCCGCCCCCTCCGTCACCAGCTTCGCGCGGGTCATCAGCCACAGCACGGCGTCGAAGATCTGCTCGTCGGGGAGCGTCACGATCTCGTCCACGAAGCGGGACACGACGGAACAGGTGTTTCCTCCCACCCGCTTCACTACGAGCCCGTCGATGACGCAGTCCACGCGGTCCAGCGTCACACGCGAGCCCCCCTCCACGCTGCGCTTCATGGCGGGCGCCCCGGACGACTCCACCCCGACCACCCGGATCTCCGGCCTGAACGCCTTCACCGACATCGAGATCCCGGAGATCAGTCCGCCACCCCCGATCGGCACCACCACCAGCTCCACCTCGGGGAACTGCTCCATGATCTCCAGGCCGAGGGTGCCCTGCCCCGCGATCAGGTCTGGATCGTCGAAGGGGTGGACGTAGGTGTAGCCCTCCGTCTCGACGAGCTCGAGCGCCTTCTCGTTGGCCTCGTCCCAGATGCTTCCGTGGAGGACCACGCTCGCGCCGTAGCCTTTCGTGGCCGCGACCTTTGCGGGGGTGGCGTTCTCGGCCATGCACACCACGGCCTTCACACCGTAGTGCCGCGCCGCGATTGCCACCCCCTGCGCGTGATTGCCCGCCGACGAGCAGACTACGCCCCGCGCGCGCTCCTCGTCGGTCAGCCTGGCGATCTTGTTGAGCGGGCCGCGCACCTTGTACGAACCGCCGCGCTGGAAGAGTTCGGCCTTCAGCCGCACGTCGAGGCCGCACGCTTCGCTGAGTGAACGGCTGGTCAGCAGCGGCGTCTTGTAGACGTGCGGGCCGACGTTTCTGTACGCCGCCTCGAAGTCTTCTCTGGTGAGGGTCAGGCCCGGTATCGCGATCATGAGCTGATTCCCGGAAGCTTGAGGGGACCGCCGAGCCAGCCGCGAACCTCGTGGGGTCGGTAGGGCGCCTCGAGCTCGGCGCACTCTTCTTCGCTGAGGACCAGGTCGGCCGAGGCGGCGGCGGCATCCATCTGCTCGACCCTGGTGAAGCCGACGATCGGCGCCGCAACCGCAGGCCGCGACAGCAGCCAGGCGAGCGCCACCTGCACCGGCTCGACGCCCCGTCGCCGGGCCACGCGCACCGTCGCGTCGACCACGTCCCAGTCCGAGGCGTGGTCGTAGAGCTCGTCGGCGAGAGGCGCGTCGTGTTCGTCCCGTGCGGAGGCCTCGTGCATCCCCCGGGAGCGCTTGCCGGTGAGCAGGCCACGCGCAAGGGGCGACCAGGGAATGACACCGAGACCCTGATCCACACACAAAGGCATCATCTCACGCTCCTCTTCCCGGTAGACCAGGTTGTAGTGGTTCTGCATGGAGACGAAGCGGGCCCAGCCGTTCCGCTCCGACACCGAGAGCATCTTCATCAGCTCCCACGCGAACATCGAGCTGGCGCCCAGGTAGAGGACCTTGCCGTCCTGGACGAGGCGATGCAGCGCGGCCAGCGTCTCCTCGATCGGGGTGCTCGGGTCGGCGCGGTGGATCTGGTAGAGGTCGATGCGGTCCAGTCCGAGCCGCCGCAGCGAGGCCTCGCACGACTGGATGATATGCTTGGCCGAGAGGCCGCCGCGGTTCGGCCCGGTGCCCATGCGCATGCGGCACTTGGTCGCCACCACCGCTTCGTCGCGCACCGCGTACTCGCGCACCGCCCTGCCGGTGATCTCCTCGCTCACGCCCAGCGAATACACGTCGGCGGTGTCGAAGAAGTTGATGCCGAGCTCGACGGCGCGCCGAAAGAACGGCATCGCCTCGTCCTCTTCGAGCATCCAGGGGCGCCATTTGCGGCTGCCGAAGCTCATGCAGCCGAGCGCGATCCGCGAGACGACCAGGCCGCTGTTTCCCAGAAGGGTGTATTGCAAGGGGTGGACTCCGGGGTCGGGGTCTGTGATCGGGGTTTGCCGAGGTTGGAGATGGCGGCACCTGTGCGTGTGGACTATACCGCAGGGCGGGGCTCAGGCGCATCCCTTGAGCGCTCTTGGCCCTACCGGTGGCCGATGCCTTCGAAATCAAAACAACCGCGGATCCCAGCCGACATCCACGACCTCCGCGACACGAACCCGATCAAAATCGGCGTGACGCGGGTTGAGGAGCACATTCCGCCCCCAGGGCTGTGCGACATGGGAGGGGACTTGGAGGGCCAGGGATCGCTGCGATTCGATCCAGTCGCGCCCGATGTCCCTGGAAGCCGTGCGGTCGGACCAATCCGGGAAGTCGGCCTCATCAAGGACTTGCACGTCGCGACGATTCGGGAGGACGATGCGGGATGCCACATGTCCACGCGGAATGTGACTCGCCTCCATGTGTGCGAGGACTTCGAGAAGCGTGCCTTCGTAGGCGGGCGAGGTATATACGACGGGTACTCCGCGCGGATTCCATCGCCCGCCCCTTGCGTTGGCGCCGAATCCGCTGAGGGCATGGAAGCGACGGTCGTGGATCCGATAGACGTCCACGGACAGCGTCCTATGCGGGAAGGCCGTAGTGGAGGCCCCACAGGATGTCCTCCACGTGGCGCGCACCCACCTCCGACAGGGCCATCTCTATGGGTACGGCGCCTCCGAGCATCCGGTGGGGGTGGGTCAGGAACATCGCCGCCCCTGGCTCCTCGCCCCAAACGTACACGGCGAGTGCCATCACCGCCGCCACGCGCAGCACCACTTCGCTCTCCTCTCTGTTCAGCCGGTCTCGTCTCTGCCGCGTCGCCCGCGAGATGATTCTGTTCACGAAGTCGGATGGCCGCTGTACTCCGAACCGCTTCAACTCTGCCTGCAGGACCTTCACCGCGCCGACTGGAAGGCCCGTCTCGGCGGCCTGGCGTAGCCGCTCAAGCTCGATCGGCTCTCCGTAGACCGGACGGGCTTCGCGGACCAGCGTGGCGGGGAGCCCAACGAGGTCTTCCACTCCCTCGGACTCCCGGCAATGGGCCTCGCCAGCCCGCTGGGGATGTTCCGGAATCTGTGAGAGGTCTTCGATTTTGTTCATATGAACCTCTTATGTGTCCATATGAACGTAACGGAGGCGCCCCGGCCCGCCAGAATGAACACCACGTCGGTTCCGTGTCCTGCGGACCCCTGTAGTGGCCCCCGCGGAAGCCAGAGCATCAGGTTTCTGGCGCTGAGCCGACACCGCCGGAAGCAGTCGATGTTCACTGGCGAAGCGCGTGACATCCACCACGCCACCGCCGATCGCTGTAGCCTACAGGGGCAGGCATCAGGACGACCGCGCACAAGGAGCCCCAATGACCGCTCGGAACCTCATCGCCGCTTTCCTTGCTCTCGCCGCTTTCGACACTGTCGCCCTCCCCTCCTCCGCCTCACCCCAAACCCGTCCCCTCGTTACGCCCGACGACTACGGTCGCTGGGAGGACGTGCGAGGTTTGGAGGTGTCCCCCTTCGGCGACTGGATCGCGTACGTCGTCGAGCGGGTCGACGAGAACTCGGAGCTGCGGGTCCGCAAGCTCGATGAGGACTCGACGCGCGTCTTCCCTTGGGGATCGGCGCCGACCTTCTCTCCTGACGGCCGGTGGCTGGCGTGGACCGTCGACCTCCCGCCCGACGAACGCGAGCGGCTCGAAGCGGAGGACCAGCCCGTCCGCGACAAGGCCACTGTCATGGACCTCGGCAACGGCAATACCCGCGAGTTCGACGCCGTCGCCCAGCGAGCCTTCGACGCCACCGGGCGCTTCCTCGCGCTCCGTGGCTACGCACCCGACGAGCCGGCCGGGAAGGGCGCCGATGTCCGGGTCGTGGAGCTGGACACAGGCGCTCAGACCGTCTTCGGCAACGTGGGCGAGATGGCGTGGAGCCCCGTCGCATCGCTCCTCGCGCTGGCCATCGCGACCGGCACCGACCTGGGCAACGGCGTGCAGATCCACGACGCCGCCACCGGCACTCTCCGCTCTGCCGACGCATCCGGAAGCGCCTACCGGAGCCTTGCCTGGCGCGACGACTCCTCCGACCTCGCGGCGCTCCGCTCACGACAGGACGCGTCGGCCGACGGTATCGCGTACGACGTACTCGCCTGGCGCGACCTGGACCGGCGGGTGGAAACCACTACCCTCGACGCGAACGCCGCGGGGATCCCCGATTCGCTTGAAGTCGTCCGCCACCGCGCCCCGGCCTGGTCCGACGACGGGACCATGATCTCGATTGGCCTGAGACCGGTCGAAGCAGAGGAGGACGAGGCGGAGGAGGAGGAGGGCGTCGATACGGGTGCGGGCGCGGTATCCGACGCTGACGCGGCCGAGTCGGACGACGGTGCCGAAGAGGAACCCGACCTCCCCACCCTGCAGATATGGCACACCAGCGACGTCCGCCTCTTCCCGGAGCAGAAGGTCGCCGAGGGGCGCGACGCCGCCCGGACCCTGCTGGCCGTCTGGCACCTGGACGAGGGGCGCGTGGTGCCGCTCGGCACGGACCTCATGGCGAGCACGCGTCTGCTTCACGGCTGGGAGACCGCCCTGGAGGAGACCGACGAGCCGTACCCCTGGGGCGCGATGTTCGGCCGCCCCTACCGCGACGTCTGGGCGATCGACACGAAGAGCGGCGAGCGCGAGAGGGTCATGACACGGGTGCGATACGCGTGGCCGAGCGAAGGGGGCAACTGGATGCTCCGGTGGGACGGTGCGGCGTATCACACCCTGGACCTGCGCACCGGCGCGGAGCATGACGTTACGTCAGGGTTGGATGCCGAGTTCGCCAATACCGAGTACGACACTCCCACCGACGTGACGCCGCCGCACGGCTTCGGCGCCCCGCGCTGGCTGCGGGGCGACGACGCGGTGCTCCTGTACGACAAGCACGACATCTGGCGGGTCGCGCCCGACGGCTCGGGCGGCTCGCGGCTTACCCGTGGCGCGGAAGCAGGCGTCACTCACCGGATAGTCAGCCTCGGCGACGATGGCGACGAACCCGGTCTCGATCGCGACTCGCGCCCGTACCTGACCCTCTACAACGAGAAGACGGAGCAACGCGGCTACGCCCGGTTCGCCGACGGCTGGGAGCTGGCCGAGACCCTGATTCTCGAGGACGCATTCGTGGGTGGCCTGGTCCGCGCCGACAGCGCCGATGTGTTGCTCTACGGCGCCGAGCGCTTCGACGACCCGCCGGACTACTTCGTGGCCGGCCCGGACCTCGCGCAACCCGTCCAGGTGACAGGGATCAACCCCTTCATCGACGAGGTGGCGTGGGGCCGGGCGGAGCTGGTCGACTTCGTAAGCGAATCGGGCCGCGACCTCCAGTTCGTACTCCTTCGTCCCGCGAACCACGAGGAGGGACGCGCGGTCCCCACGATCGTGTACACCTACGAGATGCTGTCCCCCCAAATGCACTTCTTCCGCGTTCCCAGTGAGCGGGACTACTACAACTACACGGCCTGGACGCAGTACGGGTACGCGGTGTTGCTGCCCGACATCGTGTACCGGGCGCGGGACCCGGGGGTAAGCGCGCTGGAATCGGTGCGCGCGGCCGTTGCGAAGGCCGTCGAGATGGGCGTCACGAACCCGGATGCGGTCGGGCTGATCGGGCATTCGTGGGGCGGCTACCAGGCTACGTTCCTGCCCACGCGGACGGACATCTTCGCGGCGTCGGTGGCGGGCGCGCCGCTAACCGATTTCGTGAGCTTCATGGGCCAGCTGCACTGGAACCCGGGGATCGCGGAGGTGAGCCACTGGGAGACCGGCCAGGCGCGGATGGAGGTGCCGTTCTGGGAGGATCCGGAGGCGCACCGGAGGAACTCGCCCATCCACGAGGTGCACAACATGGAGACACCGCTGCTGATGGCCTTCGGTGACGACGACGGGGTCGTGGACTGGGACCAGGGGACCGAGTTCTTCAACTTCGCGCGCCGCGCGGAGAAGCAGATGGTCCTGCTCGTCTACGAGGGCGAGGATCACGGCTTCCGTCAGGAGGCGAACCAACGGGACTACCACCGGCGGATCCTCGAGTGGTTCGGGCACTACCTGAAGGGCGAGCCGGCTCCGGCCTGGATCACGGACGGGGTCGCGCTGGGGGCGCTGGAGGACGAGAAGAAGCGGGTGGCAGGAGGCGTCAAGAGGTAATATCCCCCCGGGGGTATCGACTACGAGAACGAGCTCTTTCGGTGCGCGGGCATCGAAGCGACCACCACCTGTCGCGTCTGCTCGTCCCAGAAGTAGTAGATGCGCAGACAGCGGCGTGGATCGCGCGTGTTGGCGCCCCGCTTGATGTGCCAATCGACGCTGTGCGTCCGTCCGTCCCAGGAGCACTCGAAGGCGTCGCCGCCGCAGGGTACGTTGTAGACGCCGGTCTCGCCGTCGTCGATGCGGCCGTGGAGCCGGGGGTTCCCGCCCTGCAGCCGTCCATCGCGGTATTCGCCCGCGAGCCATCGGAGACAGCGCGCGGCGACACCCACGTCCGCGAATTCGGCACCGTTGAGCTCGTGCCTGGCGGAGCCGGTGAGGGCGAGACGCCCCGCGAGGTGCTCGTCGCACCAGGCCGCGAACTCGTCCCAGGCGGTCGGGAACGGAATGGCCGCGTCGGGATTGCCTCCCATGGCACGCACCAGTCCGGCCAGCTGCTCTGCGCGTCGCAGCGCGTCGTCCCGCTCGCGCTCGGCCCGCTCGGCCCGCTTCCTTGCGTGCTCGTAGCGGTTCGTGCGAACCCGCGCGGTCTCTCTGGCCGCCCGGAGCTTGCGGCGGAGCGCCGGTGTCTCCCTCGCGGCGGCTTCGCGTGCGCTCGGCATCCCCGCCCGGGCAGCCGGGGAAGCCGGCGGCGGCTCGCGGACGACCGCGGGGTTCGGGGAGTCCGCGTGCGACTTCGAGCCCGGGTAGCTCACCTGTGATCGCGGGGCAGCGATGTCCAGGATGGAGCTGCGCAGGAATGAGACCAGCCGCGCGGGGCCACTCGTTACGTTCGCGGACTCGGTCACGAGGGCGGCGTAGTCCGGCTCACCCTCTTCACTGGAGGAGGTCCGCATCCGTTCCTCCACCGCCATCCGCAGGAAGACCCGGGAGGCCTCGGCCACGGCACGCTCGTCCCCGAGGCGGTTTCCCAGGATCAGCGGGTGGTCCGAACGGTTCGCGCCGGGCCGGAACCCGGGGCGGTAGAACCGCCAGGCTCCCAGGAACACCGACAGCGGCTTGCCCACCGTGTCGCTCAGACGGAAGGTCATCCCGGAAGGCAGCACCCAGGTGAGCGCCAGTCCGGTGAGTGAGCGGGCGAGCGACGTCCAGAGGAGCTGCCCAGCTTCGCGATCATCGTCGTCGGGGGGGACCGAAATGACGGCGAAAGGCATTTCACGGACCGGATCCACCAGCATCTTCAGGAAGGTGTTCATCGCGACGTCCGAATCGACCAAGATGGGCGCGTGGGCGAGCCGCCTGCCTCCCTGCACGAGGGGCACCACCTCCGCCATCGACGCCAACATTTCGGCCGGGTAGTCGTCCACGGACTCCAACGGCACCACGGAACGGTCGTGCACGGTCACGCCGACCGATGGAGCATCCACGCCGGTACGCCCGATCACCACCTCGGTCACCACTTCCCGATCAGGCCCCGGGGCACGGGCAACCTGAACGGCCCAGTGGTCGCGCATCCTGTCGCGGAGCCGCACGGCACGGATGGCGACGTGGTCGGTCCGCACCGAAAACGGACGGTGGCGCCACGCCCTGCGGGGCAACCTGCGTCCCAGGACCTGCTGCAACCAGTCCACTGCGATGGTACGGCATTCCTGAACGGCGGACAGGGCCGCGTTGGCCGCAAACTCCGCCTCGACGCGCAGCCGCCCGCCTGCCGCGCCTCCCACCACCGGCGCGCGCTCAGTCGCCGCCCGCAGTCGCCTGTCCCGTTCCTGTCGTCTCCACTCTTCGAAGGATCCGTAAGTCTGTTGTGGCATTCTCTCGCGCACGGTGTTCGTCGTGACCGTCCATTTCTCCCACGTGAATCATGGGGTCGCGCAATCAGAGTATCGCCAACAATGTCCGCGCGAACGCAGCTGCTTCACCGCGCGCGCGCCCATTCGCTGATGATTCCATGAAGCGCCTCGACCCCATCGGTCAGCGCCGCGGGTCCCGGCTGGAGGATCAGCGAGGATTTCACTTCGTGGACCTGTCCATTCACGACGGCGGGGACCCCGGACCAGCCCTCACGGGCCATCAGCCGTTCGGGGCGGAACTTGCGCCCGCACCACGATCCAACGATCACGTCCGGCGCCCGACGCACCACCTCCCCGGGATCGGCGATGATCCGCTCCCTGGCGAGCGACCCCGCTCGCAATTCGGGAAAACAGTCGTCCCCGCCCGCGACCTCGATCAACTCCGACACCCACCGGATCCCCGAGATCAGCGGGTCGTACCACTCCTCGAAGTACACGCGCGGACGGCGTGGCAGTTCGGCGGCGCTCGCACGAATCCGGTCCAGCCCCTCCTCCAGTTCGCCCGCCAGCCGCGCGCCCTTCTCCGGACACCCGACCATCGCCGCGATCACCTTTACCGTCCGCAGAATCTCGGCGACGGAGCGGTGGTTGAAGATGTGGACCTCGACCCCCTGCCGAATCAGGTCGGCCGCGATGTCCGCCTGGATGTCCGAAAACCCGAAGACCAGATCCGGCTCCAGCGCGAGGATGCGATCGATCTTCGCGCTTGTGAACGCCGACACCTTCGGCTTCTCCCTGCGGGCCCGCGGCGGCCGCACGGTAAACCCCGAAATCCCGACGATTCGGCGCTCCTCTCCGAGGCGGTAGAGGATCTCCGTCGGCTCTTCGGTCAGGCAAACGATGCGTCGGTACATGGCTGTCTCCGGTTGGCCTGCGGGATGCCGGCCGTACGAGTGCGGGACGCGCCCCGCCCCTGGCGGCCCATGCTGACGCTAACCAGGATCGCGGCGCATCACATGCCGCCTCAGCCCGGCGCGCCCGACCTCCACGAATCCGTGCGCCGCGAAGGTCGGCACGAAGCCGCAGAACCTGTAGCTGGGTGAATCGGGCGCGACCGGATACGCCTCGACGACCGTGGCCCCGTTGCGGCGGGCGTGGGCCACCGCCTCGTCGATCAGCCGGGACATGACGCCACCTCTCCGAAGCGCCCGCTTGACGTAGAAGCAGTTGATCGACCACACGGTCGAGGGATCGCCCTTCGGCCAATCCAGTCCCCTGTACACGGCAAGCGTCTTCCGCGGTGCGACCGAGCACCATGCGACAGGCTCTCCGTTGTGGTAGGCAAGAATCCCCACCGGCGTCCCACACCGGATCTTCGACACGATGGCCCGTTTGCGCTCGGCGTTGGTGCGCGGAATCCTGCCGGCCTCGTCCCTGCGCATTGCCATGCACCAGCAGTACCTGGGCCCTCCCCGCGCCTCGAACAGGCGCTCGAAGTCCGCCCGGCGTGCCGAATCGACGGGCGCGAACGAGAGGTCCACCGGCACTGCTCCGCCTTCGGGACGCACCCCGCCCGCCCCCCTCCGCTGCGCGCTCATCCGGCCACCGCCAGCACGAGAATTCCGACGAACACCAGGGCCGCTCCCGCCGTGCGCACGCCGCCGAACCGCTCACCCAGCACCAGCCAGCCCGCCATCGCACCGAATACGATGCCGATCTCGCGGCCCGCCCCCGCATAGCTGATCGGCGCGATCTGAAAGGCTCGCAGCACCAGCGAATAGGCTCCCAGCATCATCACGGCGATCAACGCGATGGGGACGGTGTGGGTGCGCACGACGCGGAACACGCGCGTCCCTTCACGAAGCGCGAGAAGCGGTATCAGGACCAGGCCGGAGATTCCGAAGGTCAGGACCAGATACGGGATGGGCGTCCAGTGTCTCACCGCGGCGCCGTCCACGGCCGAGTACACCGAGATGAGAAAGGCCACGAGGAATGCGATGCCCGATCCGCGTGCGTGCGTCCGCAGGGTGGCCCGCAGGTCGGGGCCCCGATGCCGCCCCGTCCAGAGGGGCGCCGCGCCCAACACCACCAACCCCGCCAGAATCGCCGCGATCCCGATGTAGCCGGGCGCCGAAGGGCGCTCCCCCAGGAACACGATCGCCCACAGGGCCAGCATGGCGGGCGCGGTGCCCCGCGCCACCGGGTAGACCAGCGAGAAATCGCCGCGCTCGTAGGCTCGTGCCAGGCAGGTGTAGTAGGCCAGCAGCACCAGCGCGCTGGCGCACGCAAACGGCCATACCTGCGGGGGCGGCGGCCATGCCCGCACGAGCATCGGGGAGAACACGGCGGCGCCTGCGAGCAGCGCCCACGTCGTGACCAGGAGCCGTGCGGACGATCGCTTGAGGACGAGGTTCCACAGGGCATGCATCAGTCCGGCGGCGGTCACGAGGGCGAGCGCGGTCAGCGACATGGGCGTGGTCGGGTCCGTTCCGGCGGGTGCGCCAGCGTGGGGGCCGCGCGACCCCTGTCGGCTGCTCCGATTGCCTGGCTAGTCTGAAACGGGAACGGACCGGCCCGAAGTCCGGAGGATGAAGCGGTCCAGTGTCTCCTTCCACTGCGGCAGCAGCGACTGCTCCACGTACATCATGTGTCCGGCAGCGAAGTCGGACCGCTCGATGTTGTCGCGCAACTCGGGCGGCAGACCCATGCGATCCATGGTCCAGACGGCCGCGAAATAGGGCGTCGCCAAGTCGTAGATCCCGTTGATGAGAAGGACTTCGAGCCGCGGATTGCGCTTCATCGCGTTGGCCAGATCCGGAGCGACGTTGGGCGTGCCGCCGCCGCGGACGAAGGCGCCGCCACCGCCCTGCCGGCCCCAGTTCCAGTTGCGGGTGCCGCCGCTGGGCACGTACTCCCGGTCACCGTCGTAGCCGAGTTCGTCGCGCACATAGCTGTTGAAGGCCGAGGTGTACGCCGAACTGATCGCGGTGGACTGCGGATCGTGCGAGGGCCGTCCCCCGAGCAGGTCGCCCGCCGGGCCAGTGAAGCGTGCGTCGAGACGCCCGACGATCCGCCCCTGGTCGCGCAGCAGCTCCGCCTCGAAGGCCGGAGCGGTGACGCGCAGGTCCGACTTGTCGATGTAGTCGTGGCTGAGCCCGGTGTAGCGGTGCATTTGATCGATCACGCGGGCGCGGGTGTCCGGGTCGAGCGTCGCGCCCGCCAGCAACGCGGTGGCGTATTCGGTGAGCGACCATTCCTCCACCTCGGCCATGAAGCCTTCCAGGTCGGGCGGGTTCTCGCCCGGCAGCGCGTCCAGGTAGCGCGCCGTGATCGCGTACGACGGCAGGTTGACGATGTAGGGCAGGTCGTCTCCCGGTGCGAACTGGATCGTGTTGAACTGCAGCACCGACGACACCAGCACGATGCCGTTCAGGTCGATGTTGGCCCTTTGCAGGTGGCTCGCCAGCACGGCCGAGCGCGTCGTCCCGTAGCTTTCGCCGAGGAGGTAGCGGGGCGCGTTCCACCGGTCGTACTCGCTCAGGAAGCGCCGGATGAACTGGGTGAGCGAGCGCGCGTCCTCGTCGATGCCCCAGTAGTCCGAACCGGGCGTATCGCCGAGGAGGTGGCTGAACCCGGTTCCGATCGGGTCGACCATCACGATGTCGGCGATGTCGAGGATGGTGTACGCGTTGTCCTCGAGCGGATAGGGGGGCGCTCCCTGCGGGCCCACGTCCGGCGTCACCACCCGCCGCGGCCCCATGATCCCCATGTGCAGCCAGAAGGACGCCGACCCCGGTCCCCCGTTGTAGGAGAACACGACCGGCCGCTGCCGCGACGGAGCTCCGTTGGTGCGGAAGTAGGCCGTATACCAGAGCTCGGCAGCAGGATCGCCGCTATCGCTGGTCAGGGTGGTGCCCGCGACGACCGCGTCGTATTCGACCGTCTCGCCCTCGATCACGATCGAGTGGCTGGTTTCCCAGCGGGCCGGATCCGCGGCGGAATCAGCCTCCTGGGCGTGGGCGGGGATGCCGGCAAGCAGCACGAGGGCCCAAACGAACGCGAACCGAGTCTTCGTCACCTGTCATCTCCTCTGTTGTTGGAATGTGCGCCGCCGGTAGTATCGGTCCGCCGGCGGCGTCATGCCAGCGAGGCGAAGCCGTGCGGTGTGCGCGCCGACCCGATGATCCATCAGGACGCTGCGGCTGACGCGCCTGACCGACGACGATCCCTGAGGTTGAGCACCACCGAAAGCCCGAGAGCCCCGAGCGCCGTACCCACCACGAGCCAGTCGACCACCATCGGGCTCCAGTCCAACCCCGTGATCCGGTCCAGGTAGTACTTGATCCACGACCCGGGCAGATCGGTCTCTCCCAGCATCAGCTTGATCCGCCAGTGCCAGTCCGTGAGCGGACAGTACCCCCACCCGTAGACCGCGCCCAGCCCGAACCAGGAAAGCAGGGTCGCGCCGATGGTCACAAGGTGGAACCTGCGGGTTCGCCGCCAGGCCCAGCCGAGCACGTTGAACCCGATCAGCGCCGTGTGGAGGACGACGAAGAGAATGTCTTGGAGGCGGTAGAGGGCCAGATCGCTCATCGGGGTATCAGCACCTGCGAAAGGTAGCCGCGCAACGACTCACGCCCGCATATTACGCCGGAACGCGCCTCCGCCGCGAGTACAGCCGAGCCACGCGAAATCAGGAAGGCAGCACGACCATGCGGACCCCTCTCCTCGCCGCCGCACTCCTTGTCCCCACCGGCCTCCTCGCCCAGGACTCCGGCAGCGGCGGGAACGCCGACCTCCCCCTCCAACCCGACCGCACCCTCGCGATCGACATGACCGTCGGGTCGTGGATCTCGCTGGACGTGAGTCCCGACGGGCAGACGATCGTCTTCGACCACCTCGGCGATCTCTTCACGGTGCCGATCACCGGGGGGGACGCGACGCAGCTGACGTCGGGGATGGCCTTCGACGCGCAGCCGCGTTTTTCGCCCGACGGGACGCGGATCGTGTTCACTTCGGATCGGAGCGGGGGGCAGAACGTCTGGATCATGTCGCTGGACGGGTCCGACACCACGCAGGTCACCACGGGCGGGGCCAATCGCACCGAGTCGCCGGACTGGGCGCCCGACGGGGAGTACGTCGTGTCGTCGAAGGGGGGATTTCGCGGCGGCGGCCTGCCGAAGCTGTGGCTGCACCACGTGGACGGCGGATCCGGCGTCCAGCTGATCGACGAGCCCGACAACCTCAAGACCCTCGGGGCCGCGTTCGATCCGACCGGCCGCTACATCTGGCATGCGCGGCGGACCGGTGACTGGACCTACAACGCGCAGTTCCCGCAGTACCAGCTCGCCGTCTACGACCGCGAGACCGGCGAGACCTACACGCGCACGTCGCGGTACGGCTCGGGCATCCGCCCCACCCCGTCGCCTGACGGGCGCTGGCTCGTCTACGGCACCCGGCACGACGCCCGCACGGGGCTGATCATCCGCGACCTCGAGTCGGGCGCCGAGCGCTGGCTGGCATACCCGGTGCAGCACGACGACCAGGAGTCGCGCGGCACCCTCGACGTGCTGCCCGGCATGTCGTTCACACCCGACTCGCGCCATCTTGTGGCCAGCTACGGCGGCAGGATATGGAAGCTGGACGTCGTCGACGGCGGTGCGGAGCAGATCCCGTTCCGTGTCCAGTACGACCTCGAACTCGGGCCGCTCGTCGAATTCGACTACCCGATCGAGGACACCCCCACCTTCACCGTGCGCCAGATCCGCGACGCCGTGCCCTCGCCCGACGGCTCCCGGATCGCGTTCACGGCGCTGGACCGCCTCTGGGTCGCCAACGCCGACGGCACCGAACCCCGGCGCCTCACCGCCGATGAGCACTCCGAGCACTACCCCGCCTGGTCCCCGGACGCCGACTGGATCGCCTACGCCACCTGGGACGGAGAAGCGGGCCACCTCCACAAGGTCCGCGCGGCCGGCGGCGATTCGCCGGTTCGGCTGACCGAGCGCGGTGCGGTCTATATCACTCCGGCGTGGTCTCCCGGGGGCGACCGCGTCGTGGCGCTGCGCAGCTTCGCGCGTGACTTCCAGGAGTCGGCGGGCGGATTCGGGTCGGGCGCCCCCCAGCCCGGCGAGATCGTCTGGGTAGCCGACGGCGACGGGCCGGGTGCCGCCACGCTGATCGCGCCGGTCGACGGACGCCGGGGGCCCCACTTCACGGCCGGCTCGGGCGACCGCATCCATTTCCAGAGCGGTCAGGACATGCTGGCTTCGATCCGCTGGGACGGCACTGACGAGCGCGAACACGTGCGCATCCGCGGCGCGACCCCACCGGGTTCCCAGAACGCGCTCACCCCCTCCGTGCTGCGCATGGCCCCGCAGGGCGACCAGGTCATGGCGCTGATCGAGGGGCAGATCTACACCGCCACCGTGCCGATGGTCGGCGGCGATGCCCCGCTCATCAACGTCGGCAATCCCTCGCGCGCCGCCATGCCCGCCCGCCGCCTTACGGACATGGGCGGTGAGTTCCCCGTGTGGGCCGCGAGCGGGCGCGCCGTGCACTGGTCGCTGGGCCGCGCGTTCTTCACCTACGACCTGGATGCGGCCGAGGCATTCGAGGAGGCGCAGGAAGCCGAGGAGGCCGCCGAGGCCGAAGAAGAAGAGGAGGAGGGAGAGGAGGGCGACGACCCCGACGAGGACGACGATGGCTACACGCCCGTCGAGGTGTGGATCGACATTCAGGCCGGGCGTGACATTCCGCGCGGGACCGCGCTGCTGAGCGGCGCGCGCGTGGTGACCGTGGCCGGCGCGGGGACGATCGAGCGGGGCGATATCCTGGTGCGCCACAACCGCATTGCCGCGGTCGGCCCTTCGGGCTCCCTCGACGTACCCTCCGACGCCCGTGTTATCGACGTCTCCGGCAAGACCATCGTGCCCGGCTTCGTGGACACGCACGCCCACATGCGGCCCGCGCGTAACCTGCACCGCGCCGACGTCTGGCCCTACCTCGCGAACCTCGCGTACGGCGTCACCACCACGCGCGACCCGCAGACCGGCACCACCGACGTGCTCAGCTACGCCGATCTGGTCCGCACCGGCGAGCTGGTCGGTCCGCGCGTCTACTCGACCGGCCCCGGCGTCTTCTGGCAGCACATGATCGACTCCGAGGACGAGGCGCGCGACATCATGTCCAAGTACGCGAACTACTTCGACACGAAGACGATCAAGATGTACGTGGCGGGCAATCGCCAGCAGCGCCAGTGGATCATCATGGCGGCCCGCGAACTGGGGCTGATGCCCACGACCGAGGGGTCGCTGAACCTCCGCCAGAACCTGAACGAGACCATCGACGGGTATCCGGGCCTGGAGCACTCGATCCCGATATACCCGGTCTACGACGACTATGTCCGGATTTTCGTGGCCACCAAACGCGCCTACAGCCCCACCCTGCTCGTCTCCTACGGCGGGCCCTGGGCCGAGAACTACTTCTTCAGCCGCGAGAACCCGCACGACGACGAGAAGCTCCGCCGCTTCGTCCCCCACTCGGTGATCGACTCGGGGACGCGCCGCCGTGCCCAGTGGTTCCGCGACGAGGAGCACGTGTTCGCCGACCACGCGGTCTTCGTGAAGGACCTGGTCGAGGCGGGGGGCCGCGCGGGCGTCGGCAGCCACGGCCAGCTCCAGGGGCTGGGGTACCACTGGGAGCTGTGGGCCATGGCCGCGGGCGGGATCGGCGAACTCGACGCGCTGCGCATGGCCACGATCCTGGGCGCCGAGGCGATCGGGCTCGACGAGGACCTCGGCACGATCGAGACCGGCAAACTGGCCGACCTGGTCATCCTGGACGCCAACCCGCTCGACGACATCCGCAACACCAACCGGATCGCGATGGTGATGATGAACGGGCGCCTCTTCGACGCCGAGACGCTCGCCGAGCAATACCCGGGCGACCGCGAGGTCGGGCCGATGTGGTGGTGGGACGACGAGCCGGGCGCGCTGCCCGGAGTGGGAGGCAACTGACATGTGCCGACTGTGCGACCACGTCCTCACGCGGCGCTCGTTCCTCGCCGGTTCGGCAGGCGCCGCCGCCGCCTTCGCGCTCTCACCCGCCCTGCTGCGCGCGCTGGCCGAACACGACCGCCCGCACCTCCAGGTCGCGCTCGAGGCCTGGAACTGGGTCGACGCGTCGCGCATCAGCACCGGCCGCGGCGCGACCTGGCCGGCCGACCCGACGGACCCCGAATCCACCGGATACACACTCTATACACACGGCCCCGGCGTCCTCCCCTTCGCCCTCGAGCTCCACTACGCCACGGGCGACCAGCAGTACCTGGACGCCGCGGTGGAAGGCGCCGCGCACCTCGCCGCCACCCTCTCGGACGTCCCCGGCGCCGGCCTCTACACCGGCCTCGCCGGCATTGCATTCGTTCTGACCGAGACCTGGCGCGCGACCAATCTCGACATGCACCGGTCCCACGCCGGGCTCGCCACCCAGCTCCTCGTCGACCGCGCCCGCACGGTCGGCGCGGGTGTGGCTTGGCCCCAGGGATCGGGCACCGACGCCGTCGAATCCAACGACATCATCAGCGGCACCGCCGGCACCGGGCTCGCCCTCATCCAACTCGACCGCACGCTCGGTCACCGTGGCGCACTGGAAGCGGCCGAGGGAGCGGGAAGGAGGCTCCTCGAACGCGCCATCGAGACCTCGAACGGCCTTCGCTGGGACATGTGGCCCGGCTACGCGCGCGAAATGCCCAACTTCTCACACGGCACCGCCGGCATCGCATACTTCCTCGCCACCCTGCACCGGGCGACCGGGGAGCGTGACTTCCTCGACGCCGCGCTGGCCGGCGCCCGCTACCTCACCTCGCAGGTCACCCAGGGCGATGGCTACCGCCTCTTCCACTCCCGTCCCGGCGGCGAAGACCTCTACTACTTGTCGTGGTGCCACGGCCCCGTCGGCACCAACCGCCTCTTCCACCTGCTCGGCGAGATCACCGGCGACGCCGAGTGGCACGCGTGGGTCGCCCGCGGCGCCCGCGGGGTCATTGCAACCGGCATCCCCGAGACCCGCACCCCCGGGTTCTGGGAGAACATCAGCCAGTGCTGCGGCACCGCCGGCGTAGCCGAGCACTTCCTGACGCTGCACCGGACCACCGGCAACGACGAGTACAGGGCTTTCGTGGAGCGGCTCAACGCCGACATGCTGGGCCGCGCCGCGAGCGTCGACACCCCCGCCGGCGCGGGCCGCAAGTGGACGCAGGCCGAGCACCGCGTACAGCCCGACCTGATCGTCGCGCAGACCGGCCACATGCAGGGCGCGGCGGGGGTCGGCAAGTACTTTCTCCACATGGACGCGATAGAGGAGCGGGGCGTGGGGCCGAGCGTGATACTGCCCGATGATCCCTGGTGATCGATAGCTCCATGCATCGCAACTCAGGCCGGGCCCGGGCCCGGATTCTCGAACTGGAGGAGCGGGCACGGGCGCTCGACCCCGATGAACGTGAGCGCAACCGCCTCATGCGCGCGGCGCACGGGTTCGCACAACACCTCCTGAGCGACATCGCGAACAAGCCCGCCTACAGCCACGACAAGTCGGCGGTCGAGGAGATCCGAAGGCTCGGGACGGGCGACGGACCCCATCCCATCGAGCAGCTCATCGCCCGCTTCGACGAATCCGTCGTGCGGCCCGGCCTCCTTCCGTCCCATCCGGGACACCTGGCATACATCCCGGGTGGCGGGCTCTACGCCTCGTCGCTCGCCGACTACCTCGCCGCCGTCACGAACGAATACGCCGGCGTCCGCTTCGTGGGCCCGGGATCGGTCGAAATGGAGGACATGATCCTCGACTGGATGGCCCGGGTCGTCGGCTTCCCCCCTACCGCCGACGGCAACCTCGCGTCGGGCGGCTCGATTGCGAGTCTGACCGCGATCGTCGCGGCACGCGAAGCGGCCGGGCTCAAGGCCCGCGACTTCGATAGCGCCGTCGTGTACGCCACCCCCCACATTCATCAGTGCCTCCACAAGGCTATCCGGGTGGCCGGCATGGGGGAAACCGTGCCCCGCGACGTCCCCGTCGACGAGGGCTTCCGCATGTGCCCCCGGTCGCTGTCCGAACTCGTCGCCGCGGATCGGGCGCAGGGGCTGCGGCCCTGGCTCGTTCTCGGCTCGGCCGGCACCGCGGACACGGGTGCCATCGACCCGCTCGACCGGGTCGCCGACATTTGCCGGCGGGAGGGTCTCTGGTTCCACGTCGACGCCGCGTACGGGGGCTTCTTCGCCCTGCTCGACGAGTTTCGTCCGCAGCTCGCCGGACTGGAACGCGCCGACTCGCTGGTTCTCGACCCGCACAAGAGCATGTTCCTGCCCTACGGCACGGGCGCCGTCCTCGTCCGGAACCGCGATGCGCTCCAGGACGCGCACGCCTACTACGCCGCCTACCTGCAGGACACGGTGGAGTCGGAGGGCGGAGGCCGCTCGCCCGCTGCGGTATCGCCGGAGCTGACCAAGCACTTCCGCGCACTGCGCGTATGGCTGCCGCTGCTCCTGCACGGTGAGGAGCCGTTCCGGGCGTGCCTGCGCGAGAAGCTGGAACTCACGAAGTACTTCCACCGCGAGGTCGAAAGGCTCGGCTTCGAACTGGGGCCGGAGCCGGATCTCACCGTGGTGACCTTCAGGTGGGTGCCCGAGTCGGGCAGCGCGAATGCGTTCAACCAGGCGCTCGTCGAAGAAACGCACCGCGACGGCCGGGTATTCATGTCGTCCACGACGGTAAAGGGAAAGTTCATGCTGCGGATGGCGGCGCTGGCGTTTCGCACGCATCTCGACACGATCGATCTGGCGCTCGCGGTGCTGCGCGAGGCGCTCGAGCGGCTCGAGGCCCACCCCGAACGGTGGCGCCCGACGGTGGCAGCGGCGGGCCGAGGCGGATGAGCGGCTCAGGCCCCGCCGAGACGCGCCAGGACGTCCGCTACCAGCCCGACGATCGGCCCCCGCTGCCCATAACCGTCGGACTCGGGTTGCAGTATGCCATGCTCTGCATCGCGAGCATCGTGCTAACCCCGATGATCATGATCACCCTCGCGGGAGGCAGTGACGAATACCTCTCGTGGGCAGTGTTTGCCGCGCTCGTGATCAGTGGCCTCACCACTGCGATTCAGGCCCGCAAGCTGGGACGGATCGGCGCCGGCTACATCCTCGTGATGGGAAGCACGAGCGCGTTTCTCGCCGTGAGCGTGACCGCCATCGAGCGGGGCGGGCCGGGCATGCTCGCCACTCTGATCATCGCCGCCGCGCTGGTCCAGTTCGTCCTGGCGGCACGCATGGCGCTCCTGCGCAAGGTGTTTACACCGACGGTGGCGGGCACCGTGCTGATCCTCATTCCGATTACGCTCACGCCGCTCATCCTGCGCAAGCTGGCCGAGGTACCCGCGGACGCCTCACCATTGGCCGGGCCGGTCACGGCGGGCGTAACGCTGCTCGTCACCCTCCTCGTCCCACTGCGTTTTTCGGGTGTGTTGCGGCTGTGGGCGCCGGCCCTGGGTATCGTAGCCGGGTGCCTCGTCGCCGCCCTCGGCTTCGGGATCTACGACATGACCACCGTCGCCGAAGCCGCGTGGATCGGCCTGCCGGATCTGGCCTATCCCGGGATCGACCTCTCTTTCCGGCCCGAGTTCTGGGCCCTTCTGCCCTCGTTCATCATGGTGACCCTGGTCGGCGCGATGGACACCCTCGGAGACGCCATCGCGATCCAGCGGGTCTCCTGGCGCAAGCCTCGCGCGATCGACTTCCGCTCGATTCAGGGGGCGATCGGCGCCGACGGCGTGGGCAATCTCCTCTCCGGCCTGGCCGGCACCGTCCCGAACACGACGTACGGCATGAGCATCGCGGTCGCCGAACTGACCGGGGTCGCCGCGCGCCGGATCGGGATCTGCGTCGGGGCCGTCTTCATCGTGCTCGCGTTCCTGCCCAAGTTCGTCACGCTGATCGTTGCGATACCGGGGCCGGTGGTGGCGGCGTACTACGTGATCCTCGTCGCCCTGATCTTCGTCTTCGGCATGAAGATCCTGCTTTCGGAAGGACTGGACTACCGGAAGAGTCTGGTGGTCGGCGTCGCCTTCTGGCTCGGCATCGCCTTCCAGTTCGGCTGGATCTACCCGGAGTACCTGCAGGGCGCATGGGGTGAACTGCTCGGGAACGGCATGACCGTCGGCGGCCTGACCGTGATCCTGCTGACGGTGTTCGGGGAGATCGGAGGCGGGGGCAGATCACGCCTCAAGACCCGCCTGACCGCCGCGACGTGGCCGGAGGTGGACGCCTTCCTGACCAGGTTCGCCGCCCGCAAGCGCTGGGGCGAGGAGATGGAAACGCGGCTGCGCGCCGTGGGCGAAGAAACGATGCAGATCCTGACGAGTGGCGACGCGGAAGAGACGGCGGACGGGGAGCGGCGCCTGCTGCTGATTGCACGCAGCGACGGCAACGCCGCCGATCTGGAGTTCATCGCCACCACGGATGCGACCAACATCGAGGATCAGCTGGCGATGCTCAGCGAGGCAACGGCCAGCGTCCCCGTCGAGACCGAGACGCCGCTGCGGCTCCTTCGGCACTACGCGTCGTCGATTCGCCACCAGCAGTATCACGACATCGACATCCTGACGATCCGGGTGGATGCCGTGGGGCGCGCGGGTCAGGTGGGGTGGGATTAGAGCAGTCCGTGGGACAGGTCCCCGCTGCGTTCGGGAGGCGATGCATCCGCGCTGATCCGCGGTGCTCCGCGGACTGCTGAACCCTCACAGGAACCGCCGCACCCTCTTCCGATATTCGCGGTAGGCGTCGCCGTACTGCTCCTCCAGCCAGGGCTCCTCCGCCAACGGCGCCAGCACGAACAACACCGCCATCAACAGGTGCGTGACCCACAGGAGCAGTGAGTTCGCGATCACGCTCACGCCGATGAACAATGCGATATGGCCCACGTACTGCGGGTTCCGCGAGAACCTGTAGGGGCCCGAGGACACGAACCCGTCCTTCAGCCCGCTCGTGTTCTTCCAGCCCGCGGCCAACGTTGCCCAGAGTGCCAGCGAGCCGCCGAGCACGGCCAGGGGCACACCGAGGACCAAGCGGAGCGGGCTCGGAAAGATCCAGGAGTTCCAGTACATGAGAAGCAGCAGGAGGCTGATCCCGCACACGACGTAGAAGCCGAGCCAGTTCAGCAGGTACGGCCAGGAACCACGGCTCGGCGGGGGCCACAGACGCCTGTCCGGGACCGCCACCGACCAGACTGCACCCGCCAGCGCCGCCAGGAGGATCAGGACGGCGACGCCGAAGAGAATGTTGGACATGCGCGGCCCCTACCGGTTCGGGTTCGGCGCCATTGCCACCAGCAGGACCAGGTCGCCCTCGGACTCGTTGGCCACGCCGTGCGGTTCGTCCGGCTCTGACCACGCCACCGCACCGGGACCCAGGCGCTCGCGCCGGTCGCCCACCGTGAAGCGGCCTTCGCCCTCGATCACATAATAGAACTTCGTTGCGCCCGCATGCGTGTGTACGTGCTGGGCCTGCCCGGGACCCAGGCAATAGACGTCGCAGAACATCTGACCGGTCTCGAAGAGGTTGAGCTTCTGCATCTTCTCGGGCGAGAAGCGGCGCTGGCGGGTGGAGTCGATGATTCCCATGGCGGGCTCCGGGTCGAGTGACGGGCAGGTTTGGCAAAACCGTGTCCACCAAGGTAGATGCCGGGCAGGCCTGCCGGGATGCCGTCCGCCTCCGCAAACCCTATCTTGAACCCGGTACCGCCCTGCAACCGGAGACCGGAGCACCACACATGACCATTCCCCGCATTGCCACTTGCTCCCTCGCGCTCTCGCTCGCACTCGCGGTCAGCGGCGCCGCCTGCACCCCCGCCGACGACCCCGCCGAGGAATCCGAAGAGGCGATGGCCCAACGCGCCCGCGAGATCCACGACCGGGTCATCACGCTCGACACGCACATCGACATCAGCACGGCGAACTTCACCGCCGAGCGCAACTACACGTCTGACCTGCCCACCCAGGTGACGCTGCCCAAGATGGAAGCGGGCGGGCTGGACGTCGGCTGGTTCGTCGTCTACACCTCGCAGGGCCTGCTCAACGACGAAGGCTACGCGACGGCCTACGAGAACGCGGTCGACAAGTTCGACGCCATCCACCGCATGGTGAACGAGTACGCGCCCGACCGGATCGGGCTGGCGCTGACCTCCGACGATGTCCGCCAGGTCGCGGCCTCAGGCAGGCTCGTCGCGATGATCGGGGTCGAGAACGCGTATCCGCTGGGCACCGACATCTCGCGCGTCGAGGAGTTCCACGAGCGGGGCGCGCGCTACATGTCGCTCGCGCACACCGGCCCGAACCAGCTGTCCGACGCGCACTCCGGCGAGAACGACGGCGACTTCCTGCACGGCGGCCTGAGCGAGATGGGCCGCAAGGCGATCGAGGAGATGAACCGGTTCGGGATCATGATCGACATCTCCCACCCGTCGAAGCCCTCGATCATGCAGACGCTGGAAATGACGCGGGCGCCCGTGATGGCGTCGCACTCGTCCGCCCGCGGGCTGAGCAACGTGAGCCGCAACCTCGACGACGAGCAGCTGCACGCGGTGGCTGCCAACGGCGGCGTGGTGCAGACCGTCGCGCTCCGCTCCTTCGTCAACACGACCCGGAACGCGGCTCACCGCGAGGCCATGGACGCGATCGAGGCGGAGGTCGCAGCCGAAATGGGCGTCGAGATACTCGGACGGGGCGGAATGTTCGCCCTTCCCCCCGACGAACGCGACGCCTACTTCGAGCAGATGTCCCAGGTCCGGGCCACGGCGGCGGAGCGGGCGGCCGACATGGACATCCCCCCCGACGTCAGCGTGGCCGATTTCGTCGACCAGATCGACTACATGGTCAACCTGATCGGCCTCGAGCACGTCGGCATCAGCTCCGACTTCGACGGCGGCGGCGGCGTGGCGGGCTGGGACGACGCATCGGAGACGTTCAACGTCACGCTGGAGCTCGTCCGGCGCGGCTACACGGAAGAAGAGATCGGCATGCTCTGGAGCGGCAACCTGCTTCGCGTTCTCGACGAGGTGCAGGAAGTCGCCGCGAAGATTCAAGCAGAGGAAGGGTAGGAAGAGAATGAAGCAGACGAAGAATTCCAGACTGTTCATGGCGGGCTTTGGGGTCGCGGCGCTGGCCGTGGTGGCCTGGGAAGCCATGCCGAAGGCCACCCCCGCGCCCACGGCCAGCGAGGACGGCGTTGCAGGGGCCGCGGCGTCCTTCCTGTCGCTCCTCGAAGGCGACGCCCTCGACCGGGCCACCTACGACCTCGGCGACGAGGAACGCTTCAACTGGGCCTTCACGCCCGTGTCCCGCAACGGCCTCCCGCTCAAGGACATGACGCTGGAGCAGCGCACCGCGGCCCACGCCATGCTGCAGGCGACCCTGAGCAGCCAGGGATACCACAAGGCCAACGCGATCATCGAACTGGAACGGATCCTCGGCGTCATCGAAGGCCGTCCCGAGCGGCGCGATCCGGAGGACTACTACGTCGTCATCTTCGGAACGCCCACTGCGGGCGGGCCCTGGGCGTGGCGCTTCGAGGGACACCACCTGTCGCTCAACTTCTCCTCGCCGTCGAACGAGCTGACCATCACCGGGCCCGCCTTCATGGGGTCGAACCCGGCGACCGTCCCATCCGGCCCGAAGGCCGGCTGGCGCCCCCTCGGCCGCGAGGAGGATCTGGCGCGCTCCCTCGTGCAGAGCCTCACGTCCGAACAGCTCGAGATGGCGATGATCGCCGACGAGGCGCCCCGCGACATCATCACGGGCAACGACCGCGAGGCACGGCTTGACGGCTTCGAGGGAATCCCCGCGTCACAACTCACCGACGCGCAGCGCAGCGTGCTCATGGCCGTCATCGGCGAGTACGTGTGGAACATGGACGCTGCTGCCGCACACGCGTGGATGGCGCGGATCGAAAGCGAGATCTCCCCCGACGACCTCTACTTCGCCTGGGCGGGTTCCACCGAGTACGGAGAGGGCCACTACTACCGCGTCCACGCGGCTTCGTTCCTGATCGAGTACGACAACACCCAGGGCAACGCCAACCACGTGCACTCGGTGTGGCGCGACCTGGAGAACGACTTCGGCGGCGACGCGCTGGCACGCCACTACGAGACGGGGCACGAGCACAACTGAGGGGCGCGCGGATCTCATTGATGTCGCAGTGGCGTAAACTGTACTTGTCATCATGTAATGTACGGTTGTCATTTCCTGAGCGGGGTGTCCCACGCGACAAGTTGTCCTGGGAGGAGACCTTCCGCGCGATGCAAGCTGCGGACGAGGATTGGAGCGACCTGGAGTCGACAGTCGCTGATGGCCTTGATGGACCTATCCCGGGGCCTTCACCGACACATGCAGATGGTCGGCCGTCCCCACGTGACGCAGCGTATTGAAGCCCAGCGCCCGGAACGTCAGCTCGACGGCGCGGTTCCGCCACTCGGGACGGCCGACCGTACGCAGGTCCAGCGCGTGCACAAAGCCGTCATCCTGTCTGAAATGCAGTGACGACTCGTTCGGTGAGAGCCCCATCCGGCGGTAGAAGTCGGGAGTGCGGCTCGCGTCCGTGATGACCGCGCCCTGGTCCGCAAGGATGACGGCGCTCGCGGCCAGGCGCAGCAGTGGGTGGAGCGCCGCATATTCGGCGCGCACTTCCTCGGACTTCACGTTGGCGCTTCCGACATACACGACCGAGTAGGCCACGTACGCGACCGCCAGCGCCGCCGCGCCCCGGGTCATCAACCATTTGAGCCCCTTCCCCGCCCCGAGGCGGCGGCCCAGAGCCCAGGCGTAGAGCACCAGGAGAAGCGCCGTCGCCGCAGCCGACACCACCAGCGATGGCCATGGACCCAACCCCCATTGCTGGTAGGCGAACACGCCGCCCCGAATCAGGAGGAAGAAGGGGACGATGGCCAGTACGACGGCGAGCGCGGCCCAACGGAGCAGACGCAGTGGCAGCCGCCGCACTCGACCGCCGCCCGAGCCTTTCGGACGCCGGTGCTTCGCCGCGGTTCCTTCCGTCCGCTGCGGCCCGGGGTACTCGACCCTAAGTGTGCTCACTCGCGTTCCTCGGTTTCCGGGGGTCCACTCTCACCCGCCCGGAGTCCACCCTTGCCCTCGCGCTCGTCCCGGTGCTCCCGGACAAAAGCCTCCGCACTCTTGCGCACCAACAGATTGTCCGAGATGGCAGCAATCTCCTCAGCCTCCCGCCATGCACGCTCCAGCATCCACAGCTCGCCTTCCAGCGCCCTACGTTCCTGTTCTTCGTGGAGTGCCATCTCGAGCGCAAGGCGAGTGGGCCTCGTCAGCGTACTCAACTGTACGCCTGCCGGTGAGTATGGAGATGCTCGCCCGTTTGCAAGGCGCCGCACAAACCGGTCGGCGTGCCCCGCAAAGGCAATCCTCGCGACAGCGTCCTGGACGGTCCCTCGGGAACCGCCTCCGGCATTGACCCTCGGCATGATCGCGTTCAGAGCACGCACCCCATCCTCCTCCTCGAACCGCTCCTCGGCGGAGACCACACCCCGGGCCGTCGCTTCAACGCTGAAGCCGGATTCGTCGTCGGCCGGCACCAGTCGAGCGCTGCGAATGCGGTGTCCATTCATCCACCTCAGTCGCCCGTCCTGTGGGCGGAAGAATACCGACGGACGAAACCTGGTCCAGACCTCGATCGAGTGGAAGACCGGCCCCACGAGGCCGATACCCCCCAACCCCACCAATGCACCACCCAGGACCAGGCCGCCAACTCCAGCCACCGTCGTGGCGGCTCCCAGTACGAAGGTGCGCCTCCTCCTCCGGCCGAACTGGTCCCCATACCGCCACGCCGCAAACTCGGGCCTCAGCGGCCTGCCGATTCGCACCAGTTGCAGACCCTGAGGGTGCTTCGCCAGCCCTATGTTCTCAGTCGAAACGCGGACACGCGTGCCCTGAAACAGCTTCTCGCACGTCTCCACCGCCTCCCATCGCTCTTCCAGCGGCGTGAGGTTCCAGCGCTCGCACCTGCAACACACGACCCAGAGCCTCCCCTTCGCCGCGTCGAAGGCCAGGCGGCGGCCCACCGGAAAACTCCTCGATTACCCCGTTACTGCCGAGGTCCTTCTGGCAGTACATGCAGTTCCGGTACATGGCAACCCACTATCCCCGGACTCCTCAGGCCGCGATCAGCCCCCCACCAGCCCCAGCAGCCACGCGCACACGATCGCCGCGTAGATCCCGAGGATGTAGCCCGCGACCGCCATCAGCAGCCCGATCGGGGCCATGGCGCGGTGGTAGACCCCGGCGACGACCGGCGCCGACGCCGCTCCGCCGACGTTCGCCATGCTGCCGGTAGCGACGAAGAAGAGAGGCGCGCGGACGATTCTGGCGGCGATGAGGAGGACGCCCAGGTGGATCGCGATCCAGACGGCGCCCGCCAGCAGGTACACCGGCGCATCGAGCACCGCCCGGAGATCCGCCTGCGCCCCGATCCCGGCCAGCAGCAGATACAGCGCCGTGTAGCCGAGGTGCGAAGCGCCCACCGTCTCCAGTTTCCTGAGCGGGGTGAATGAGAGCACCAGCCCGCCGGTCACGACGATGAGGATGGCCCAGGTGGTGCCGCTGATGATCGTGGGGTCGCCGACCGCGGGGAACCTCTGTCCCAGCCGCTGGGCCAACACCGCGCACGCCATCCCGAAGCCGATCATCACCACTGCGTAGCGGAGCGTGAGAGGGCGTCTCTCGCTCTTCATTTCCTCCAGACGACGGTTGGTCTGCTCGATGGCGTCCGTGCGCGCCTTTGTCCGGCGGTCGAACCGGCCCTGAAGCCCGACCATGGCGATCAACACGCCCATCCACCCGTACCCGACCACCGTGTCCACCACGATCACCGGCCCCATCGCGTCGGGCGAAGTCCCCACGCTTTCGGCGATCGCCACCATGTTGGCCGTCCCCCCGATCCAGCTTCCCGACAGCGCGGCAAACCCCGTCCAGGCGTCCTCGGGCAGCATGCCGCCGAAGAGCATCAGCGAAATCGGCCCGCCGATCACGATGCCGATGGTGCCCGCCGCCACCATGAACAGGGCGACCGGCCCCAGCCTTGCGACGCTGCCCAGGTCGACCGACACCATCAACATCAGGAGCGCGAACAGAAGCAGGTAGGGAACAGTCCAATCGTATAGCGGCGACGCGGCCGGCGTGATCCCGGCGGTGGTCGCCAGCATCGGCAGGAAGTAGACGTAGATGACCGGGGGAACTACCTCGAAGAGCTTCTTGCACCGTGGCAGTTCCGAGACCCAGAAGATCAGCGCGACCAGTCCAGCGAGGAAAGCGAATACCCCCATGGGGTCGTTGATCAGCGCCGTGGTCTCCTGCGGCATGGCCCTCACCTCGCTCGATGTTCTCTGGTAGATTCCCACGCTCGGGGAATGAAATCGCAAGCGCCCGCGTATCTTCGCGTGGAAACCTGCGATCCCCGATCAGGGCAAACAAGGAGCACCGTGTACAAGTCCTGTATGTTCTGCCGGAAGCCTCTGGGTGCCAACGAGGTCATCGAGTCGTTCCCCGTCGGGCGCCGACTCGCCTTCGACGCCTCCCGGGGGCGCCTTTGGGTGGTCTGCAGGAAGTGTGAGCGCTGGAACCTGTCGCCACTCGAGGAACGGTGGGAGGCGGTCGAGGAGTGCGAGCGGATCTTCCGTGACACCCGCATCCGCGTTTCCACCGACAATATCGGTCTTGCGCGACACCCCGAGGGGTTGACTCTCGTGCGGATCGGCGAGCCTATGCGGCCCGAGTTCGCGGCGTGGCGCTATGGGGACCAGTTCGGCCGGCGGCGGCGCAAGACGATCCTGTATGGCGCCGCCGGTGTCGCCGTCTTCGGAGGAATCATGATCGGGGGAGCCGCCGCGGGGATCTTCAGCGGCTTCATGCTCAGCCAGTCGGGCAATTTCGTCAACATGTGGATGAATGCGCGTACACTCGTCAAGCTCCATCCCGACGACGGGGGCACGATCAGGCTCAAGCGCCAGGACCTGCTGGGCACGCGCGTGCGCCCGGCCGACGACGACTTCGGATTCAAGCTCCAGGTCCGCAAGGGGAAGAAGAAGACGTGGCACGAGGGCCCCGAGGCCCGCCGCTTCGCCGGATCGATTCTGCCCAGGATGAACTCGATGGGAGGCACGAAGGAGATCGTCCAGGGAGCAGTGGACGAGATCGAAGCGCTTGGCCACCCGGAGCACTTCCTTCTCGACGTAGCCGCCGGAGACCGCTTCCAGGACAAGAAGGGGGTGCCCGGCTACATCAACAAGATGCCCAGGCCGACCAAGCTGGCGCTCGAGATGGCGCTACACGAAGAGCAGGAGCGGCGGGCGCTCGAGGGCGAGTTGTGGCTGCTGGAGCAAGCCTGGCGGGAAGCCGAGGAAATCGCGGACATTTCCGACAACCTGTTCCTGCCCGAGGGGACGGAGGACTACATGCGCGAGCACCGGGAGGGCCGGGCAGAGGGGGAAGGCGGCGCGCCGGAGGCCCGCCCCGCGGACGCCGACCCTGCCAGCCAGCCCGACGCCGAACGCGCCTGACGCCGATACCCGGTCCTACCAGCGGTACCCGGCCTTCACATACACGAACCCGCCGCTCGCGCCGAAGGGCGTCTGTGAGCTGTAGCGGTTGCCCGCCACCGTGGCCGCGTCGGGGTTCTCCTGAGGGTATCGGTTGAGCGCGTTTTGCGCGCCGATGGTGACGCTCGCCGCCTCGGTCACCGGGTAGGACGCTTCCAGGTCGACGAGGTACTCGCCGGGGTAGGCACGGTCGTCGCGTGCGTCGAACCAGCCGGCGTAGTAGCTCAGCCGCGCGAGCGCCGAGACGCCAGCCAGGGTCCTCCGCGCCGATGCCATCCAGCGCGTGCCGGGCAGCGCATCCTCGAGCTGCCGGATGCGCACCTCGTCGAGCACCTGCGGGCTGTAACGGGTCACCCTCGTGTTCGTGTGGTTGAAGGCGAGGCTGAACTCCGTGCCGCCTGTGCCGCCGGGCACGAACGACGCCACCACGTCCAACCCCTGCGTGCGCGTGTCGAACTCGTTGGTGAAGAAGCGGAAGTTGGCCAGGTTCCGCGCGCTGGTGATCCCTTCCGCGATGAGGCGCTCGGCGTCCGCCGGCTCGAGCGAGAACACCTGGCTCAGCGCGATCCGGTTCGAGAGCGCGATCCGGAAGTAGTCCGCCGACACGCTGAACGCCCCCGCGTCAACCACGAAGCCGAGACTGGCGTTGACCGACTTCTCGGCGTCGAGCGGCTTGCCCCCCACGACCTCCGCCACTCTGGACGTCGAGGGAATCGTGCCGTTGTTGACCAGCTCCCGCAGCGTCCGGTTGAACCCGGTGGTCACGTTGAACGCGTTCTGCTGCCCCGGCGTCGGCGCCCTGAACCCGGTGCTGAAGCTGCCACGGACCGCCAGCGCTTCACCCAGAGCGAGCCGCCCGGCCAGCTTCCCGTTAGCCGTGGTGCCGAAGTCCGCGAAGCGCTCGGTGCGGAGCGCGGCACCGAGAGTCCAGCGGTCGTCCCGACTCCGCATTTCCAGGTCCCCGTACACGGCGAAGTTCACCCGGTGCCAATCCCCCGCCGCGATGTCGCTGAAGCCGGGGAACCCGTTCGACCCGGAGCTGAAGCCCTGAGCGGCGAAGGGGCCGATCACCCACGACGCGTCCTCTCCGAGTCCGATCCTGAAGTGCTCGTCGCGGAACTCCGCGCCCCCGGCGACGTTGACCACATCGTTCACCGCGTAGTTCAGGTCGACGTTGAGATTCAGCTCCGACTGCTGGTAGATGCCGGGGTCGAAGGACGAAGGGGACTCCGGACCCAGCGACGCGTTCACCGTGTTGTCGATGAAGAAGTCGATCGCGTTGCGGCCCGCGCTGACGCTCGCATCCCACAGCAGCCCGCCCCGGGTCTGTCCCTTGATCCCCGCCACGACCGATGCGTCCATTGCGTCGCCCCCGAACTGCGGCGTGAACCCCCCGGGGAAGAGTTCCTGGAAGGTGAAGCAGTTGGGGTCCTCGAACACGCGGGCCAGCGCGACCGGGTCCGGGACCCAGTTGGTGATGTTCACCACCGGACACCCGGCCGAGCCGTCGAGCACACCGTCGCGGGCGTCGAGCACGTCGCCCACCAGTAGCGTCTTGCCGCCGTCCAGGCTGTACACTCCCGCCCGCGTGTTCGGGTTGCGGAAGAAGAAGCCGCCGGTGATGGTCTCGGCCGAGTAGTTGGCGTGCCCGTAGAGCTGCAGGCCGTCGCGGACGAAGTGTCCGAAGTTGCCCCACAACTTGAGGTCGTTGTCGACGTCGAACGCCCCCCAGATCTGGGCTGGGTCGCGCACGTGCGTGTTCCCCGCCGCGATCAGCGCCGCCGCGTCGTCGCGCTGCACGCTGCGGCTGGTCGGGTTCGACGCGCCGAACTCGGCACTGAGGTTGGCGAAGCCGTTGTCGCCGAGCGGGAGCCCGACGTTGCCGGCCAGCGTGTACGACTCGCCGTCGCCCTCCATGAACGTGCCCGTGCGGAACTCGATGCTCCCGCCGGAAGACGCGTCCTTGAGCGTGAAGTTCATCACCCCGGCGATCGCGTCGGAACCGTACTGCGCCGACGCCCCGTCACGAAGCACCTCCGCCTGGCGCACGGCAATCGCGGGGATCGACGAGATGTCGGGCCCCTGGGCGCCGTCGGCGAACCCGCCGCCGATCCATGTGATCACCGCCGCGCGGTGGCGCCGCTTGCCGTTGACGAGCACGAGCGTGTGGTCGGGAGCCAGTCCGCGTAGACTGGCGGGCCGGATGATCCGGGCCGCGTCCCCCACGGCCTGCGGGTTGACGTTGAACGACGGAATCACCGTGCGGAGCAGGTCGTTCAGGTCGGTGTCGCCCTGATCGATGAAGTCCTGCGCGGCGATGGCGTCGATCGGCACCGCCGACTGCGTGACGGTGCGCGGACTGGCCCGGCTCCCGACCGCGACCAGCCCCTCGAGCGCGACCGCGGTTTCGCTCAGCTCCGCGTCGAGGCGTGTGCGCTGGCCGGTGGCCACGGTGACCTCGCGAGTCTCGGTCGCGTATCCGATCAGGCTGACCTGCACCGTGTGGGTCCCGGCAGGGACATCGGTGACCTCGAAGCGCCCGCCCGGGTCGGTAATCCCGCCGAGGTTGAGGGCGATGATGGCGACCTGTGCGCCGGCCAGCGGGGCCCCCGTCGCGGCATTGCGAACGGTACCCTCGATCGCCCCCTGCCCCGCTGCGGAGGCTGGCAGCAGGTGCAACACCAGCACAGTGCCGTGTATACGAGCAGATGTCCGGGTCTGGACGAGCGGCTTTGGCGGGCGCTTGGAGACCTGAATCCGCAACCGCCATCGGCTGCACAATTCGGCATTTGGAATTCGCTCCGAGTTATCGGGGTCGCGATATCATCACCACAACGCCCTGGGTGGCGCAATAGCGTGCACCGGGTCGACTCAAACTCCGGGAAAGGCCGCCGAACCAGATGCTTCCCACGTCACTTCGCCACCTGGACAATTCCCCGATTCACCCTTCGCCGTCTAGCCCCGCATTGCTCTCTCACGCGTCCTGGAGGCTTTCCCGCGCGGCACCGCTATCGCCGGGCGTCGCCCTCGCGGTCCTCCTCACAACGGGTTGCGCGGGCGGCGCAGACTCCGGAACAGAGCTCTCTCCCGATCACCCCTGGACGCTTGACGGCCCCGAGGTCCGAATCGGGTCACTCGACGATCCCGACTATCTCTTCGGGCTGGTCGGTGCCGTCGTGCCGGGCCCCGACGGCTTCGTGTACTCGCTGCACCCGCGCGACGCCGTTGTCCGGCGTTGGACCGCGGATGGGACTCCGGCGGGCACCATGGGACGGCCGGGGCAGGGTCCGGGCGAATTCACGCAGCCCGGCAGGATGGGGTTCTTCGGGGATTCACTCTGGGTCATGGATTCCGGTCTGAACCGGGCAAGCTACTTCGACCTTGCGGGAGAGTTCCTCGGATCAGTGTCCCCGGACATTTCGCTCGTCGGCCCCAACGGGAGGGCGGTGCGGCCGAGCTACCCGTTGCGTGATGGGACGTTCGCGGCACGGCCCGGCGCGGGCTCGCTTCAGATCGCGACCGGTGAGTTGACCGAGAACCCCCTTATGCGCGTTGACGCGGAAGGCAATGCCCTGGGGACGATCTGGCTGGAACCCTACAAACCCCTCGACCTGCTGGCCCTGCTCGACGAGGGTGGGCGCGGAGGAATGTTCTCGATTCAGGCTTTCCGCGACGCTCCGCTCAGAGCCGCGCTGGAACACGGCCTCCTGGTGGTCGACAGAGCCGCCTGGACCGGCAGCGGCCCCGCGATGATTGGGGTCACGGGGATCGACCTGGCAGGTGACACGATGTTTGCCCGGAGTTTCCCGTACACGCCTGCACCTCTGGCCTCGGAACGCGTGGACTCCGTTGTTCGCGCCACTACCGAAAGGCTAAGCAACTATTCAGAGGGCGACATCCGAGCGGCGACCTACCGCCCTTCCCACGTGCCACCAGTGGGCGCAATCATGGCGGGAAGGGACGGGACGATCTGGCTGCGCCGCTTCGACCCCACCACGACCGAAGGGGGAGAAGAGGTATACGAGTGGTGGGTACTGGACGCCGAAGGCCATCCGCGGGCGCGTGCGGTCACGCCTGCGCGACTGCGCCTTCGGACGATCCTGTCCGACGCGGTGTGGGGCGTCGAGCGCGACGAACTCGATGTCGAGTACATCGTGCGTTACCGGCTTGTGAAGGGGGACTAGCGGCCGCCCCGCCCCGTCGCTTGCAATCGCCCTTCCGCGTCGTCATCCTCACTTCGTCGAGTCAGGCGGCCCGGCCGCCCTGCCCCAGCGGATCCTGACGGAAAGGGAACAAAGCGATGACACGGCGAACCTCGATCGCGCGGGCCACGATGGCCGCGCTCATCCCCCTCCTCCTTCCAGCGTGCGCCCCGACGACGGGCGGGTCCGACGGACCCACCAACCCGGAAGTCGACGCGATCTTTGCCGACCTCGAGGGCGACCGTCCCGGTGCGGCGGTGGGGGTCCTGTGGAATGGCGAGGTGGTGCATCGCGCGGGATACGGCACCGCGCACCTGGACCACGCCATTCCCATCGGGCCGGGCACGGTTTTCGATATCGCGTCGATCTCCAAGCAGTTCGGCGCCATGGCCGCTCTCCTCCTCGAATCCGAAGGCAAACTGGACCTGGATGCGGATGTGCGCGACTACGTCCCGGAACTGCCCGACTTCGGTGCGGCCATCACGGCCAGGCACCTGATCCACCACACGAGCGGGATCCGGGACTGGCCGCACACGATGGCACTCGGCGGGATCGGCTTCACCGACGTCATTTCGTTCGAGAAGATCCTGCGGATGCTCTATCACCAGCAGGCGATCAACTTCGACCCGGGATCCGAGTACGCGTATTCGAACACCGGCTACAACCTGCTGGCGCGGGTGATCGAGGTGCAGTCGGACATGACATTCCGCGAATACACCGAGTCGCGGATCTTCGGGCCGCTCGGGATGACGAGCACCCACTTCTCGGACGACTACCTGGAGGTGGTGCCGGGACGCGCCGAGTCCTACACGCCGATCGCCGATGGCGAGGGCTTTCAGCGGTTGCCGAACCAGCTCACGGCGCTGGCCTCCTCGTCGCTGCACACGTCGATCGACGACTTCGCACGTTGGATGCGCAACTACGAAACGGGACAGGTCGGCGGCGACGAGATGCTCCGCACAATGGTGCAGCGGGGTGTGCTGACGGGTGGCGACACGCTCGACTACGCGCACGGACTCTCGGTCGGGGACTATCGCGGGCTGCCGACCTTCGGCCACGGAGGCTCATGGGTCGGCTACCGTACCAACTTCACGAGCTTCCCCGAGCAGAACCTCTCGATCGCGGTGTTCTGCAACGTCTCGGACTGCGATCCCGCGGGGCGTGCGCGCAGGGTGGCCGAGGTCTTCATCGGCGACCTCATGGGGCCCGAGCCGGATACGCCCGAAGCCGAGGCCGAAGCGGAAGGGCCCGTGCTGAGCCCCGAGCAGCTGCAGGAGTACGCGGGCAGCTACCGGAGTCCCGAGCTGGACAGCACCTACGACCTCGAAGTGGACGCGGACGGGCGCCTCGTGGCCGGCCACTGGCGAAACGATCCGAGCGTGCTGTCGCCGACCGGCACCGACGAGTTCGCGGGCGATCAGTGGTTCCTGCCCGAGGTGCGTTTCGTGCGCGATGGCGGTGGGCGGATCAGCGGCTTCACGGTGACCGGGGGCCGGGTGCGCGACCTGATCTTCGAGCGGCAGCAGTAGACGTGGCGCGGCGGTGATCTTTCGACGATCTCAGGTCATCATCGTCCTGGTGTTCATCGTCGTGCTGAACGCGGTGGGCGCCGCCGGATACCGGTGGATCGAGGGCTGGAGCTGGGACGACGCCCTCTACATGACAGTGATCACGACCACTGCCGTAGGCTTTCACGAAGTGCACCCGTTGACCAGCGCGGGGCGCACCTGGACGACCTTCGTGCTGGGGGGCGGCCTGATCGGTCTGGGCATGTGGTTCGCCCTCGTCACCGCGGCGATGGTCAGGATGGACCTCGGCAACAACGAGAAACGCAAGACCATGAAACGGCTCAAGCGCATCAGGGACCATGTCATTGTGTGTGGCGCGGGAAGAATGGGACTCCAGATCGTCCGCGAGCTGGACCACGCCGGGCAGGAATTCGTCCTGATCGAGCGGGACGAGGACGCTGCGGAATCGCTGCAGAAGGCTACCCCACAAGTGTTGATCCTCGCCGACGACGCAACGAAGGACAGGGCCCTGGTAGAGGCCGGCGTGGAGCGCGCCAAGGGGCTGGTCACGTGTCTCTCCGATGACGCGGACAACCTCTACGTGTGTCTCACCGCCCACCACCTCAACCCCGATCTCACCGTGATCGCGCGCGCCGAGGGGAAGCCCGCGATCGACAAGATGTACAGGGCCGGAGCAACCCACGTGGTGAGCCCGAACGTGACCGGAGCGATCTGGGTGGCCTCGGTGCTGGTGCGCCCGTCCGTGGCCGCGCTCCTGAACGTCACCGCGCCCTCGCACGACGTGTCGCGCCGAATCGACCATGCGACGGTCGGCCCGCAATGCGCCCTTGCCGGGAAGACGCTCGACGAGGCACGCATTCCCGACGTTACGGGCCTCGTGGTCATCGCCATCCGCAAGGACGGCCACGGGCACGACGAGGTCGACTTCAACCCCGACGCGGCCACCGAACTCGGCGTGGGAGATGACGTGATCGTCCTCGGCGAGAACGAGCAGGTCAGGAAGCTGCGCGCCTACCTGTCGTGATCGGGAATTGTAATGACAACATTACATGTTGTCGTGTTATTTTTACATTTTGACAGCGCTTGCCAGGCCTCGGCGCCCATCGTGCGACGCGAGGAATGTCCTCGGCCTGTTAGTGGAAGTTGCCGAAGTCCACCCGGGCCGTCGTCCCTTCGCTCCAATCGACCTCGTAGGTCAGTGAGTCCTCGATGCGGGCGACCGCAACGATGAAGTCGTAGAGTGCAGAGACACGTGCGAAGGCCGCCGGAATGTTGCCACACTGGTCCCGGTTTACCGCGAAGCTGGTGATGCCCACCTGGATCCACGATTCCTCGTAGGGGACCATCAGCGGGCCGCCGCTGTCACCGAAGCAGACGCCACGCCCCAACCGCTCCGCCCCGGCGCAGATCACGCGGTCGGTGATGCTGGAGAAGAGAAACCCCGCGACCTTGTCGCATTCATCATTGGTGATGAGGGGCATCGTGGTCCGCTGCAGTATGTCGGTATCCAAGCCATCCGTCCCTTCCCCTATCTGTCCCCAGCCGATCGCCGTGGCCGTGTCACCCGGATTCGAGTACTCGGGCTGGCCGGGAGATTGCAGGTAAACGCGGTGGCGGAGATGCGAGCCTTCGAGGCGCAAAAGGGCGACATCGTAGTCGATCGTCTGACCGAACTCCGGATGCGACCGTACCGCCTGGACCTTGATCTGCTCGCCACCCGTGTTCAGATCGGCGCTTCCGGCGTAGACCTCGATCTCGCCGGCGGGAGCTCCGAAGACGCAGTGGGCAGCTGTGAGCACGTAGCGGCTGTTGACGAAGGTTCCCCCGCAGAACTGGAACTGCGTCTCGCTGGTGCGCAGTGCGACCTGGAAGGGGAAGTCCCCGATGTCCGCGTTTTCTCCGTTGACGATCGCGGCCACGCCGGGAGGCATGGTTCCGGACAGCGTCGCTGAAGGCCCGGCGTAGGTGCTCGTCCACCCGAACTCCAGGATCTGGGAGACCGTATAGCTTTGTCCGGCATCCAGACCGGCGAATTGGTAGGTGCCGTCCGCGGCCGTGAAGGTGAGCGGCTCGCCGTTGTCGTATGTGCCGTTGCCGTCCAGGTCGAGGAAGACCGTGAAGCCCTCGAGAGCGCGCTCGTCCCCGTCCATGACTTCGTCCATGTTGCGGTCGAACCAGACCGTCCCCTGAATGATGTTGGGGCCGCTGGCCGCCGGACTCGCCACCGTCACCCTGCCCTCGTCAGAAGCCTCGCCGTCCCGGTCGTCCCTGACCGTGAGCTCGACCTCGAACACTCCGGCCCCGTTGTAGGTGTGGGTGACGCGCACGCCGGACGCCGTCCCGCCGTCCCCGAACGTCCATTCGTAGGAGACGAGGTTGCCGTCGGGGTCAGAGGAAGCCGACCCGTCGAAGCTCACCTCCAGGGGAGCCTGGCCACGATCGACGTCCACCGTGAAGGACGCCGTCGGAAGCTGGTTGGGCTCCTGAGGAGGCGGTGGTGGGGGCGGCGGAGGCGGAGCGACGGTGGACTCTTCCTCACCGCCGCAGGAGAGCAGGAGCATTGTGGCGATCACAAAGGACGCCGAAGCTGGATTCGCTCTTGACATGGAGCCTTGCCTGAATGAGGGGATTCTCTGCGATGGAACCCCGGAGACGGTAGAAGGTTACCATCGTCGACTCGAATGGGCGCTGACGGATTCGAACCGCCGACCTCCTGCTTGTAAGGCAGGCGCTCTGAACCA
>VXQO01000024.1 GCA_009838975.1 Gemmatimonadota bacterium | reverse complement strand
AAGGTGTAGCCCGAGTCGCGGATTCGGCCCGCCCGCCCGCCGAGTTGCCCCCGCTGCTCGATCAGCGTGGTGGCTACGCCGGCCGCCTGCAGCCGCACCGCCGCCGCCAGACCGCCGAAGCCGCTTCCGATGACGACGGCGCGGAGGGGGCGACCGCGGGCCTGCCGTCGCAGCCGGTCATCGCGCACCGGCGAACTCCGGGTGCCCGGGCGCCCGCGCCAGGCGTCCGAGTCCCTGCCTTCCGAGGATGATCTTCCCCCGCAGCGTCGTGTACGCGCGCCGGTTGAGGTTGTCGTAGCCGTTGGCGCGCACCCGGTCGTGGATGCCCCGGTACACCTGTGCAGCCACCGCAACCGGCCGTCGGAAGCGGGCCGGCAGGAAGGGCATGCCTTCGTAGGCCGCGGCGTAGGCGGAGTCCGCCCTGGCCATGAACTCCTCCAGCAGCGCAACGTAGGCGCGATCCACCCGACCACCCCCCTGCAACCGCGCCTTCATCGCCAGAAGCGACTCGGCCGTTACGCCATGGAACGCCATGCGATCCGCGGGCAGATAGATCCGGCCCATGCCCAGGTCCTCGCCCACGTCGCGCACGATGTTGGTCAGCTGCATGGCGTGACCGAGATCGTGCGCGCGCTCCAGCACCCACGGATCGCGCACTCCGAACGCCTGCGTCAGCCACCCGCCCACGACCGAAGCGACCCGGTGGGTGTAGCGCCTAAGGTCGTGCATCGAGGGGTAGCCGTGCGGCTCCACGTCCATGCGCACGCCTTCGATCAGCTCTGAAGCCAGGGCGAAGGGGATCCGCATCTCCGCCATCCTGCCCATCACCACATCCGCCAGCGGGATGCCCGTGGCATGACCCCCGTACGCGGAACGGGCGATCTCCGCCCAGGCGTCGAGGGTTTCGTGGAGCCGCACGGCCGGTTCACCGCCCTTGTCCACCAGATCGTCGGTGAAGCGGCAGAAGGTATAGATCTCGCGCACCATCCTCCGTTCCTCCGGCGGGAACAGCGCCGACGCGAACGAAAAGCTGCGGCTGTTGCGGGCGAAGAAGCGTCCCCATTGCGACGGCGGTCCGAGCGCCAGCGCGCGGGTCGCGATCCGTGACACCGTCGTGGCCGCCACCACCCTCGGCCGCTCCGGCAATACGGCGGGCACGGTCACACCGACACCGCTTCCGGCCCGGGCAGCGTCGCCGCAACGATCGATCCAGCCGGTCACGATGTCGACGAGTGCCCCTGCCGATCCGGCGCCGTGCAACCGCTCCACCAGCGCCGATCCCCGCTCCTCCAGGCGCTCCATCGCCAGCTCGGCCATCGACCGTCGTCCGGCCCCCGCACTTCCCGCGCGGAAGAACTCCGCCACGGCTTCTCCCGGCGTCCGATCGAACCAGGCTACGCCGCGCGAGCCCAGGACCGAAGTCCAGATCCGGTTGTTGAAGTCCTGAAGCTTCGCCTTGCCCGTATCGTCCGCAGGACAGTAGTCGAGGAAGTCGTCGACCAGCTGATAGAAGGCCCCCAGTTCGATTCCGACTTCGCGGAGTGTGTCCGGAAGGACGGGAGCGCCACCGGCCGCCGCCGCGTCGCCGGTCCAGCCCGGCAACGCTGCCGCCGCGCCGAACAGGGCACCGCTCTTGGCGCGCACCACCTCTTCGTAGACCGCCCCGGGATCCTCGGCGGCTCCCAGTTCTCCCTGCATCCGTTCGCCCCGGACCGTCTCTTCCACCGCCCGCATGAAGTCGGTGAGGAATCCTTCCGACCCGGTCAGGCTCGCGACCCGGTACGACCCGGTCAGATACAGGTCCCCCAAAAGCAGCGCCGCGCCCGGACCCTCGCGGGCCAGCAGCGTGGCCGCGTTGCGCCGCCCGAATCCGCTGTCGAGCACGTCGTCGTGCTGAAGTGAAGCCTCGTGTGCCATCTGGACCGCGAGACAACCGAACCAGAATCGGTCGCCGAGCGATTCACGCCGATCGGCGGACGCGAGGGAAAACGCGGTGAGCGGACGAAGGAGCTTCCCCCTCACAGGCGGAATTGCCACTCCCAGCCTCGCCGCCGAAGCGGCTCCCCGGCCGAGCCCCGTTCTCACGAGTCCGGCCCCCATCATCGAGCCCTTGCCGCCCACCACGTTGTTCCCGCTTCGGCGCCCGCCGAAGCCCCGGCCCCCGCCAGCGCCTTCACTCCAGCGAGTGAAGCGAGGGTCAGAAGCACCGCCAGCCAGTAGCCGGCGACCAATGTCATCGCGAGCGACAGCGCCAGCACCGTCGCGTAGTAGATCTCCATCACCGGCGCGGGGATCCGGTCCGCGCCCGCGCCGACCCCCACGGCGTCGAACCCGGCCATGATCAGCAACCCTGTTCCGAACCACCCCGCCAGGTTGACCAGCGGCATCCCGTAGTAGACGCCGGCGGTCTCCCAGACCCAGTACGGCGAGAGCTCGCTCATGGCAGGATCGAGTGTCAGATCCCAGATCACGAGGAGCAGTGAGCCGAGCGCCAGCCGCGCAAGCCGTCCCGTGACAATCCGCCTCGCCAGCACGTACGACGGGAAGCCCATCATGAACCAGCTGAACGGGATCAGGAGTGGAACCAGTCCGGCGACCCGGTAGCCGAGCAGTTCGGTGTACCGGTAGCCGCTGAACGGGAATCCGGTCGCAGTGCCCAGCAGTTCCATTCCCAGCGACAGCACAACGGCCACGATCAGTGCCGGGATCCACTTCGCGCCCACCCGCGGGATCAGGAGCAGCCCAAGCACCGCGAACGCCAGGATCACGTGACCGCGCGCGAAGACCTCGAACGCCACCGGATAGAACTCCCGCGACGAAGGAAACCGCGCGAGGAGCTCCGGGTGCCGTCCGAACGACCCGAAGCCCGCGACCACGACCGCCGTGAAGAGGCCGAGGGTGACCAGGCTCCACAGGTCGAGCCGGGTGAAAACGCGACGCGACTCAGGCATGGCGGTGTTCCTCCAGCCAGTCGCTGAGTTCGGCGAGGTTCGCCAGGATCCTGAGGTCCGAGAACGGGTGGCCGTGGGCGGGGACCCGTGCACTCTGTGCGGCACTGCCGCCGACGAGCAGGGAACAGGGGTGGCAGGGATCCGCCAGACTTCCGGCCACCTCGAACAGCCTGTGAACGTCCGCGGCCCCCCGGGGAGGCGTGAACGACACGCACATGAGCGACGCACCCAGGGCGCGCTGGGTCGCGACGATCTCCGCAATGGGGAGCCCCGTGCCGAGGTGCTCCACGTTCCAGCCGCGCTGGGCCAGAACCAGGCGGACCAGGAGCGAGCCCAGTATGTGCTGATCGGGTTCGACCGTCGCGACCACCGCCGTCGGGCTTCCCGGATCCGGCTCGTGTTCCGCCCGGTCCAGCGAGTCAAGCAGGGCGTAGATGGCTTCCGAGACCTCACGGGTAGCGGCGCGCTCGTCGCTGATCCGCAGGTCGCCGCTCGCCCAGGCGTCGCCCACGCGCCGCATGAACCCTCCGAAGACGCCGTCGAGAACGGCGGGATCGACGGGATCCTCGACGGTGGCGAGGTGTCGGAGGAAGTGACCGATGAGGCGGGTGCGCCGGCCCTTCAACCACGCGATGAGCAGGTCCTGCGCGGATTCCGCACGACCACGCTTGAGCGCCCGGATCGCCCGCCAGACACGGACGGCTTCGGAGTCGAAGCGGTGCAGATAGACCTCGTGGCCACGGTCGCGGGCCACTCGCAGCGCCAGATCGAGCGAAACGCGGCGGTGCCCGCCCGCCGTGGTGGGGACTCGACCCCGGCCGCCTGCCCTCGCACCGCCCCTGAACCAGCGCTTCACGGTCGAGGCATGAACGCCGAGGAGCTCCGCGATTTCGCCGGTGCTGAGGTCGGTTTCGGTCGAATGGACGATGCGATTCAAAACGACTGTATCCGCTATAGAGAGACGTGTATCTACGATATTGGGCCAGTAACGTACATCAAAACCGCTCATTATACAATAGATAATCGGTTCATCGAATCCCTGGTCCCATCCGACGCGGACGTCGTACGGATATGTGCCGGTCCTCTGTCGGGTGCTACACGAGTGGATCGGAATGCGGTTCCCGGTGTTCCCGGGTTCCCGCGGGGAGGGGCCCTACTCGAGCAGCGCGGGGAGCACCTCGCCTGCCTTGCCGTGGACGGCTGTCGAGGCCGCGCGCGTCAGCGAGGTGGGCTGCGTGTTGACCTCGATGACGTGGCCGCCGGAGTGCAGGGTGGTCCACGGGATGGCGGCGGCCGGGTACACCTCGGCGCTGGTGCCGATGACGAGGCAGAGGTCGGCCCGCGCGGCCATCGACTGGGCGCTTGCGAGCGAGGCGGCGTCGAGCTGCTCGCCGAAGAGGACGACGTCCGGGCGGCGCAGGCCGCCGCAGCGGGCGCAGCGGGGGAGATGGTCGCCGAGAGGCTCGCCGGGCGCGCGCTGGCCGCAGACGTTGCAGCGGTCGCGCGCGATCATGCCGTGCAGTTCGACGGGCAGGGCCGCGTCGGGCGCCCCGCCGCCCGCCTCCTCGTGCGCGGCGCGGGAGTGCAGTCCGTCGACGTTCTGGGTGATCAGCCCGGCCGTCCCGCGCCGCAGGAAGAAGCGCGCGAGGGCGCGGTGGGCGGGGTTGGGCTCGCAGGTGGCCAGGAAGCCGCGGCGATGATCGTACCATTCCCACACCGTGTGGGGATCACGCGCCAGCGCCTCCGGGGTGGCGAGCTCCTCGGGGCGGTAGGTGCGCCACAGGCCGCCCGCGTCGCGAAAGGTGGGGACGCCGGACTCGGCGGAGATGCCCGCGCCGGTCAGCGCTACGACGCGGCGCGCGTCGCGCACCAGGGCGCGGGCTTCACGCAACGCGAGGGCGCCGGGCATCACGCAGGCGCGACGGGCATGGCCGGCCCGCCGGTGGTCATCGGGGCGGTTGCCGTGGCGGCCGGCGCCGCCCTAATTCCCCTCTGAACGCACGTACTTGGTAAGGCCACCGCCCGCGGCGGCGAGCGATATCGGCCCTTCCGCGGCGTACACGTTGCCGTCCCAGTCCGCTGCGACGCCCTCTCCGGCGTAGCCGTACGGCCGGTCCTCGGAGATGGCGTGCGGCGGAATGAACGCCGTGACCCGGTCCTCCGACGCGTGGCCGATCCGGATCCCGGTCATCCAGCCGTCGTGGTTGTTCGGGTTGGACTCGGAGTCGATCGCGTAGAGGTTGTCGTCCGCGTCGATGTAGAGCCCGCTGATGCGGCTGAACTGGTAGTACGAGTCCAGATGGTTGCCGTCCTGGTCGAAGATCTGGATGCGGTGGTTGCCGCGGTCCGCGACGAAGAGGCGGCCCTGCGAATCCATCTCGAGCGCGTGCGGAGTGCGGAACTCGCCCGGACCGTCGCCGATCTGGCCCCACTCCATGATGTACTCGCCCTCCGGGGAGAACTTGATGATGCGGCCCGTCGAACCCTCAGGCGGGTTGGCGTTCTGTCCGCTGTGCCCGTCCGAGACGAAGATGTCGCCGTTCGGCGCCGTGATCACGTCGCAGGGCTGGTTGAACAGGCCCGGTTCGGTGCCCACCCTTCCCGGCTGGCCCAGCGCCATCAGCACCTCGCCCTCCGGGCTGAACTTGATGACCTGGTGGCCCTTGTCCACGGTACCCATCGAGTCCGTGACCCAGACGTTGCCGTCCGCGTCCACGTGGATCCCGTGCGGAAGGACGAAGAGTCCCGCACCGAAACTGGCGAGGATCTCTCCGGTCTCGCGATGAAACTTGAAGATCGGATCGACCAGGGTCTCCGCGCATCCGCCAGCCAGTCCCACGCCGCCGCAGCGGTCGTAGGCCCAGATGTGTCCGTCGATCGGATCGACGTCGACCCCGGCCGTGGAGCCCCATTCGCGTTCGTCGGGAAGGTCGACCCAGTCGGCGAGCACCTCGGCGGCCGGGTCCGGCAGACCGGCCATCGCCGGGTCCGGGACGTCGGTGGGGTCGGCGGGGGCTTCTTGTTCCTCTGCGGCTTCAGGGGCGCAGGCGGCGGCAAGCGTCAGGCCGGGGAGCAGCAGAAACCATGAAAGGGTTCGCTTCGTCATTGGGGTCTCCCTGTTGGGGCGGGCCTTTGTCGGCGCCCTCGGCGGGCGCTCGTCTGCTGCCATGCTGGTGCGCGGGGGGCCGGTAGTCAAGCGGATGTCCATTGCCAATGCATGGCGAATGGGTACTGTCCAAGGTGTCCAAACGAAGGGAGCCTTCCGATCGGTCGGGACTTCTCGCCAACGCTTCGGTGCCAGCGTGCCCTGGCGCCGCTTCTTGCCCTTGCGCTGTCGTCGAGCTGCTGGGGTGGCCCGGCGGAGCCCGAGTATCCGACAGTCACCGGCAACTGGACAGGCACCGGTGTCTCCTTTGACACGGCCGAGAGTTGGACGTTTCGGCTGGAGGAATCTTCCGACGGGGCCGTCACCGGCAGCTTCAGCATCCGGGTCGGGAGGCTGGTGTTTTCCGGCAACGCCGGCGGTACCCATACCTATCCCGCGGTATCGCTCGACCTCGACATGGTCTTCTTCGGTACGGTCGTGTCGGGTACCTACCAGGGACAGGTGATCTCGCCGGACAGCATCGAGGGGCGGGTCCACCTCATCGAGGACCTCGCTCGCACGCTGGACCTGAACCGCCTCGGCTCCTGACCATGCACGGAGATACCCGGATGACCGCTCCCCCCGATCCCATCCGCCACGCCGAGCGCCTGGACCCCTCCATCTTCGCGCTTCCCGTCGAGAAGATGCGAAGCGGCTACTACTCCGACAAATACTTCGTGCGCACGCGCGAACAGCTTCTTGCCGGCGGGACCAACCCCCCGGTCACCATGCAGGTCTTCCAGAAGCGGAAGGCGGTCGTGGCCGGCACCGACGAGGCCATCGCCATCCTGAAGCTGTGCCTCACCGAGGGCTACGACTTCGGCGATCTGGAGGTGCGCTCCCTGCGCGACGGCGACCGCGCCCGGCCCTGGGAGACGGTCATGTTCATCACCGGACCGTACGGGGCCTTCGTCCACCTGGAGACCCTCTACGCCGGCGTGCTCGCGCGCCGCACCCGCATCGCAACCAACACGCGCGCGGTGGTGGAGGCCGCGTGGCCGAAGTCGATCATGTTCTTCCCCGCGCGCCACGATCACTGGATGGTCCAGACCGGCGACGGCTGGGCGGCGCACGTGGCGGGCGCGATCGGCGTCTCGACCGATGCGCAGGCTTCGTGGTGGGGGTCGTCGGGCGTCGGCACGGTTCCGCACGGCCTGATCGCGGCCTGTGGGGGGGACACGGTGGCCGCGACGGAGGCGCTCGCCGCGCAGCTTTCCGACGAGGTGAGCATCGTGTCGCTCGTGGACTTCGACAACGACAGCGTGGGAACCTCGCTGGCGGTGGCACGCGCGTTGGGCGAGCGGCTGTGGGGGGTCCGCCTCGACACCTCCGGCACCATGGTCGACCGGTCCATGGAGGGCGAGATGGGCGACTTCGACCCCCGCGGCGTGAACCCCCGCCTGGTGCAAAAGGTCCGCGACGCCCTCGACCGGGCTGGCTTCGGACATGTGCGAATCGTGGCGTCGGGAGGCTTCGGCGCCGGGAAGATCCGCGCCTTCGAGGAGGCCGGCGTGCCGGTGGACTCGTACGGCGTGGGCTCGTCGCTCATGCGCGGGTCCTTCGACTACACCGCCGACATCGTGCGGGTCGAGGGGAAGCCGCTGTCGAAGGCGGGCCGCTGGCACAGGCCGAACGATCGTCTGGAGGTGGTGACATGAGTGGGGGAGAGAGCGCGACCCGCCCCGCGCTGGTCGGGTGGATCGTCGACGTGCAGTCGGACTTCATGGACCCGGCAGGCCGGCTCTATGTGCGAGACCTCTTCGACGACTCCGATCCCGGCGCCGTTCAGATCATTCCCGCACTGGAGGAGACCGCGGCCTGGATGCGTGCGCACTGCGACGCGATGGTCTACACGGGCGACTGGCACGGCCTCGAGGATGCCGAGATCGACCCGGTCGCCCCCGATCCGGCCCGCGGCACCTACCCGCCGCACTGCATGGGGCGCTCGCCCGACCCCGACGAGCGCGCGGGCGCGGCGGTGATCGCCGGGATCCGCCCGGTCGACCCGGTGGTGCTGGCATACGATGCCGGGACCGAGGCGGCGGAGGCGGCTGCGCGGCGCGCCGTGGCGGAGCGGCGGCCGGTGTTCGTGCAAAAGACGCGCTTCAACGTCTTCGAGGGCAACCCGGGCGCCGATGCGTTCGTGCGGTCGCTGGGCGATGCGCTGGGCCGCCCGCTCCGGTTCGTGGTGATCGGCGTGGCGCGCGACGTCTGCGTGACCCAGGCCGTCGACGGGCTGCAGGAGCGCGGCTACGAGGTGGCGGCCGTGCGGGACGCGACCTGGGGTCTTGGGCTGGAGGCCGAGGAGGCCACTTTGGCGCGGTGGGCGGAGCGGGGCAGGGTGGTGACGGTGGCGGAGCTGGTGGGGAGTCGGGATCCCGTGGAATGAGAACCGCTACTCCGGGAGTGCGTACTTCTCGAGATACGCCAGGTCCAGCTCGTCGAACGAGACCATGTACACTGATCCGCGGCCAAACCCGACAACGCGCCGGTCTCCATCCAGCGTGACGGCACTCACGAGATTCCCCTGGCGGTCAAAGAGGTCGTAAGCGGTGCTACGGCCCGCGGGCACATGACGCCGCACCCACGCACGGCCATGCGGATCGACACGAATGGTCATGGAATGTAAAGCGGGCTTTACATCTGGCCATCTGTAGTTGTCATACTCCGGTTCATCTGAAAAGCCGGAGCGAGAAAAGGTCGCGCTTGTTTGTCCGTTCGCGGAAGACGTCATGCTTATGCCGACTCCGGCCTGCCGGCGCCTGTCGCGGAAGTACTCGTCCTTCTCGGCAGTCGTGATGGGGATGGGCTCATATGCGACGGTATCGCCACGGGTCACGGAGCCGTCCGGTGCATGCCAGTCCACGCCGTACCCGAGCGAGCGGGCCACCACGACCGACCCGTCGACCGAGACCCCCCATGAATCGGCAGGAGACAGCGGAATCGGAGAAATGCTGATCCGGTTGTCCGATTCGTCGACCTCCACCTCACCGAGCTTGTAGCTGCCGGCGGTGTCAACCCGTCCCGACGCCAGGCCGATTCGCAGGATCGCGCCGCGCCCTTCGGGGTCGGGCGGGTAGCCGCCCAAAGCGGCGGCATAGACGTTCCCGCTCCGGTCGACCCCCGCCGGAAGCGCCATCACGAAGCCGCCGTCGCCCTGCAATCGTGCAATGGGGTGAGCCTGTCCGTACTCGAGGTTCGGCCCCAGTCTCACCAGACGGCCGTTACCAAGATCCACGAACAGCGTCGAATCTCCGGGCAATGGCCAAACGGCGTCAGGCTGCTGGTACTCTTCCGGCCCCCCGCCCAGCGTCCCTGCCACGGTGCGCACTCCGGTGTCCATGTCCACCCGGTAGAGCGCTTTCCCGAGGGGGTCCGGGACCAGGATGTGACCACCCGGAAGCTCGCGCACCGTGTGGACAAAGCCGAAATCCTCCGGGAAGACGGCATCAGGCGGACCGAGGGTCGCCCGCTGCGGACCGGCATTGCCGTTTCCACCGCGCTCGGAACACGCCTGGCACAGGATGACTACGAGTACCGACACCCATGCTCGTGGGGAACAACCGCTCATGCCTCTCTCTCCGTTCGCTGTTGGCGGGGATCGTGTCCGGGCAGGTTCCGGCCCTTCACTCTCCCTACGACATCGGCGAGCCGACGACGGTTGTCCCGACGCCTACCGGTACCTCACCCCCTCCTTGAACACCAGGTCCACATCCCGCAGCGCCCAGATGTCCTCCAGCGGATTGCCGTCCACAACGATCACGTCGGCGAGCTTCCCGGCTTCGATGGTACCGAACTCGTCCTCCATCCCGAGCAGCTCCGCTCCCCGGCGCGTGGCGGAGACGATCGCCTCCATTGGCGTCATCCCCAGCTCGGTGAAGATCTCGAGTTCGCGCACGTGGTTCCCGCTCTCGTGGAAGTTGAGGCGGGTACCCTTGTCGGTTCCCATCGCGATCGGAGCGCCCGCGGCGATCAGCTTGGCGAGGTTCTCCCGTCCCAGGTCGTAGCCGGCGCGCTGCTTCTCGAGTGCCTCGGGGTCGCTTGCGAGGTCTCTGGCCACCCATTCACGGGCCTCCTGCACCATGTCGGCCGGAGCGTGGCGAATGTACCAAGGATCCTCCAGTCGGCTGGGGTCCTCCATGTACGTCACGTAGACCTCGCGCACGACCATGAGCGACACCGAGTAGACGTTCTGGTCGACGAAGCGCTGCACCAGTTCGTCCGAGAACTCGCCCTGCGGTCCTACTTCCTCCTGGCTGACGAGGGTGGGGTGTTCCATGGCGTCAACCCCCGCGTCCAGCACCGCGACGATGCTGGGGATTGACGAGGTATGGGTCGTCACCCGCAGTCCGCGTGCGTGCGCCTCCTCCACGATCTCGGTCAGGGCCTCGGTGGACAGCTCGGGGGGAATGTTCTCCGGTCCGCTGTGGCTCGATACCTTGATGAAGTCCGCTCCGCGCTCGGCGTAGTCAGCGACGATCTCCCGCCCGTGGGGTCCGTCGCGCACCGGCAGCACCATCGCCGCCTTCGCGTATTCCACACCCTCGGCCGGTATGCCCTCGAAAACCGAATCCGTCGGATCGTCGAACATCCGGTAGACGCCCGGGTAGTTCAGGATCGTGCCCGAGGTGAACAGGCGGGACCCGGCGATAAGTCCGCTCTCGACATCCTCGCGCAGCCGGATCATCTCCTCGAGCGGGTCCATCGTGTCCCGAGAAGTGGTGATCCCCTGCATGAGGCTCGCGTTCAGGTTGCGCGCCCCGATCTCGTAGTAGTCGCGGTAGCGCCCGGCGAAGTACGCGGGGTGATTGGACTGCCCGTCGAAGATGATGTGGCTGTTCCCCTCGATCATCCCGGGCATGATCGTCTTGCCGGTAACGTCGATCATGGTGGCGCCCGCGGGTACATCGACGGTGCCGGCCGCGCCTGCCCCGGTGATCCGTCCGCCGCGCATCACCACGACGCCGTCTGGCACTGCGGGCGCACCGGTTCCGTCGATGAGCAGTCCGCCCGTGAGAACGGTCGCATCGCCGCCCGTGTCCAGGGGCGCGCAGCCGAGGAAGAGTGGCGTGGCGGTGAGCAAGACGGCGATCGACCTCTTCATGATCAGCTCCTGACAGGCGCGAGATAGGTGGAAAACCAGCGAACGATCCACTGCAATCGCTCGAGGCGGTGAAGGGGTTGGCCGGACCCGGGCAGACCATGGCCCTCGTCGGGGAATCGCACGAAGAGCGAAGGCACTCCCTGGCGCACGAGAGCGCGGTACATCTCCTCGCCCTGGCTCACCGGCACGCGGAAGTCGAGTTCACTGTGCAGGACCAGGGTGGGCGTCGTCATCTGGTCCGCGTAGGCAATGGGCGACGACTCCCACAGCCTCATCGGCACCTCCCAGGGGGTTCCGTCGAGTTCCAGTTCGACCCAGGAAGGGATGTCCGCCGTGCCGAAGAAGCTGATCCAGTTGGAGATGCTCCGCTGGGTTACCGCCACGGCGAATCGGTCGGTGTGGCCGACAACCCAGTTGGTCATCAGTCCCCCATAGCTGCCCCCGGTCACCCCCAGTCTGGCGGGGTCGATCCAGTCGTGGTCGGCGAGTGCCTGGTCCACCCCGGCCATGATGTCGTCGAATGCCTTGCCGACGAGGTCGCCGGTTACCGCTGCTTCAAAGCTCTGGCCGTATCCCGTGCTTCCACGGGGGTTTGTGAACAGAACGCCCCATCCCTGCGAAGCCAGGATCTGGAACTCGAGGCTGAATCCGTTACCGTACATCCCGTACGGCCCGCCGTGGATCTCCAGGACCATCGGGTAGCTGCCGTCGGCCGCGAATCCCGCCGGCTTCATGATCCAGCCCTGCACATCCCAATTTTCGGCCCCCTTGTACCAGAACCCCTCGGTATCGGATAGCTGACGGGACGCGATCCACTCGTCGTTGAACGCGGACAGCCTGCGGCCCTCGGCACCATCCCGCGCGTCACCCGTGGCGGTCGGGGCTGCATACACCTCGGCGGGACCGGTGGGCGTGGTCCACAGGTATCCCAGCCCACCGTCCCGAGCGACGGCGAGTCCTGTCGCCTGGCCCTTCCCGGTGACCATCGGCAGGTGCGTTCCGTCCAGAGCCAATCGGTGAATCTCGATTTCGCCGTGAATCTGGAACCTGACCGCGAGGTCACCACCCGGCATCCACGCGAAGCCGGAGGGCGTGTGGTCGATCGCCTCTGTGATGCTCCGGGGCTCGCCGCCCTGCGAGCCGACCAGCCAGATCTGATGCTGGGACCCATAGTCGTGCGGGTCGGAGTTGCCCCTGAAGGCGAGCCACTCGCCGTCGGGCGACCAGCGCGGAGCAGCATCGGTGCCAGGCCCGCCCGAGAAACGCCGCGCCGGGCCGCCCGCAGCGTCGACGATCCAGATGTCGCTGTTGCGGTTGAAGTCCGGTTCGTCGGTCCGGTTGGACACGAAGGCGATCCGCTCGCCATCGGGCGACCAGGCGGGCTCCGAGTCCTCGTACGGTCCCTCCGTAACCTGCACGGGAGCGCCGCCATCGATCGACAGGACAAGGATGTGCGGGTAGGAGGACCCGAGATAGGCGGTCCCGGCTCTGTAGCGCAGTCGATCGGCGACGATCAGGTCGCCGGACTCGGACTCGACTCGTTCACCAAGCAACCGTTCAGCTGCCGATGGCTCGGTTACTTCCGAAACCACCGCCAGCCGGCGCGAATCGGGTGCCCAGGCAAAGCCCGACACGCCCGTTTCGAGGTCGGTGACCGGTCTTGCTTCGCCGATGCCCTCAGGAAGCAGCCACAGTTGTGGCGACCCACCCCGCGAAGAGCGGAAAGCGAGCCACTTCCCGTCCGGGGACCACTGCGGCGACCCGTCTCCTTCGCCTCGCGTGAGTTGTCGGAGCTCCCCGGTTTCCACCTCGGCTTCCCAGAGTGCCCGCAGGTAGCTGTTGGCCTCGCGGTCGAGGCGGCTGGTAGCGAAGGTGAGTCGTTCACCGTTCGGGTGGAAGGCGAGGTCGGCGACTTCAGTGATCCGGAAGAGGTCCTCGGCGGTCACGGGCGCGGGCACGACTCGGTCGGCCTCCTGGGCGTTCAGCCCGGCCGCGGTCAGCGCGGTCAGCGCGACGGTCAATGGCAGTACTCTGGGCTTCAACATTGATCTCCTAGCGATCCGAGGCCGCAGTCGGCCCGGCTTTCAGGTAGCGGTCGAGGTACTCGGCGATCCGGCGGTAGTAGTCCGACCGGGCGCGCGGCCCCCGGATTCCATGCGCTTCGTCGGGATAGAAGATCCACTCGAAGGTCGTCCTTCCGTGGGCGAGGAGTTCGTTGACGAGCGCGGCTGCGTCGAGGTGCATCGTGTCCTGTATGCCGCTCAGGATCAGCATCGGACGCACGAGGTTTTCCGCATACGTGATGGGGGAACCCCGGCGGGTGCCTTCCGGGTTTTCCCACGGAAAGCCGAAGTGCTCCTCGTTGTATCCCGGGGCGAGGTAGAAGAAGCGTTCCCAGTCGGTCACGGGGGCGCTGGACACGCCTGCCGCGAAGGTTTCGGGTGACCGCAGCATCGAGCTGGCGACCATGAACCCACCATAGCTGTGCCCCCACGTCCCGATCCGGTCCATGTCCACATACCCCAAGCCGCGCAGATACTCGACGCCGCCCAGAACATCGGCCACATCGATGTCTCCAAGACGGTCGAAGACATCCATCCGGAACTTGCGGCCGTAGCCGGCGCTTCCGCGGAAGTCCACGTCGAGGACTACGTACCCTTCCTGTGCCAGATACCGGTTGAACGCGGACTGGTCGAGCCGCATCCACCCTGCGAACACGCTCTGTGCGTATCCCGCGCCGTGGACGAAGACGACAGCCGGGTACTTCCGCGCGGGGTCGAGCCCGTCGGGGCGGTAGACGCGCGCCGTGACGGCGGCCCCGTCGGCGGCGCTGGGGAACCTCACGATCTCGGGCTCCCGGAATCGATAGCCCGCCAGCGGTTCGGGAATCGCAAGCGAGGTGAGGCGGCGCGGCTGGTCTGCATCGATCTCCTGAACGTACAGCTCGGGGAGCGCGGTGAGGTTGCTGTAGAGGTACGCGACCCGTGAGCCGTCGGGCGAAGGGGTCGAGGAGAGGTTGACGCCTGGCAGGGGCGTAACGCGCCGCCACTCTCCACCCTCTACGGGAACCTCGTAGAGGTGTCGCTCGGGCGTCCCGGCTTCGTTGGAGGGGAAGAGGATGGTACGGCCGCCTCGCGCCCACATGGGCGTGATCTCGAAGCGGTCGTACACCTGGTTGCTGGTGACCGTGAAGTCGCCCGACGTGAGCTGCACGGGCTCGTGGAGGGCACCGTCTGCATCGATGACATGGACGTGGTTCCAGTCGTCACGCTCCGAGGTGAACAGGAGCTGTCGCGAGTCGGGCGACCAGCGGATCCAGATGGCCAACGGCGAGATCCACGCCTCCACCTCCTCCCGCCAAATGGTCCGCACTTCTCCGGTTTCGGGCGAGGCGATGCGGATCTCGCGCGCCGTGTGGTCCAACGAGAGCCAGTTGATGGCGACCGAACGGCCGTCCGGGGACCAATGGGCCTGGCTTCCGCCCCGCAGTGAATACCGTTCGCCATCGGGAGGCCCGAGCCAGGTGGTTTCACCTCCTTCGGCCGGGATCACGCCCAGGCGCACCCGTCCGTAGCCGATCAGCGTGAAGTCCACGCCGATGATCAGCCTGGAGAAGTCGGTGTAACGGAAGCGGCGCTGCTCGTCGGTCGCCTGGGCCGTGTAGAGGATCCGCGCGCCGTCGGGGGACCAGCGCGGCTGGAGGTTGTGCCAGCCCTCTCCGTGGGAACTGGTGAGTTGGCGCACGCCTCCGTCCGTCAGGTCCAGCACCCACAGTTCGCTCTCGCGGATGTACGCGAGTCGGCTGCCGTCGGGGGACAGCACCGGGTCCGGTCCGTTGAAGTACTGCTGCGGCGTATAGCCGGGTGAGGTCGCGCCAAAGTCCACTACGGTGCGCGACGAGCCCCCGGCCACATCGGCGGCCTGGATGTCACCCCCCGCCAGGTAGAGCAGGGTGTTGCCGTCGGGTGTCCAGGGCTCGGGCAGAAGCGTGCGCGTGACGTCACCGCCCGGCAGGTCGAGCCGGCGGACCTCGCCTTCGAGATCCACCACGTAGATCGCGCTGGAATTGGTCTCGCCCTCGGTCAGCGTGAAGGCGATCCTGCCACCGTCAGGCGACCACTCCGGTGCCGATAGCTGCCGGAATGTCCAGAGGTTGTCGGTCGTGAGACGGGGTCCATCCTGGGCCGTGGCCTCCCCGGCTCCCGCGGCGAGCAGAGCCGCGACGGCCAGGGAGGCGGGGCGTTCCAGGAGCGCGCAGAAGGGCCGCCACAGGCTGCGGCCCCCCCGCACGATGGTCGCGGCCATCATCCGCTGATGTTGGGATTGCCCAGACGCTCCAGATCGGGGAGCGGCCAGCAAGTGGTATCTCCGTACTCCCTCCCCAGATGATCCACACCTGTGAAGAACGGCAGGTCGTACATCAACATGTCGCTGAGCCGGTGTCCGCCCTCGAGGAAGAACTCACGTCGGCGCTGCTCGATCACCATGTTCATGACGTTGTCGCCTGTCGGGCCTTCGACCATGTCCGCGGCGGGATCGAAGGGCTGAAGACCCGCTCGGGCGTGTAGCCTGTTGATGATGTCCACCGCGCCGCCACCGCCCTGGGCCTCAGCCATGATCAGCTGCGCCTCGACCCAGGTGGCCAGGGGGATGTTGTCCGAAAGCGTCTTGTACTTGGTGGTCTGCCACCAATCGACATCGTATGCCGCGATGACGCCGTTGTAGAAGAGTTCCACCCTCGGGTCTGGTTCACCCTTCCACTCGATTCCGCGGAACGGAGGCGCGACCGTGTAATCCGAGCGCCTCACGTTGCTGTCGACGAAGCGGTTCCAGCGCCGACGCGGCGTGTCGTCGCGGTTGACGTCGTACTGGAACTCCTCGGGAACCGTCGCCGCTGCCGTGGCGGCGCCGCTGAGGTTGCCCATGCCTCGAAGCGCGCGCGCGAGTCCGACGCTGGCCATGTTGCGAATGTCGTCGTTGCCCCCGGCCATGCTGATTGCGCGCTCGAAACGCTCCGACGAGACCGCGAGGACTTCACCGGGCTGCATGAGGGGTCCGCCATCGAGGGCCATCTCGCAGAAGTTCTCGCCCAGCATCAGCAGGCTGTATCCTTCATACGCCGACGCGGTGGCCAGCATGTCGTTCCTGTCGCCCGGCACATCGGCGTCGCTGAACTCATTGATCCGTTCGAAGGCGTCCTTGGCCTGAAAGCGCGCAGTCTGAATGACAACGTACTGGCCGAAACCACCTTCGTCACAGGCGGCCCGCACATAGTTGTCGTTCTGGGCGTTGATCTGGCGGCCGCCCCATTCGCGGTAGACCTGGCCGCCGGAGGTGTGCCACCACTCGTCGGACATGGCCGAACTGCCCGCCGAGTAGTTGGTGTAGGCGCACTCGAAGTCGGCGATCGCGCTCTCCACGAGCAGCGCCGAGATCTCGGGGTTCTCCAGGGTCTTGGCTTCAACGACACCCGGCAGATCGACGTCGAGGAGGTCAGAGCATCCGCTCGCGAGCACAGCGATGATGCCAGCGAGGAAGAGTCGTTTTGTCAGGTTGTGGCTTTGCATCTGTATTCCTCCTCTCCTAGAAGACCGCGCGGATGGTGAAGTCGATCCGCTGCAGCTGCGGCCATAGATCCTGCACGTAGGCACCCTTGTCGCCGATATCGCCGCGGAAGTTCGTGTTCGAATGGACCTCCGGGTCGATGACGCGGGTGCCGTACAGTTCTCTCGTGGCCTGCCAGAGCACGAACATGTTGTGCGCCGACAGTTGCGCAGTGGCCCGGACGGCCCCCAGGTACGAGGCCAGGTTCGATGGCAGATCCCAGCGCAGGGTGATGTCGCGGAGCTTGGCGAAGCCGGAGTCGACGGCACCGGCCTGACACACGAAGCCCATCTGGTCGTAGGCGGCGAGGATGGGATCCTGTTGTCCGGGCGGCAGGTTGATCTCGTGCGTGTTGCGGAAGAAGACGTTGGCCCAGGCGATGTCGCCGTTGCACTTGTAGTAGCCGCCCTGCCCGTCGGCGGTGGCGCTGAGCGTCCATTGTCTGAAGCGGAGATTCGCCGTCGCCGCCACATCCCAGGTCGGCGTAGGGGAACCCCAGTATGCCGTGCCCGCCTCGGCACAGGGAACGGGAGGACCACCGCCGGAGATGGGATCCCCGCCCTCGCACATCATGTTGACAAGGTTGCCGGAAGCGTCCCATTCGGCATTGACGACCTTCTTCATGAACATCGACGCCACCGGATAGCCCTCGACGTGGCGCTGTCCGGGCCACGGGAGCCCTATGAGGGGTGGGGTGATGCCGCCGAGGTCCACCACCTTGTTATCGGTGGTGGCATAGCTTGCGCCCAGGTCAAGACCCCAGTCCTCGGAGCGAAGCACCTGGGTGCCGAGTGCGACCTCGAATCCCTTGTTGCTCACCTCACCAACGTTGACGAACTGCGTCCCCGGGAATCCCATCGACGGCAGCGCCGCCGCGGGGACGATCGCGTCCCTGCGGGTCTGGTCGTAGTAGGTGAAGTCGATTGTCAGCTTCTGGTCGAGGAGACTTGCGTCGAAGCCGAGTTCGAGCTCCTGGCCAACCTCCGGCTGCAGATCAGGGTTGCCGATGTTGGAGGGTGTCAGGGTCGGAATGCCGCCGCGACCGGTGGCCGGCTCGTAGAGTCGCGTCGCCGCGAATACGTCGGGTTGCTGCCCCGCCCGTCCCCATGCGGCCCTCAACTTGAGCGTGTTGACGAAGGGAACGCTCCAGAACGGTTCTTCGCTGGCGACCCACGCCGCGCTCACCTTGGGGTAGACGACGAAATCGAAGTTCTCGCCGAAGGCGCTGTTGTCGTCCCCCCTGACCGCGCCGGTCAGGAACAGTCGATTCCTCCAGCCGATCTGCTCCTGCACGTACACGCCGAAGGTCTTGTTCTCGATGAAACTCTCGTCGGCGAGGCGCTGTGCCGCGGCGCTGACCGTCGATACGCCGGGTACGGGGAACTCGACGCCGCTGGCCGTGGTGATCTGATGCTTGCGCTGGTAGTACTGCACGCCGGACGAGGTCTCCAGCGTGATGTCCTCGCTCAGGCTGAAGGGCACCGTGGCGCTGTAGTTGATCGTAGTGAGCGTGGTTCGGTCCTGGACCACGTCCTTCTGGCCGATGCTCCGCCGGAAGGGACCGGGTTGCTGAGCCGTGCGCGGCCAGAGGCTGAAGCTGCGCTGATTGCCGAAGTCGCCACCGACATCGAGCCGGTGCGTCAGCCACTCGAAGGGGGAATGACGGAAGTAGAAGCCGCCGGTGAAGCGGTCGACCTCCTCTTCCCCGCTCACGTACTCGTGGTAATCCTCGTGTGAATTGCGGAAGAACCCGCGCGAGGGGCCGTCGAGCTTCAGGGGGCTGCCCCACATGAGCTGAAAGGTCATGGCTTGTTCACCGCCGGAAGTGTGCGTCTTCTGGCGAATGAATCCCATGTTCACGCCCACTTCGAAGTTCTCGGTGGTGTATGACAGGTTGGAGCGTCCAGCCAGCTTGTTCTGCCACTGGTAGTCGACCATTCCCTGGTCGCGCAGGACATCGGCCGAGAAGTAGTACCGCAGGTTCTGGATTCCGCCGGAAACGCTCGCGAACACCGAAGTGGGAAGCCCTGTCCGGAAGATCGGCGTCCCCCTCTCGCGTTCCAGGTCCACGAGGTTGGCCGACAGAAGTTGGCCGGTATCGGAATCGACACCCCAAACCACCGGATACTTGTTGGCGGCGTCGTAGAGGAAGGCCGCGCCCTGGCGCATCGACACCTCGAAGCGGGGCGCGCCTTGCTGGCCCCTCTTCGTGAAGATCTGGATTACGCCGTTGGAGGCCTCGGTGCCGTAGAGCGTGGCGGCGGCCGGGCCCTTGATGACCTCGATCCGCTCCACGTCTGCGAGCGCCAGGTCGTTCAGGCGGGAAGGGCCGCCCCGCGAGTTGACGAAGGCTGCGGAATTCACGTTGTCCCGGTTGTCCACACGCACGCCATCGACGAAGATCACGGGCTCGTTGGAAAGCACCAGGCTGCCAGTGCCGCGGATCTTGATGGAGCCGCCGCCGCCGATCTCACCCCCGACGGAGCGGAGGCGAAGGCCGGGAACTTCGGCTGTCAACATCGACTGGAGCTTCGGGGGTGAACGGCGTTCGATGACTTCGGACATGGCAACCGCGCTGACCGCGTTGCCCACTGCCCTGGCCTGCGAGCCGCCGGCCGTTCCGGTAACGACGATCTCGTCCAGCGAGATCGCCTCCGTGCGCAACTCGACCCGGATCGCGCGGTCGCCCACGTTCACCGTCTCTTCCCACGTGGCATAGCCGATCATGAGGACACGGATGGTGGCCGTGGCGCCAGGTACGCCCTCGATCAGGAAGGCACCGTTCGCGCCCGCCAGCGCTCCCAGACTGGTTCCATCGACCACTATCTGGGCGCCGACGAGCGGCTGGAGCGTCTGCGCGTCCACGACGGTACCGCCGATCGGCTGTTGCGCAGCACCGTGGGAGGGCAGCGCCAGCGCAGCGACCACTGCGAGGACGGGGAACCATGGCGACGCCCGCTCTCGCGGTGAGGGCGAGCGGGCCCGGCACGGGATCAGGAGGATCGGGTTGGCGAAACGGGGTACGGACATGGTCGACCTCCGGGGGTCAGGGGAACGAGACCAGCACTCCCCCCAACTCAGGTCCGAGCCCCGGCTCGCTCACGAGGTTCGATTCATTAGTATACGCATGCGTATTTGTATGCAACTAATCAGTTTCAAGACCGGCCCCAAAACCGCAGGTTGCGAGTGTTGGAACGCCCCGGCTTACGTGGCAAACGCCCCCGAGCTCAGGGGATGACGGCCCCGCCTACCCCCCCGTCCTCGTCAGCACCATGATCACTCCTCCCGCGTGTCCGGTTCCGAAGCGGGTGGTGGCGTCGGCGGGACTGATGTAGCGGATCTCGCGGATGTCGCCCACCGGCACCGTGCTGAGGGCCCGGGTCCCACCGTCAAGGGGCACGTTGTCCACATAGATCCTGGCGTAGCCTCCGCCAGCGTTCGTGAGGGAGGGCGCCGAGCGGGGGCGCAACCATCTGGGGCGCAGCAGCTGGACTACCTGGTGGGCGTCGTTGGCGCTGGTCTCGCGGACTTCCTCGAAGGTGATCACGTCCGATCCGCCGAACCGGGCGGGGCTTCCTCCCGGCGTCACGCAACCCCCCGCGGCACCCAGGACACCGGGCAGCAACAGCCCGGTGACCCAACTGCGCCCACGATACCTCATCCCTTCCACCGCCGTCTCTTCCTGGGCCCCCGCGCCAGCCGGCTGCGCAGCCTGGTGCCCTCGAACTCGCGCGCGTGCGCCCACGCGATCATCGTCTCGAAGGTACAGGTCTGCTTCCGCGACACCGGAGTCCGCTGCGTGTAGCTGCCGTCGGCCGCCATCTCCCAGGCGCAGCGGCGGTCCGACAGCTGGATGTCCAGGACCTGCCGGAGTTCACTGCGGAGCGCCGGGTCCTCGACCGGCACCAGCGCCTCCACCCGGGCGCTGAGGTTGCGGCTCATGCAGTCGGCGGACCCGATGTAGTACTCCTCGTCGCCGCCGTTACGGAAGTAGTAGATGCGGGAATGCTGCAGGAAGCGCCCGACGATGCTGACCACACGGATGTTCTCGGAAAGCCCGGGAATGCCCGGCCGTACGCGGCAGCTGTCGCGCACGATAAGGTCGACGGTCACGCCACGGGCGGAAGCCTCGTAGAGCGCGCGCGTCACCTCGGGGTCCTCCAGTGCGTTCATCTGGAACTGGATGTGCCCCGGGGACTCTTCCGAGTGACCCTTGATCTCGCGCTTGATGCGTTTCAGGATGGCCGGCCGCAGGAACTTGGGCGCCGGCAGGAGCTTCCAGTACTTCCGCTTCGGGCGATACCCGGTGGTGAGGTAGTTGAACAACTCCGTCAGGTCGGCTCCTATCGCCGAATCGCAGGTCAGTATCCCGTGGTCGCAGTACAGGCGCGCCGTCCCGGCGTGGTAGTTCCCGGTCCCCACGTGGGCGTAGCGCCGCAAGCCGTCCTGATCCTGGCGCACCACCAGCGTGACCTTGCAGTGCGTCTTGAGTCCCAGCACTCCGTAGGTGACGTGGATTCCGTGCGAGGCCAGCGCGTTCGCCCACTGGATGTTGGCTGCCTCGTCGAAGCGCGCCCTGAGCTCGATCACGACGGCGACCTGCTTGCCGTTCCGGGCGGCATGCACGAGGTGGTCGATGATGCTGCTGCGCGGGGCCATGCGGTAGAAGGTCATCTTGATCGCCCGCACCCTGGGATCGTGCGCGGCTTCACGCACAAACCGCTGCACCGACGTGTCGAACGCCTGGTAGGGGTGGTGCAGGAGCAGCGGGCCCTCCTCGCGGATGATGTGAAAGATCGGGCGCTCGGTCAGCAGATCGGGGTGCTGCGAGGGCTGGTGCGGCAGATCCTTCAGACCCTGGCGGGGCAGATCATGCAACTCCATCAGGTCGCGGAGCCCGAGGAGCCCGTCGCCATGGAAGACATCGGAATCCTTCAGTCCGAGCATGCCGGCGATCATCTGGAGCCGCCCAGCGTCGAAGTCGCGGCCGACCTGCAGCCGCACGATCGGCGCCAGGCGCTGCTTGCGCAGACCCTTCTCGATGAGCGCGAGCAGGTCGTCGGCCATGTCCTCCTCAACGTCGTAGATCGCGTTGCGGGTGACCCGGAAGTACTCGCACGACAGGATCTCCATGCCCGGAAAGAGCAGGTCCAGATTGTTGGCCATCACGCTCTCGAGCGGGACGAAGACCGAGGAATCCTCGATCCTCACGAGACGGGGTATGCCCGCTCCGACCGGCACCTTCACCCTCGCTACAAGGCTGTGTTCGTCGTCCGGATACCGCAGGGTGACGAGAAGGTTGAGCGAGAGGTTGGAGATGAAAGGGAAGGGGTGTGCGGGATCGGTGGCCTGAGGTGTCACCAGCGGGTAGATGTTCCTCACGTAGTGCCTGCGGAGCCACTTCCTCTGCTGCGAGGTGAGTTCCCGCCAATCGGCGACCCGGATCCCCTCTGCGGCGAGCGCCGCCACGATCTCGCGCCCCAGCTCCCGCTGCCGCGTTTCCAGCCGATCCACGACCTCGTAGCACTGCTCGATCTGTTCGCCGGGGGTGCGGCCGTCAACCGTGCGCCCAGTGATCCCGGCCTCGACCTGCTGCTTGAGCCCCCCGATCCGCTTCATGAAGAACTCGTCGAGGTTGGAGCCCACGATAGCCAGAAACTTCAGCCGCTCCAGCAGGGGAGTCCTGGAGTCTTCCGCCTCGTGCAGCACCCGGAAGTTGAAGTTCAGCCAGGTCAGCTCGCGGTTGAGATAGTACTCCGGCAGGTCCAGGTCGTGGTGGCCGTCCGTCGCCCGGGGGATCGGCGTGGGGTCGGCCGGGGTATGGAAAACCGGAGTTTCCGTGCCCTTGGCGGAAGGCGGATCCACCTGGGATGCGGGCGCGGTGGAGTCCTCCGTGCGTTCGGCACGGGCACCCGCCTCTTGATTCAACCGTGTCTGGACCGACTCTGACATCTCGTAAACCTATATGTTATGATGGGTCGCAAACCAGCGTTTGACCGAAGGATGGCACCATGAAGAAGTACACCGCCCTTGCCGCGCTTCTCACCGTGGCCTGCTCCTCGGCTCCCGTGTCCTTTTACGGCGTGGCGCCGCCGGGGAGGGAGACCGCATACCAGTGCGCGGTCGCTCAGCTCAACATCATGGGCTACACGATCGAAGACGGAAACAGCGACGCCGGGTTCATCAGGGGCCGCAAACAGACCTCCGGGCTGGGCACGCAGATCTTCACCGGCAACACCTACCACGATCTGCTCACGGCCACCGCATTCGACAATCCCGCGACGGGTGAGACCAACCTCAGGGTCGTGGCGTCACGGGTCGCGGAACAGGATGCGGACCTCCTGGCCGGGCTCAGCGATGAGCCGGAGCAGGGCGAGGATATCATTGCGCCGTCCGACAGCGGGAAGTCGGATGCGCAGGCGCTCCTGGCCAACTGCGGCGTCTCGAACATCACGGTTCCGTCCGGGGAGCAGGAGCAGTACGGGCTCCAGGGGCCGGTGGACCACCTCTGATTCACGCTCCCGCCCCGCGCGCTCCGGCAAGCCCTTCATGAGTACCGCACGCCTCTACGAGATCCGGGGCGACGTGGCCCCCGTGTCGCCCTGCGTCCTGCTGGATCGCAGCGCCGGGAGACCGCGCGGTTTCTGGGCCGCGGGCGACCGATGGGTGGCGCACACGGGGCTCATGGGAAAGGTCTCGATCCGACACGGTGACGCGGATGTCGCGAGATCGCGGTTCGGGTCGGTGCAGGAGGAATCGCGACGGTTGTTCAGCCGCGTACTGCCAGCCGGGGGTCGCCCGGAGGGGCCCGCAAACGGTCGGCCGCGTGTCTCCGCGGATTGCCGGCCGCGCATCTTCGGCGGGTTCGCATTTTGGCCACGCCGGAAGCCGGATCCCGTGTGGTCGTCGTTCCCTCCGGCGCTTTTCCATCTGCCGGAGGTCGAGTTGGAGCATCGTCCCGCCGACGGACGGTGCTCGCTGGTCGTGCGGGGCCGGACGCCGGACGATGCCGAGCGGCATTGGGGGCGCTGGGCCGAACTGCTGGAACGGGCTGCGGCGTCGGGGCACGGGGTCGTGCGTGGCGTGGCGGGCTCACCCCCGACTGGAGACGCGGTTGCCGGCTTTCGCGGGCTTGCACCTTCCGCTCCCCCTGCCCGCGTTTTGGGCACGGATCGCGCGACATGGGGCCGCATGGTCTGGCAGGCACTGAGCAAGATCGGGGCCGGCGACGCGGAGAAGATCGTGCTGGCGAGGATACTCGAAGTCGCGCCTGCGCAGTCCCTGGAACCCGCCGATCTCGTGATCGCGCTCTGGGAGGAGAACCACGGCAGCTATGTCTTCCTCTTCGAGCCCGCACCGGGAGAGGCCATCGTCGGCGCGGCTCCGGAGACCATCGCGACGCTGGTCAACGGCGTGGCAAAGGCGACCGCTGTCGCGGGCAGCGTGAGGGTAGGGGCCGATTCAGTGGAAACCGCGCAGTTGGCGCAGGATCTTCTGGACAGCGCCAAGGACCGGGCAGAGCAGGACTTCGTGGTTCGGGACGTCGTGGCGCGCCTGAGGCGGCTCGGGTGCAGGGTGCAGCGGGATGTCGAGCCTCATGTCCTGGCCCTGGCCCGCATACAGCACCTCGAGACGAAGATCGCCGCCGAGGTGCCGCCCGGGATCTCCCTTCTCAACATCCTCGAATCGCTTCATCCAAACCCCGCGGTATGTGGAATCCCGCGCGATGTGGCCCGGTCCGTGCTCACCGACAGCGAGGACTTCGATCGCGGCTGGTACGCGGGTCCCGTGGGATTCCTCGATTCCGAGGGGAAGGGCATCTTCGTTCCCGCACTGAGGTCGGCCGTCCGCAGGGGCGAGCATTGGCGGCTCTTTGCGGGCGCAGGCATTGTGGCGGGGTCGGATCCGGCCCTGGAATGGGAGGAAACGGAGCTGAAGTTCCGGCCGGTGCTGAGCGCCATCGCCAGGGCAGGCGCCACCGAGAGCACCGCGGTCGGGACCGGGTAGGTCCGTCGTGACCCCCGGGGAGCTCAATTTCGCCTGGGCCCGTGCACTCCTGGAGGCGTTGACGGAGTACGGGCTCGAGGAGGTGGAGATCGCCCCCGGGTCGCGTTCGGGTCCGCTGGTGCTGGCGTCGCGTTCCCTTCCGGGGCTGAACGCGCGGGTCCACCTCGACGAGCGCTGCGCGTCGTTCTTCGCACTGGGCTACGGCCGCACCAATCTGGGTCCGGCCGCCGTGATCACCACGTCCGGAACCGCGGTTGCCAACCTCCTGCCCGCAGTCGTCGAAGCGGACATGTCGGACGTGCCTCTCGTCGTGATCACCGCCGATCGCCCGCCGCACCTGCGCGGGGCCGACGCCAACCAGACGATTGCGCAGCCGGGGATCTTCGGAGACCGCGTGCGGTTCGAGGCCGATCTGCCGATGCCTTCCCGCGACGATCTGGAGGGCGGCGGGCAGAGTTCGGTCCGGGAGATCGCTCGCCGCGCCGCCCGGCACGCGCTCGGTCCGCCGGGAGGGCCCGTACATCTGAACGTGCCCTTCGACAAGCCTCTCGAGCCGGCATCCACCGAGGGCCTGGATCTGGCGGGCCCTGGTGAGGAGGCGTCTCTCGACCTGTCCGCTGCCGTGGCCGTGGCGGACGGCCGGGTCACCCCCAGGGGGCCGTGGCGCCGCAGAAGCGAAGGGCGGCGGCGCGGACGCGACCAGGAGGCGGTCCTCGCGTCCCGTCTGGGGATTGCGCGTCGGCCTCTGCTGGTGGCGGGACCCTCGAGCGATCCCGGCCTGGACGGCCCCGCGATCGCCCGGTTTGCGGTCGCCCGCGGCGTGCCGACGCTTGCGGACCCCCTCTCCGGCGCCCGCTTCGATCCGGCCGCCGGCACCGCCTCGCCTTCTCCCGTTCTCGGCGCCTACCATCACTTCCTCCGGCTGCCCGAGGTGATCGACCGCTACGCCCCCGATCTGATCATCCGCGTGGGCCGCACGCCGACGTCCGGGGTGCTGGAAGCCGCTCTCGCCAAGTGGTCGGATGCGATTCAGGTGGTGATCGATGATGGTGGGCACAGAAAGGACCACCAGGGCCTGGCCGACCACTATCTCCACGCGTCGGCGGGTGCCGTTCTCGGCACGCTTGCGGGAGACGAGGACGCTGACGCGGCCCCGACACCATCGCCCACCCCCGATTCGCCCGACTGGCTCCGCTCCTGGACCGACCTCGAAGCGGCGACCTGGGCCGCGATCGACGAGGTGCCGCCCCGGCCCGACCACGAGGGAGACCACGCGGCGGCCGTGGTGCGCGGCCTGCCCTCCGGAGCGACGCTCTTCGTCTCCTCGTCCATGCCCGTGCGGGACGTGGACGCCTACGCCCGGCCCGCTCCCCGCGGCCTCCAGATCCTCGGCAACCGTGGCGCGAGCGGCATCGACGGCGTGATCTCGACCGTGCTGGGCTGCGCCGCGGGCGGTGCCTGGCCGATGGCGGCGCTTGTCGGCGACATCGCCTTCTACCACGACATGAACGGCCTGCTCGCCGCGCGCGACCGGGACCTGAACGTCGTGTTCGTGGTGGTGGACAACGACGGCGGCGGTATCTTCCATATGCTTCCGATCCGCGACTTCGAGCCGGTATTCACGCCGTACTTCGCGACCCCGCACGGCCTCGATTTCCGGCACGCGGCGCGGATGTACGGGCTGCCGTTCACCGACGTGACCACGCCGGAGGAGCTGGAAGCAGCCGTCGCCGCGGCCGTCGCGCGTCCCGGAACCGAAGTGTTGCGGGTGCGCACCGACCGCGACGCGAACCGGCTCCGCCACCGTGAAGTGCGCGACCGGGTGGCCCTTCGCCTTCAGGGATTCCTCAACCGAGAGACACCATGACCCCGACGACCTGGCAGACCGCCAAGTCCTACCAGGACATCACCTACATGAAGCGCGACGGCGTGGCGCGCATCGCGATCAACCGGCCCGAGGTGCGCAATGCCTTCAGGCCCGAGACCCTCTTCGAGCTGCTCGACGCCTTCAACGACACGAACGAGGATCCGTCGATCGGCGTGGTGCTGCTCACGGGCGAAGGACCCGCGAAGGACGGCAAGTACGCGTTCTGCTCGGGCGGGGATCAGCGCGTGCGCGGCGACGCCGGTTACGTCGGGGGCGACGGCGTACCAAGGCTGAACGTTCTGGTGCTCCAGCGCCTGATCCGGACGATGCCCAAGCCGGTGATCGCCATGGTGGCCGGCTATGCGATCGGCGGCGGCCACGTGCTGCACGTCGTCTGCGACCTGACCCTCGCCGCCGACAACGCCGTCTTCGGTCAGACCGGCCCGAAGGTGGGCAGCTTCGACGGCGGGTTCGGTTCGTCCTACCTGGCGCGCATCGTGGGGCAGAAGAAGGCGCGCGAGATCTGGTACCTGTGCCGCCAGTACAACGCCGCCGAGGCGTTCGAGATGGGGTTGGTCAACAAGGTCGTCCCGGTGGACGAGCTCGAGGAAGAGGGCTTCCGCTGGGCGCAGCAGATACTCGAACACAGCCCGCTGGCGATCCGGCTGCTCAAGTCGGCCATGAATGCGGATGTGGACGGGCAGGCGGGACTGCAGGAGCTCGCCGGCAACGCCACGCTGCTCTTCTACATGACCGAACAGGGCCAGGAGGGGCGGGACGCCTACCTGCAGAAGCGCAAGCCGGACTTCCGGAAATACCCCTGGCTGCCATGGTGAGGGCGACTGGCACGCTCGGCGTGGCGTGGGCCAGCGCCACACGGAGAATGGCGACACGGCCATGGAGGTGAGCCGCGCGCAGGCGTGGGTTCTCGCCACCCGCCCCCGGACGCTCACCGCGGGAGCGGCCCCCGTCGTCGCCGGAACGGGCTTCGCGGCCGCCGACGGCGTCTTCGCCCAGCTGCCGGCGCTGGCGGCGCTGGTAGGCGCGCTGCTGATCCAGATCGCCACCAACCTGGCCAACGACTACTACGACTTCAGGAAGGGGAGTGACACCGGTGAGCGGCTCGGTCCCGTCCGGGTGACCCAGGCGGGGATCCTGCCTCCCGATACGGTGTTTCGGGGGATGGTCCTCACCCTCGTTCTGGCGTTCCTGGTGGGGGTGTACCTGGTGTGGGTCGCGGGGTGGCCGGTGGCGGTCATCGGTCTCGTGTCGATGCTGATGGGGGTCTGCTACACGGGCGGCCCGTATCCGCTCTCGTACAACGGCCTCGGCGATGTCTTCGTCTTCGTCTTCTTCGGACTCGTGGCGACCGCGACCACCTATTACGTGCAGGCGGGATTCTGGTCCCCGGGGGCGATTCTCGCAGGCGCGGGACTCGGGGCGATGAGTACCGCGATGCTGGTGGTGAACAACCTCCGCGACCGCGAGACCGACGGCGCGGCGGGCAAGCGCACTCTGGCGGTGCGCTTCGGCGACCGTTTCACGGTGGTGCAGTACTTCGCGTGCCTGGCCGCAGCCGTGGCGGTATCGGTGGTCGGCGTGGCGGCGATGGAATGGTCGCCCCTGACTCTCCTGTCGCTGGCAGGTCTGCTGCCGTGTGTTCCCGCGGCGCGACGCGTCCTGGGCGTGCTCGCGGTGCCCGACGGCGTTGACCGGCGCACCCTCAACCCGGCGCTGGCCATGACCGCGCGCGGCGTCGCGTTCTACGGGGCCGGGCTGGGCCTGGGGGCTCTCCTGGGCACGGCGGGTCCCCTCGGCGCACTTTGACGCCCAATCCCTCGGACGACCTGGCGCGGCGGGCGGCCGCGACGCCCTCCGCCACCGCGCTCGTGTGGGACGAAGGGTCACTCACCTACCGTGACCTCGACGAGCGCGTCGCAGCCATGGCGGGCCGCCTGCGCGAATGCGATGCGGCTGCCGGCGACACGGTTACCCTCTGCGCAACCCCGGGCGCCGAGACCGTAACCGCCCTCTTCGGCCTTTGGAGGGCGGGGTGCGTGGCCGTCCCGCTGCATGAGCGACTTACCCCGTCAGAGGTCGACCGCGCACGTCGGATTGTAATGTCAACATTACATATTGACAATCAGACATTACATTATCTCAGTCAATCCAACCCCGCGAGCCAGCTTGGCCCTGCCCGCCCGCTCCCCAACCGCCTCGCTTCGTTCCCGAACGTCGTGGCCTGCATCCTCACCTCAGGCTCGTCGGGCGCCCCCAAGGCACTGGGGTTCACGCGCGACGCCTTCGCCGCATCCGCGTCGGCGGTCGCGAACCGGCTCGACCTGACCGCGACCGACCGCTGGGGACTGTGCCTCTCGCCGGGGCACATCGGCGGGTTGTCCCTGGTCGTGCGCGCGGTCATGACCGGGGCGTCCGTGCGACTCTGGCCGTCCTTCGACGCCGGAGCGGTGGCGCGTGCAGTCCTGGACGGACAGGTCACTCATCTCGCCTTGGTGCCGGTCATGCTGCGCAGAGTCCTCTCCCGGCTTGCCGGCGAGCGCGTTCCCGCAACCCTGCGCTGCGTCCTGGTCGGCGGCGCGGCCGCCGCACGGCCCCTGCTGGAAGAAGCCTGGGCGGCCGGCGTCCCCGTCGCCACAACCTGGGGCATGACGGAGACCGCTTCACAGGTCGCCACCGCGCCCCCCGACCTGGCCCGGCGACACCCCGGCACCGCGGGACGTCCCCTGCGCGGCCTCGAAGTCAGAGTGGCGGCCACCGCCCCCGGAACGCTCGAGGTCCGCGGCCCCACCCTGGCCTCGGTTGCAATCCGCGGTCCGGGCGCACACCCCGAACCGCTCGCCACCGACCCGGACGGCTGGTTCGCAACCCGCGACCTCGGCCGCATCGACCCGGACGGCCTCGTCTGGATCGATGGGCGCGCCGACGCGATCATTGTGAGCGGGGGGCTGAACGTCAGCCCTTCGGAAGTCGAGCGCGTGATCGAGACAATGCCGGGAGTGACCGCTGCGGTCGTCTTCGGAGTGCCCGACGAGGAGTGGGGCGAAGTCGTGGCGGCGGTGGTGGAAGGCGACCCGGCGGTCGTCGACGCGGAGGCGGTCGATCGCCACTGCCGCGCCCGGCTCGCGCGAGGAAGGTGTCCGTCGCGCATCGTGGTCGTGGACTCGCTATCCCGAACCTGGACGGGGAAGGTGATGAGGTGGCGAGTGAGCGAGCGCTATGGACGTGAACTGACCGTGCCCCGGCCGGCGGCGGCCGGCAGCGGCCCGAATTCCGGCGGCGAGGCCGGCGGGAACGCACACGCGAGGAGAACCACATGATCGACGAACTGCGCTGGCGCGGCCTTCTCGCCGCCGCGACCGAACACGCACAGACCGCCCTCGCCGCCGGAAAGGTGACCGGCTACATCGGTTTCGATCCCACCGCCTCGTCTCTCCATGTCGGCTCGCTCGTTCCCATCATGGGACTCGTACACCTCCAACGCGCGGGACACTGCCCCATCGCGCTGGTCGGCGGCGGCACCGGCCTCATCGGTGACCCGTCCGGCAAGGCATCCGAGCGAGCGCTCCTCGACCGGGCCCGGGCCGAGGCGAACGCCGAAGGGATCCACAGGCAGCTCGCGGCCTTCCTCGACTTCGAGTCGCGCACCGCCCCCGCCCGAATGGCAAACAACCTCGACTGGCTGGGCGACCTGGGCCTGGTCGACTTCCTGCGCGACACGGGCAAGCACTTCTCGGTGAACGCCATGCTCCGCAAGGAGTCGGTCCGCCGCCGCATCGCCGACGAGGACTCCGGCATCTCCTTCACCGAATTCAGCTATCAACTGCTCCAGGCGTACGACTACCTGGAGCTGAACCGCCGCTACGGCTGCACCCTGCAGATGGGCGGCTCCGACCAGTGGGGCAACATCACCGCCGGCATCGACCTGGTAAGGCGGATGGGCGGCCCCCGATGCCATGGCGTGGTCTTCCCGCTCGTGGAGTCGTCCCGCGGCGTCAAGTTCGGCAAGACCGAGGAAGGCACCGTCTGGCTCGACCCCGAGCGCACCTCGCCCTACCGCTACTACCAGTTCTGGCTGAACACCGAAGACGGCGACGTGATCCGCTACCTCAAGATGTTCACCCTCCTCGATCGCCCAACCATCGACGAACTCGCCCAAGCCGTCGCCGACCGACCCCACGCGCGCGAAGCACAGCGGCGCCTGGCCTCCGAGATGACCCGCACCGTCCACGGAGCCGATGCCCTGGACCGGGCCGAGCGGGCGTCGAAGGTGCTCTTCGGGGGGAGCCTGGACGGGCTGGGTGCCGCCGACATCGCCGATATCTTCGCCGACGTGCCCTCGACCGCCGTGGCCCGCTCGTCACTCGAAGCCGGCGTGGAACTCGCGATCCTGATGGCCGACGCCGGAATGACCGCATCCCGAAGCGAAGCGCGCCGCCTGATCCGCGGTGGCGGTGTCTACCTCAACGGCGAACGGGTAACGGACATGGGATCCGTGGTAGGAGAGAGCGACCCGATCGAAGACCGCTTCGTCCTGGTCCGGATCGGCAAGAAACGCCATCTGGTGGTTGAGTTGGGGTAGGGAAGACGGTGCGCTTGGCCTGGTCCCGCCGGGAGGGTCAAAGCAGGACAAACTCAGACGTCCATTCCTCCTGGCAAGAGCACATTGCTCCAGGTGAGGCCCCTGGTTACGCAATCTGCGGAAGTCCCGCCTCATGTCCCGGATCTCATCGCTCACGAATGATTGGTACTCATCCTGCGTCATCAGGCGTTCCTCCTCTTCCGGCGGAACGATCTCGTTGTCCACACCGTCGAGCGAGACGGCCGTGGCGGCGTAGACCGTGTTTCCGCCATTCAAGGCCAACACCAGGATCATGCCGGGCAGCCCCCCGAAGAGGGCCGGGCCACTCGGCACGGGGATATCCGGAGCAAACCAGGCAACAACCTCACCGCCGTCCAGAGTTGCCGTCGCCCTGGTCACCTGGTAGCTGAGGTGCATGCGCCGATCGTCGGTAATCCGCCATTCGGCGTCGAGCCCCGCGTGATCCATCCGGAACTCGGTGCGGAAGACCTCGAACCCCCTGACGGCAACCGCACCTCCGGAGTCGAAGTATGCGTACGCAAGTACATTCTCCGGGCTCGTGGCCTGGTGCCCGAACATGTCAACCAGCGCATCGAGGTTGTTTTGCGTCATCGGAAACACTGCGGGAGGCGAGTTCTCTCTCTGGACTTCCGGCGCTGGTACCATGAGAGACGATGACGGATCGAAATGGAGCAGGAAGGACTGCTGCCATTCCTGCGCAAGCAGGTTCCGGACTGCTGCCATGTCCTCCGGCGCATCGACTTCGATGATCGTGCTACGCGAGTACGTAATCGTCCCGCCTTGAGCATCCGCCGACGCGGGTGTCGCGACGGCGAGCGCCGCCGGCCCGATCAACCGCAGAAGCGATGCCCACCGCCAACGCCGCGCTGATCCGGCACATTGCACGTTCCAAAACCGGAAGTGGTCGGCATGCGTGGGCGGCAGTGGAATCACCATACGATCCTCCAAAAGGGGAGACTGGAAGCCGGTGCAACGTACGACCGGTATCGCTCTCGGTTACAACGGCCGAGCCCGGGATTCTTGCCGGTCCAGATCGCGGCCCTCACTCCCCCGCTGGTTGAATGCGGTACCAACTTGTGGTATCATGCCCGATGAAGTGCAGGCACCGAAAGACGCTCGAACTGATCTTCCGGCATCCGGTCAGCCGCAACATCCCCTGGCGGAAGATCGAGGCGTTGCTGATCGAGTTGGGAGCGGAGATCAGCCAGCGCGAAGGCTCGCGCATCGGGGTGAGACTGTTCGGAGACCGGCGGGTGTTTCACCGGCCGCATCCGTCGCCGAACGTCGATGCCGGCGCGGTCGCCAGCGTCCGGGAATGGCTACGGCGGAACGGAGTGGAACCATGAAGAACACCATGGAGATCGACGGCCACAGGGCCATCATTCAGTTCGATCCCGACATCGACATGTTTCGGGGCGAGTTCATTGGCCTGAACGGCGGTGCAGACTTCTATGCGCGCGACGTAGCTGGTCTCAGGAAGGAAGGTGCGGTGTCCCTCAAGGTGTTCCTGGAGATGTGCCACGAGGACGGTGTCGAGCCGCGAAGGTCGTACTCGGGCAGATTCAATCTGCGCATCTCGCCCGAGTTGCACGCGAGCGCGGCGGCCGCTGCTGCGGCCGAAGGAAAGAGCCTCAACCAGTGGATCGCCAGCACGCTCGGCGCGATTCTTCTGTAAACGAACGGAACACCCAGTGGGGCCGCCGAACCGCCTACTGCAATCCCGGTGGCAGCCTCCTCACCACGACGGTGGGAACATCCAGATCGTCTCGTTCCACGAATGCCACCAGACCCTCGGGGCCGAACGCCGATGGAAGATCGGTGGCGCCGGCAGGAAGGGTGCCCAGATAGCGGCCATCCGGAGCAATCAGGTCGATGGGTCCGGCGCTATCGGGTTCGTCGCCTCTTCGGAGCACCCAGATCGTCCCCTTCCGACTTGTTCGCAGGTCCCGGACTACCGGAATCTCGTGGTGGAACTCCAACGCCCCGGACTCTGCCCGCCGACGAATCGACTCCGGAGCACGCTCGAGAAACACCGCCCTGTGTCGGCGACTCACGGGCTCCGGCCGAAACGGCCTGATCAGGAGACGGGACACCCTGCCTTCCGGACCCGTGATCCTGATCCTGTAGGTGGATGAGTCGGTGAAGGCGACGCCGCCATCGGGGAGCACGCCCACCCTGAACTCGGGGGCGAAGGCGAGCAGGTCTCCCGGCGGCCTCCAACCCGCAGCCAGGGTGTCGACCTCGACTCTCTCCCCGCTCAGTCCGTAGCGCATGACGTACCGGAACGACGGTCGCGCAAGCGGAGTCCAGTCGAGGTACTGGACCTCCCCGGTCGACACCAGGGACGCGGAAGTGGGATCGGCCTGCAGGTCCGGGATGGAGATAAAGGTGGGGCCATCCAGCGGGATTCTTCGTTCGAACTCGCCGTCCGGAGTGAAAAGGTCGAAGGCGCGCCGGTTCGCGTCGTAGACCGCAATACGCTCATCGCCGAGCACGCTGAGCGTCCATGTGCCGCCCGCGCTGAACTCGCCGGGGCCCTCGCCCACCCGGCCGAACTGGCGTAACGGATTCCCCTGGAGGTCCACGACCGTGATCTGCGCCGCCTGACCATCGAGGATATGCAGGTTGCCCGCAGCATCGAAGTCGACATCCGAAACCTGGCCGAAGGCGTCCCAGCCGTCGTGCAGCGATCCCAGGCGGTAGAGTTCCTCGAAGTCGGCGTCGAGCCATCGGTCCTCCGCCGGCAGTTCGATCACCTCCTGGCCGCTCAGAGGCGGTGTCCCCGGGAAGCAGATCGCACAAGCGACCGCCACCGAGGCAGGTATCCCGGGTCTCGCCAGGTCACTTGGCATATTCCGACCTCCACCTACACATGCTACCCCTTCTTCCCGATCGGCGCGGCCAGCAACTCGTCCGGTATCCGGAACGCGTCCACAAGCTCGCGTGCCCGCGGAGCCAGCTCCCGGCACAGCGCGTTGACCTCGCGGCGCACGGCTTCGCTCTTGACGGGCTCGAAGTACCCCGTCTCGAGGAACCAGGCGCGGTCGGTTTCGAGCGTTGCCAGACCATGAAGCGCGATCACGCGGGCGATCAGCTCCTTGCCGTCGCATTCGTCCATTCCCGCCAGCGCCTCAAGCGCGGATTCGAGCACGATCCGGTCGACATGCGCCCGGGCCAGGGTGATCAGGTGGTCCTGGCAGGCGTTGACCGCGTCGAAGCTGTCCATGCCCTGGTCCATGCGAGCCTTGACGCGCCGCGCGGCCGAACGCATCAGCCGTTGTTCGCGGTAGTGGAAGGCAGCGAGCTGGAACTCGGAGTCGGCCAGGTGGTCCGGGTCGGTTCTGCGGGTAACGACCGGGTTCATCTCGGCCAGCCGCGTGCCGGCCAGTTCGGCGAGGTAGCGCGCCATCCCCCACATCGTCAGGTCTCCGAGATTCCTGCGGAAGCGTGACAGGAGCCCCTTTGCGACCAGCTGCAGGAGCACCGGGTTGGCGCCCTCGAAGGTGGTGAAGACATCGGTGTCGGCCTTGAGGCGGGCGAACTGATTCGCGGCCAGATAGCCCTGGCCGCCGCACGCTTCGCGGCACGCCTGCAGCGTGTCCATCGCGAGCCGCGACGCGGCGGCCTTGAGCCCGGCGGCGCGCACCTCGAGTTCAAGGCGGTCGGCGTCGGGACTCGCAAACCGGCGGGTCAGGTCACGCACCGCGAAGCCCACGGCGTAGGAGGCGGCCAGGCGGGGGAGGAGTTCACGCTGTACCGACAGATAGTCGAGGACGGGGACCTCAGCGCCGCCGGCCGGACCGAACTGGCGCCGTCGCGCGGTGTAGCGGACCGCGATCGTGAGCGCCTTCCTGGTGACGGTCTGCGAGGCGGCCGCGATGCTGATCCTCCCCGCGACGAGGGTGCCCAGCATGGTGAAGAAGCGTCGGCCCGCGCTCGGGATGGGGCTCTCGTATTCGCCGTCCGGGGTGATGCGCGCGAAGCGGTCGAGCAGCGCGTCGGCCCCGACCCGGACGCCGTCGAACCGGATGCGACCGTTGTCGACGCCGTTCAGCCCTTCCTTCGCGCCGCAGTCCTCGATGCTGACGCCGGGCGCGACCCGGCCGTGGGCATCGCGGATATGGACCAGGAAGGCGTGAACCCCATGATCGTCGCGCCCGAGCCGAAGCCGCGCGAAGACGGTGGCCATGCGTCCGTGCAGCGCGGCGTTGCCGATGTAGTCCTTGCGGGCGTCGTCGTCGGGCGTGTCGATGACGAACTCGCCGGTCGTGGCGTCGTAGTCGGCGGTGGTGCGCAGGTCGCGCACGTTGGAGCCGTGTCCGGTCTCCGTCATCGCGTAGCAGCCGGGCAGCGCCAGGGTGGCAACCTGCCGCAGGTAGCGGCGGTGGTGCTTCTCGGTCCCCAGCTGCGCGATGCTGCCGCCGAAGAGGCCGAACTGCACGCCGAACTTGACCAGCACGCTGAGGTCGCCGAGCGCGAGTTCCTCGAAGGCCGCCACCGCGGCGCCGGGATCTCCCAGCCCGCCCCATTCGCGCGGATAGGCGGCGACGCCGAGGCCCATGTCGGCCAGCACCTTGACCGCGGTCAGCGTCCGCTCGCGGTACTCGCCGCGCGGGATCTCGTCCGGGATGCTCAGTTCCGGACGAGCCAGCGCTTCGCGGACGCGTGACCTGACCTCGTGGTAGCCGCCGTGGATGTGAGCCGCGATCTCGTCCACGACCCCCGGGGGCGGCTCGGCCGGCAACTCCCGTTCGTCCGCGGCCTCGGTCAGCTCACGGAGCGCCTCGGGTCCGGCGAGTCCCAGCTCCAGTTCGACGCGGCCGAGCGTCGCGAGGGCCTGGTCGCGCCAGGGGACGACGTTCGCCGCCGCCAGCACGCCGTCGTCCGGTTCGACGCCCGAAAGCGCGCGGAGGTGCATCCGGTGGCGCACGGCTCGCTGGGCGACGGTTACCCCGGCGCGCGCGAGGGTGACGCTGCCGCGGGCCCCGCCACGGATCCGCTTCACCGCCTCGGCGAAGACGGGAGCGGCAGGCGGGGCGGCGGGATCAAGCCACGCGAACACCTCCGCCCTGCCCTCCGGGGTCATCCATTCGGCTCCGTCGAGCGCGCCCGACACGGCGTCCAGCTCGGCATCCTCCATGAGCCCGTCCGCCCAGACGGCGCACAGGATCGGCAGAAAGGCCAGGAAGGTGGGCTCGGGCGAGAGGGAGGGCCCGGTTGGGACGGGTGGGCCATGTGGGGGCATCGGCGCGCAACTGCGGTTCGGGTGGGGCGGGGCGCTTCCCTGCAAGATAGCCAACCCGCGACGCATTCAACGGGCGGGAGACGCGCCATGTGCGGGGTACCGACGGGACCCTGAAGTCCACCCTCCCGCCGGCGCCGGGGTGCCGAGGAGGGAGCCGCCCCTTGAAAACCGCTGGGCCGTAAGGCAAAGTCCGTTCTTGGCTTTCCTCATCTCAAGCCAGCAAACCGGAACAGGAACCCTGCCGATGGCATCGAAGTCGTCAACGTCCGACACCCCGCCAGGACGGCCGCTGGTTGGCGTGATCATGGGATCCCGCAGCGACTGGGGTACGATGAAGCACGCGGCCGATACGCTCGAGGCGCTGGGGATTCCGCACGAGGTGCAGGTGGTGTCGGCGCATCGCACGCCGGACCTGCTGTATGAGTACGCGGGGAGCGCGGAGGAGCGGGGGCTGCAGGTGATCATCGCGGGGGCCGGCGGGGCCGCGCACCTCCCGGGGATGGTCGCGTCGAAGACGGTGCTTCCGGTGCTGGGTGTGCCGGTTCAGTCGCGGGCGCTCAACGGGCTGGACTCGCTGCTTTCGATCGTGCAGATGCCGGGGGGTGTTCCGGTGGGGACGCTGGCGATCGGGGTGGCGGGGGCGACCAACGCGGCGTTGCTGGCGGGCCGGATCCTGGGGCAGACCGATCCAGCCATCAGGGAGGCCGTGCGCGCCCACGCACGTGCCCGCACCGAGTCGGTCCTGGCCGACCGCGACCCGAGCGTTCCGCCGCCCCGGTGAGGGTCGGCATCCTCGGCGGCGGGCAGCTCGGCCGCATGCTCGCCCTGGAGGGGATGCCACTGGGGCATCGCTTCGCCATTCTGGAGCCGTTCCCCGATCCGCCCGCGGGTGGACTCGGTACGGTCGTAGCGGCCGCCTACGACGATATGGACGGGCTCGCGCGGATCGCCGCGGCTGCGGACGTGGTCACCTACGAGTTCGAGAATGTTCCAGCCGACAGCGCGGCGTTCCTTGCCGCCCGGCTGCCGGCGCTTCCGCCGCCCGCCGCGCTGGAGGTCGCGCAGGACCGCATGGCCGAGAAGACGATGTTCCGGGAACTCGGCATCCCGACGCCGGCGTTCCACCCTGTGGACAGCGTCGATTGCCTCGAGGCCGCGCTCGCCGTGACCGGGTTGCCGGCCGTGATCAAGACGCGCAGGCTCGGCTACGACGGCAAGGGTCAGGCGGTCGTGCGGACGGGTGCGGAAGCGGCGGCGGCGGTCGTGCGGTTGGGATCGGGGCTCATCGCGGAGAGCCTTGTCCGTTTTGAGCGGGAGTTGAGCGTGCTCGCGGTCGCGGGGCGTGACGGCAGCCGTGCGTTCTATCCCCTGACCGAGAACCACCATCGGGGTGGGATCCTGTCGGTGAGCTACGCGCCGGCGCCGGGGCTCACGCAGGCGCTGCAGTCCGAAGGCGAGGCCCTGGCGGCCAGGGTGCTGGATCGATTCGGGTATGTCGGTGTGCTCGCGATCGAGCTCTTCGAGGTGGGCGGCCGTCTGGTCGCCAACGAGATCGCGCCGCGCGTGCACAACTCCGGGCACTGGACGCTCGACGGGGCCGACACGAGCCAGTTCGAGAACCACATCCGCGCTGTGACCGGGATGCCGCTGGCCAGGCCCCGCGTTCCCGGACCGGCGGCGATGATCAACCTGATCGGCGAGCTTCCGGACCTCGGCGCCCTGGCGGGGATACCCGGCGCCCACCTGCACATCTACGACAAGGCGCCCCGTTCGGGCCGGAAGCTGGGGCACGTCAACATCACCGGCGGCGACGAGGCGGAGGTCATGGGTACCGTGGAGCGGGTGTGGGCGCTGCTGCCCGGCGAGGGCGAACTGTCCCGGGCGAGCGGCTGGTAGGGGCGGCGGTTCCGCGGAAACGACGCACGGCATCTGCATGCTCGGATGGGACATCTGACGGCGCCAGCGCAACACCTGATGTAAAGATAATATTACATTATGTAAACCATACATTACATAGTTCATGATTGTCCAACGTAGGTGCCCATCTCCCCCAACCGCCCGTGCGCGATTAGCTTATCCGTTCCCTGACCACCCTGTGAGGCATCATGCTGGAAGAAATCAAGACGAGGATATCTGAGGAAGTCGAAGCGCTCACGCACGAGCTCAACATCGAGCTGCCCGACCGGATCAAGAAGGCGGTGGAGCTGGGCGACCTGCGCGAGAATGCGGAGTACAAATCCGCGCTGGAACGCCAGCAGTTCGTTCAGGCGCGAATCGGACACCTGGCATGGCGCATGTCGGAGCTCTCCAAGATCGACATCGACGATGTCCCGACCGACCGGGTGGGCTTTGGATCGAAGGTTCGCGTTCTGGACCGGGCCGTGGGGACGGAAAGCACGTTCACCATCGTGGCCGGCGACTACATCGATCTCGAGAAGGGCCACATTTCGCTCGAGTCGCCGATCGGGCAGGGGCTGCTCGGTGCGCGTCAGGGAGACGAGGTGACGGTGCGGCTGCCGGTGGGACCGCGAGAGTTCGTGATCGTCGAACTCACCACCCTGCCGCAACAGGTGGGGGTGGGGGAATGACTGCCGTCCCTGCGGGCGAACGCTAGAAGCCTGGTGGCCGCGGTATCCGGGCCACGATCACCGCGATCGGCGACAGAGTGGTCAGGCGAAAGATGGCACCCGCGCCCTCGTCGACTGCCTCAAAGTCGAACACGCGAACCCCGCTCGACCCGACCTCGCCGCTGAAGCGCAGGGTGCGCGCCAGTGGAACCGAGGGTTCGGAGCTGTCGTCCTCTTCGCCGGTCAGCGTGACCGGCCACGGATAGCGGCCGGGCGGGTCGGGGTTGGAGAAGATCTCGGTGGCGGTGGGGAAATCGTAGCCGAGGAACCGGGGGGTGTCGTCGTCGGTGAGCCATGGTTCGGCACCGGCGACGGTCAACGCGATGGCGTGTTTGGTGAGCAGGTCTTCCAGGCTCAGACCCGTCGCCTCGGCGATGCCCAGGACTCCCGGAATCGCGGAGGAATCGTTGAGTGCAAGGACCAGGGCCTCGTCGGCGGCCTGGGCATCATCTCCTCCCGCGAGGATGTCGCGCAACAGGCGATGGAAGTGCCAGCCGCTCCCGTAGACATGGCCCTCATCCCTCGGCTCGAAGGTGACCGCGTTGGGATCGACGGAGAACGCGCGCACCACCCTGGCCATGACCTGGAAGGTGCCCCAGACCTCCGATCTCATGTTGGACAGGCCGTCGCGGATGATGGTGCGGTTGGCTCGGTCGCGCATGGCGGGTCCACCGGCCCTTTCCCAGGCGAGGCGTGAGCTCATCTCCTTGGCGATTTCTGCCGTCCCTTCCTCGATCCACGTCGGATGGAACGTGCGTACGCCTGCGGGCCGGCCGCGAAGCACGTCGCTGCGCACGCGCTTGTACAGCGAGCTGACGTGCTTCATCTCGTGGACCAGTCCGGCCATCGCCCAGTACCGGTCGTCGTCCAGTTCGGTGAAACTTCCAGCGCTCATGTGGATCAGTTCGGTCTCGTTCGACGTGGGACAATCGAGCGCCGTGAAGGTCATGTCTCCCGACCACACGTAACCGCGCACGCCATTGAGTTCCGGGTCCACCAGGACAAGGACCCTGCCGTCCCCGTTCACGTCGCTCACGCCGCCGAAATAGCGTTCGATGACCTCGGCCCCGTGCTCCGAGTAGAAGTCGATGACGCGCTCGACGTTGGCCACGGGCACCGGAGACGCGGCGGCCGTGTCCTCGTAGACCACGAGGTGGTCGTTCTCCGCGATGAGCCCCGCCGTGACGGTGCGGTGGATCGAGCAGCGGTCGCCGCCGTCGCGGTTGTAGAGCCGAAACTGCCGCTGCGCAGGGCTGTCCGCCTGCATCTGTCCGCCCGCGGCCAGTGCCTCGCGACGCGCGATCTGCGCCTCGATGCCGCGTTCGAGCATGCCGGCGAGTCGTCCTTCGTCTTCCAGCCGGGCGAACATTTCGGCTTCCTGACGGCGGATCTCGTAGTGGAGCGCCGCGTTGGCGTCCTCGATCTCCAGCGCGCGCTCCCAGTCCGGGTCGAGGGCGTGGAGCGCGGTCGGGTCGGCTGCGCGCTCGGCGGCTGCGACGACGGGCCTCAGCCCGGGTGCCTGGCTCGGCGCAATCCCCTCGGCCATCAGTTCGACGGGGAATATGCGCTCGTTGGAAGCATCCAGGCCCGCGAGTGTGACGCGGTAGTAGGCGGAACTCCGGGGCGCGCGGATGAACAGGCCGCAGCCCCTCATGTCGTTCGCCGTGGCGACTCTCACATCGCCGAGCGCCAGTCCGAGCGGTCCGTCGCAGACCTTCATTCCAAGAGTCGCGGTGGCCTCCCCACCCTCCGAATCGACGAGCCGTACCCCGAACTCGAAATCGCCGGCTTCCTCCGGCGTGCCGTGGAGAGTGCCGTCCTCGGAGAGGGCGAGCCCGGGAGGAATCGCCGCGCCTTCCGCGAGGCTCCAGCTGTACCCGCTACCGCTGCCCCCCCGCGCCGTCAGCGCTTGGGCGTACTCCAGCGTGGCGCGTCCCTGCGGCAGCGAGTCGGTGGCAATGATGAGCGCCAGGTGCGACGCAGTCGCCCGAAACTCGGCCGTGAACCCGGCGGCGGTCGCCGAAAGCGTCTGCAGCGAGTCCGTCCCCATTGTCCACACCGTCTCGGCGATACCCTCGGAGCGGGTGACGATCGACGAGTGCGAGACCGAGCCGCCGCCCGCCGTGACCTCGAAGTTCACCGTGATCTCCGCGGCCGGATGACCGTTGCGGTCCAGCACGCGAACGGCCGGTGCGACCGGCAGCGCCTCCCCGAAATAGCCCTCCTGACCGTCGCCGGCCGCTTTCTCGAGCGCCTCCACCTCCTGTTGCACGGTCACCATTGCCTCGCCGCTGGCAGACTGGGCACGGGCCGAGATGGTTGCCGTGCCGGCGCCCGCCGAGGTCACGAGGCCCGTTGTAACGTCGACCTGTGCCACCGTCGGGCGCAGGCTCGCCCAGACGACGCTGACGCCGGACATCACGTTGCCGTACTGGTCGACCACCCGGGCGCTGAGCTGCTCGGTGTCACCCACGGCGGTGAAGGAGACGGAGGCGGGCGAGATCGTGAGGGAGGCGGGGAC
>VXQO01000019.1 GCA_009838975.1 Gemmatimonadota bacterium | reverse complement strand
TCGATGTCGGGCACCTCGTCGCGCTCGGCCGAGATGAAGCGCTCGAAGAGGAGGTCGATCTGCGCGGGATCGACGGACGTGACGCCCAGGCAGTAGCACACCGCGGAGTTGGCAGCGGAACCGCGGCCCTGGCAGAGGATGCCGAGCTCGCGCGCCTTGCGGACGATGTCCTCGACGGTGAGGAAGTAGGGCTCGTACTCCAGCTGGCTGATGAGGGCGAGTTCGTGTTCGATGATCTTGCGCACCCTGGGCGGAATGCCGTCCGGGTAGCGCTCGGCGGCGCCCGCCCAGGTCAGCGTGGCCAGCGTCTCGCGGGGGGTGCGGCCGTCTTCGGCGACCTCGTCGGGGTACTCGTAGCGGAGTTCGCCGAGGGAGAAGCGGCATTGGCCGGCTATCCGGGCGGTGTTGGCGAGGGCGTCGGGGTGGTCGTGGAAGAGGCGAGCGAGTTCGGTGGGGGGCTTGAGGTGGCGCTCGGCGTTGGCTTCGAGACGCCAGCCGGCGTTGTCGATGGTGCAGTGCTCGCGGATGCAGGTGAGCGTGTCGTGGAGGCGGCGGCGCGCGGGGTCGTGCTGGTGGATGTCGCCGGTGGCGACGAGGGAGATGCCGTGGCCCTCGGCGAGGCGCGCAAGGTGGGCGAGACGGCGGTCGTCGTCGCCGCGGTGGTAGTGGGTTGCGGCGAGGTGGAGGGGGGCGGAGAGGCGGTCGCGGTACCAGGCGAGGTCGGCGGAGAAGTCGTCGCCGGGTGAGGTGGGGGGGACGGCGATGAAGATGTGGCCGTGTGGGTCGGCGGCCGCGGCCACGTCTTCGCGGCTTAGATGGCATTCTCCCTTGGGCGCGCGCCGGCGTCCCGTGGTGATGAGGCGGGAGAGGGCGCCGTAGCCGTGCCGGGTGGTGGGGAGGCAGAGGAGGCTGGGGCCGTCGCCGAGATCGAGGCGGGTGCCGGGGATGAAGTGGAGACCGGTGCGCCGAGCGGCCTCGTGGGCGCGCACGACCCCGGCCAGCGTGTTGCGGTCGGTGAGCGCGAGGGCGCGGTAGCCCAGTTCGGCAGCCCGTTCGACCATCTCCTCGGGGTGGGAGGCACCCCTTAGGAAAGAGAAGTTGCTGGTGACCTGGAGTTCGGCGTAGGGGGGGACGGAGTCTCTCACGCGAATACCCCGTGCAGAAACCAGCGGGGACGGGGCGTTGTCCCGGGGTCCCGCGCGCCCGCCCGATAAAGCCAGTAGCGCCCGCCCGCCTCGTCCTCGGCCAGATAGTAGTCGCGGCGCGGCGCGTCTTCACGCCACCACTCACACTCCAGCCGCTCGGGGCCTTCGACCGCGCGCAGTTGGTGGAAACGGCCCCGGTAGCGAAACCCGAGGGGCGGGCCATCGGGCTCCAGGTTGACGGCTTCCAGCGGTTCCGGGGGCGACAGCAACCGCAGGGGCCGGTGGCGGTCCTCCGGCCAGCTGGCGGGGACCGCGGGGTGAGCGGCCGGCTTCGGCTGCGCGGCGGACACGGGGTGCGGGCCCGATCCAGGGCGCATACCTGACCCACTACCCAGCAATCCCTCCCGAACAGCCGCACGCTCCGGCAGCCAGCTCTGACGCGGCACCGGCCGCCCGATGCGGCCGAAGCCGAAGCGGTTCCCCAGCCGGTCGAGCAGGTCCGCCAGCTCTTCCTCGTCGGCCGCGCGGTATCCCCCGGGGGTCTCCCCTGACCAGTCGGTCTGGAGTTCGTCGATGGTTTCGACGATGTCGGCGGCCAGGACGATCTCGTCGATGCCGAAGCCGGGCTCCACCTGGTCCAGCTTCTCGGCAAAGAGTCCTATCAGGGGTTTCTTGCGGCGAAGGGGACGGCTGGTGCCGACGGTGAGGGTCCGCCGGTCTCCCTCGACCCGGTGGCAGACGAGGTGCAGTCGGCGCGCGCCCTCGCCGGCGCGGCCCATCTCCCCGCAGAGGTCGTCCAGGAGGCCGTCGACCGCCGCGCGGATGTCCACCGCCGTCGAGATCGGCTCGGCGAAGGCGCGGTGGGCCTCGCGCGGTGGCAGGGGACGCAGCGGCGTGATCGGCTCGTCGATCCGGCCCAGGGCCTGATCGAGCCGCCTTACCGGTTCCATGCCGAAGCGCCGGATCAGTTCGACGGGCTCGATGGCGAACAGGGTACAGATTCTGTCCAGCCCGAAGGAGACCAGCGCTTCCGCCACGTCGGAACCGAGTCGCAGTGCGGCCACGGGCAGCTGGGCGAGCGCACGTTTCAGCCCCTCGGGGCCAGCGTCGGAAGGCGCTACGGCAGGGTTCCCGGCACCGTAGCGGGTCAGCGCCCAGGCCACACCGGGCGTGTCGGCGAGGGCGAGCCGCACGGTCAGGCCGAAGCCTTCCAGGGCACTCCGCAACGATGCCGTCAGCGCTTCTTCGCCGCCGAAGATGCGCGTGCAGCCGGCGATGTCGAGGAAGAGCGTGTCGGTTCCGTCGGGCATGACGCGCGGGGTAAAGCGGTCGGCCCAGCGCGCGAGGCGCTCCAGCGCGAGGGTGTCGGCGGCGGGGTCGGCGGTGTGGACGATCACGTCGGGCACGATGGCGCGCCCGTCGGCCAGAGGCATGCCGGGAGTGAGGCCGGCCCGCGTGGCGCGGGGGTTGGCCGCGTCGACGATCAGCCGGCCGTTGCGCTCGGCGACGGTGACGAAGGGGCGGCTGCGCGCCTCGGGACGGTGCCGGGCGAGCCTCTCGCTGGGCCACCAGGGGAGCCAGGCGGCGAGGATGCGCCGGGAGATGCGCGGACCCGATTGGGCAGGCGCACCGGGCTGAGTCGCGGGATTTCGTTCACGGGACATTATTCAGCCCGCAGTGGAAATCCCCGCTGCATTCGACCGGCGATGCATCCCGGCTGAATTGCTTCGCTCATCGTTGCTCCTCGCTTGAACCGTGCAGGATAACCGAATATATACCGAAATATCAATACCCTAACGTTACGTCAGGGTTGGCAGAGGGAAAGCCTGCCGCGTGGTCCCGAACTCCGGTCGTACGTACTTTCTCCGGGGTTGTTCAGACATGCGCAGCGGACCACAAGGAGCAGACAATGGCCGACGAGGCAAGGACAGGGAAGTTGACGACGGTGGTGTCGATCGTGCTGGCATTGCTCTTCCTGTTCCAGGGCGTCACCAAGCTTGCCGGGATGATGGTCGAACAGTTTGGCGCGTGGGGCTATCCCGCCTGGTTCCAGTACCTGATCGGCGTGGCCGAAACGGCTGCCGGCGTGGGCCTCCTGATCAGGAAGACGCGCTTCCATGCTGCCACGGCCGTGATCGTCGTCATGCTCGGCGCGATCTTCACGCTGTTGAGGGCGGGCCAGATGGGACAGGTCGTGGTACCGATCGTCACCCTCCTGCTGGCGGCGTTTGTGGCACGCAGTTCGCGGTAGCGCGGCCAGGCATTCTCGCAACCCCGAGCGCTGACCATGCGCGGGAAATCGGACACGATCCATCTGGCGCTCCTGCGCGGAATCAACGTCGGCGGCAGGAACGTGATCCGGATGGCGGACCTCCGCGAGTGCTTCGAGGCCGAAGGCTTCCACGACGTCGTCACATACATCCAGAGCGGGAACGTGATCTTCCGTTCACGGGCGTCGGCTCCCGGCACGCTGACGGCCCGAATCGAGGGTATGCTGGCGGCAGCGTTCGACTACAGGGCGAAGGTCACGTTGCGATCCCGCAGGCAGATGCGGGCGGTTGTTGAAGAAGCGCCGGAGGGGTTTGGCTCGCGACCGGATGTCTACCGCTACGACGTCCTCTTCGTGATGGCCCCCCTGACGGCGGCTGCCGCCATGGAGCATGTCCGTATCCGGCCCGGCGTGGACGAAGCCTGGGCGGGGGAAGGTGTTCTCTACTTCTCGCGGCTGATCGAGAAGGCGTCCCGGAGCCATCTCAGCCGTCTCGCCTCGATGCCCGTGTACCAGAGCATGACGATCCGCAACTGGAACACGACGACCAGGCTGCTGCAGCTGATGGACGAGCGTTGAATTATTGTCTCTGAATGCGTTGAAAATCTGTCTTTGAAACCGTCGAAAACCTGTTCTTGAAGTCGTTGAAAACGTGTCTGCGGCGCACCGGGTCAGCCGGCGTGGCGCATGCCCGGTCCGCTGGCCGCATCCGAGGGTGGCAACGCCTTCCAGCCCTTGTCTCTCCACCCCACGATCCACTCCCCCGGCCTACCACCGCGGCAGCGCAGCAACTCGACGCGCCACCGCGTCTCCGGCCCGTCGCTGCCCCCATGTCCGCCCGGGACCCCCGTGACCCGCCAGCGGCTGACCGCCGTACGCACTCCCCCCCCACCCCGCCGCCGCTCCCCGTCGCGGCGTGACAGCACCAGTCCCAGCACCCCGGTCCCCTCGGCGGCCAGCATCAGGCGCCGCCCCGCCGCCAGGCCGATCC
>VXQO01000008.1 GCA_009838975.1 Gemmatimonadota bacterium | reverse complement strand
CCGCCCAGATCCCCACCCCCGAGTCCGTGCTCGGCCAGCGTGTGGGTGCCGACTTCTACCTCGCCACCTTCGAGGAGTCGATCGAGTACTTCGAGCAGCTCGACGCGGCCACCGACCGCCTCGAGCTGCGTGAGGTCGGGCGCAGCTCGTTCGGACGTCCCGTCTACATCGCGCTCATCTCCAGCGCCGAGAACCTCGCCAACCTCGACCGGCACCGCGAAATCGCGCTGCGGCTCGCCCACCCACGTGGCCTGACCGACGGCGAGGCCCGCGCGCTCGCCGACGAGGGCCGCGCGCTCGTGCACATCGACGGCGGACTCCACGCCAGCGAGGCCGCGACCCACCAGCACACGATCCAGCTCGCGTACGACCTGGTGACCGGCGACGACGACCCGGAGACCCGCGCCATCCTCGACAACGTGATCCTCATGCTATGGCCGTCGATCAACCCCGACGGACAGACGATGATCGCGGAGTGGTACCGCTCCAACCTGGGCACCTCCTACGAGGTCGCGCCGGCGCCCTTCCTCTACCAGAAGTACATCGGGCACGACAACAACCGTGACGGCTACATGATCAACCAGATCGAGTCGCGGATGGCCACCCGGGTGGCGCGCGAGTGGGAGCCGCAGATTCTCTACAACCACCACCAGAGCTCGCCGTTCCCGACGCGCATCTGGATCCCGCCGTTCGCCGAGCCGATCTCGCCGCACGTGCATCCGCTGATGTGGCGCACGGTCAACCTGATCGGCATGTCGATGGCACAGGCGCTGGAGGAGCGGGGCCAGAGGGGCGCGACGCACATGGGGACCGGCTTCGACAACTGGTACCCCGGCTTCATGGACCACGCCAACAACTTCCACAACGTGGCGTCGTTCCTGACCGAGACGGGGCTATACCGCTACGCGACGCCGGGCTTCTACACGCTGCAGGACTTCCCGCCGCGCACCCGCGAGCTGCGTCCGGAGTCGCTCTACAGCAGCCCCTGGGAGGGCGGGTGGTGGCGTCTGCGTGACGCGGTGGACTACATGCTCACGGCGTCGGTCTCGGTGCTGGACTTCGCGGCCAAGTACCGGCGTGACCTCCTCTACAACCGCTACCAGGCGGGGCGCGACGTGATCGCGCAGTACACGGACGGTCCGCCGTACGCCTATTTCGTGCCGCAGGAGCAGGACGATCCGGTAGCCGCGGTCGAGATGCTCAGGCGCCTCGCCTACAACGGGATCGAGGTGCATCAGCTGAGCGAGGGGGTTGCGCACGACGGGCTCACCCACCCGGCCGGGACGTGGGTGATCGCCATGGACCAGCCCTTCGCCCACTTCGTGCGCCAGCTCTTCGCCGTGCAGGACTACCCGGACCTGCGCCAGTACCCGGAGGGGCCGCCGGACCAGCCGTACGACGTGTCGGGCTGGACGCTGCCGTATCTGATGGGGGTGCACGTGGTCGAGGCGGCCTCGCCGTTGGGGGAGGACGTGAGGGGCGCGATGACGGCGCTGGGAACGGGCGGCACCATGTTCGATTGGGACGCCGATGTAGAGGACGCGGCCACGTTCGACTCCCCGCCGGGCGTCGGCTTCGACAGTCACCCCGTCGCCGCGGCCATCGTGCCCCCCGCGGGCATCGACGGCGGAGGCAGCGCCCTGGCCGTGGACCCTGCACAGAACAACTCATTCAAGGCCTTGAACCAGGCCTGGGACGCCGGCGCCCAGGTCAGCTTCGTGCCCGGGTCCGCGGGAGAATTCGGCGACGCGGGTACGACCGGACACTACCTGATCACCGGCCTGTCGGGGTCGGCGAGGAGCGCGCTTGTCTCGGACCTGGGGCTCCGGACCGAACGCGCGGGCGCCACGGGAACCCGGTTTACCCGGCCGCGAGTGGGTCTATACCGCCCCTGGAACCCGTCGATGGACGAGGGATGGACCCGCTGGCTGCTTGAGGCCTACGACTTCGAGTTCACCAGCCTGCGCAACGCCGATGTGCTGGCGGGCGGGCTGCGTGGTCGCTACGACGTGATCATTGTGGCCGACATGGGATCGGGCCAGATCCTGAACGGGTTCGCCAGGGGGACCGTGCCGCCGCGCTACGAGGGCGGGATCGGGGCGGTCGGCGTGCGCGCGCTTGACGCTTTCGTGCGTGACGGCGGGACCCTGGTGACGTTCAACAACGCCAGCATGTTCGCGATCGGGCAGCTCCACCTGCCGGTGCGGAACGTGATCGCGGACCTCGACCCGGCCGAGTATTTCATGAGCGGCTCGATCGTGGAGATGGAGGTCGACCCCTCGCACCCGGTCATGTCCGGCTTGCCCGCGCGTGCGAAGGTCGTGGTGGAGCGCAGCCCGGTCTTCACCACCGAGGACGGCTTCGAGGGCGCGATCCTGGCAAGGTACCCGGCGGAAGGATCACCGCTGCTCTCCGGCTACCTGCTGGGCGAGGAGCACCTTCAGGGCTACGCGGCGGCGCTGGACGTATCGCACGGGGATGGACGCGTGATCCTGCTCGGCATGAGACCACAGTGGCGCGGCCAGCCCTTCGGCAACTTCCGCATCGTCTTCAACGCGGCGCTCTACGGAGCGCAGGTCGCGGCCGTGGCGCCGTTCAATCCAGACTTCTGGGAGGCTCCGCAGGAGGAGGATGAAGGGACGCCCGGTAACGATTCCTAGCAGTTCCATGACCTGGCAGGCCACACCCCGAAGAACGTTTTGTCGGGCTCGGTTGTCTCTATTGGTATGACCCGAACCGTCACTCTCGCCTTCTTGATCCCCACCGTGCTGAGCGCACAGCAGGGGACCATCACCTACACCTATTCCCAGCAGCACGGTTTCGAGATTCCCGAGGATTGGAGGGACAACATCCCGGATTCCGAGACCAGCACGCTCGTCCTGCACTTCGGTCCCGCCGAATCCCGGATGACGCTGGCGCCTGGCGCGGGCGAGGCCGGCAGCCAGCTGTCCAGTCGCTGGAGAGACCGTCTGCAAAGGCTGAAGACGCGATCGGCCTCGCGCAGCGATCTGGAGGTCGTGCGCGACGCCTGGGTGAGCTACTCGGAGGGCACGGCCGTGGAGACGCGCGAGTTCTTCGGGCGGGATTTCCGTGTGGCAGGTCCGCCGCCCGCCTATTCCTGGCGCATGACCGCCGAACAGGCAGAGCATCTGGGACACATGGTGATGAAGGCGACCGCAGACCACGACGGCGCGGCGATCGAGGCGTGGTTCACCCCGGAAATACCGGTCTCCGGAGGTCCCGCGACGTACGGCGGGCTGCCGGGAATGATCCTGGTCCTGTCGCTCGACGGGGGGCGCGCCCAATGTTTCGCTACGGAGATCGCGCTGGGTGAAGTGGACGCGGAACTGATTCGCGCGCCGGAAGAAGGCGACAAGGTGTCGCGCGAGGAGTATGAGGCAATCGTCGAGGACAAGATCGACGAGTTGGAGCAGTTGTATGGGCGTCGTGGGAACGGCCCGGGGTAGGAGGTGGCCAGTGGGCCGCACGATGAGATTCCTGGTGTTGGTGGTTGGTTGCCATATCGCGGCTGTCCCCTTGAGCGCGCAGGAGGATGCCCGGGAGTACGAGGTGCAGGGCGTCGTCGCCGACTCCGCGGGAACCCTGCTCCAGAATGCCATGGTGGTCGCGCTCACGCGGCCGGACTCGGTGCTCGCCAGGTACGCGCTGAGCCGCGGCGATGGAACTTTCACCATCACCGGCCTGCCCGCAGGCGAGTACATCCTTCAGGTCACGCTCATCGGGTATCAGACGCTGCGACGCGACTTCGACGTCACTAACGCCGATGTGGACGCGGGCGAGGTCTCGCTGTCGGTTACCGCGGTGGAGATGGACGAACTGGTCGTGAGCGTCGAGCACGTTCCCTTCGTGAACCGGCGGGACACCCTCAGCTACAATGTGCAGGCGTTTCCTACACCGCCCAACGCGAACGTGGAGGACCTGTTGCGCAGGCTCCCCGGGATTCAGGTCGAGTCGGACGGCACGATCACGGCCCAGGGCGAGACGGTCCAGAATGTCCTCGTCGACGGCAGGGAGTTCTTCAGCAGTGATGCGACCGTTGCCACGCAGAACCTGCCGGCCGACGCTGTCGCGCAGGTCGACGTCTACGACAAGCAGTCCGACATGGCCGAGTTCACCGGGATCCCGGACGGGGAAGAAGAGCGCACGATAGACCTCAAGCTGAAGGAAGAGGCGCGCACCGGGTATTTCGGCCGCGCCACCGGAGGTGTTGGCGGCGATGTGGACAATCAGGGCCGGATCGCCGCGCCGGCGGTTGGCAACGAGGCGCGCTACGACGGCTCGCTGACGCTCAACCGCTTCTCGCCCAAAACCCAGCTCGCGCTGACCGCAAACGCAAACAACGTCAACCGCGCGGGGTTCAACTGGCGGGATTTCGCGGACTTCGCCGGTGGGGGCGGGCG
>VXQO01000042.1 GCA_009838975.1 Gemmatimonadota bacterium | reverse complement strand
TATGGGTACACCCGACCGGGTGGGGGGCGATGGATAGGGTGAGGATGGCGGCGAGTGCGGTGCTGACGGGTCGGAGGGAGGGATGACTGTGTGGCATTGGTGGACCTACAACCGCGTCAGTTGCCGTCTCCGACATTCAGATCGTGAATCGATTCGGACAACCCGAGGACAACGTTGGTGAGCGAATAGTTGCACCGGGCCTGCTATCTATGCGGGTGACCACGAACATCTCGGGCCGATCAGAAGAAGTCGGGAGGCTCGCGCATCGGACCGCGCAGGGAAGCTTGAGGCGCGTCCTTACGTCGTCGTCGAGATTGCGGATCGTGATGCTCGCCATGGGCCGTGCCATTAGTGGTGCGGAACGTGCGGAGAGGGTAGTGTGTGACTACAGTGCAATCAAGCCAGGTGTCCTGGCCGAAATGGTCCTCCAGCAACCGCCGGAGCGAGAGATTGAAGTCTCAACCCCTCGAATCCGCGCTCGAGCGCAGACGCAGGCTGTTTGACGAGGTCCTCGCGGACTTCGACGCGCGCGGCGTTGGGCTGCGCATGGCCGACAATCTCCCGCGTGAGGCCATCTACGACCGTTCCGCGCCCCGTTCCGAGGCAGATTCCCGCAGCACCGCCAGGTAGCGCTCATAGGTGAAAACCCGGCCGCGCTGACGACCCGTGACCTCGCGCACGATGCCGAGGCCTTCGAGCACTCGCAGCGCAGCGGCAACCGTCGGCGCGGAGAGGCCGGTTTGCCGGGCCAGGTTGCCGATGTTGCTGGCCGGACGTTCGACCAGCGACCGGTGCACCCGCAGCGCCGAGCTCGCCCGCCGTCCCAGCTGGCCGATTCGCGCCTGGTCTTCGGCAATCTTCTCACTGGCTGCCCGCGCCGTGGCCACCGCAGCTTCCGCCACCTCGCGCACACCCTCAAGAAAGAACCTCAGCCAGGCCTCCCAGTCGCCCGTGTGCCGGATGTCGCCGAGAAGCCGGTAGTAGGTGCTGCGATTGCGCTTGAAGTAAAGGCTGAGGTAAAGGAGCGGCTCCCGGAGCAGTCCGGCGTCGCACAGCATGAGGGTGATCAGGAGTCGTCCCACCCGCCCGTTGCCGTCGAGAAACGGGTGGATCGTCTCGAACTGGACGTGCGCGAGTCCGGCCTTGATCAGCACCGGGAGTCCGTCGTTCGTGTCGTGTATGAACCGCTCCAGGTCGGCCATGCACGCCTGGACGTGGTGGGGAGGCGGCGGAACGAAGGCGGCATTGCCGGGACGCGATCCGCCGATCCAGTTCTGTGACCGCCGGAACTCGCCGGGCATCATGGCCTTCCCGCGACCGCTGGCCATCAGCCGCGCGTGCATCTCCCGCATGAGGCGATTCGAGATCGGGAAGCCGCCTCGCAAGCGCTCAACTCCGTGGGTCAGGGCCTCCACGGCGTTGGACGTCTCGAGCACGTCGGCGTGGCGGGCACTCGGCACGCCGCGCGCTTCGTGCAGCACCAGGTCGTCCAGCGAGGGCTTGATGCCTTCAATCTGGGAAGATAGCACCGCTTCTTTGCGGACGTGGCCGTAGATGAAGACATCGGGGTCGGGCAGGAGCTGGGTGACCGCGTCGAGTCGGCCGAGGGCGGCAGCGGCTTCTTCGAGCAGGCTTCCGAGGCTCTCGCGGGATCTGATTCGCGGGGTTGGGGGGAGGGGCCGGGGGATGAAAGCGCGCACGGTTTCTCCGCCGGTGACGGTCGATTCGTAGGTGCCGGTGGATTCGCGTCGCATGGGTTGGGGCGCTCGTTGGGCAGGTAGGGAGGCCGGTGTGACGGGATCCGAAGGTGGCGGAACTGTAGGAAAGGTTCAAGCCATTTGTTTTTGTTAGCTCGCTTGGTTTGGGAAAGGGGATCGTCCAACAGTGACCAGGTCGGTCAAACAACGAAAGCGACCGGCGGCTTGTTTTCTTAGCCGACCAAGGTAAAGAACTCTTCCTAACGCTGGCTTGCCGTCGCGTCCCGATCGCGAGCCAAGGCAGGGCTTGGTATCCGTTTGACGTCGATCTGGTCAGACCTCTTCATCGCCTGGGCGAGGTCATAGGCCGATTGAAGGCGATACCAGGTGTCAGCTCCGCCTCCAAACGCCTTGTCCAGGCGGATTGCCATTTCGGGAGAGATGCCGGAACGGCAGTTGACGAGTTCCGAAAGCTGCTTGCGGCTGACCCCGAGCCACCGCGCCGCCTCCGTCACGGTGAGCCTCAACGGCTCCAGACAGTCATGGCGCACTGAAAGGCCCGGATGTGGTGGGTTCTTCATCGGCATGTCACAGCCTCCTAGTGATAGTCGGTCAAGTCCACGTCCCTGACATCGCGCCCATCGAAGCGGAAAACCACCCGCCAATTGGCCGACACCTTCACCGCCCAGTAGCCTGCGCGGTCGCCTTTCAGCGGGTGGAGCCCCAACCCTGGAAGGTTCATGTCCTCGGGCTTGGCCGCGACGTCCAAGCGAGCGAGAACCCGCTCGACCTTGGCGACCGCTTATAGAAGGTCGGGCGACGGAAGGCGATTGGCGGATCAATCGCAACGGGTCTCCTGTCCTCCGACCATCCTGGGCCAAAAGGGTAAAGACGAATAGAGGTTCGCGATGTGGTGCGTTTCGCCGAGTCTGAGGTTCCGGTCCTCCGCCAGGCCATCTCATCTTTCAGTAGTGGTGGCCCGCCAGCGCCACCATCCTGGCCTCGAGTTCGACCGTCTCGACGTGGCATCCGTCCCGATCCATCACCACCTCGACACCCTGTCGGTTCCAAGGTCGGTATCCCTGGGCGGTGATCTCGATATCGTAGGTGCCGGGGCGCTCGGGGGCGCCCCACAGGCTACCGGGGCCGATGGCTTCCATCGTCTCGCGGTACACACCGTCCGTCAGCACGCCGGTCGGGTCCGAGGTCAGCAACTCGCCCGTTGTCGAGTCCCGGACGGTGACCTCGATGCCATACACCAGCTGGTCGGTGCAGACGACGATCGGGAACAGGTCACAACCGTGTACAAGCAGGGCTGACAACACGATCGCGAACCGACGCATGTGGGTCCCTCCGTTGGCGCGAGGCGTTCAGGAGCAGCATTTCCGGAGTTGCAATGGCTCCAGCACCGGAAATGCAACCACTGTGGCCGTGGAAACGCAACCTACCGCGGCGGTTGAGCCCCCGGCTTCTTGAGTGCCTTGGGCTGAACGCTGCCGGGCCTCCCTTGCGCAACCAGTTCGCGAGGCGACGGCCGATAGACCCGGACGACCGCCGGGGGCACCATACGGTCCAGTAGCTCGTCGATCTTGTCCATGGTGTTGATGAGATTGCTGGCGAGTTCGTCGGCCGGAGCGTGGTTTCCCACCAGAATCAGCATCCGGGCCTGGGACTCTACCAGCGCCCTGACTTCCTGTGGCCGTCGGAGGATCTTTCGGTCACCGGAAACGATTACCCAGCCCCGCTGGGCCACCTGTGGAATCCACACTTCGTCGGGGGTGTCGGGTTCGAAGTGCAGATCGTGCCGTTCAACCGCAAAGCCCGCACGCTCAAGGGCCTCCGGCAGGATGTGGCGCCCCAGATCCCTGTCAATGAAGAAGACTCTGCTCAAGCTGCTCTTTCGTAGAGCACGGCATCGTGAATCTGAGCAGGCCGGAGCCCATAGTCCTTCGCAAGCGCGGTGACTGTCTCACCAGCGTCAATCCGAGAAATCAGCGCCTCCGTCGAGATGCCGGAACCCGCGACCGTCGGACGCCCAAAGGAGACCAGCGGATCGATGACAATGGTCTTGGTGCGGTAGGACGAACCGGGCCGAAGAGGAAATAGCCTGAGAGGAAGCGCGCTCTCATCCCGCTCGACGCACTTCAGGTACGCTGCGAGAATGCGGCGTATCGCCAGCTGTCCAGACTTGGTCAAGGAAATCAACTCGCCGAGTCGTTCAAGAAGGACTTCCTGGCCGGATGTCCGAAGTTCGTCTCGGAGCAGAAGGCGCTCAATCCCCAGAGATCGCTCGGCGTACGCCAGGGCGTCACGTACCGCTGCCATCTTGACCAGGTGGACGGTGCGGAGTGCACGAAGGACGTGGGCTTCCACAAGGTTATTGAAGGAAAGCCGGTTGCTGGCGGGAGCCCATATGAGTGGCCGGGAACCTGCGGACTCATCGCCGCGGCCGGAGCTTCTCCCAAGCACCCAATACCTGAGAGTTGCGGGGGGGATGCCGAGGTAGCGTGCGGCCTCGAGAAAGGTGTAGGCTGGGAAGTCCCGAATACCTCGTGCTCCGGCGCGCGTGTGGCTCATTGGGTGCTGGTGTGCGCGGGTCTTGTTGAGTGGAGTGCTCCGTTAGCAGGGTAGAGAGGCTCAATCATGGCCCAAGAGTACCCCAATCGGGCAGAAGGGTGCAAACGGAAGCCGCTGATTGCGGTCGCTTCCTTGTCCCCCCCTCCGGTGGTATTCACCGCGCCGAGGCCACGTGGCGGTAGGGGGTCTGGGGTGGCGGGGTGGGCGGGTAAAAACGGGGGGGGGGGGGGGGGGGGGGG
>VXQO01000078.1 GCA_009838975.1 Gemmatimonadota bacterium | reverse complement strand
CGCTCCGCACCACTCCGCCCGCGGCGGGGGGGGACGAGGCGGGGGACCGGTAACGGACGGAGACGATCATGGCGAAGCGGGGCGCGATGTCGGGGGCGGAGGGGGGGTTGTAGCCGTTCCTATAAGCGCTTGCGCGAGCAATCCTATACACGAAAGCTCGGATACGCGCTCCGAATTTTCACGTTATCTTACGGCCATGCTAGCACGCCCCGACTATCTCCGGCGGCTGGAGGTTTCGACCGCTCGCGCTCCCGTCACGGCCCTGCTGGGGCCGAGACAATGCGGCAAGACTACGCTCGCACGGCAGTTCGTCGCCGGGAGGAAGGCCACGCGCTTCGATCTGGAGTCGGAACCGGACGTCCGCGGACTTGCCAATCCCGAGCTCGTTCTGGGATCCCTGGATGGACTGGTGGTGCTGGACGAGGTGCAGCGGATGCCGAAGCTCTTCCCGGCTCTTCGGGTGCTGGTGGACCGGCCGGGCTCCCGGACGCGGTATCTGGTCCTGGGCAGCGCGGCGCCGGATCTGGTGCGGGGAGTCTCCGAAACGCTGGCCGGGCGGGTGGAACTCATCGAAATGAGCGGCTTCGGCCTCGATGAGACCGGTCCGCCGCAGTGGCGCGACCTCTGGGTACGCGGAGGCTTCCCCCGCTCCTATCTGGCTGCGTCCGACGACGACAGCCGGGCCTGGCGGGATTCGTTCGTGAGCACGTTCCTGGAGCGGGACGTGCCCCAACTCGGGATCTCCATTCCCGCCGCAGCGATGCGGCGCTTCTGGACCATGCTGGCGCATTCCCACGGCCAGACGTGGAACGCGTCCAACCTGGGACGCGCGCTGTCGCTGTCGGACAAGACCGTGCGCCGCTACCTGGATCTTCTGACCGGCACCTTCATGGTCCGGCAGCTGCAGCCGTGGTTCCACAACATCGCCAAACGCCAGGTCAAGGCGCCCAAGGTCTACCTGCGCGACACGGGCCTGCTTCATACCCTGCTGGGTATCCCGCACGACACGGCGCTGCTTTCGCATCCGCGCGTCGGAGCTTCCTGGGAGGGGTTCGTGATCGAGCAGCTGCTGCGCGTCCTGCGCCCGGCGGATGCATGGTTCTGGGCCGCGCACGGGGGCGGCGAGCTGGACTTGCTGGCCACCGTCGAGGGTCGCTGGACCGGATTCGAGATCAAGTTCAGCGAGTCGCCGTCCGTTTCGCGCAGGACTCGCGCCTCGGCGGACGCGCTGGGGGTGGATCACCTGTTCGTGGTGTGCCCCGCCCCGCGGGCATACCCGGTGAGCGAGCGGATCACGGTGGTCCCGTTGTGGGAGATCGGCACGCTCCGCGAGCGGATAAGAAGCGCGTGAAACTCCTCCACACGGCCGACTGGCACCTCGGCGCAAAACTGGGACGCCACGAACGGACCGACGACCACCGCTCGGCGCTGAAGGCGCTCCTCGACATCGCCGCCGCCGAACGCCCCGACCTGATCGTCCACGCGGGCGACCTTTTCGACGCCTACCGTCCCCCCTATCCCGCGCTCAGGCTCGGCGTCACCGCCCTGCAGCGGCTGGCGCAGATCGCGCCGACCGTGGTGATCAGCGGCAATCACGACTCGGGCGCCCTCTTCGATGTCCTCGACGACATGGCGGGCATGGCCTCGCCCCGGCGCCTCCGGTTCGTCACCTCGCCACGCGTCCTGGAGTTCGACGACCTGGCGGAGGTCCCCGTCGCGCTAGCCTGCGTCCCGTTCATTCCCCCCGGGGCGATCACCGACTACGCCACCGCCGATGCCCTGCGCTTCGAGGGCGACTACGCCGACGGCATCCGCAACCTCAACGACCATGTGATCGAACGCGCGCGCGAGGCCGCGGGCCCGAACGGCATCGTCGTCTACACGGCCCACCTGCACGTCGACGGGGCACGTCCCGGCAACTCCGAGCGGCGGTTCACCGTGGGCGAGGATCACGCCACGCACACGAAGGGTCTCCACCGGGCGCTCTACTGTGCGTTCGGGCACATCCACGACCCGCAGCAACTGCCGGGAAGCGTGCGCGGCCGGTACGCGGGGTCGCTGATCCCTCTGGACTACGGCGAGAGCCGCCAGCGCAAGCATGCGGTCGTGGTCACGATTGGCGACGACGTCCAGGTCGGCGAACGGGAACTGCCCCCGGGGCGGCCGCTGGAGAGCTTCACCGGGACGTTCCGCGAACTGGAGGAGCGGGCGGCTGATGGGGCACTGGACGGCTGTTTTCTCAAAGCTGTGGTGAAGTCCGATGACCCCATTCCTGACCTGGCGGACCGGGTGGCCGAGTGGTCGCCGGAGTGCGTGGTATTCAACCTGGTCAACGAGGTGGCCAACCGGACGGTCAAGGCAATCTCCGGGGACGGCGACGGGGAAGAGCCCTCCATCGAGGATCTCTTCGTCGAGTGGCGGAGCACGGCGGCGACCGGGAGGGCGACGAAGGCTCCCCGCGACACGGTCCTGGCACTCTTTCGCGAAGCTGTGGCTGGCTCGGGGGACGAGGAGGGGCCGGACTTCGGGCTGACCGGGCTGACGGTGCGCGCCGAGGGGGTCCTCGCCGCACTGCGTGGGGGAGGGGGGGACGCCTGACCGGATGCGCCCGCTTCGAATCACCATCGAGGGACTGCGTTCCTTCAGGGCCGAGGTAGGGATCGACTTCGGCGGCCACACCCAGGTCGCGGTCATCGGCGACACCGGCGCCGGGAAGTCGTCAATCCTCGAAGCGATGACCTACGCCCTGTACGGACAGACGTCGCTTGGGGGTCGGTCCAAGCAGGAGTCGATGAACGACACGTCGGACGTGATGCGCGTTGTGTTGCGGTTCCAGGTGGCCGGCGAGGAGTGGGAAGTGACCAGGGTTGACCGGCGAGCGGGCGCGGGGGGACTCCGGCCCGCCCGGGCGCAGCTTGTTCGCTACGGGCCCAGCGGTGAGACGCTCGAGAAGGTCGAGCAGGTCAGGCCGGTCAACGAGCGCGTGCAGGAGCTCATCGGGCTCGACAGCGACGCCTTCCTGCGCACCGTGATTCTGCCGCAGGGGCGCTTTGCCCGCCTTCTGGTGGAGGACGCACCGTCCGCCCGCACCGAGATCCTGCGGCAGGTGTGGCGCACGCAGGATCTGGAGGCGGCAGGAGTGGTGGCAGGGCAGAGGCTGAGCGAGGTCAGAACACTGGCGGTCCGGCTCCAGGATGAGGTGGAGCGCCATCCGGACGATCCCGAAGCGCACCTTGCGTTGCTGACGTCGCAGGCCGAAACGGCGAGTCGTCGAGCAGTCGCACTGGCCGATCTTCGGGACCGGTCGACGCGGGCCCGTGATGCACTCCGCCAGTCCGAGGTGACGATCGCAGCGGCCCGGCGCGCAAGCGAGCACCTGACCCCGGCGGCGATGGACGAACTTGCCGACCGGATTGATCCAGTGGAGGGTGCGCAGCGCCAGATCGGGGCCAGGACGACGGAGCTGAAGGAGTATGAGGCCCGTCTGAAGCGAGACCTGAACGGCATTCCGACCGACGACGGTCCTGACCATCATCAGATCGCACGCACCCTGGCAACGCTCGACGCGATCCCGAACCGGGTGGAGAGGGCGGTCGAAGCGGCCCTTGGACTGCGCGAGGCGGTATTGGGCGAGACGAAGGCGGCGAAGGACCATGCCCAGGCTCAACAAGCCCTCGCATCGGCAGCGGATCGGGTGACCCGCCACCAGGCGCTGGAGCCGCCCCTTGTGAAAGCCGTCGCTTCTGTTCGTGAGCGCCTGACGAATGCCGAACGCTGGTATGAAAGGTGCCGCGACCTGCGGGAGCGCATCCGTTCGTCGAAGGTCGGCTTGGCCAGGCGGGAGCAGCAGGGAGCCGAGGTATCCGGACGGCTAACCACGGCGCAGAGTGACCTGCACGGGGCGCAGGAGCGGCTGCAACGGGCCAGGCAGGGGCTGAGTGAGGCTCGGCGTACCAACGCGGCCGCGGCCGCAGCCCACGATCTCTGTCCGGGCGACGAGTGTCCGATTTGTCAGCACCAACTCCCCGAGGGCTGGGCCCCACCGCGGGACACCGGTCTTGATGCGGCGCGTGAGGTCCACCGCACGTCGCGGTCGGACGCCGACGCGGCAAACACGGTCGTTGCCGATCTCAAGGCGCAGCAGAAGTCCGCCCGGCTGGGTACACGGGACGCCCGGAGCGCACTCGATGACCTTCGTTCCGACATGGCTGGTGCGCTCCAGCACCTTCGCGACGCAGCCGGTCTTGACGACGCCTTCCCACTCGCAGGGGACGCGCCACTGCCTGACCGGGAACAGGCCCTTGCCCCGGTCGGGCAGCGTTTCCGAGAAGCCGAGGCGAAGCTCCAGAAGCACCAAACCGAGGCAGACAGGCTGCGCGAGGCGCAAACAAGTGCCCAGGTGGACGCGACTTCGGCCCGGCAGACACTCGTCCACGCGCGCAACGAAACCGAACGAACCCGCAAAGCCGCCGGCGAGGCCCTCGGAGCCCTCAACCGGAGCATCCAGTCCATCCCCCTGCCCTTCCGCCCCCAACT
>VXQO01000111.1 GCA_009838975.1 Gemmatimonadota bacterium | reverse complement strand
GTCGCATTTACTTCCCCTCCCCACTGTGGGTGTTGGGGGGCGTTCGCGTGGTGGGGGACCGGCTGGTTGGCGGGACGGCGTGATCGGGGGCGGGCCTGGGGGCTCTTTCTCGGGGCCACGGCGTCGATTCGCAACGTCGACGTGTGGCTTCCGCACCTGCTGCCGCAGATGGCTCGCGTGGGAGTGGCCTCGGTGCCCATCGCGCTCTTCATCGCGACATTCACCGGGATCGTGATGTCGCTCCAGGCGTCCTACACGCTGACCGGCGCGATCCCGGTGTACTTCGTCGGGACCCTCGTGGGAAAGACGATGATTCTCGAGCTGGGACCGGTGCTCACCGCGCTCACGCTCGCCGGCCGCGTCGGGGCCAACATCTCCGCCGAACTGGGAACGATGCGCGTGACCGAACAGGTGGATGCACTGGAGACGCTCGCCTACGATCCGCTCGCGTACCTGGTGGTGCCCCGCGTGTTCGCGGCGGTCTTCATGTTCCCGATCGTGGTGCTCCTGGCGATCGGAATCGGGATCGCGTCGGGGTGGTTCACGGCGCTTCAGCTGCTGGACATGTCGTCTCCCGAGTTCGTGAAGGGTCTGCGCCTCTTCTTCGAGCCGTGGGACGTGTGGTTCGCGGTCATCAAGTCCGTTTCGTTCGGAGCGGTCGTGACCGGTGTGGGGTGCTACTTCGGACTGCAGACGGAACGGGGTGCGGAGGGCGTGGGCCGGAGCGCGACCCGGACCGTGGTGGTCGCCAGCATGCTGATCCTGTGCCTCGACGCGTTCTGGGCCACGGTGCTGCTGTAGCGGATGAGTACGTCATGAGTACGATATGAGCATATACCTCACAGAGGTCCACAAGGCGTTCGGTCCGAAGGAGGTGCTCAAGGGGTTCTCCATGAGCATCGAGGACGGTGAGACGGCGGCGATCGTGGGCCCGTCGGGCATCGGCAAGTCGGTTCTGCTGAAGCACGTGGTGGGTCTGCTGCGGCCCGACGCGGGATCGGTCGTGGTGGACGGAGTTTCGGTGCCGGAGCTGGACAGGAAGGGGCTGGACCGCCTGCGGCGCAGGATCGGCTACGTGTTCCAGTTCGCGGCGCTGTTCGATTCGATGAGCATCGCGGAGAACGTGGGGATGGGGCTGCGGCGGATACCGGGGTGGGATCGGCGCCGCATCGAGGACAGGGTGGACGATTGTCTCGCGCTCGTGGAGCTGGCCGGAATGGGCGACCGCTATCCCGCCGAGCTCAGCGGCGGCCAGCGAAAGCGGGCCGGGCTGGCACGGGCGATCGCGCCGGAGCCGAAGTTCCTGCTGTACGACGAACCCACCACCGGACTCGATCCGGTCACCACGTCGGCGATCGACCGTCTTATACTCCGTATGCGCGATGAACTCGGAGTCACGGGACTCGTCGTCACGCACGACATGACCAGCGCCTTCCGCGTGGCGGATCGGATTACGCTGCTGCACGACGGCAGGGCAAGGTTCAGCGGCACGCCGGCGGAGGTGAAGGCGGCGACCGATCCCGTGCTCAAGGGGTTTGTCGAAGGGGATCCCGACCTCTACTACAGGGACGGATGGAGGCGCGGGGGAATGCACGCGGGAGGACAGGATCATGGAGCGTAGGCGCGAAGCCCTGGTGGGCCTGGTCGTGATGCTCGGCGTCGCCGTCGGCGTGGTGGGCACCATCTGGCTGCAGGGAGGACTGAGGCGCGACATGCGGGAACTGCGCGCCGCCTCGCAGAACGTGGGGCAGCTGGTCGCCGGGGCCGCCGTCAAATTCCGGGGCGTCTCTGTCGGGCATGTGGACGCGGTGAATGTGGCTCCGGACGGCGAGGCCGTTCTGGTGCACCTTAGCGTCGAGCCCGACCTGGTGCTGCCCGCTGACGCAGCGGTTCTGCTCGCGCCCGAGTCCATGTTCGGAGACTGGCAGGCCGAGATACTCAGCCGCGCGGACTTCGAGCTGTTCTCGTTCCTGGACTATCCCGAGGAGGGTGTGCTGCCGGCCGCGGCGCTGCCCGATTTCTCCCGGCTCACGGCCACCGCCGACCAGATCGCCAGGAGGCTGACGACGATCTCGGAGCGCTTCGAAGTCGCCTTCACGGAGGAGACGGCCCTCAACCTCAAGAACGCCATCGACAACATTGGCGCGGTCAGCGACGGCCTGTCCGAGATCATCACGCAGCAGGCGGCGCGTTTCGAGGACCTCTCCGAGGGGGTCAACGCGTCAGCCGCGGAACTCGGCGCCGCGGCGCGTCAGGCCAGACTCTCCTTCGAACGCGTCGATTCGATCATCGTCAACTCCCAGGTGGAGGGGATGCTCGGGGACGCGGGTGTCACCATGAGTAATCTGCGCGAGCTGACCGAGTCCATGAATGCGTCGCTGGGCGACCTGAGGTCGGCGGCCCAGCGTGCCGACACCACCTTCGCCCGGCTGGACGAACTGCTCGCCGCGGCCGAGTCCGGCGACGGGTCGCTGGGACGACTGCTGGGGGATCCGACACTGGCGGAAGGTGCCGCCGAAGCGGTCCAGGAGTTGAGGGCGCTTCTGGCCGACATCCAGGAAAACCCGCGTCGCTACCTGAGTTTTTCGATCTTCTAACAATGGCAACTTCAGTGAGGGTGCGGATGGAGCGGGCGGAGGCGAGGCGGATCGAGCGGAGCGCGGGGGGCGTTGTGGTGAGGTGCCTCGCAGGAATCTGGCATGCACTTGTGATCAGGGATCCGTACGGCAACTGGTCGCTTCCCAAGGGACACATCGAGGGCGGCGAGAGCCTGCGTGAGACCGCGGTCCGTGAAGTGGAGGAGGAGACCGGGATCAGACCGGAACTCGTGGGGCCGAAGATCGGCACCATCGACTGGACATTCCAGCAGGGGCGTGAAACGATCCACAAGTTCTGCACCTTCTTCCTCATGCGGAGCCGGGTGGGCGAGCCCGTGCCCCAGCGCGCCGAGGGAATCAGCGAATGCGTGTGGCTTCCGATGCAGGACGCCGCCCGGCGCATCCCGTACACGGATACGAAGGAAGTGGTTGATCGAGCCGGCGCCCTGATCGTCGAGGCCGGGTGGTGAACGACCCCGCCCCGGACCGGAGCGGCCGCAACTGGCGAGCCGTCCAGGCCACGCTGCTGGTCCTCGCCGGGGCGTTCTTCCTTTTCAGCATGCGGAGTGCGCTGAACCCGTTCATCCTCTACTGCGTCTTCGTCGCGCTGCTCACGCCCTTCCGCGGGATCCGGGGCCAGGCGCTTCTCGTCACCGTGGCCACCGTCCTGATCTGCCTCTGGGTGCTCAGCACGGCAGGCTCCCTTCTGGCCCCATTCTTTCTCGCCTTCGTGCTGGCGTACATCCTCGACCCCGTCGCCGACCGCGTCTCGGCGCACCCGCGCATCGGGAGAACCGCTGCGATACTCCTGATCCTCGTTCCATTCCTGGCGCTGGGCGCGGTGGCGGTCGTCTTCGGGGTGCCAGAACTCGTCAGCCAGGCACGCGATTTCGTCCTCCAGGCGCCGCGCGCTCTCGAAGAACTTACGAACTGGGTGCGCGGGCTAACCCCGGAATCGCTCGGATTCGACCTCCCGTTCGTGGACGAGCCGGCGGCGCTGGCCTGGATTCAGCAACTCGACTCCCAATCCGTCGCCGAGCTCCTCGAGTCGCGGCGCGAAGAACTCACCCGGCGAGCGTGGGCGGCCGTACTCGGACTGGGCCGCGGCTTCGGCACCCTGGTCACCATTCTCGGCTACCTGGTCCTCACCCCGGTGCTGATGTTCTACCTGCTCCGCGACTACGACCGCATCATCGCCCGCGCCCGGGATCTCCTGCCCGGCAAGCTCGAATCCCGCGTGAGCGGCTACGCACGCGAGTTCGACGACCTCCTGTCCCGGTACCTGCGCGGCCAGGTCTCGGCGTCGCTGATCACCGGCGGGATCACCTGGCTGGGCCTGCTGATCGTGGGCTTTCCCTACGCCTTCCTCCTCGGCGCCACCGTTGCCGTCCTCGGGGTGATCCCCTACATGGGGGTGGCCGTGTCGCTCGTTCCCGCGGTCATCATCGCGCTCGTCAGCGACAGCGTCGGCATCTCGCTGATCAAGGTGGCCGCCGTGTACGGGGTGGCCCAGGGGCTCGAAAGCGCGGTGATCAGCCCCCGCATCGTGGGCGAATCGGTGGGCCTGCACCCCGTCTGGATCGTGCTGGCGCTTTCGCTCGGCGGCTTCTACTTCGGCTTCGTCGGGCTGCTCATCGGTGTGCCCCTGGCCGTGGCCGCCAAGCTGCTACTGGTGCGCGGCCTGGAACGCTACAAGAATTCGGCTCTATACAAGGAAGGGACGGTGCTGTCCCGCTAACAGGCCGGCAGTTTTCCCGCCCCGTCCATGCCCCCTCCCGCAACCTTGAAATACATCGCCTCCAATGCCTGACAACCACATCGAGAACCTCGTGATCGTCGGCTCCGGCCCCGCCGGCTGGACCGCCGCCATCTACGGGGCGCGCGCGAACCTCGACCCGCTCGTCTACGAAGGCGCCGGCAGCCGCACCATGATCCCCGGCGGGCAGCTCATGTTCA
>VXQO01000112.1 GCA_009838975.1 Gemmatimonadota bacterium | reverse complement strand
GTCTACGAAGGCGCCGGCAGCCGCACCATGATCCCCGGCGGGCAGCTCATGTTCACCACCGACGTCGAGAACTACCCGGGCTTCGCGGACGGGATCGGCGGCATCGAGATGATGATGGAGTTCAAGAAGCAGGCCCTCCGCTTCGACACCCGCGTCGTCACCGAGGACATCGTCGAGGTCGACTTCTCCGACCGCCCCTTCCTTCTGCGCTCGTCGGCCGGAGAGGAGATTCGCGCCCGCACGGTGGTCGTCGCGACCGGAGCCAACGCGCGCTGGCTGGGCGTGCCGGGCGAGGAGCGCCTGGCCCAGAGCGGGGGCGGGGTGTCGGCCTGTGCCGTGTGCGACGGCGCGCTGCCGTTCTTCCGCGGCAAGGTCATTGCCGTGGTGGGCGGCGGCGACAGTGCGATGGAGGAAGCTCTCTACATGACCAAGTTCGCCAGCGAGGTCCTGCTCATCCATCGCCGCGACGAGCTGCGGGCCTCCCGGATCATGCAGGATCGGGCGCTTGCGAGCGAAGATATCCGCTTTTTGTGGAACAAGGTCGTCGCTGAAGTGCTCGGCGACGAGGTCATCAGCGGCATCAGGCTCCGGGACACGGTCACGGGGGAAGAGTCGGAGATCGCCGTCGGTGGCATGTTCGTGGCGATTGGCCACGACCCCAACACGGCATTCCTGCGCGGCCACCTCGATCTCAAGGACAACGGCTACGTCCGCCTGCCCACCCCCTGGCGCACGGAGACCAACGTGCCCGGCGTCTTCGCAGCGGGCGACGTCATGGACGATTTCTACCGGCAGGCGGTGTCGGCGGCGGGCACGGGGTGCATGGCGGCGCTGGAAGCGGAGCGGTTCCTGGCGCACGGGGGGTGAGGTGTCGGGATCACGGGTGTAACCGGCGATAACCGACACGTGCAACCAGGGGTATTGCCTCATCTCGGCAGGCGTGTCATTTGCGGACTCCTGCCCGGCACCCCACCTTGACCGCGACACCCATCCTTCCCTCCCGATCAAGGAGACAGCGTGAACAAGAAGTGCATCCTTGCAACGCTCGCGGGCTTTGTTGCCCTCTTCGTGCTGGGCTTCGTCCTGTACGGAGTGCTGCTGGCCGATTTCTTCGCCAACGAAGCCATGTCGGAGACGCCCAACTACCTGGCCATCGCCGGTGGCCAGCTCGCCGCTGCGGGACTTCTGGCCCTGGTGCTCAGCTGGAGGGCCGCCGAGGGGCCCGGCGACGCATTCAAGTCGGGGGCCGGCGTAGGCGTGCTGTACAGCCTGTCGTTCGGGCTGACGATGTTCGGGACCACGGAAGGCATGTTCACGGCGACCACCGTGGTTGGTGACGCCGTTGTCTCGGTGGTGATGTTCGGGATCGCGGGCATGGTGATCGCGAAGGTTCTGCACGACGGCTAGCCGAGCCCCAGCCCCCCGTCCACAACGACGACCTGGCCTGTCACGTAGTCGGCGCGCGCGAGGAACCGGACCGCGGCGGCCACGTCTTCGGGCGCGCCGACCCGCCCCATGGGGATGCGCCGCCGCGTGCGCTCGATCTCGGCCTCGCTGTGGTGTTCCGGGGGCAGGACGTATCCCGGCGCGACGGCGTTGACGCGCACCTCGGGGGCCAGGCGCCGAGCCATCACGCGGGTCAGGTGCAGGAGCCCGGCCTTCGCCACCGAGTGATGCGGGTGGCTGGTCCAGGGACGCAGCGCCGAGAGGTCCACGATGTTGACGACCGACCCGCGTGAGGCGCGCAGCAGGGCGGCGGTTTCGCGGACGAGCAGGAAGGGCGCTCTGAGGTTGACGGCCATCACGGCGTCCCATTCCTCGGCCGTCACCGCGAGGAGGTCGGCTGCGGCGAAGCTGGCCGCCGAGTTGACCAGCAGGTCCAGGCGGCCGTATCGCCCGGTGGCCGTGCGGGCGAGTTCTTCGACATCGCGCTCGCGCGACAGATCGGCCCGGACGGTGTCGGCCCGCCTCCGCATCCGCCGGGCTGCCGCGGCGACTTCGGCGGCTCCCGCAGGCGACGAATTGTAGCTGATCAGCAGGTCGTATCCGCTGCGGGCCAGCGCCAGGGCGATCGCCCTTCCCACCCTCAAACCCCCGCCTGTAACGAGGGCTACGGGGTTGGATCGGAGGCCGGAATCGGGGTCAACGGCAAACATATCGGATGATATGTAATGTGGAATTGACAAAATGTAAAGTTGACATTACGCGCGTGCGCACTGGCGGCTGTCGCGACAGGGTTGGAAACGCGATGGGCCAATGGTAGCTTCCGTCGCGATCCCGGTTCCCCGACGACAAGAATACGACCATGTCAGCATCGCATCGAATCGAGAAGGACTCACTGGGCGAGGTGCGTGTTCCCGCCGATGCCCTCTACGGCGCACAGACCCAGCGGGCGGCCGAGAATTTTCCCATCAGCGGACGGCGTTTTACGCGGCGGTTCATCGAGGCGCTGGGACGGCTGAAGGAGGCGGCTGCGGAGACGAACGCCGAGCTGGGGCTGGTGCCCGCGCAACTGACCGACGCGATCGGGGCGGCGGCGCACGAGGTCGCGGAGGGCGAGTGGGACGACGAGTTCGTGCTCGACATCTACCAGACGGGGTCGGGCACGTCGACCAACATGAACGCCAACGAGGTGATCGGCGCGCTGGCCAACCGCGCGCTGGCGGGCGCGGCCCATGTGCATCCGAACGACCACGTGAACTATGGCCAGTCGTCGAACGACATCATTCCGACGGCGATCCACGTCTCGTGTCGCGCGGCGATCCGGGACGAGCTGGTACCGGCGCTCGCGGGGCTGCGCGACGCGCTGGCCGGGAAGGCGCGGGACTTCGACGGGATCGTGAAATCCGGGCGCACCCACCTGATGGACGCGACGCCGGTGCGATTGGGGCAGGAGTTCGGCGGCTACGCGGCGCAGGTGGCGAAGGGGATCGAGCGGGTGGAGCGCGCATCCGGGGAGATGGCGGAGGTGGCGCTGGGGGGCACCGCGACCGGAAGCGGGATCAACACGCACCCGGAGTTCGCGGCGCGGACGATGGCGAAGGTTGCGGCGCGGTACGGCATCGAGTTCCGCGAGGCGGAGGACCACTTCGAAGCGCAGGGCGGGAAGGACGCCTGCGTGTCGCTCGCGGGAGCGCTCAACACGGTGGCGGCGAGCCTCATGAAGATCGCGGACGACATTCGCTGGCTGGCGAGCGGGCCGACCTCCGGCATCTCGGAGATTCAGCTTCCGGCGGTGCAGCCGGGCAGTTCGATCATGCCGGGGAAGGTCAATCCGGTGATCTGCGAGGCGCTGATGATGGTGTGCGCGCGGGTCGCGGGGAACGCCACGACCGTCACGATCGGCGGCCAGCGCGGCAACTTCGAGCTGAACGTGATGATGCCGGTGATCGCCGATGCGCTCCTGGAGTCGATCACGCTGCTCGCGAACGGTTCGGCGGTGTTCACGGAGCGCTGCGTCGCGGGAATCACCGCGCGGCCGGACCGGGCGCGCGAGCTGCTGGAGCGGAATCCGTCGATCGCGACGGCGCTGAACGCGTACATCGGCTACGACAAGGCCGCGGTGGTGGCGAAGAAGGCGGCGGCCGAGGGGCGGTCGGTGCGGGATGTGGTGGAGGAGATGGGGCTGTTGGCGCCGGAGCAGCTGGACGACGCGCTTGACGTGCGCGGGATGACCGAGCCGGGGATCCCGGGTAAGGGGTGAGCTATTGCGGTTCCGGGAATCGCGCTGCATAATGGTGCCGTGCTGGAGGGCTCGTATTTGAGCCAACACTGGAGGAGCCGGGACTGCTTCCCGTTGTGGACGTCACGCCCCGTCACCGGGGACGGCGAAGCCAGCGGGGGAGTCACCTACCATTTGAGCCCGGGCTTCAGGTTACACCCTCCGGCACCCGGGGGCCGGCGCTCGAGATCGGGCGCCGGCCCTTGCACTTTCAGAGGACGGTGCGACCCTGTCGGGAGGGAATAGCAAATGCCACGGGTTCGAATAACTCGTCGGCTGCACTTCAGCGCGGCGCACCGGCTGGCGCAGCCGGAATGGGACGATGAGAAGAACCGGCGCGTCTTCGGCGACTGCGCGAACCGGAACTGGCACGGGCACAACTACGAGCTGGACGTCACGGTCGCCGGGCCGGTGGATCCGGATACCGGCTACGTGATGGATCTGAAGGACCTCAAGGACCTGGTGAACCGACACGTGGTCGACGATCTGGACCACCGCAACCTGAATCTGGATGTGCCGTGGCTCGAGGGCGTGCTGCCCTCCACCGAGAATCTCGTGATGCGGATCTGGGAGCGGATCGTGCCTCACATCCCGGCACCGGCGACGCTGGAGAGGGTGGTGCTGTGGGAGACGCCGCGCCACTGGGTCGAGTATCGCGGTGACTAGCGGGGGGGCTGCTGCCTCGCGTCGGCGGACCGCGCTGGTTACCGGGGCGACGGGTGGGATCGGCGAGGCGGTGGCCAGGCGGCTGGCTGCGGATGGGTTTCGGGTGTGCGTGGGGGGGCGCCGGGTGGATCGGCTGGAGCGGCTTGCGGGCGAGGTGGGTGGGGTGGCCGTACCCTTCGATGTGACCAACGAGG
>VXQO01000148.1 GCA_009838975.1 Gemmatimonadota bacterium | reverse complement strand
GTGAGGGGGTGGGTGGGGGCAGTGAGGGCGATGGCCGCTGCGAGGGCCGCCAGACCGCGCGGAATCGCCTGCCCCTGCGCACGGTCGCGGGTGGAATACGGACCGGGTCCGACCGGTTTCGTCCTCATGCAAATCACGCTTTCTCACGCCGGCCGCGAGTGGGTCCGCCTGCGGACTGCCGCCGTCTCGCCAGGCGCATCTGGTTGATGCTTCGGGGGAGTTGGACGATACCCGCCGCGATCCCGCGGACGCAACGGGTTGATCGATATATGGCTACCATATACCATATATGCCATGAAGACGATCAAGACGACGGTGTATCTGAACGCCTCGGACTACCGCAAGCTGAAATCGCTGGCAGCCGATGAGGGGCGGTCGGCGGCGGAACTGGTGCGCGAGGCAGTTGCGCAGTACGCAGCGCGGGCGACGGAGCGTGAGTGGCCGAGGTCCATTGGTATCGCGGACAGTGGCGACCCGCACTTCGCCGAGAACTACGAGGACTACCTGGATGGTTTCGGCGAAGAGGGCCTGGAAGACTATTTCGCGAGCCTCGAGTCCGATAGTGCCCGCGAAGACTCCGTGCGGAGGCCTCATGGATTGTCGGAGTAGCCGGCTTCGATGATCGTTGCGGACACCGGCGCGATTCTCGCGCTCATGGATGTCAGGAACCCGCACCACCCACCGCTCCGATCGGCGTTGGGCTTGCATCGGGACGAGTGGGTAATCCCCTGGGCCGTGCTTCCCGAGTTGGACTACCTGGCGGTAAAGCGCCTGGGACATACCGCCGCCCGCGTCCTGCGGGCCGACCTGGCGGCAGGCCGCTACCTCGTCGAGTGGGGCGAGCCGGCTGATCTGCACAGGGCACTCGAACTTGATCGCACCTATCGCGACCTCTCGCTCGGCCTGGTCGACGGCATCGTCATGGCTGTAGCGGAGCGGCTTGAGGCGCGGGCGATCGTCACGCTCGACTTGCGGGACTTTGGGGCGGTCACACTGAAAGGGCAGCCGCACCTCTGGCCGCGGGATTTGTAGGGGGCCGAGAGCGGCTGGGGCGCTCAGAGTCCCAGCCGGCGGCAACTACGGTCAAACCCTACGCCCCAACCACCGCCCAGGGCTCCCACTCCCGCCACTTCCCGCGCGTGAAGTCCGGGAACTCCACCGGCTGACTCCCGTTGGCCACGCTGATCTCGGACAGCTCGCACACCGCGCTCAGCGCCGCCGCGTCGTAGACGTTCATGTCCAGCGGCAGACCCTCGCGCAGGCACTTGATGAGCCGGTAGTCCTCCATGAAGTCCATGCCGCCGTGGCCCGCGCCGATCGAGGCCTCGCGGAGCGCGCGCCACAGGGGATGCTCGAACTCGTCGTAGTAGACGTCGGCTTCCTCCCAGCGGTGCGACGGACTGCGGCCTTCGATGTAGACGCGGTCGGGATAGCCCTGGAAGATCCCTCTCGTCCCCTGAACCTTGTTGATTCTGTCATAGGGGCGCGGGAGGTTCGTGTCGTGGGCCACGTAGATCGTCCTGCCCAGCGCGGTCTGGATGAGGCTGCCGTTCACGTCGCCCAGCGCGAAGGTCTCCGCGCGTTTCGGATGGCCTTCCGGGTAGTTGGCGGCCGCCCACTCCTGCAGTCCGCGCGAGGGACTGCTCATGGAGACGAGGAGGGCGAAGCGGTCCCCGCGGTTGATGTCCATGCAGTTGGCGACCGGACCGAGCCCGTGCGTGGGGTAGAGGTTGCCGTTCCGGGTCCAGGAGTGATCACGGCGCCAGAGTCCCTCTCCGTCGTCGGCGAACTTGATGCCGCGGAGGTCGTGCAGATACCCGCACTCGGCGTGCAGGATCTCGCCGAGGAACCCCTGGCGGACCAGGTTCAGGCAGAGCAGCTCGGCGCGCCCGTAGTTGACGTTCTCCATCATCGCGCAGTGGCGGCCGGTGCGCTCGGCGGTCTCCACCAGGCGCCAGCAGTCCTCCAGCGTGTACGCGGCGGGGACCTCGGTGGCCGCGTGCTTGCCGTTCTCCATGGCCGCGACGCAGACGGGGACGTGCCAGCGCCAGGGCGTGGCCGTGTAGACGAGGTCGACGTCGGCCTCGGCGCAGAGGCGCTCGAAATCGGTCTCGCCATTCGTGTAGTGGGCCGGGCGGGGGTGGCCGGCCTCTTCGATGATCGCCGCCGCGCGCTCCGCGTGCGCCTCGCGGACGTCGCAAACGGCGGTGACCGTGCACCCGTCGATGCGCACCAGGTTGCGGACGTGCGCGGTGCCCATCCCCCCAACGCCCACGTAGCCGATCCGCACGTGGTCGATCGGCGGGGCGGCGAGCGGGTGATCGGGAGGGGTTGCGAGGGCCTGGGGAACGGCGGCAATACCGGCTGGCGTGCCCCGACCGAGGCCGGAGTCGCTCCCCGCCTCCCCGCAGCCGGCGAGCGCACCCGCGGCGACACCAAGGGCGCCGGTCTTGAGAAAGTCGCGGCGATCGAGGCCGCCTCCGATCGTCATTCCCGGCGCGTGGTCCACGCCTTCAGGTCGTTCGTCACTCATGAATCGCGTCCTTGCGCCGAAGCAATGCGCCCGGAGTCTGCGACTACGCCTCAGGCGCCCGGATCATCGTACTTCAACCCCGGATGCAATGCCAACAGCGCCGCGAGCCCAGCGACGGGCAGCGACATGAGCGCTGCGGCCTGGGGCCCGGTGACGTCCGCCACCGCGCCGGTAACCATCACCCCCAAGGCCCCCACGGCCCAGGCCAGCCCCATCACGATGCCCGAACTGGCCCCAGCCGCGCGCGGATACATCTCCTGGGCCATGACCACGATCGGGGGCAGGGTGGCCATCCCGAGAAAGCCAGCGGCCGCGATCGCCAACATTCCGGTCATCGTCCACGGTCCAAGCCACACTGCCAGGAGGTGCGTGGGCAGTGCCCAGGCGCAGAGGTGGAAGAGCAGGCGTGGGCGGCTCACGCGATCCGTCAGGAAGCCACCCGTGAGAGTGCCGAACGCCTGAGCGCCCAGGTAGACCGACAGTGCCGCCGCACCCAGCGTTTCCGAGCCGCCCATGTCGGCCACGATGATCGGCTCCATGGTCAGGAACACGCGCTGTACGAAGGCCATCGTGGCGCTGATCCCGAAGATGATTCCCAGGGGGCCCGCCAGTCGTCGGAGGACCGCAGCCGGAGTAGGCGGAGGCGTCGCGCCCCGGGTCTCGCGGCGTCCGCTCGGCAACCCGCGGTAGAAGACCGGCGCGAAGAGTACGGCCGGGAGCATGGCCACCCACAGACCCTTCATGCCGCCCCAGGCGACCAGCGCTACGGCGACGAGAGGTCCGGCCGCGTACCCCACGGCGCCTCCGAACGAAAAAACCGAATAGCGCTTGCCTCCGCCCCTTCCCGCGCCCACACGCACGGCGTAGGAGGCCCCGGGAGGATGAAATGCTGCGCCTCCCAGGCCGCCCATCACGAGCATAAGAAGCAGGGGCCAGAATGAGGGCGCGAATCCGATCAGGGAAACGAAGACCGCACTGGTGACCACCCCGCCCACGGCGAAGATCCTGCGACCGAATCGGTCTGCCAGATATCCGAAGAACGGCTGTGGAATCGCTGTCGCAATAGCGAAGGACGCACCCAGGGTCGCGGCGGCCGCGATCGACAGGTCCAGGTCATTCATGATTCGCGGCAACAGCGGCGGGACGACCGAGGCGTAGGCGTCGTTGATCAGGTGCGCCACCGCGACGATGATCGCGATGCGAGTGGCGGGGATGGTCGCCGGGGTGAGATTCGGGGAGGCTGTGCCGGGCACGTGTGGGCTGGGGGTCTGCGAGGTCGCGCTGGTCCCGTCGAATGACCTTCCGCAAAGACGGAATCCCGGTCAAGTCCGCCGGCAGTCGCTCGTCGGCTTCATCCGTTGCGCGGCTGGAAACCCGCCTTCATCCTGCCTAGTATGGTCCGGGTGCTCGAACTCCAACGAACAGAGCCGCCCGATTGTCGTTTTGACTGAACGCAACCCACTTCCGCAGGACGTGACGAATGACCCTGAACGCGACTGTGCAACACCTGTCCTCCCTCCGCATCCGAGGTGCAGCGCTGCTCCTCGGTGCCGCTTCGCTCGCCATGCTGACCGGTTGTGCAACGCAATCGACCGGCAGCCCCGACATGGTTGCCGATCTGGCACCCCAGGCACCGGCGACATTCGCCAACCCTGCCGGCCTTCACGTCAACCCGCCCACCCCCGACCCGCGCGTCGGCCTCGCCCCCGGGCTCTTCGACGCGGGCGAAGCGATCTGGAACATGCGCATGCTGTCGACGACGCCGCCCGAGGAGCCGTTCGTCGGACAGACCAACTCCGACCTGGCCTTCACGGGCAACTATGCCATCCAGGGCAACTATGACGGCATACAGGTCTGGGACATCTCCGACCCCGCGAATCCGGTGTCGGTGATCACCTACGTCTGTCCCGCCTCCCAGAGTGACGTGTCGGTGTACGACAACCTGCTCTTCGTCTCCGGCGAAGGGTTTGCCGGACGGCTGGACTGCAGCGGCGAAGGCGTGCAGGAGGCCGTCAGCCACCATCGGCTCCGCGGCATCCGCATATTCGATATCTCCGACATCGCGAATCCGGAGTACGTCGCCAACGTGCAGACCTGCCGGGGTTCGCACACGCACACCGTGCTCAAGCACCCGGGCGACGACGACAACGTCTACATCTATGTGTCCGGGTCCGCTCCGGTGCGCCCCGCCGAGGAGCTGGCCGGATGCTCGGGGGGCATGCCCGATGAGGACCCCAACACCGCGCTCTTCCGGATCGAGGTCATACGGGTGCCGCTGGACAACCCGCAGGCCGCCGCCGTCGTGAGTTCACCCCGGATCTTCCAGGATCTGGTGGCGCCGCCCAGGCACGGACCCGGGCCCGCCGATATAGCGGCCGCGGAGCAGGCGCGCGAGCAGGCCCTTGCAACAGGTGGTTTCGTGATCGAGATCCAGGGAGAGGTGCAAGTCCTTCCCGATCAGTTCGTCACGCCGATGCTCGACAGCATCGTTGCCGCACGAGGAGGCGAAGGCCCTCCCACCGCCGCCGACAGCACCGCGTTGCGCGAGTACGTCGACGAGATGGTTGTGCAGATGATGGGCGCGGCCGGCGGCGGCGACGGTCCGGCACCGGGGCCGACCCAGTGCCACGACATCACGGTCTACCCTGCGATCGGTCTGGCGGGTGGGGCCTGCGTCGGCTATGGGCTCCTTCTCGATATCACCGACCCCGTCAACCCGACGCGTCTCCAGGCGGTGGCCGACTCCAACTTCGCAATATGGCACTCGGCTACCTTCAACAACGACGGCACCGCGATCCTGTTCACCGACGAATGGGGTGGTGGTGGCGCGCCGAAGTGTCGCGCCGACGACCCGGTGGAGTGGGGCGCCAACGCCATCTTCACCATCGAGGACGGCGAGATGGTCTTCCAGAGCTACTACAAGCTGCCCGCACCCCAGACCTCACTGGAGAACTGTGTCGCCCACAACGGCTCGCTCATCCCGATCCCGGGCCGCGACATCATGATTCAGGGCTGGTACCAGGGCGGCATCTCGCTGATCGACTGGACCGACCCCGCCAATCCGGTCGAGATCGGGTTCCACGACCGTGGCCCGTCGAACGCCACCAGCCAGGGGCCCGGCGGCAGCTGGTCCGTCTACTGGTACAACGGGGTGATCGTGAACTCGGAGATCGCACGCGGGATGGACATCTTCGAACTGGTCCCCAGCGATGTCCTGACGCAAAACGAAATCGACGCGGCGAACTCCGTGGTGCTCACCCAGCTCAACTCGCAGGGCCAGCCCATCTTCGAATGGCCGGCGACCTTTGCGCTGGCCAGGGCGTACCTAGACCAGCTGGAGCGCTGGCACGGCATGACCGCCTCACAGATCGCTTCGGCGCGCGCGGCGCTGGCCGCCGCCGAAAGCGCATCGGGGTCGGCGCGGCGAGACGGGCTGCGGTCCCTGGCCGCGACGCTCGACGGGCAGGCAGCCGGCGCGAGCGACCCTGACAGGGTTGCGAAACTGATTGACGCGGTTCAGCGACTGGCCGACGCCGGATAGGAGCATGGCGCACATGAAGAGCAGACAGGATGCCAACCTGGTCGCCCGCCCCGGCCGACCCTGGTCGCCTCTCATCGTCCTGATCCTGGCGGGTTCCTTGCACGCTTGTGCCGCTGGACCCGGCACCTCACCCGGATCCCCGACGCCGGCCGGTGCCGTTGCGACGACCGCCCCCGCAGCCGAGCCGGACCCTCCCCCGACCCGTCCCGACGCCGCCAGGATCGCGGAACTCGAGGCGATCTATCAGCAGCGCGCCGAAGAGGTGCTGCGGAACTATCACGAAGGCGACGTCCACTTCATGACCGGGATGATCGGGCACCACGCCCAGGCGCTGCTCATGTGCAGTTTCGCACCCGGAAACGACGCCAGCGCCCACATGCAGACGCTCTGCGAGCGGATCATCAGCTCGCAGCAGGACGAGATCGACCTGATGCAGCGATGGTTGCGTGATCGCGGCCTCGAGGTCCCCGAAGTCCACATCGCCGATGGCGAGCTGATGATCCACGGACCCGAACACGCGCACCACATGCCGGGAATGCTGTCCCCGGAGCAGGTGGACGACCTGCGCAACGCGCGCGGACAGGACTTCGACCGACTCTTCCTGGTGTACATGATCCAGCACCACGAGGGTGCGGTGACCATGGTGGACGACCTGTTCGCCACCGATGGCGCCGCCCAGGGTGACGACCTGATCTTCAGGCTCGCTTCAGACATTCAAGCCGACCAGACCTCCGAGATAAGACGCATGGAATTGATGCTGGAGGCGATGACCCCGGGTGGGTCCAACGGCTGACAGGAGATATTCCGACGGCATCCCACAATGTTTCAGGAAGAAGTCAAATGACGCCGATCGACGCCGCGAACGACCGTTCGCCAACTTTCCTTCGCCTTGCGGCGCTCCTTCCACTGGCGGCCCTCCCGGCCATGCTCGCGGGGTGCGCTTCCCAACCCATGCCGCGCGCAACGGCCGCGCCCTCGCAGGAGGAGGCCACACAAGCCACCTTCGCGAATCCCCCCGGCCTGATGGTCAACGCGCCCGATCCCGACCCACGTGTCGGGCTTGGGCCCGGACTCTTCGACGCCGAAGAGGCCATCTGGAACATGCGCATGCTGTCGACCACGCCTCCCGAGGCCCCGTTCGTCGGCTCGACCAACTCGGACCTGGCCTTCACCGGCGACTACGCCATTCAGGGCAACTACGACGGCATCCAGGTCTGGGACATCTCCGACCCGCGCAATCCGGTGTCGGTGATCACCTACCTCTGTCCGGCCTCCCAGAGCGACGTGTCCGTCTACAACCACCTGATGTTCGTTTCCGGTGAGGGGCTCGGGGGAAGGCTGGACTGCGGTGATGAGGGAATCCCGCAGGCGGTGAGCCATGACCGGCTGCGCGGGATCCGCATCTTCGACATCTCCGACATTGCGAATCCCGAGTACGTGGCCAACGTGCAGACCTGCAGGGGCTCGCATACGCACACGGTTCTCAAGCACCCCGGTGACGACGACAACGTCTACATCTACGTGTCCGGTTCAGCAGGGGTGCGTCCGACCGAGGAGCTCGCCGGATGCTCGGGCCTTTCGCCCGACGAAGACCCCAATTCGGCCCTCTTCCGGATCGAGGTCATCCGCGTTCCGCTCGACGACCCGCAGTCGGCGGAGATCGCGAGTTCACCGCGGATCTTTCAGGACCTGGTTGCGCCGCCGAGGCACGGCTTGTCGCCGGCGGACTACGAGGAGCTCGATGCCGCGCGGGCAAGAGGCGACATCGTCGGTTACCGCCGGGGCCAGCCGCGGGTTCTGCGTTCCCAGCAGGCCCGTGCCATGTTGGACAGCGTCGTCGCCGCGCGCGGAGGTACCGGCGAACCCACCGCTGCCGACCGAGCGGCGCTCCAGGCAGCTCTGGACGAAGAGGGCCGGCTCCAGGCCGAACAGGCCGCACAACAAGCCGACGAGCCTCGGCCCGGGCCGACCCAGTGCCACGACATCACCGTCTACCCCCACATCGGCCTTGCCGGCGGCGCCTGTGGCGGGTACGGCCTGCTGCTCGACATCACCGACCCGGTGAATCCGAGACGGCTGGCGGCCGTCGCCGACTCGAACTTCTCCCTGTGGCACTCGGCCACATTCAACAACGACGGCACCACAGTGATGTTCACCGACGAGTGGGGCGGGGGCGGAGCACCGAAGTGCCGCGCGTCCGACCCGAAGGAGTGGGGCGCCAACGCGACCTTCAGGATCGAAGACGGCGACATGATCTTCCAGGCCTACTACAAGCTGCCGGCGCCGCAGAGTTCGCTGGAAAACTGTGTCGCCCACAACGGGTCGCTGATCCCGATCCCGGGGCGCGACATCATGATCCAGGGCTGGTATCAGGGGGGAATCTCGCTGATCGACTGGACCGACCCGGCAAACCCGGTTGAGATCGGCTTCCACGACCGCGGCCCCTCGGACGGCACACAACAGGGTCCAGGTGGCAGCTGGTCGGTCTACTGGTACAACGGCGTGATCGTCAATTCCGAGATTTCACGGGGCCTCGACATCTTCGAACTTGTGCCGAACGAGTCGCTCACACAGAACGAGATCGACGCCGCCAACTCCGTCGTACTGACCCAGCTCAATTCGCAGGGCCAGCCGATCTTCGAGTGGCCGGCCACGTTCGCGTTGGCACGCGCCTACCTCGACCAGCTGGAGCGCTGGCACGGGATGACGGCGCCGCAGATCGCCCTCGCCCGCGATGCGCTGACGGCAGCCGAGGGTGCGACCGGCACCCAGCGCACCGACACCTTGAGCGCGCTCGCGGATCGGCTCCGGACGCAAGCGAATGGCGCCGCCGATCCGGACAAGGCTGCCAGGCTGGCGGACGCGGTTCAGCGACTGGCGGAGGGAGGCTAGCCCGCTAGCGCGTACCCAGCGAGATGCCGACCCGGTACGTCACCAGGTTGGCGTCGCTGACGACGGGATTGGCCCGCCAGCCTCCGCGGGGGAGTTGGCGCAGGTTCTGCGCACCGTCTGTCAAGTACTCGGTCAGGCCGTTGTGGTGGTAGTGTGCCGCGAGATCCAGCGAAATCGGCTTGTCGCCCTCGCGCAACGACACGGACAGGCCTGCGCCCGCGGCGAGCGCAAGGCTGAAGTCGTCGAAGTTGGTCGTAGACGCGAAGGGCTCGTCGTGGTGGTCGCCGCGGACGCTGGTCTCGGTGATGAAGTACGAAAAGCCCACCGTGCCGAAGAAGTAGGGCCGGAGCGGACCGCTCCCCAGGTAGACCTGCGGCCCCACGCCCATGGCGAGGATCGAGTTGGTCGTGGAAACGTCGACATTCACGAAAGGGACCGTGGGGCTCAGCGCGGTCCTGTAGGACTCGTGACCGTACACCACGAACGACCCGTCCAGACGGACCGCCGCGAGACCCCGTCCATCCAGAAACACCAGCCCACCCAATCCGGTGCCCCCACCCAGGTTCACATGGTTGCCGAACTCCCCGACGGGCACCGCGAGGGCGGCATGGAAATGGAACTCGCCCCGGAGCGGCTCCGGGCCACCCGCGAAATGTGCGTCGTTCCGCTGACCCTCCGCGCCGTCGGGCAACACGGCCCCCGCCAGCACCACGGCTCCCGCCAGTACAATCGTCTTCGCTGTCATCGTCGCCGCCTTCCCGCTATTCGCTCACTCCCCGGGCCCGCGTGTCCTTGTCGCGCCGGTCGAGCACCGCTCCCGGCAGGGCCCCGGTAGGCTCGCCATTGTCGACCGTGAACTCCCCGTTCACCAGTACAAACTCGATACCCGTGGGATAGAGGTCGGGTTCCATGATGGTGGCGGGCGAACTGATGTCGTCGTAGTCGAACACCACGATGTCGGCCTTGTAGCCCTCGCGCAGCAGGCCCCGGTCCTTCAACCCGACGATCTGTGCGGCCAGACCGGTCGACGAGCGGATCGCGAACGGCAGCGTGATGACGCCGCGCTCCTTGACGTAATGCGAGATCTTGCGCGCGAACGCCCCGTACGACCTCGGGTGCTGGCCCGGTCGCGTCCAGAGCAGGACGGAGCCGTCGGTGGACGTCGCCGTGTACTCCTGCCGCATGTAGTTCTCGACGTCGAACCGGTGGCCGCCGACGGGACGGAAGCGCACGCCGGCGGGCCCGAGTTCGGTCGATTCCAGGGCAAAGTGAACGAGTTGTTCAAAGGGCGACCGCCCCGCTTCGGCCGCGATCTCCGAGAGGTACCGCCCCACCGTCTCGGGGAAGTCGGGGGAGGAGACGACGACGTGCCGGTCCGCGCCGCCCTGCAGGCGCAGAATGTACTCCGTGTCGCGCTCCAGTTCCGCCGCGGTGACCGGATCCGCCAGGTTGGCGCGCAGGTTGCTCTTCGGGTCGCCCATCAGGTCCGGATCGCGCCACAGCGGTGAATCCAGCCCCCCGGAGCGGTCGGTTCCCGGCGGCGCGTAGCCCCAGTCGGGCAGAACGTCGACGGGCCCGCCGCCGAAGGTCTCGTACGGGTACTGGTCGAGGTAGACGTCCACCCCGTCGCGCCGCGCGGCCTCGATCATGAGGATGTCGGTCTGCGAGTGGCCCCAGGTGTCGGTGCCCTTCGCCTTGATGTGCGTGCCCACCACGCGGATCCCCGCCGCGCGGCCGATCTCGATCGTCTCGCGCATGCCGTCGGTGCCGGTGAGCGGCTGGCCGTCGACGATCGAGGGGATCTGCCAGAGCGGCAGCGGTGACTGGCTGCGCTGGTGGGCGTAGTAGAAGCCGTCGTAGGGCGCGACCTCCCTGGCCAGCGCGATCAGTTCTTCGGTCGTGCTGAAGCGGCCGGGCCGGTACTCGGGGCCGGCGCCGAGACCCCACGCTCCCGCTTCCATCGCGCCGCGCACCAGTTCCGCCATGCGCGCGATCTCGTCGGCCGTCGCGGGGCGTTCGTAGTCGTCCCCCATCACCAACCCCCGCACGGTACCGTGACCCACCATCGGCACCACATTCGTGGCCACGCCCGGCGTGCGGTACGCCTCCATCTCGTCCGGGACCGGCCACACGGGATTGCGGCCGTCGGGACCGAAGACCGAGGTGGTGATGCCCTGCATGACCAGGTTGTGCGCGCGCCGCCCCTCGATGTTGTCCGACGCGAAGGCGCGGTCGGCGTGCGAGTGCATGTCGATGAACCCGGGGACGACGTACTTGCCGGTAGCGTCGATGACGCGCGTGGCGGTGGCGTCCGGCAGCCGGCCGATTGCGACGATTTCGTCGTCCACAATGCCGATGTCGGCGTTGAAGGCGGGACTGCCCGATCCGTCGAGGACCATGCCGCCCCGGATGAGGAGGTCGAACTGCTGGGCGGGCGCGAGGGTGGGGAGGAAAACGGCAAGCGCAAGGAACGCCGCTGCCGGGCAGTGCATCCGGTTCATGATGTCACTCTGCTTCTGATCGGCTACCATAGGATCGGCGCGGAGTACCGCGCGATCGCCTCGTCCGGCGTCACTATCGTCATTCCGTTGAGGATGGCCTGGCATACCAGGCCACGGTCGAACGGGTCGGTGTGCAACGCCGGAAGGAGATCATCGTGAGCGGCGGCCCGCTCGTCAAACGGGAGCGGCTCCAGCCCCCAGGCGTTCGAGTGCCCAGGCCGCGTGCTCCCTCACCAGCTCCGACCGGTCGTGCGCGGCGCGCTCCAGCACCGGAAGCGCTTCCGGCGAGCCCCAGTTGCCCAGGGCCACGCAGACGTTGCGCAGCAGGCCGTTGCGGCGCGCACGCACAACCGGCGAGTCGCGGAACTCGCGCAGGAAGCCCTTGCCGGACATTTCGAGAAGCCGCGTCGCCAGGTCGATCAGCGACACGCCGTCCAGGTCGGAGCGGGGGGAGTAGTCGGGCTCGGCCGTCGGCCTGGAGAACCGCTCGTTCCAGGGGCACACCTCCTGGCAGATGTCGCAGCCGAAAACGCGGTTGCCGATGGCGGAACGCAGTTCGTGCGGAATCGGCCCCTTCAGCTCGATCGTCAGGTACGAGATGCACCGCGTCGCGTCCATGACCGGGGCGCCGTTGTCGTCGCGGCCCAGCAGCGCACCCGTGGGGCAAGCGTCGAGACAGCGCCGGCATGTGCCGCAGTGCTCTTCGTCGAAGGGGTCCGAGGGCGTCAACGGGAGATCGGTGAGCAGCACGCCCAGAAAGAAGTACGAGCCCCGGCGCGGGTGGATGAGCATGGTGTTCTTCCCGAACCAGCCCAGCCCCGCACGCATGGCCACCTCCCGTTCGAGAAGCGGTCCCGTGTCGACGTAGGCCCGGCGCCGGAAGGGTCGCCCGGCGAGATCCTCCAGGCGGCGCGCGAGGTCCTCGAGCCGTTCGTGCAGGACGCGGTGATAGTCGCGGCTGCGGGCGTAGCGCGCGACGATGGCGCGGGACGGGTCGCCGGGTGAGGTGGCGGGCTCGTCGTTGGCGTACGACTGCGCGACGACGAGCGCGCTCCGGAAGCCGGACAGCGTGCGGTCGAGGTCAGCGCGGCGCCGCACGGCGTCCGGACGGGCCAGGTAGGCCATCTCCCCGTGAAGGCCGGCGGCAATCCAGCGCCGGAAACGGGCCATGTGGCCGCTGCGCCCCAGGGTCGCGACGCCCGCCCATTCCAGGCCCATCGCGTGGGCCTCCGTGAGTGCGCGTTCGGTGTCGAGGATCATGCTACCATTGTTCGCTGTATGAGCCATGGAACGCCATCTTCAGCGACCCCGCAGGCCGGCCACCTTCAGCCCCAGGGACAGATCGTGCGCATTCGCTCTTCAGATCGGGCGCCCTTCGGTGTGGTGCTCGTGTCCTGGATTGTCGCCCTGGGGTTCTCGGCCACGTGCGATGCGTTTGAGCGCGACTACGACGTCTGGGTCGACACGCTCTCCACCGGGATGGTTCGCGTCTACAACCGGGATCTGATGAGGACCAGGCAGGAACCGGACTTCCTCCTGGTCGAAGAGCTGCGGTTCGGACAGGCGCCCGGCGCGGCCAGCGCACAAGACCCGGGAGCCTTCGGTGACATTGTCGGTCTGGCAGTGGACGGATCGGGTCGGACCTACGTCGCGGACCGGGCGAGTCAGGAAATCCGGGTGTTCGATTCGGAGGGGACCTTCCTACGACGTTTCGGGCGCGACGGAGATGGCCCCGGGGAGTTCCTGGCGCTGGGGGGTGTGGTTTGGCATCGTTCCGGGGCGCTCCTCGCCATGGATGTTGGTGCTCGAAGAATCACCGCCTTCAACTCGCTGGGCGAAGTCCTTTCAACTTCCGCGCATAACGGTAACACGCGGAGCACGGCCACCTTCTGGCGGGCCGAGACGGACACGCTGGGATTCCTCTACGAGCGGGACTGGGATTCTCCGTCGTGGGCCCGGCGTGTCGTAAAGCACCGGGTCCTCCCTGACTTCACCCTGGCTCCGGTGGACACGATCGACCTGCCGGAACGAGGGCCGAATTTCGATTCGATTCCAACCAACTGGCGGCCCCTCTGGTCCGTGGACCCGGACGGAAGCGTCTGGCACGGCAACACAAACCGGTTCCTGTTCTACAAGGTCACGCACCGGAGCGACACGACGCTGGCCGTGGAGCTGCGGCGCCCGACGCCTCGGCTCGAAGGCCGGGAGCGAGACAGTCTGGCTGCGGCGTGGGATCTGCCCTCAAGCTCGCTTCCCCGGTACAAGGCCGTCCTGAGACTCTTGCGGGTTGCCGGGGACGGAAGGGTGTGGGTATGGAATCCATATGCGCGGCAGAGATGGGGCATGTGGGAGATGTTCGACGGAAGGGGCCACCACCTGGGCCAGGTGGGGACTACCGTGGCGCTGGCGTCGACACCCTCGCCGGTCTTCGGAGATGGCACCGTTACCGGCGTCACCCATGACGATTCCGGAGCGCAATACGTCGTCCGCCTGCGGGTGCGCGAAGTGGACTGAGGGTCCGAGGGCCCGGGATCAGTTGGCCAGCAGCTTTTTCAGGTCGTCGATCCGGCTTGCCGTGACATCCTTGAGGTCATCGATCCGGGCGGCTGTCACGTCTCTGACATCTTCGACCCGTGCCGACATGACATCCTTCACGTCATCGAAGCGCTTCCCCATGTCATTGAAGCGTGCTGCCACGTCATCGAAGCGCTTCCCCATGTCGTCGAAACGGTATCCGATCCGCTGTTCAACGTCCCGAATGTTCTGCCCGATCGCGGCGTGAGCTTCCCGGCTCTCATCGCGCACCAGCCCGATCTCGGAGCGCATCTCACCGCGCAGCAGCCCGATCTCGGAGCGCGTCTCATCGCGCAGCAGCCCGATCTCGGAGCGCATCTCACCGCGCACTTGCTTGATCTCGTCCCGCACTTCACCGAAGCGCCGGTCCATGGAGCGCCGAAAGTCGTCGAGTCGCTTGCCCATCCAGACGCTGATGGCGGTCAAGCCGCCGGTCAGCACCACCATTTCGGCAGCGAATCCGATCCACTGGGTGGTAGGCACGCCCGCTACTCCTCTCTCCAACCAATTGTCATCATTTGTAGTCTCCGACACCCCTCGCTGGCAAGGGGAGGAAGGAAGATCGCATCCAGGCCGAACGAAGCCCATGGTTCGATGGGACAGATCGATGTTCGGATGGGCGAGTCCCGCGAAAGCGGGCGCCGCAGGGGCGTGAGTGCTATCCTTCCGCTGCCGGCCACGCCCCGACGACACGTCCAATACCACCTCCTGCAATGAACCTCGACCGGATCCGCGACGAGTTCCCGATCCTCGCGCGCCGCAACTATCTCAATTCGTGTTCCCTGGGAGCACTCTCCAAACGGTCGGAGGACCGACTCGGGGACTTCGTTGCCAAGTGGCATGATTTCGGGGCCTCGGCCTGGTACGAACACTGGTGGAGCGCGCTGGGCGAACTGCGCGGCCGCGTGGAGCCGCTGTTCGGCGCGCCATCCGGGACCATCGCGCTCATGCCCTCGACCTCCGCGTGCCTGGCGGCGGTTTCGTCCAGCCTGGACTGGGGCAAGCGCAACCGCATTGTCACGACCGAGTTGGACTTCCCCACGCTGCTGTACCAGTGGAAGGTACGGCCCGATGCGGAGATGGTGGTGCTGAAGAGCGCCGACGGCATCCACATCGACCCGCAGCAGTTCGCCGAAGCGGTGAACGATCGGACGCTGGCGATCGCGACCAGCCACGTCTTCTTCACGACCGGGGCGATCCAGGATCTGGAGGCTATCGCCGACATCGCGCGGGGCGCTGGCGCGTACAGCTTGATCGACGGCTACCAGGGGGGCGGCCAGGTGCCGATCGACCTTCCCGCGGCAGGCGTCGACTTCTATACCTCGGGGCCGCTCAAGTGGCTCTGCGGCGGGCCCGGCCTGGCCTACCTCTACGTCCGCGACACCCTCATTCGAGAACTCGAACCCACCATGACCAGCTGGTTCGCCACCGAGGATCAGTTCCAGTTCAATCCCGGCGATTTCCGCTACCACCGGGACGCGCGGCGCTTCGAACTGGGCACTCCCGCGCTTGCCACCGTGCATACCGCGTTGGGGGGGCAGGAGATCGTGGACGAGGTCGGGATGGCGGCGATTCGCGCGCAGAACGTGGCACTCACGGAGCGGCTCGTGGAGGGGTGTGGCGCCGCGGGGTTTTCGCTTCGTGTGAGCGACCGGCGGGAGACGCGTTCGGCGATCGTTCTGGTACGCCACCGGAAGCCCGGCGATGCGGTTGCGCATCTCGCCGGGCGGGGGATCATCGTCGACAACCGCCCCGGAGTGGTGCGCGCAAGTCCGCACTTCTACAACACCCTGGATGAGGTCGACGAGTTCGTGGAGGTGCTGAAGGAGACGGCGTAGCGCGGGTTGGTCAGCCGGGCAGAATCAGCCCCATGCGGAGAAGCTCGGGCGCCTAGCCGGCGACAAAGGGTCCGTCCCGACATTCGATCGGATTACTACCGGAGTGACTGCAGCAGGTTCCCGGGATCCCACCGGCCGACCGTGCAACCTCGGTTGGATCGTGCAATAGTAAAGCCACCGTTCATCCCATCCTCCAACCGGAAGAGGTCCCGTGTTATCTGCGCTCGCGCTCGCCACAGTCATCCAGGTGTCCCCCCAGGTGCAGGAACTCGCGCCGGGCACCCGCTACGACCCCGACATTCCCACGCTGGAGGAGGTGGCGGGCCACGATTTCAGGGAGGTCATCACACCGCCGGCCGATGTGATCCGGTACATCGAGGCACTGGCCGCCGCCGCGCCGGAACGCACCCACCTCATCCGCTACGCGGAGAGCTGGGAGGGTCGCCCGCTCGTCGTCCTCGTGATCGGTTCGCCGGAGCGCATGGCGAGGCTGGACGACGTCAAGGCGGATCTCGCGCGTCTCGCCGACCCCCGCATGCTGTCCGACGACGAGGCGGAGTCACTGGTCGCCGAACTCCCCGTCGTCACGGCGCTCATGCACTCGATCCACGGCAACGAGATCAGTCCGGCCGGCGCGGCCATGGCGGAGGCCTATCATCTGCTCGCGGCCACCGGGGACACGGACGTCGATCTCATCCTGTCGGAATCGCTCGTCCTCATCGACCCCCTTGAGAACCCGGACGGCCGGAACCGCTTCGTGTACCAGAACCAGGTCGCCCAGGCCCGGTGGCCGAACGAGGAGGCGGCGTCCGCGGAACACGACGAACCGTGGCCGGGCGGACGGGGCAATCACTACCTGTTCGACCTGAACCGGGACCTCTTCATCCAGAGCCAGCCCGAGACGCGGGGGAAGGTGGACGTGCTCCTTGAGTTCCGGCCGCAGATCGTCGCGGACCTGCACGAGATGGGCGGGGACGCCACCTACTTCTTTCCGCCCACGGCACCGCCGTCCAACCCCTGGTACGGGGAGCGGCAGATCGCGCTCATGGACGTGTTCGGTTCGGCGACTGCGGCGCGCTTCGACGAGCGCGGCTTCGCGTACTTCAACCGGGAGGTCTACGACCTCTTCTACCCGGGCTACGTAGACATGTGGCCGATGGGGTACGGCGCGCTCGGCATGACCTACGAGCAGGCAAGCGCCCGGGCTTTGCGGCTGCGGCAGTCGGACGGGGACCTGCTCACCTACGGCGACGGCGTGCTGCACCATTTCACGGCGGCGATCGAGACGGCGCTGACCGCCGCCCGGAACCGCGAGAGGATCCTGCGCGACTACCTCGCGTTCCGGCGTGAGGGCGTGGCCGCGGGGCAAAGCGGCCCGGCGGAGATCGTGCTCCACTCGGCGCACGACCCGGGTATGGCGGAGCGCCTCGCCATGATGCTGGTGGAAAACGGGGTCGAGGTGTTCCGCGCATCGGGGCCCGTGACGGTCGGGGACCGCACGCTGTCCGCCGGCTCCAGCTTCATCGTGCCGCTGGACCAGCCCGCGCACGGCTTCATCCACAACCTGCTCGACCCCCACGTGCCCATGGCGGAGGACTTCGTGCGGCGGCAGATCGAGCGCCGCGCGAACCGCCAGCCGGACGAGATCTACGACCTGACGGCGTGGAGCCAGTCGCTGCTCTGGGACGTGGAGGCGATCGAGACCGACGCGACCGGGGCGCGCGGGCAGCCGGTGACCGGCGTGGCTACGCTGGAGGCGCCGCCTGCGCTGCCCGAGGCCGTCGTCGGCTACCTCATCCCCTGGGGCACGAACGCGGCGGCGGCGGTTGTCGAGGCGCTGCGGGAGGGCATTCGCGTCCGGGCCGCGGGCGCGGAGTTCACGCTGGACAGCCGCCGGTACGGGACCGGTACGGCGATCGTCCGCGTGGCCGAGAACGGGCCGGACCTGCGGCAGCGCCTGGCGGATATCGCGGCTCGGCACCGGGCCGAAGTCGTGGCGATCGATGACGCATACGTGCGCGAGGGCATGTCGCTGGGCAGCGGGCGGGTGAGAGCGTTGCGCAAGCCCCGGGTGTTGCTCGTCTACGACGCCCCGGGTCAGAGCTATTCCGTGGGCTGGGCCCGTTACGTCCTCGAGCGGCGATACGGGCAGCGCACGACGGCGGTGCGCGCATCAAGCCTGGGTCGCGCACGGCTGGACGACTACGACGTGATCGTCTTTCCGAGCGGCAACTACGGCAGCACGGTCGGGGACGGGCTCCTGGATCGTCTGCGGACCTGGATGCGGGACGGCGGCACCGTGATCACGATGGCCGAGTCGTCGCGCTGGGCCTCGCGGGCAGGGCTCCTCGCCACCGAGACGGAGCGCCGTGGCGGGCGGACCGAAGGCGATGATCCGCCCGATCCCGGCACCCCGGACCAGCCCATCGAATACCTGGACGCGATTTCCCCCGCCGACGAATCGCCGGAGGGCGTGCCTGGAGCCATCCTGCGTACAACGCTCGACATGGAGCATTGGCTGGCTGCAGGCACCGATGGCGAGATCGGCGTTCTGGTCGAGGGCTCGCGCGTGTTCCGGCCCATCACCCTGGACCAGGGTACGAATGTCGGCCGCTACGCCGAGCTCGACGACCTGGTGCTCGGCGGAATCGTGTGGGAGGAGTCCCGGCCGCAGCTGGCCAGCAAGGCCTTCCTCATCCATCAACCCGTCGGAAGGGGCCAGCTGGTGGCGTTTGCGGAAGACCCCAACTACCGGGCTTACGCCGAAGCGACGCAACTGCTGTTCATGAACGCGGTCCTGCTGGGACCGGGGCGGTAGAAGAAAGGACCGAGCGACCGGACGGGGATCCGTCCGCCACTTCAGGGAAAGAGTGGCGGACGGATCCCGGAATGGGCGGTGCCACGTCCTCAGCTCACAGGCCGCACCCTCTTCTTCAGGATGAACAGTCCCTCCTGCATGCTGGTCACGATCACCGTGCCGCTCGGGAAAAACGGGTAGTTGCTCCACGCGCCGCCGAACCCGGGACCTTCCTTGTAGGGCGCCGTGTCGAAGTACCCGACCTCGCGCGGGTTCTCCGGGTCGGAGACGTCGAGAACGTGCAGGCCGTAGAGGTAGTTGGCCTGGTACATCAGGTCGTCGCGGATGTAGAGGTTGTGGGCGCTCGCGGGCATTGAGCCCATGAACTCCCTGACCAGCACGGGGTCCTCGAGGTCGCTGACGTCCCAGATCAGGGTGCGGGTGGTCTCGACGTTTCCGGCGATGACGTCCGACTCGTCGTCCTGGTAGAAGTAGCGGTGGTCTTCGGTGAGCCAGCCCTGATGGATATACGCCGGGTTCGGCGAGGACGGGGCCGCGACGACGACCGGATTGTCCTTGTCGGTGACGTCCTGGATCTGGAAGGTGCGGCCGTTCGAATTGAAGCACAGTTCCCGCCCCTGGTAGTCCTCGTCGGGGCCCTGGTAGATGACGCACTGGGTGTCGTGGGTGCCGCCGGTGGGGGCGCAGCCAACGAACTCGGGGTTTTTGGGATCGTCGATGTCGATCATGTGGAGGCCGCCGCCGCAGGTGTCGCCTGCGCCTCCGCCCCCGATGGTGTACGCGATCCCGGTCTCCTCGTTGATCGCGATGTTGTGCGAGCTGCCGATGCGGGTGTAGTGGAAGTCAGGCTCGAAGAGCGCGGGCATCTCGTCCACGGAGATGTCGCGGAGGCGGGTGAGGTCGAAGACCTGCATGCCGTGCTCGCCCGCACCGTCGGCGACGACGAAGGCGTGGTCCCTGTACGTCTTGATGTCGCGCCAGAGTTGGGACGGCGGGGTGCCCCACGGCTTGGGCAGGTCGCCGACCAGCATGGGGTTGGTGGGATCGGTGATGTCGACGAACGAGGTGCCGTCGTTGCGCCCGACCAGCGCGTATTCGCGCCCGCTCATGGGGTCGGTCCAGCCCCAGTTGTCGTTGGCGCGCACTCCGCGGGCGCGCTCCTCGGCCCGCAGGAGCGAGGGTGGCACGTATGCCAGCAGTTCGACCTCGTCGCAATCGAAGGGACCGACCTTCCCCTCGATGCACCGGCGCTCCTCACCCACCAGGGCTGCGAGCATGTCGGGTGCGCTCACGAGCATCTCCCCTTCCCCCCAGCCGCCATCACCGCGTTCAAACACGTGGACCGAGCCGGCCTGGTGGTGCATCCCGGGCGCACCGACCGCCACCACACCCGCGCCGGCCACGATCAGGCCGCCGAACCGGTCGCTCTCGACCGTCTCCTCCTGGGGAAGCTGGATGCGGCGCGCCTCGGCGGGCAGCGATCCGTCTGCCGCGGCCTCGAATACGAAGGCCGAGCCGAGTTCGTAGCCGCGGGTGGTGGGGGCGCCGACCCAGACATCGTCGCCGGCGAAGGCCACTGCCTCGCCGAAGCGGTCACCGCTCTCGCCGCCCGAGAACGCGAGCCGTCCCTCGGCGGGGACCCACCGGGCGAGGTCGGCGCTCCATGAATGCGTGTAGACCGCGCCACGGCTGTCGTCCGTCCCCGGCGCCCCGATCAGGACCCTGTCCCCCGCAGCCGCCAGGGCCGACCCGAAGTTGGCATTCGATTCGGCAGCCGATTCGAGGACGCCGCCCTCATCCCAACCCCCGTCAACCATGCGGTAATGATAGACGCGGCCGGCTCGTTCGCCGTCGTCGCCGCCGGCGTTCCACTGGGGAGCGCCGATCAGGGCGCCGTGGGGTGTGAACAGGATCGCGGCCCCGAAACGGTCTCCTTCTGCCCCGTCTGCGGGTTGAAGCTGCCCGCGCCGGGTCCACTGGCCGTCGTCGCCGCGCTGGTACGTGTAGACGGCCCCCTGTGGCTCGGCCTCCTGCTCGCCTCCGCGGCGGCGGGGGGCCGGAGCGGCTCCGGGCGCGCCCACGAACAGCCAATCCTCGTGCGCGGCGATGGTCACGCCGAAGTCGTTGCCGCAGTAGCCGTCGTAGCGGCACGATGGGGATGCGCCGGCGATGTCGTCACCCTCGATCGTGCCGGTGGCCGCCCACGGGCCGCCGTCCGTGCGCTCGAAGACGTGGATCGGACCGCCGCGTTGGCCGATGAAGAGGGTGTTGCCCGTCCTGGCGAGCATGGTGCCGAAGCCGTCCGCGCGCTCGGATTCGGGGGCGCGGAGCACGGTGGATTCGCGCCATCCGCCGCCGGCATTCGCGTAGATGTACACGGATCCGGGTCGGAAGCTGGTCGTCGGCTCGGCGATGAGGAGTTCGTCGCCGTTGATGATCATGGAATTGCCGAAGGAGCCGGACTGCGCGGCGAGCGGCGGAGCGGCCCAGGCGAGGGCGGCGAGAGAGGAGAGGGCGGCGAGAAAGGCGATGGTCGGCTTGCGATTCATGGTGCGTTTCCGGTGTTGCGTATGAGCGGGGTTGAGTGCCTGTCGGTGTGTTGAGGTCAGCGGGAGTATGTCAGCGTGCGAGGATTTCGGCGGCGCGCGAGGCCATGAGCGCATTGCTGTGGCCGGCGCCGGGGACGGTGTCAAGGACCCAGCCGAAGGGGACGCCGAGCGACTCGGCTGCCGACCGGGCGGTGGCATGGAATGTATGGCCGCGGGTGAAGCGGTGGGGCCCCTGAAGCATTGCCTCGGGAGTCCTGCGCAGGTTGCTGGCGGTGGTCACGGTGTCGGCATCGCCCAGCAGGACCGTGACGGGGAGTTGCAGGAACTCGGTGAGCCCGGCGACCTCGAAACCCGAGCCGCCCAGGCCGTAGGGCCATGCCGTGTCGTCGTCGGGCAGGGTGTACCATCCGGCGTTGGCGGCGACGGCCCGTTCCACCGGCGCGTCCGGACGGGTCATCAGGAGGCGATGCACGAACTGGCTGCCGGCGGAGTGGCCGAAGATGCGGAAGGTCGTGCGGGAGCTGCCCGCGGCGGTGCGGACGGCGTCGAAGAGGTGTTCGATCGCGGTGAAGGTCCAGGCGGACTCGGGGTTGTGGGGGGTGGCGGCTGCCGAGCCCGAGCCGGCGTTGGCGCTGGCGTCGAGCGGGTCGGAGTCCGGGTCCGGGAACACGTTGCCCAGGTTGTACCACCGGCTGCCCGGGTAGTTGTCGGCGTCGAACTCGGGTACGACGAGGAGGAAGCCGTGGACGATGGCGTGTGGTTCCCAGTCGTTGAAGTAGCGCTGACCGGTTCGGGACGCGCCGTGCATCACGAAGACGATGGGTGTCTCGGGCGCGTAGCCCTCGGGCATGTGGTAGCGCACGGTGATCGGACGGTCGGCGTTGCCGCGGGAGTCGTGGAAGGTGAATTGGCCGGAGCCCGGTTGGAGTGCCGGGGCGCCAGGCGACGCTTCGGCAGCCGGATCGGTGGCGCGACCATCCTCCTCACCGGCTCGGCCGCAGGCCATCGCCAGGATTAGCGCCGCCACGAAGGCCAGGCTGCGCCGCTCTTTCATCCACATCCTCCTCGGCATTGCGTTTCTGCGATCGTGCTAACGGTTCACCGGCCGCGGGCCCGACCTCCAGACCTCCTCGTGGATCCACGGGCGCGCGCCGTAGGGCCGCTCGGTGGGCCAGAGTTCGTCGAGGGTCATTCCGTCGTAGACGATACCGCCCTTCATGACGAGCATGATGTCGGTCGTATTGCGGATGTTGTCGAGGGGATTGGAATTGAGGACCATCAGGTCCGCGAGCTTGCCGGGCGTGAGCGTGCCCAGGTCTTCCGAGGCGCCGAGGAAGTAGGCCCCTTCGACGCTGGCAAGCTCCAGCGCGCCCATCGGCCCCATCGCGGATTCCGCGATCCAGACCTCCCAGTGGGACGCCAGACCATGCTGCTGGCCGTGCGCGCCAATGGCTCCACGGGCGCCTTCAGCCATCCAGTCCGCGAGCACCTGGGCCAGCATCGGGTAGCTGTAGTCGGTGAAGGGGCGCTGGAAGACGCGGCGGGCGTGCGGCACGAGCTGCTTCCACGGCATCCACAGGCGGAGCTTCTCGTCGCGCCAGACCTCGGTCTCCTGGAAGAACCACTCGTCGTTCCACGGCCCCGGGCCCCCGACCACGAACGTCGGCGAGTAGACGGTTTCGGCGCGCCCGAAGAAGCGGGCCGCGTCCGAGTACATCGGGACGTAGCTGATCGGGTGCTCCCACGCGGTCTGGCCGTCCATGATCATGCCCATGTTGAACGCCAGGTCGCTGCCCTCCGACGTGACCATGAGGCCGCGCTTGCGCGCGATGTCCGACACCCACTGGCGCTGGTCCCGGCGCGGCTGCAGGTACTGCTTGAGCGACACGGCGCCCCACGACTGGAGCCGGGCGATGTTGTCCTCGGCGACCTCGTAGCTGGTGAGTTCGTTCTGGCGAACGGCGTCGCCTCTGTAAAGCGGGTCGCCCGTGGTGTAGGTGCGGGGGCCGACCAGGACCCCGGCTTCGATCATCTGCGCGGCCGGGAAGACATCCTGCGACCACTGCGAATTGTCGAGGTTGCTGGTGACGCCGTAGGCCAGCGCGACGGCCATTTCGAAGGCGTTGGGCGGGATGATGCCCCGGTACTCGCGGAAGAAGTGCGAGTGCATGTCGATGAAGCCGGGGATCACGGTCTTGCCGGTGCCGTCGATGGTGTGATCGGCTCCGGCCGCGTCGCATTCGGCCATTGCGCCGACGCAGGTGATCCTGCCATCCGTGGCGACTAGCGTGCCGTTCTCGATGACCTGCCGGTTCTCGAGGGTGATGATGCGGGCGCCGGTGATGGCGACCGTGCCCATGCCGAGCGAGCCGCGGGGGACCTGGAGCGCAATCTGGAACGTGTCGGTGGTCTCGGCCGCGACATCGTGCGCGTAGTAGCTCGCCGCGCTCCCGAACTCGACCGTATTGGCGTCGCGCCAGCCGGGGAAGATGCCGCCTCGCCGGCTGAGCTGCCGCACGGGGAGCTTCCCGCCCTTCTTGGCGACCGCGACCGCGCCGCCTATCCGCGCCGCCCCGCTCGGAACCGGGACCAGGTACGCGTTGTCGCCCTCGTTGAAGGCGGCGTGGCGGCCGTCGGGGGAGATCATGACCTCGTCGGCCCAGGGGAGGACGAGGTGGGTGCGGGGGTCGGAGCCGTCGCGCGCGACCGAACGCAGCCGCGTGGAGTCGCCCATCGTGCGGTAGAAGATGCGGCCATCCGGGCCGAAGGCGCCCCGCACGAACTGGGTGCGTGTAGGCAGCGTGTTGCCCGGGACGCGGACAACGCGCCGGCCGGCTGAGCCCATTCCGGCCTCGTCGCCGGTTTCGGCACCGCCGCCGGGTCCGGCCGCCGGGAAGAGCACCAAGTCGTACCACGGGTTGTGCGCCACCGAGCGGTAGCGGACCGTGGCGCCCGACCCCCGCGTCGCCAGAATCTCCGAGCCGTCCGGGCTCCACCGGGTGTGGGCGTACTCGCCGGGCTCGGCGCTGACCTGCCGGGGGCTGCCGCCGTCGGCGCTGATGGTCATCACATGCCCGGTCGCGCTTTCGTCGACCGTCGTGTAGGCGATCGACCGGCTGTCCGGCGACCAGGACGGCGAGTACTCGAAGCGCTTGCCGGTGTCGGACGTGAGGCGGCGGGGCGTCCCGTCGGGCAGGTCCATGACCCAGACGCGTCCGGCGGCCGAGAACGCGAGCCGCTCACCATCGGGCGAGCCTGTGGCCCAGCGTGTAAAGTTGATGGGGACAGGATCGTCGTCGATGCGGAAGGCCTGGTAGGCCTGCTCGGAGATCACCCTGTGGACGCGCGCGTTGAAGGGAATGGTCGAGACCTCGCCGCTGGCCACATCCAGTCGCCTAAGCTTCCCTCCCTGCGCGATCACGATCGACGCCCCATCGGGCGTCCACGCGTAGCCGGGCAGCATGCGGATCGTCTTCATCCCCTCGGTCATGTCCTGCGCGATCGGGTCCATGACGATCCGCTCGGCACCCGTCTCCAGGTCGCGGACCCAGAGCGCGGTGCTGGGGCCGAACTCGTGGCCCTTCCACTCGATCGTGGCGTCGGGGAGGCGGCGCGCGAAGGCGACCTGGCGTCCGTCCGGGGAAATCTCGCCCGCGAAGCCGCCGCCGCCCGACAGCCGATACTGCCGCGAGGGCACGCCGCTGGTGACCTGCGTGATCTCGCCGCTTTCCAGGTCCATGCGGCGGATGTTCATGGTGCCCTGCAGGGCGTCGCGCACGAGCGCACCGTCCACCGGTTCGGCGAAGATGTCGTCCACCGCCCACGGGACGGTCTGCCCTGGCGTGCGCACGTGGTAGTAAAGGTGCCGCCCGTCCTCGGACACCGATGGCCACGACGCGCTGCCCCCGTCACTGGAGACGACCTCGATCCCAGTGCCGCCATCGACGTGGTACATCCAGATGCCGCCGCTCTGCGCCACCAGGATATACTCGCCGTCGGCCGTCCATTCAGGCATCGTCACGCGGGTGTCCATGCTGGACTGTACCTGGCGCGGGTTCGACCCGTCCGCGTCCATCACCCAGAGGTTCGTCTGGCCGGCACGGTCCGAGATGAAGGCGATGCGCGTGCCGTCGGGGGAGTATTTGGGATGGTAGTTGACCGCGACGCCGCTCTCCTGCGTGAGGCTTTCGGCCCGCCCGCCCTCCGCGGGGATGCGGTAGACGTGCGCGAGGAGATCGAAGACGATCCACCGTCCGTCGGGCGACATGTCCACCGACATCCAGGTCCCCTCGTCGGTCTCGAAGTCGATTTCGCGGGTATCGCCCCGCGCGAGGGTGACGTCCCAGTCGGCGTTGTCGGAGCCGTCGGGTCCGGCCGCGTCCTGGGCGAGGGCCGGGGCGGGGAGGGCAGCGGCCGCCAGGAAGGCGGCCCACAGGAACGGGGCGGCAGGACGGTCAAGAGACATGGGTGCCTCCGGGGCTGCGGCGAAGCGGTGGGACACCCGTCAGAATAGGGAACGGCGGCGCGGAGGGCCACCGGAAACAGCTCCCGCGGCAGGACTCGAACCTGCGACCCGACGGTTAACAGCCGTCTGCTCTACCAGCTGAGCTACGCGGGAATGCGTAAACCGCACACGGAAATCGATGCGGCACAGACCTTAATTTTCGCGGAGCGCGATTTCGAAGTCAATGCGCGCCAGAGCGGAGAATCGACGCCCTACACATTGAACCGCACGTACATGATGTCGCCATCCGCCACCACGTATTCCTTCCCCTCCACCCGCATCCGCCCGGCGTCCTTCACGGCCTGCTCGGTCCCGAAATCGGCGAAGACTTCATACGGGATGATCTCGGCGCGGATGAAGCCGCGCTCCATGTCGCTGTGGATCCGCCCAGCGGCCCTGCGCGCGACCATACCGCGCCGGATGGTCCAGGCGTGCACGTCCTCGGGTCCTACGGTGAAGAACGAGATCAGATCCATCAGCGAGTACGCTGCGCGGATGAAGCGGGCCAGCGTCGGCTCGGCGAGCCCCATGTCCTCCAGGAACTCCGTCTGGTCTTCCGGGTCCAGCGCCGCGATTTCGGCCTCGACGCGGGCGGAGAGGATCATGCCGGCGCCTCCCATCGCCGCGATTCCCGCCGCCAGCTCCGAATCGAGCGGCTCGCCCACGCGGTCCTCGTCCACGTTGACGGCTGCCAGCAGCGGCAGATCGGTCAGCAGGCCATAGCCCTTCAGGAAGCCGCGGTACAGCTCGTCACGGGGCACCTGCCGCAACGCAAGGCCTTCCTCCAGCGCGGCGACGGCGGTCTCGAACGCGCCGATCTCCCGCACGTCGGCCCGCTCCTTGCGCGCCCGGTCGAGCCTGCGCTCCGCGATGCCCAGGTCGGAGAGGACGCACTCGTCGTGGAAGGCCAGGAGATCCCCGACCGGGTCGGGCGCAGCGTCCAGCGCGGGGTTCACGAAGTCGCGCAGCACCAGACACAGGGCCTCCCGGTCCCGGATCTGGTGCAGCGCACCTGGCGAGAGGACGTGCGGCTTGCCACCGTACTCGCCCGGTACGTCCTTGAGGTTGATCGTGGCGTGCGTCGTCTTCTTCGGCGAGTGTGCCCGTGAGAGGAAGTCGACGCGCGGGTCGGGCACGCGCACGGTGCCGACGCGCGCCTGGCCGCCGTATCCGACCGGAACGTCGAGCCCCGTCATGGCGTTGAACAGGGTCGTCTTGCCCGACCCGGCGAAGCCCGCGAGAACGAACTTCATCGGCAGGGGGCGGCGTCGGGGACCGTTGAATGCCGCCCGGGCCCTGCGAGCGTCACCGTCAAGGGCGCCGGCACCGCGACCGGGCCGAAGCCCGGCCGCGGCGCGACGGGGTTGTCAGCTTCCTCCGAGATTCGGGTTCGATTCCCACTCGTCGATGCCGATCTCGAAGCACACTCCGCGGCCAGCAAGCGAGGGATCGTTCGTTCTCCTGAGGTCGTTGAGGCGGTGGCCCTGCAGCCAGAGTTCCGCAGAGCGCTCATACAGGATCTGCGCCATCACCGCCGCGTGGCTCACCTCGCCCTCGTAGGGATCGAGAGAGACGAAAGCTCGCACCTCGTTGATGAGATCCACGGCGCGTTCGGCACTGCCAATATTCAACTCTGCCTCCGCTTCCATCAAGCGGGCTTCCTGCCAGGTTGAAATCGGGATCGGTGAGTCCCGCACCTTGTACTTCTCCTGCTCCACGTATTTCCGCGTCGGATCGGGGCCCGTTTCGTTGGGTCCCCTGTCGATGAACGGCGTTCGTGGATCGGCGATGAACCGCGGGTCGTCGTAGAAGGTCGGATGCACGCCCGCCTCCCGCCGCGTGAGGGTGCGGGTCAGGCTGGCCACCGAATTGTTTTCTCGGCCGCTGTTCTGCGAGTAGACGGCGTCGAAACGGTATCCGGCCTGGATCGCCTTCGCGTCGGACATGGCGCCCGCATAGTCACCAAGCATCAGCCGGGCGCGCGCCCGCCCCGCCTGTGCCCGCATGGCCCAGTCAGGCGCACCAGCGGACGACGCGAGGCTCATGGCCTCCGTGAAGTCCTGGTCCGCAAGCCGGTAGAATTCGGCCGGCGGCATGGCCGGTCCGCCATTGAGCGTCCCTTCGCAGAAGTTGTCGCCCATCATGATCTTGGCCAGTCCGCCCCAGGTTCGAACCTGTGCGGGCTCCACCATGCCGCCTCCCCCACCGAAAGCCTCGTCGATGCGTCGGGCGGCATCATCCGCCACCCAGATCGATCTGGAAAGGTTGTTGTAGACGCCGTTGCCATTCGATGTGCGGTCCATGAGTCCGGTCTCCACCGACCTCCAGCTCGGGAAGGAACCGGTATGGATCAGCTCGAACGAAACGAGCCCGATGATGTTGATGGCACCCGTGTACATCAGCGCCCAGTCACCGGCAACACCGTTGACGACCGGTGGCAGAGCCGCTTCCTGGTCGAGATCCTGCTCCAGAATTTGCTGTTCGTTCTGCACCTCGAGCAATCCGTCGCAGGCGGCAAGCACGAATACGGGAAGCGTGAGCGCAAGCAGGCACTGCAGCAGAGATCGTTTCCGTGAATAAGTCCGTGAGTAAGTCATTGTGCCCTCCCCGTCACATCGACGTTCGGAATGTCAACAGGAAGATCCTCGGCGGCGGCAGGGTATCGAAGTCCTGTGCCTGCCTGAGGTTCGCGGCACCGTCCCAGTTGGTCTCCGGGTGGATTCCGGAGAACTTGCTCCACATCCACAGGTTCCGGGCGGAGAAACGGAGGCTGGAGCGGGTCAGACCGAACTGGCTCAGCAGGTCGTCGGGCAGGTCGTAGCCGACGCTGAGTTCCCGTATGGTGAAGAAGTCCGCCGGCTCGTAGAAGCCGGTCCAGCCCAGTGTGACGGTGTAGTTGTACAGGGAGTCCGACGCCGGGGTGGGATCGCCGTTCGGCCTCTGCACCAGCGACAGGTATTCATCACCGGTACGCACCCGGTTCGACCAGTAGCGGGAGAAGTTGTTCTTTACCATGCCACCCCGGAACTCCGCCATGCCGTCCAGCGTGAGGTTGCCCCAGCGCAGCTGCGTCGAATACGACCCGAACCACTTGGGGTCCGTCTGCCCCTGGAACAACTGCTCGTCGGTGCGGTTGTGCCTTCGGGCCGTCGGGTCCCACCCGACGAGTTCGTAACCCCACGCCCCGTGCACGGGATACCCCTCGCTGATCCGGAAACCGAACCCGGAGATGTCGGCTACGCCGCCCATGTCGGTGACTTCGTTCTTCGAGGTCGCGAACTGGACGTTCGATGACAGTTCGAGGCTCTCTGAGCTGTAGAGAAGGGCGTTAAGCCCGATCTCGATCCCGCGGTTCTCGATCTGGCCGATGTTCGTCAACTGGTCGGCCGTGAATCCCTGCGACGACGGGAACGGCTTGAAGAGCAGCGCATCCCTCGTCTTCTGGAAGTAGGCGGTGAACTCAAGGCCGATCCGGTCGTCCAGCAGGCCTGCGTCCATCCCGACTTCGACTTCCTGGGAGCGCTCGGGTCCCAGTTCCGGGTTTCCGATGTTGCCCGGGGTCACGGCAGGCAGCCCACCCTGTGCCGAGACCGGCGCCCAGGTGCGGTCCGCCGCGAACTGTGCCGGTGCAAGGCCGGATTCGCCGTACGCCACCCGCAGTTTCATGGTGGGCACCAGACCCGTGGGCCAGAAGCCCTCCTGCGAGATGTTGTACGCCACCGAGGCCTTCGGATAGAGCTGCGTGTTGAACTCGTTACCGAAGGCGGAGTTGCCGTCCAGCCGCATGCCCGCGGTGACGAAGACCTTGTCCCAGAGTCCGAGTGTCTCCTGCACGAAGACGCCGGCGTTGATCTCCTCGACGCGCCGCTCGGACCCCTGCGTCGTGGACGTCGCATCGACCGACTTGACCCCGGGAGCGGGGAAGTCGGTGCCACGGGCGTCGACGCGAATGGTGTTCTCGAAGTTGCCCTGGAAGCCCGCGGTGAACTCCGAGGTGAGTGTTTCGCCGAACGAATTGGACATGGTCGCGCGGTACTCGGTCGTTATGTCGCGGAAGCTCCGGGTATGGTTGCGCTTGTTGCCGAGCTTGTTGCCCGACCCCTCGTACCCGAACGGGAAGAACTTGGTGAACTCGTCGGCGTACCAGTCCACGCCGCTCCGGAAGGTGTGACTGAAGTTGTCGGTGGGCTGGTGGGTCACCTCGAACCCCGATGTGGTGCGCAGCACGCGCTGGAAGTTCTCGAGCGTGCTGTTGGCGGCCACGCTACCGAAGCGCTCGCCGTATGGTCGCTCCGGCGAGGCGGTGTACGGCAGCCCGCTCGCGAACTGGGAATAGAGTCCGTGGAGCGCGTTGTTGTCGTCGGGGACCCGTAATCGGTTGTGCACGATGCCCGTTGTCGCGGTGACGGTCACGGTCGGGCTCAGAACGGTCGTCAGGTTGAGTCTGCCGGTGATCACCTTGTTCCAGTTCGCGTCCCCCTTGAGCGACGCCTCCTGGCCCTTGTAGCTCCCGGAAATGAAGTAGCGGACGGCCTGGCCGCCTCCGCTGACGGAGCCCGCGTAGCGGTGGTGGTAGCCGTTCTCGACGAGTTCGGTCGGGTCACGCGCCTGGAAGCCGTCGGGGCCCTGGAAGTACTGGTTCATCCTTCCCGGGAAGGTGTCCGTCGGCGTCCGCTCGAAGCCCTGTTCAACCTCGAAATTCCACTGGGGCGCGCCGCTGCGGCCCCGCTTGGTGAAGATCTGGATGACCCCGTTCGCGCCCTGCGTTCCATACAGAGTGGAGGCCGCCGATCCCTTCACGATCTCGATCCGGTCGATTTCGGAAGGCGAAATGTCCTGCAGCCTGGAAATGTCCATGCCGCCGAACCAGACGCCCGACTGGTCGTGCGAGGCGTCGACGCGGATTCCGTCTATGTAGACGACGGGGTCTCCGCTGAGCGACACCGAGGTCATTCCGCGGATGCGGATCATGCCTCCCAGGCCGACAGTCCCGGAGGCGAGGTTCATCGCCACGCCCGCGGAGCGCCCCTGGATGAGCTGGTCCACGCTGGTGATGGGCGCCGAACGCACGACATCGACCGCGTTCACCGTCGAGATGGAGTTGCCCAGCTTGCGCCGGGCGGTTTCGGCCCCGGAGCCGGTCACCACGATTTCATCGAGGCTGATCGCGCGCTCGGTCAGGGCGAAGTCGGCCAGGGCGGTTCCCCCGGCGTCGACGGTGACCTGGACCTCCTCGACCCCGAATCCGATCATGTCCGCCCGGACCGTTACCGGCCCGGCGGGAACATTCGGGATGAGAAAGCGTCCGTTGTTGCCGGTCAGGGTGCCAAGTCCGCTTCCCACGATCGAGACCTGCACTCCGGAGAGCTCTCGACCGCTGGTCGCGTGGGTCACCTGGCCCGTCACGGTGCCGGCTTGCTGTCCCAGCAACGGGGCAGCGCTCACCAGGAGCGTTGCGCAGACCGCCAGGCCGAGCCGGAAGGGATGGCAGATGGGAATCTTCATCCGTACCTCCTCCTGCAGTGGTACGGAGAACTCCCGCCTCAACCCGGGCCGGGAGCTCCGAACCGGTATGTATGGGTAGCAATATACGTCATTGTATCCATATCGCTACTCAGAGATGGCCGGGCAGAATGTGGCATGTGTGCGCGGCTGGGCTGGCGGCAGGGCCGCCGTCCGCTGTAGTGTCCCGGTTCCGACATTCCCCTTGATCCGGGACGCATGCGCATGGCATCCCACCGGGCTCACCGACTCACTCGCCGCAGCTTCCTCCACGCCGGCGCCGCCGGGCTGGCAGGGGCGCCACTGGCTGGTTGCGCTCCCGCATCCGAGCCGGCCGGCTCCGGCAGGCGCCCCGAGCTGTCCCGCCCCGACGGCGTCGACGACGTTGCGTGGACGGACGTACGGGATCATTTCATCCTCGAGCCCGGCACGGCGTACATGAACAACGCCAGTCTGGGCATGCCTCCCGCGTCGGTCGCCGAGTCCGTGGCTGTCGGTTACGAGGCGCTGTCGCGTGAACCGCTGCGGGGGAAGAACGACCTGGGCCGGGTCATTGCCGACCGCGTGGTTCCGGGACTTGCGGCGCTGCTGGGCGCGGAGCCGGACGAGATCGCGCTCACGCGGAATGCGACTGAGGCGCTGCACATGGGGGCCGTCGGGGTGCGGCTACGGCCGGGTGACGAGGTTCTGGTGACGAGCCAGGAGCATCCGGCCGGGCGGCGGCCCTGGGAATTCCGTGCACAGCGTGACGGTGTGAAGGTGAACACGGTCTTCATCCCCAGCCCGTTCGAGAGCGGGGAACAGGTCGTTGGCCTGGTGGAGGAGGCGCTGACCCCCGCGACGCGGGTGCTGGCGTTCTGCCATGTGACGCGCGGCGGGCACCTCTACCCGGTCGCGGATCTCTGTGCGCTGGCGCGCGAGCGCGGGATCGTCAGCCACGTGGACGGAGCGCAGGCGGTCGGGATGTTCCCGGTCGATCTGCACGCCCTGGCGTGCGACACCTACTCGGCCAGCCTGCACAAGTGGCTGCTGGGACCGATGGGCACGGGTGTCTTCTACGTGCGGCGGGGCGTGCGGGACCGGGTGCATTCGGCGTTCGCGCACGACGCCACCGTGGACGCGCCCGCCTACCAGCCGCCGGGGACGATCGGGTTGCCGGTACGGGCGGGGCTGGCCGCGACGCTGGACTTCTTCGAGACGCTGGGGCTGGAACATGTGGCGGCACGGACGCGCCACCTGTCCGACCACCTGAAGCAGCGGCTTCGTGAAACTCGGGGCGTGACCCTGCTGAGCGGGCCCGACCGCGCCACCTCGTGCCCGGGTTCGACCATCTTCGAGCTGGAGGGGCTCGACGCGGTCGAGGCCGTGTCACTGATCGCCGAGCGCGCCCGGATCCACATTGACGAGCACCAGCGCGACGGGCACAATGCCATCAGGATTTCGACCCACGTCTACAACACGACGGCCGAGATAGACCGTCTCGTGGACGCATTCCGGGGACTGTCCGTGTAGCGAACGACTCACCATCGGGAAGGAGTTGACCAATGTCCGCCAAGTCGATCCCCGCCGCCGGATTCCTCGTGTGTTGTCTGGCCCTCGGCGCCTGCGATATCGAGCCCGTTGCCGACCAGGCCGCCACCGCCGCCGCCGAGACCCCGGCGCCACAGTTCACGCTCGGCTCCGAGAACTCGCACAACCGCTGGAGTTCGACCATACCGCCGCAGCTGACGGTCCCCTCCGGAGCAGTGGTCGAGGTGTTCACCAAGGAAGCTTCGGACGGCCAGATCACCGAGTTGACGACGGCCGAAGACCTGCCCAACGTCAACTTCGACCTGATCCACGCCCTCACGGGCCCCATCCAGGTCGAAGGCGCGAATCCGGGCGACCTGCTCGCGGTGACGCTGCACGAGATCGAGGTGCAGGGCTGGGGATGGGCGGGCATCTTCCCCGGCTTCGGCTTCCTGCCCGAGGACTTTCCCGGGCCCTGGCTCCGAGGCTTCCCGATGGAGCCGGGAGCGACGGAAGTCCGCTTCAACGACGACATCACGATTCCGCTGGCCCCGTTCGCGGGGGTCATGGGGGTGGCGCCCGCGACCGATTCCATGCTGGTGACCATCCCGCCCCGGACCAACGGCGGCAACATGGACAACCGCCACATGATCGCCGGAACCACCGTCTATTTCCCCGTGCAGGTGGAGGGCGCGCTCTTCTCGATCGGCGACGCGCACGCGGCCCAGGGCGACGGCGAGGTGTCCGGTTCGGCCATCGAGGCACCGATGCGCGTCGTCCTGGAAGTCGAGGTCATGGAAAACACGCGGGGGATGGTCGAGCCCCAGTACGAGACCGACGAGTACTACGCCGTGACCGGCTTCGCCACCACCATCGACGAGGCGGCCCGCAAGGCGACCCGCTACATGATCGACTACCTGGTGGCGGCGCACGGGCTCACGCGCGAGGAAGCCTACGTGCTCTGCTCGATCGCGGGCGACCTGAAGATCTCGGAGACGGTGGACGTGCCGCACATGCTCGTGAGCATGCATATGCCCAAGTCGATCTTCTGAGGTCGGGGGCGTTTCAGTCCGCCGGCCCCCCCCCGACTCAATCCGCCAGCGGCCTCGCCACGGTGAGGTGATAGATCGTCTGCTGCCGTTCATAGATCACGAGGACCAGCCCTTCGGACTGCGCCTCCAGGAGCACCTGGCTGAAGATGGCTCCCAGTTCGCGGGACTTCCGGGCCGAGACCGATTCCAGCGCCAGATCCACGATCCGTTCGACGTGCGGCACGAGTTCCGCGGGCACGCGGGCCAGAACCTCCGGCGGTCGCTCTGCCGGTGGTGCGAACGCGGCGTAGGAGAGGTCGACGGTGGTGCCGAACTCGTGTGAGCTTACGCCGGCTGCCGCATTCGGGTTCGAACGCCGCAACCGTGCCTGCCTCTGCGACGTGCGAAGTGCGCTCGTGACCTCGATTCGGTAGGGCGGAAGTCCCATCTCCGCGAGGCGTTCCTGAAACCGCCCGCCCAGTTGCTCGAGCAGGACCGGAACGTGGGGAACGACGTAGGCAGGGGACACTCCGGGACGAACGATCCAGTGAGCGGTGCTGTCTTCGAGCTGAACCAGCCGCCCTGCCGCGAGAAGCGAGTCCCTGGCGCCACGGTCCGCTACCCGCACGCCGAGGTCGCGGGCGCGCGCCACGTGCGACGCGTTGCGAAAGCGGCGGAGTGCCTCCTCCCGGGCCGGTGTCATGACCGGAAGGGGAGACAGAATGTCCTCGGCTCTGTCCGCCTCCTGGTCCGTCAGGGCGAGCGCCTGCGACAGGGCATGCTCGATCTCCGTCGCCGTGGCGATCCTGGCCGCCTCCACGGCCGCCTCCCGCTCCCGTTCCATTCTGCCGCACGAGGTGATGAGCAGCGCCGCGGCCACCGTCAATCCGGCCGTGAATCGAAGCGCCGTTGAACGGCCAGTGTTCATCATCTAGTCAAGTAAACATTACATAATGTCATGTGGGCATTACTTTCTGGCAGGCATCGGCGTGCCCGGGTGCGGGATGGTGTCCCGAGCGGACGCGCCGGTTGTATCCGCTTGCGCCGTGTCGGCCTCCACCACGTCGGCTGAATCGCCCGCGGGCGTTGGGTCCGTATCCGTAGCGGTACCGGGCTCGGTGGCGGCTTGTTCCGCAGGATCGGCGGGGCCTGAGAACCGCACCTCGCCCGTCGCCGGATCCACCGTAACCCTCGTCCGAATCATGGCCCGGTCGGAAAGGGTGCGTATGTTCGGTGCCAGCTCCGACGGGCGCCGGAAGCGATCCGCGCCCACAAGCTCGCCGGGGCGCAGGTGGTGTTCCACGATCGTGAAGCCCACGAGATCGTCGCCGGGGCCACCAGGGAAATCCAGGAGCACTCCGCCTTCGGGGGCGCCCCAGTGCTCGACGCTCGTCCAGCCGGCGCCTGCGGGAAGCTCCCGGCCGTTCACCGCCGTCGGCCGTGGGGCGTCACCGTCAAAGCGGAAGAGCATCATTTCCGCGCCGATGGCCGAGGTGACCGAGAGGCGCAGCACGTCGGCCGCGCTGGCCGAATCGGCCACGACCGAGACCGAGGGCAGCGGCGCGTCCACCGCCTCGGCCTGTGCAACCGCGTAGCCGCGCCCCGAGGGAGCGAAGCCCCGCAGGGAATCGGCCGCTGATGCCGCGTCGAACGGCCCGGCCACTACCGTTGCCCACGCGACTCCCGGATCGGAGCCGTCCCGCGACGGGTCCGTGCCCCACCAGGCGGATCCGGTCTCATGATCCAGAGCGTAGACGAGCGTGGAGGGCGCAGGGCGGTCCGCGGACGGGGTTGCGGTCGACATGCCCACCGCGAGGAACGCGCCGCCCGCCATCAGAACACCAACCGGTGCCCACCATCCATTCGGTTCGCGCAGGACTTCAAGCGCGGGGAGGAGCGCGATGAAGGCGATCCCGATCAGCACCGCGAGCCATACCGCCAGTTCCAGCCCCATCGCCATCCAGACCGCTTCGGTCAGCGGGGTGAACACCACGACGACAGGGATTGCTGCCAGCAGCACGAAGACCCAGCGCAGAAGCCCCATCGGACGCCCGCGAGCCAGTCCCACCACCGCCAGGCCACCGATGCAAGCCGCGATCGAGGGCCACTGCAGGTTCATCGCGGCCATGGGGAACATCGCGGTCGCGGCGGCGGCCAATCCCACCGGCACGATCAACGCGCCCGTGGCCACCTCGGCCGCCGTCAGCCACACCCTGAGCACGCCGGCCACCAGGGCTGCAAGCGAAAGCGCGGCGCAAACGATCGCCAGGACGTACCATCCTTCCACATGGAACGCGCCCCCGTGCAACGCACCCAGTTCGGGGTGGGCCCCGCTGCGCCATTCGAAGAGGTACCGGGCCAGAGCACCCGACATGGCCAGATACGCCAGGGAAGCGAGCAGGGCGATCAGCACCGCCCCCGTCCGCGCCCCGAATCGCCTCCCCGCGACGAACAGGGCCACCCACAGCAGCACCGCAACGATCCCCAGCACCCAGATCCAGACCGTGCCGTATGTCACCAGCCCCAGATACGGTACGGAGATGTAGCTCACGTTCGGGGCGTCGACGGCGGTCAGATCCACGTTTCCGAAGTGCCGCAGCATGGCGAGGGCGTGCTCGCCGTGATGCTGCACCGTGGCTTCCGACAGGTTGCCGGGAGAGTCGTAGACTTGGTGATACACATGCGGCCGGCCCAGGGCCGCGAAGTTCAGCCCCTGCCGGCCCGCTTCCCTGAACGGCGTGAAGTCCGTGTCGTTGGGCATGCGCCGGTAGATCTCGTAGCTCACCGAGTTCGCGGAGGGGTAGGGATCCGCCAGGCGCAGCTGCTCGACCACCCAGCCGTTGTTCTCACCGGTCTCGAACATGATCGAGGCGCCGCCGCCGCCCCGCATTTCGATTGACACGACGACCGCGACGTCGTCCATCCAGGGATGCTCGTCGACGAATGCCCGCGCGCCCAGCAACCCGAGTTCCTCGCCGTCGGTGATCAGCACGATCAGGTCGTTGCGAAGCTGCTCCCGCACCCCCAGCACCCTCAGCGACTCGAGGATCGCGACCACTCCCGAGCCGTCGTCGCCCGCGCCCAGCGCGATCTCCCGGCTGTCGTAGTGCGCGGTGACCAGCACCGCCCGCCCGCCGGGTTCCGATCCAGGGATCCTTGCCAGCACGTTCCGGACGGTGGCCGCCCGCGCGGAACCCGAGCCCGAAACGACCGAAGTCGATGTCTGGACCTCGGGCTCATGGCCGAGGCGGCGAAGCTCGTCCACCAGGTACTCGCGAACCCGCGCGTGGGCGGGCGACCCGGGCGGCCTCGCTTCCGAGGCGATCCGCACCAGGTGTGCCATCGCCCGCCCCGAAGAGAAGAGGGAGTCCGGCGCGGTGGCCGGGACTGGCGCGGGCATCGCCCGATAGGAACTGGAAAGCCAGGCTGTCAACAGAAGGACAACGAGCGTCAACGGGCCACGCAGGCCGCCCCACGGCGCCGGCGCCGGATGCGGCTCGGATTGAGCCGCCTGACCGGCCGCGAGGGCGCGGTCCGCCCGCATGGCTCGCCTGGCCTCCCTGGCTGCCTGAGCCTTGCGCTGCCGCTCGGACTTCCGCGCCTTCCGCGCCTCCAGCCGCTTCTTCCGGGCCTCGCTCCGCGCCTGCGCGGCCCGGCGCTTGCGTTCGGCCGGGCGGGCTTTCTGCTCGCCCTCGGCTCGACCGACCTCGGGCGTTCGCCCGGGCGCCGTGTCGGAGGCGCGATCCGGGCCGCCGGAAGCGCGGCCGGAGCCAGGCGGGGAGGAGCTACCCGGACCGGGTGGCGGCCCTTCCGCAGGCGCACCCTCGCCGGTTTCGCGCCGTTTGCGCGCGGCAACCTCGTCAGCGATCTCGCGCTCGAGCTCCTCTATCTCGTCTTCGCTGATCCCCAGCTCGGCAAAGCTCGGGATGCGCGGGAGCTTGTCCTTGCCCATGTCGGCCCCCTACAGCGGCCCGTCCTCCCAGGGTCCCCACAGCGCGTACGTGGCGCTCGGAACCGAGCCCCCAGCCTCCCGGGAGCCCTGCGTGTTGAAGAATAGCACCCGGCCGTCGGGACTGAAGCACGAGCCGGCGAACTCGCCCGGCTGACGCCCGCCTTCGGCCTGCGGCGAGCGCACGAGGTTGACCACCCGCCCCTCGCGGTCGAGGCCCCGCACGTACTGGTCTCCGCTGCCGTCCTCGCACATGATCAGTCCGCCGCGGGGGCTCACGACGATGTTGTCGGGGCTGTCGAGCACGTCGTGGGACGGCGACTCGAAGACCATCGTGAGTTCTCCGGTGTCGGCGCCGGTCGGGCGGTAGTGGAAGACCTGCCCGGCGGTCGCGTCGCCTCCGTTGGTGGAGACCACGTAGATGCCGCCGTCGCCGTGGAATGCGCCTTCCAGGCGGGCGAAGCGCGCGGCGCCCTTTGCGACGCCCTGTCGGAAGACGGCGAGGTGGTCGGATGCGGCGTCGGGCGGATCGGGGTCGTCGATGTCCACCCAGTGGGCGGGGAGCGTTTCGCCGGCGGTCTGTCCGCGGGCGGTGAGATAGCCGGGCTGTCCGGTGACAGCCATCATCTGCAGCCTGCCGCCGGCGGCGAGGACTCCGGGCTCGTTGGGGATGAATCGGTAGAGGCCCGCGCCGGGGAGCCTGTCCGCTGCGCGGGGCACGTACCAGGTGTCCTCGGTCTCGTAGACGATGCCCGTGTCGGGATCTACAGCGACCGCCTCGTGGATGAAGCGTCCCATGTCCCGGAGCGGCACGGGATCGACGGGACCGGTGGCGTCGGCCGGGACCTCGAAGATGTAGCCGTGGGGCTGTTCGAAGCCGTCCTCGCGTCCGGTAGTGATCTCTTCGCACGACAGCCAGCTTCCCCATGGCGTGGGGCCGCCCGCGCAGTTGACCCGCGTGCCGGCCAGCGAGACGAATTCGTCGACCAGTTCCACGTTCAGGTTGCCGTTCGCTTCCGTGATCCGCACCTCGAGCGATGTGGTCCCGCCGGCTCCCTTGCTATCGTAGGCGGGCTGGCCGATGGGCCGGGCCGTGTCGGCCTCGTCGACCATCTCGTGGTTGCGGATGAGTCGCACGTTGCCGTTGGGGAGGGGGAAGGCGGCCATCCCGTCGAAGGCGTTTGGGACCGTGAGTCCGTCGCGAACGGTCGAGGGCAGACCCCCGGAGCTGAGCCGCAAACACGTGAAGCTCTCGGGGATCTCGAGTTCCGGGCAGTCGGCGCCGGGCGCGAGGTCGCCGTACGGCGTGATGAAGAAGCCGCCCGGGCGATGTCGGTGCCGGGACTGGGCGCTCGCATGGTTGCACGCGATCAGCCCGGCGAGCGACGGCGTGAGCGCAAGGCTGCCTCCGGCGGAGGCGAACTGCATGAGGAAACGGCGGCGGTCGATGGACATGAGGGTGAACTCCTGAATTGTCGCGGTGAGTGAATCGTGGCGGCGAGCGCTGCTGAACGCTGTGGGCGGGAATGCGCCCAAGGCAAGCCCGGTGACAGAGTTGTTTCGTGATCCCGCCGCGTGCCGTACCTTGCCGGACTGACGCACGATGCGTCAATTCCGGGTGTTTGGGCGTTTGCGGGCGAGCCTTGGCCGGCCCGGAGCCAGTGGGTCCGACAACAGCGAGAGGCAAGCATGTTCATACAGAACCGGCGAGAGTTTCTGAAGACCACGGCGACGGCGGCCGGGGCTCTGGGTCTGGGTGTGGCCTGCGCCCCATCCGATGATCAGGAGGCTGCCGGCCCCGCACCGATGTCCATTCTGGTGTTGGGGGGCACAGGTTTCATCGGCCCTCACATGGTTCGCTACGCGGCATCGCGCGGACACACCGTCACCCTGTTCAACCGTGGCAGGACGAACACGCACCTCTTCCCCGAGCTGGAGAAGCTGGTAGGGGACCGTGACGGGGATCTGACCGCGCTGGAGGGCCGCAGGTGGGACGCGGTCATCGACAATTCGGGTTTCGTGCCGCGGCATGTGCGGGACTCGGCCGCGCTGCTGTCGGATTCGGGCCAATACATGTTCGTTTCGTCCATCTCCGCCTACAAGGACCTGGTCACCGAGGGCATTACGGAGGACTACGATGTCGGCCGCCTCGAGGATCCGACGGTGGAAGAGGTGACCGGTGAGACGTATGGCCCCCTGAAGGCCCTCTGCGAGGAGGCGGTGCAGGAGGTCTTCGGCGATCGCGCGAACATCGTGCGCCCCGGGTACATCGTCGGGCCGGGTGACAACACCGACCGGTGGACCTACTGGCCGGTACGAGTTGCGGCAGGAGGCGACATGCTAGCGCCAGGCACGCCGGACCAGCCGATCCAGTTCATCGACGCGCGCGACCTCGGGGCCTGGATGGTGCGGATGCTGGAAGACCGTATCGGGGGTGTCTTCAACGGCGTCGGGCCCACGGAAGCGGTCACCTGGGACGGATTCTTACAGGCGTGCCGGGAGGTGAGCGGAAGCGATACCGAATTGCACTGGGTGGACTCGGGGTTCCTTCAGGAACAGGGCGTGTCCTTCCCGATCTGGGCGGCCCGGGACAGCAGCTTCGGCGCCGTCCATTCGGTCGATCTGTCGCGCGCGATCGAAGCCGGCTACACGAGCCGCCCGATGGAGGAAACCATCGGCGATACGTTAGAGTGGTGGAGCGGGCTGACAGAGGAGGACCGGCCGGGTGGCGTGATGTTCAGCGGGCTGCGGACCAGAGAAATGGGGTTTGAGCCGGCTACGATCGACCAGATGTTGGAGGCGGAGGCGGAGCTGCTGAGCGCTTGGGCGGCACGCGAATAGCGAACGAACTCAAGGAACGACGAAAGAACCATGGCGATTCAGGTCAACTGGACCCGGAATTCCGGAGTCCTGGTCGCGAAGCCGGTGGGTCGCGTCTACAGCTCCGACTATCTGGATTGGCAAAGCGAGCTGGAATCGGGCATTTCACCCGACGACAGGAAGCTGGTTGTCGACTTCGAGCAGGTCCCGTACCTGAGCAGCGCCGGCCTACGGATCCTGTTGATTACCGCGAAGCGGTTCACCGGGCCCGATCACGCGTTCTGCGTGTGTGCGCTGACTCGTCCGGTGCGGAAGGTCCTCGCCGCCAGCGGCTTTGACGCCCTCGTCTCGGTGTACGAGTCCGCAGAGGAGGCGGTCGCGGCGATCGCCTAGTAGTCCGGGAACCCTCCCGCCTGGTTGTTCTCCGCCTTCCAGCGGTCGTAGCGCATTCTGAGCGTGCGGACCGGGTTGGCGTTCTCGCCTTCCTCGATGTTTTCGTCGGTCACGTCGATGTAGAGCGAGTACTCGCCGTCGTTGAAGGATTCGCCCTCGGGGTCGTCGGGGTTCGCGACCAGGATGTAGGCGACGTGCGAGGTCTTCCCGTCGCAAGGCACATGGTCGAGTACGGGGTCCGATTCGCAGGTGCAGCGAACATCGCCGCCGTCGGCGTCCGCAGCCTCCATCGCCGCCATGACCCGGTCGGCCAGCGTGCCGCCCTCGGCCTTGAAGGCCGCGACGCCGCTGTGCACCACGTCGTCGGAGGCCAGGATGTTGCCCTGCACCGAGAAGTAGATGCCCTCGGCCGGAATGCTGTCGGCCACGGCCAGCGACGCCTCGCCGTTCCCGCTGCCGGAGTGGCCCGCACAACGCCCCTGCAGGTCGACGATCCCGAACTGGCGCCGCTCGAACTGGGGATCTTCGCTCAGCATCTCGATGATCCGGTCCGGCGCCGTTCCGTTCTTCAGCTCGGCGTAGATCAACTCCTGGTTGGCGCGGGTCCGATCCACCCCGGCCTGGGCCGCGGCGACGCCCACCCCCGGCACCACGATCGCCTGGATGTCCATGAGATCCCTGGCCGGGAACCCGGGGAACGCCCTCTGCGGCACGCAGGTCGCCGACGCGATCACCACCTGTCCCGTGCGGGTGTCGATCGCGATCACGGACCAGGTCGCCGAGAGCAGAGCGGGGAACAGGGTCAGGAGCAGAAGCGAGCCAAGCACGCGGCGGGCTTGCCGCGCCATCGAGATGCGGGTCATCGTTACCTCCGTTGCGGTTGTGAACCGACAACGTCCGGCCACACCGGCCCATCGCGCAAGAAGAACGGAGTATCGACAAGTGTCTGAACAACTGACCCGCAGGGACTTCGTGGACCGCAGCGCCACCCTCGCCGCAGGCGCCATGATCGTTCCGCGGCCCGTGCTCGGCGGCCCCGGCTACCGGGCACCGTCGGACAGGCTCAACCTCGCGATCATCGGGGTGGGCGGGCAGGGAACCGAGAACGCCCAGGAGTTCGGCACCGAGCACATCGCCGCAATCTGCGACGTGCACTGGGGAATCGTGCACCGGCGCGTCCAGGAGCGGCTCGTGGACGGCGACGGCAACCCCCGCGAGAAGGGTCACCGCTGGCGCGAACAGTTCCTGCAGGCGCGGCAGTACACCGACTTCCGCGAACTCCTGGACAGCGAAGCGGACCTGGACGCGGTGCTCATCGCAACCCCCGACCACCTACACGCGACGATGGCCAAGGCGGCGATGGAGGCGGGGAAGCACGTCTACGTGGAGAAGCCACTCACCTACACCGTCCACGAAGCCCGCGCGCTCGCCGAGATCGCACAGCGCACCGGTGTCGTCACCCAGATGGGCAACCAGGGCCATTCCAGCGACGACGCGCGGCTCGTCAACGAGTGGGTTCAGGCCGGCGTCATCGGCGACGTCAACGAAGTCCACATCTGGACCAACCGGCCGATCTGGCCGCAGGGGATCCGGCGTCCCGCGCCCTGGGAGGAAGGCCTCAATCCGGGCTGGTACCAGCAGTGGCACCAGGGCGCGATCCAGTCGCTCGCGGCGGACGTCATGGACGCGGGCTATCCCCTGCCGACCGGCATGGACTGGGACCTCTACCTCGGCCCCACCACAAAGGACATCCCCTTCCACCCGGTCTACCACCCCTTCAACTGGCGCGGCTGGGTCGACTTCGGCGTGAGCGCGCTGGGCGACATGGGCGCGCACCTCGTGGATCATCCCTACTGGGCCCTCGGCCTCACCTACCCCACGACCGTCGAGGCCACCTCGACCCCCTGGGGCGGCCCCCCGGACGACCCCGCTTCCTTCCCGCTGGCCATGCGCGCCCACTACGAGTACCCGGCCCGCGGGTCCATGCCGGCGGTCGACCTCCACTGGTACGACGGCGGCCTCATGCCCCCCCGCCCGTCCGCACTCCCCGACGACGTCGATCTCAACCGCACGGGCGGCGTCATGTTCGTCGGCGACCGCGGCATTCTGATGCACGGCACCTACGGCCGCAATCCCCGGCTCTTCCCCGAGTCGCTGGCCGCCGAGGCCGCAGAGGTCCCCCGGACACAGCCCCGTATTGAGGGCACCCACCAGATGAACTGGGTGAAGGCCTGCAAGGCGGGCGGCGAGGCGTCGTGCCCCTTCGACTACGCGTCGCGCCTGACCGAGGTCATGCTGCTGGGCATCGTCGCGCTGCGCACCGGCCAGGGGAAGAAGATCCACTACGACGCCGACGCGATGCGGGTCACGAACGTCGAGGAAGCCAACCGGTACCTGACGCGCGAGTACCGGGCTGGCTGGGAGGTGTGAGCCTCGCGGGCTCCGGGTGGCTCGCGTAGCGCGGGCGGCAGTGTAAAGCAGTCCCCCTGACCGGGACTCGATGGTGCGACCAATAACCGCTCCGGTGTTGACATGCACGGCATTTTATTTATCGTATATTGCCGATAAACGATCTACCCGCAGATGGACGCACAGGAAGTAGGCCATGGGAGTCACCAGGACACGCAAGACCGGCTTCGCTACCGAGGTCGTGCGAACCGCGGGGTGGGGGAGGGCGCTCGCGCACCCCGCCCGCGTGGCGATTCTGATTCTGCTTGCAGAGCGGCGAACGTGCGTGTGCGGTGAGATCGTGGACGACCTCCCCCTCGCGCAGTCGACCGTCTCCCAGCATCTGCGGGTGCTTCGGGAGGAGGGCCTGGTAAGGGGCGAGGTGGATGGAACGCGCTCCTGCTATTGCATCGACGCGGATCGAGTCCGCGCGATGATGACGGACCTCAACCGGCTCGGCGCCAGCCTGGAGCGGAAGGCCGCCTGTGGCTGCTGACCGGATCAATGCAGGACAATCAACACGTCAATCCCAATCAAGGAGGACACGATGACAAGCGTCTGCGGATGTTGCTGCGATGGCGGTTGTTGCGGCGGCCCCTGCTGCTGAGCAACTTCGGCAAGCCCGAAGGGGGTCGGTCAGGCGGACCGGCCGACCCCCGGGGGCTTGCGACAAGCCCATCTCCGCCCCGATATCTGATTAACAGTTCCAAACCCGGAAACGTGCAATTAGGGAATCCGACATGACTCACACGCGCCGCCGCTTCCTCGCCACCTCTGCCGCCGCCGGAGCCGCCGCGCTCACACCCGGCCAGGCGCTTTCCACTGACGCTTCGCGCCCTGGCTCCCCGCTCGGCAGCGGAGGTCTCGTATACACATATGACGCTG
>VXQO01000102.1 GCA_009838975.1 Gemmatimonadota bacterium | reverse complement strand
GTGAGCGCGATCCTCTGGAAGGACTATCCGCTGGTGCAGGGGATCGTGCTGTTCATGGCAGCGATGTACGTCGTCGTGAACCTGCTGGTGGACTTGCTGGCCGCGTGGCTCGACCCGCGCATACGCGAGGAGGCCGCGGCATGACCGTCCGAGGCCGGACCTTCAGCATCGCCTTCGTCTCCGGCATCACGATCCTCGCCGCCTGGGTGCTGCTTGCTCTCCTCGCGCCCGCCACCGCACCGCACGACCCCCTCGCTACCGTCTCGGGCGCCCGCGAGGCGCCTTCCGCCGAGTTCTGGTTCGGTACCGACCGGCTCGGGCGCGACGTGTTCAGCCGGGTCATCCACGCTGCCCGCGTGTCGCTCCTGCTCGGCTTCATCAGCGTCGCGATCGGGGCCGCGCTCGGATCGGCGGTGGGCCTCGTATCCGGATACTACCGCGGCGCCAGCGACACCGTGCTCATGCGCGTCGTCGACGCCATGCTGGCCTTCCCCGGCATTCTCCTCGCGCTCGTGGTGATCGCGGCCCTCGGGCCCAGCATCATGAACGTGATGATCGCCGTCGGCGTGTCCACAATCCCCCGCTACGCGCGCCTGGTCCGCAGCACCGTGCTCACCGTACGCGAGGAGGCATACATCGACGCGGCCCGGCTGATCGGCGTGCCGGACGCGCGGATCATGCTGCGGCACGTGCTGCCGAACACGGCGGTCCCGCTGCTCGTGCTCTCGACGCTCGAGTTCGGGCACGCCATCTCGGTCGGCGCCGGGCTGAGCTTCCTCGGGCTGGGGGCGCAGCCGCCGACACCGGAGTGGGGGCTGATGACCGCGGCGGGGCGCGACGTGCTGGGAAGGGCGTGGTGGATTTCCACATTCCCCGGGCTCGCCATATTCACGGTGGTGATGGCGACGAATCTCCTGGGGGACAGCTTGCAGGAAATGCTCGATCCCAGGCTGAAAGCGAGGCGAGAGTGAACGAGAGGTTCGTAGGCATCCAGATCGGCCCCGCCAGCTTCGTGGACGAGGGCGTGGACGCGGTGCTCGACACGCTGCAGGAGCGCGTGGGCGTGAACGTGATCCTGCTGGGCACGGTCAGCTGGCTGGGGCTCAAGATCGGGCGCAGCATCTCGTGGCGGATCGACGGCTGGCCGGACCACGGCGTGCCCGAGCCCCTGGAGGTGCAGGGCGGGTCGTACCTGGCGGACCATCCCGAGTTCTACCGCAACACGTCCATCACCAACTTCCGCGCGCCTGACGAGGCCATGCGGGACCGCGACATACTCGAAATGGTCATCCCCGGGGCCAGGGCGCGGGGGATGAAGGTGATCCCCGAGCTGATGGAGCCGCTGTTCAAGTATGCCGGCCACGGGTCGGCCAACACCGTGCAGATCCCCAACCTCGTCCAGTACATGGAGGTGGACTACCTGGGCCGGATCGGCGGGGCCCCCTGCCAGGAGAACCCGGCCTACCGGACGTGGTGGCACGCGCTCATCGAGGACCACTGCCGGAGCTACGACATCGACGGCATCATGTGGTGCAACGAGAGGCGGAGCCCACTCGACCAGCTGGTCACCGGGATGGCTCCGGGGTGCTTCTGCAGGCACTGCCTGGTTGCGATGTCGGCCGGTGGCGTCGATCCGGAAGCCGCACGGCGGGCGTGCAGCCTGCTCCACAGCTACTTCCGAAGGGCGCGCGCCGGCGAGCACTTCACCGACGGCGCGCTGATCACCGGGCTTCGCGTGCTCCTCGACAACCCCGAGTTCCTGCTGCTCGAGCGGCACTGGGTCAGGCGTAACAAGGACCTGGACCGCGAGCTGTACGGGCTCGTCAAGTGGTGTGATCCGGCGCTGGAGTTCGGGCTCAACGTGTGGAACCGCAATCACTTCAACCCGTTCCGCAAGGCGCAGTGGCCGTGGGCCGAGACCAAGGACTACGCCGACTGGGTCAAGCCGATCACCTACCAGCACCAGTCGGGCGGGATCTACCTGGGCGAGATGAAGCAGCTGCACGCGACCCTGCTGCGCGACCTGGCGCCCGCCGAGATGACGCCGATCATGTACCGGATTCTGGGGCTCGACGAGGCGCCGTGGGACGAGCTGATGGGTGCGGGAATGCGCCCATCCACGTATGTCGGTGGCCAATGCCGCGACACCATCGAGGCGCTGGACGGCGAGTTGCCCGTGCTGATGGGGATTGGCGTCGACGCCCCCCGCTCCAGCCCGGACCAGGCCGCCTGCACCCCCGAAATCGTGTACGAGAGCGTGCACGCGGCATACTCGAACGGGGCGGCGGGCGTCATCTACTCGCCCAACTACGCGAGCATGCGCCTGACCAACCTCGACGCCGGCGCCCGGGCGCTCGCGGAACTCGGAATCTGACGCACGGAGGCTCACATGCCCGAAGCACCAGCCTGGAAGTTCCAGCCGCTTCTGCAGGACCTGGCGCCGCGCGAGCCCGCATCGGTCACGCTCCGCGGCCGCGTGATCACGGGGGTAGGGGATGAGGTGATCGAGGACGGCCACGTCACGCTGGAGGGAGGGCGGATCGTGTCGGTCGGGGCGTGGGGCGCGGCTGCGGGGGATGCTCGCGCGGTCGTCCCGACGGGCGGAACGATCCTGGCCGGCCTGATCAACAGCCACGCCCACCTCGGCTGGGACGGCATTCACGACCTCGCGGCCCAGTCCATGCACGACGCCCCCGAGATCAGCGCCTACAAGGCTGCGGCGAACATGCTGGCCAATCTGCGCGGCGGGATCACGATGGTGCGCGACCTGGGGATGAACCGGAGCGGCGAGTTTGCCAAACAGGCGGTGGAGCAGGGGGTGTTCGCGGGCCCGCGCCTGCTGATCTGCGCCGAGGCGATCGTGCAGACCGGCGGCCACACCTACTGGTGCTGCCGCGAGGCCACCGGGGCCGACGAAATGCGGCGCGCGGTGCGGGAGCAGGTGAAGGCCGGCGCCGACCTGATCAAGATTATGATGTGCCACGACCTGCTGGAGTTCACGGACGAGGAACTCGAGGCCATCGTCGACGAGACGCACCGCAGCGGGCTGCCCGTCACCGCGCATGCCACCTTCGACGCCGCGATCGAGCGGGCGGTGGATTTCGGAATCGACACCGTGGAGCACGGCGGCAGCATGTCGGACCGCACCATCGGCAAGCTGGTGGAGCGGGGCGTGCCGATCGTCACCACGTTCTCGCCGGTGGTGATCCAGTCGAAGCCCGAGATCGCGCGCCGGTACAACATTCCCGAGTGGAAGATCCGCGAGCGGCAGCGGGCGGTTGCCGACAAGGGGCGTTACGACGGACTGCTGCGGGCGGCGCGGGCCGGGGTGCGAATCGTGTTCGGGACCGATGCGGGGAGTCCCGCCGTGCGGCACGGAGTCGTGGTCCCGGAGATGGAGTTCATGATCGAGGTGGGGGTGGTTGCGGACAATCACGCCGCGATCATGAGCGCGACGCGCCAGGCAGCGATCATGAACCGTCTGGACGACCGGATCGGCACGCTGGAGGCGGGGAAGGAGGGGGACGTCATCGTTGTGGACGGGAACCCGCTGGAGGACCTTCGCGATCTGGAACGTGTGCGAATGACGTTCGTGCGGGGGTGCCTGCTGTACTCGCGGCCCGGGGTGTGACGCGGATGGTTGCGGCCTCCCGCCTTGCCGCCCGCGCCGTCAGCGTCAAGTCCAGCTTCCGCACCCGGATGCTAGAACTTGCCGCCGGGCTGAACGACATCATCGCGCTCGGCCGGGGCGATCCGGACTTCGAGACGCCCCCCGCGATCGTGGCCGCGGGCGCGGACGCCCTCATCGGCGGCTACACGCACTACAGCCCGCCCCCCGGTCTGCCGGAACTGCGTGAAGCGATCGCGTTTCAGCTGAAACTTAACAATAATGTTAAGTATTCGGCGGACCAGATCATCGTCACCAACGGCGCCCAGGAAGCGCTGCTGATATCGATCCTCGCGCTGGTCGATTCCGGCGACGAGGTGATCCTCCAGACCCCGCGCTTCAACGCCTTCGACTACATGGTGAAGCTGGCGGGCGGCCGGATCGTCGACGTGCCGACGCTGGAAGCGGACGACTACGCGCTCAGGGCCGACGCCATCCGCGGGGCACTCACAAAGTGTTCGAAGCTCCTGGTGATCGCGAATCCGAACAATCCCACCGGCGGACTGACCCCGCGCGCCGAACTGGAGCGCATTGCGAAGCTGGCCGTGGAGCACGACCTCCTGGTCATCTCCGACGAGATCTACGAAAAGCTGATCTTCGGCGGCGCCGAACATGTGAGCCTCGGCGCCCTCGACGGAATGTCCGAACGCACCGTGACGGTGAACGGCTTCTCCAAGGCCTACGCGATGACCGGGTGGCGCGTGGGCTACCTGGCCGCGCCCGTCTGGATGATGGAGTCGGCCGTCGAGATCAAGCACACGCTGAGCATCTGCACGCCGCCCGCCCTGCAGCGCGGCGCGCTGGCGGCGCTGAAGAGCGGAGACGAGGCGGTCGCCTCGATGCTGGCCGAGTACGAGCGGCGGCTCGACCTCGTGCTGAGCCGCCTCGACGACATGGGCATCTCGTACGGGCGCCCGGGCGGGGGGATGTACGTCTACGCCAACATCTCGAGCACCGGGCTGGACGCCGAGACCTTCTGCCTCGAACTGCTGCGCCGGGAACGGGTCATGGTCTTCCCCGGCACGATGTTCGCGGACCCGGCGAATCGGCACATCCGGATCACGCTGCTGTCGCCGTTCGGGTCCATGGAGAAGGCGCTGGCGCGGATGCAGCGGTTCGTGGAGCGGGTGCGCGAGCCGTGAACGGGGATCCTGTTCACGTCCTCCTCATCGGCGCGGGGGTGCGCGGGGCCATGTGGGCGCGCGTCATCGCCGAGGCCCCTGGCGCAACGCTGGCCGGGATTGTGGATCGCGATCTGGCACGGGCCGGGCGCGCGCGCGACAATCACGCACCTGGAACCCATGTCACCCGTGACATCGAAGCCGCTCTGGCCCGCTCCGGGGCCGGCGCCGACGCCGTCGTCATCGCCACGCCGCCCGCCACCCATCACCGCCTTGTCGGCCGCGCGCTCGCGCACGGTCTCCACGTCCTCTGCGAAAAGCCGCTCTCGGAGGACCTCGACGAAGTCGTCGACCTGATCGCGCAGGCCGACGCAGCCGGGCGCCACCTGCTCGTCGGAATGAACTTCCGCTACCTCCCCTCGTCGCAGCGCATACGCCGCTACGTCCTGGGCGGGCACCTGGGCGCGCTGAGTCATGCGCACTTCACCTACCACAGACAGCGCGACGGCAACAGGGACGACCTGAACGACTACGTCATGTCGATGGCGCATCCGATGCTGCTGGAACAGAGCATCCACCACTTCGATCTGCTGCGCTATTGCTACGACGCGGAGGTCGAATCACTGGTGTGCGACACCTGGCGGCCGTCGTGGAGCACCTATGCCGGCGACTGTTGCGTCTCGGTGCTCTTCCGCTTCGAGAACGGGGTGCGCGCCAACTACCTGGGGACGTGGACGGCGGCGTGGAACCGGATGGAATTCCGCTGGCGCAGCGACTTCGAGCGCGGGGCCCTCATTCAGCGCGAGCAGTTCGACGATCTTGTGCGCGTCGATTTCGAGCGCGGGCTGGGACTCAGCGGGTCGAACTTCAAGGGGGAGGCCGAGGCCGAGGTGCCGGTCGTGGAGCCGCTCGAGCCATGCGCGCCGTTCGTGGACGACACGCGGCGGCTCCTCGCCGAGTTGCTGGGGGCCGTTCAAGGGGAGTTGGATCCTGTGACAACGGGCGGCGATCACCTCGAGAGCCTGCTCCTGGTGCAAGCGTGCATCGAGTCGCTCGGGAGCGGGGGATGGGTCGAGTTGAGGGAACTGCGAGATCGCTTCTCCCTGGCGCCTGCCTGATGCCCGGTCCATCCGACGCCCTGCTGCGGGTCCGCGGCCTGCGCACCCGCTTCCTGACCGACCATGGAGTCGTCCACGCGGTCAACGACGTGAGCTTTTCCGTGCGGCGCGGCGAGACCCTGGCGCTGGTCGGCGAGAGCGGCTGCGGCAAGACCGCGGCCATGCTCTCCGTGCTGCGGCTGCTTCCGGCCCGGCGGGCGCGTGTCGACGCCGACGAGGTGACGTTTCGCGGCCGCGACCTTCTCTCGCTCGACGACGAGGGAATGCGGCGCGTGCGAGGCGCCGAGGTCGCGATGATCTTCCAGGATCCCCGAGCGTCGCTCAATCCTGTGCTCACCATCGGGCGACAGCTCACCGAGAGCCTGCAGGTGCATCTCGGGCTGGGACGGCGTGAAGCCCGGGAGCGCGCGGTCGAACTGCTGGATACGGTCGGCATCTCGCGCGCGAACGAGCGGATCGAGGACTACCCGCATCAGTTCTCGGGCGGGATGTGCCAGCGGGTGACGATCGCGATGGCGCTTGCCTGCGATCCGGTCCTGCTCATCGCGGACGAGCCGACCACAGCGCTCGACGTGACCGTCCAGGCACAGATTTTGGATCTCGTCACCGAGTTGAGGGCCGAGCGGCGGATGGCGATGATCTGGATCAGCCACGACCTGAGCGTGGTGGCGAGCCTGGCCGACCGGGTCGCCGTGATGTACGCCGGTTCGATCGTCGAGACCGCGCCCGCGGGACGGCTGTTCGACGCTCCGGCGCATCCGTACACTCGTGCGCTGCTCGCGTCTCTGCCCGCACTCGGTGATGGCGGTCGGAAACATCTGACGGCGATCCGAGGACAGCCGCCCGATATGACTACCCCCCCGGGGGGGTGTACTTTTGCAGAGCGATGTCCGCACGTCTTTGAGCGGTGCAAACGGGAGGTGCCGCCGCTGCTTGAGGCGGGGCATGGCGCGCGGGCGGCCTGTTGGTGGGATGTGGGGTTGCGGCGGGAGCGAACGCCTGACGGAAGCCGCGAGAGCCATGTCCGCTGAGCCCCTCCTCGAAGTCACCGACCTGAAGAAGCACTTCCCGGTGCGCCGGGGGGCGATGCAGCGTCAAACAGGATCCGTTCGGGCCGTCGACGGAGTCAGCTTCGGGCTTGAACGGGGCGAGACGCTGGGACTGGTGGGCGAAAGCGGTTGCGGCAAGACGACCACGGCCCGCGCGGTGCTCTGCCTCACGCGCCCCAGCTCAGGCCGGATCGTCTTCGACGGTGTCGATGTCGGGCAGGCAACGGCCCGCGAACTGCGGGCGCTGCGTCCGCGCATGCAGATGGTCTTTCAGGACTCGTATTCGTCACTGAATCCGCGCCGTAGCGTGGGCCGATCGATCGTGGAACCGCTGCTGCAGCACACGAAGCTGACCCGATTGGAACGCGATGAGCGGGTCGCCGAACTGCTGAACCTCGTTGGCCTCGATCCCGCCCTGGCAACGCGCATGCCGCACGAGTTCTCGGGAGGCCAGCGGCAGCGGGTCGGAATCGCGCGAGCCCTGGCGCTGAGGCCGGACCTGATCGTCTGCGACGAACCCATCTCATCGCTCGACATCTCGATCCAGGCCCAGATCGTCACCCTGCTCGCCGACATCCAGGACCGGTTCGGGCTGGCCTACCTCTTCATCTCCCACGACCTGAGGATGGTAAGGCATCTGTGTGACCGGGTGGCGGTCATGCACCAGGGGAGGATCGTGGAGACGCAGCCGACCGAGAGGCTCTTCGGGAAGCCGGAGCATCCCTACACGCGAGCGTTGCTGTCGGCGGTCCCGCGCAGGCCGGGACGCGCGTCGTGAGGGGCGTCGCCCCGATCTCCAACTTCGGCAGGAACATCAGTTTCACTCCCCGGCACAGGTACCGTCCGCTCAGTGAAGAGGAGGTCCTCCTAATACTCGACAGGCACCGGGACGGAACGGTGCGGGTGCTCGGAGCCGGGCACTCGTGGAACGGGGGAATCGAGACCGCCGATGCGCTCGTCGACCTGCGCCATCTCGCACGCGTGCATGTGCAGGGTGACCGCAGGCGCGTGACGGCGGGAGCCGGGGTCAGGATCGGCGCCCTTCTCAAACACCTGTCAAAACGGGGCCTGACGCTGCCCTCGATCGGGCTCATCGACCGCCAGACGGTGGCTGGCGCGGCCGCGACGGGGACTCACGGCTCGGGACGGCACTCCATGTCGCACTACGTCGAGTCCATGCGGATCGCGTGCTACGGAAGGGATGGGAAGGCGCGGGTCCGCACCGTCGATTCCGGCGGGGCCTATATACATGAGTAACCAAGGGGTTGACACTGGTGTTATATTACCGACGCGGTAGCTGTATACTCAAGATTAGGATGCGCCATGTTCAAAAAGCCGTTTTCTCTTTTCAAGCTAATGGAAATGTTTCCGGACGATAATACGGCCGAGAAATGGTTTCAACAAGTCAGATGGGGAGATTTCGGCTGTCCAGTGTGTCCAAAATGCGAATCTATGAATACGCAAAAAAAAGACTACGCATCCAACAATGCCTCATAGATGCAGAGATTGTAGAAAATTCTTTTCTGTGAAAACTGGTACTGTGATGCAGAATAGCAAGTTAGGATATAGAGTTTGGGCCGTTGCTATATATCTTATGGCCAATCATCCTAAAGGTATGTCATCCGTACAACTTCATAAAGAATTAGGAATAACCCAAAAAACTGCCTGGTTTCTTGCTCACAGAATTCGTGAAGGTTGGAAGCTTCAAACTCCAATGCAACATTTTATTGGTCCTGTTGAAGCTGACGAGACTTATGTAGGAGGATTAGAGAAAAACAAACATGCAAAGAAGAAAGCTCGCAAAGGGCCGATTGGTACAAAGACACCTGTTGTTGGAATGAAAGATAGATTCAGTAATCATGTATACGCCCGAGTTATGCCAGATGGCGTAACAATGGATTCAGTATATGATTTTCTATCTGAAAAGCTGCATGGACGAGCGAAATTGTATACAGATGAAAGCAGAGTATATACTAATGCTCATCATTACCACAAAAAGGTTTGTCATTCTCGTGGTGAATTTGTAAGAGGCGATGTACATACCAATGGTCTAGAAAGTTTTTGGTCTATGTTGAAACGCGCTCACAAAGGAACGTTTCATTATATGTCTCCAAAACATCTACAAAGATATGCTGATGAGTTTGCATGGAAACACAATGTCCGAAAGATGAGCATAAGAACACAAATGCAAAAGGTAGCTCGCAGTCTAGAAGGAAAAATCCTCACCTGGAAGAAACTGACCAAATGAACAACGAAAAAGATCCGGGTCGGAATCGAACCGACGTCTCCCAGCTTGCAAGTCCGGGCGCATATCCATTCTGCCACCGGATCTTCTTCGTTGTTCATAAAAACAAGGCGCATTTGACCAAATGAAAAAGAAAAAAGGCAAAAAAGCTAAATGGCCCAAGCGCATACCAGATACACCAGAAAACATTGCACGGAAACTTATGTCTCTGCCTCCTGATGCGTTGGAGCCATTTCCAGAAGAAATAGATAAGAAAAATGAAGAATAAAGAGGCCCGGGTCGGAATCGAACCGACATTTCTTAGCCTGCAAAGCCAAGTACATAGCCATTCTGCCACCGGGCCTTTTTATTCTTCACTTGCGGAAAGAGCTGAAAATAGTTACCTTTCATTTGCCAACACGGCGGGAGCCTGTCTTTTCGGGCCACCTGCTGAATACAATAGGCTGAATAAGAGAATAAGAAATCGGATCGCTACCGAGCTTATTCCACAGCTAAATAGGCAGGGACACGAAGGTTTCTCCTGTTGTGTTGGCAACGGCCCGAATGAATGGGCAGAAAAAATGCCAGCTAGACAGGAGAGTATCATGTTGTTGATTCAAAAACTAAAAGAGGCCCGGGTCGGAATCGAACCGACATCTCTCGGATTGCAAGGCCAAGTACATAACCATTCTGCCACCGGGCCTCTTTTAGTTTTAATTGTATCTGTCATATGTGGGTGCGTAACAGAAAACACTCTGGTATCTGTTCTAGAATCAACAAAAATTGATCGTCCTCCGTTAGTAGAAAATGTACCAGCGGATCTTTGGAAATATCCTATTTATATTCACCAGATTAGAGGCTCAAACGAAGAAGCCGATTCTGATCCTCAAAAAATAGAAACATTCAACAATGCTATAGAACAGATTTCTGCAATGCTGTCCAAAACTTCACTATCTCCAGATTCAGTATACATATCCGACAAAGATATGTATTGCCGAGGATTGAATTTTGCAAAGGGAGATACAATTAAACAAGGAATCCACTTATCTGTATTTACTGATGCAAAATTTGGTACGTCTATTGCTCGTGTTACACCATGTACCGATGAAGAATTTGTAAATGCATATAATGTTTTTGGAGGACGAATAGAGTATAGCTCGTCTTCTGGCGGATGGGAATCAATATGGGCGCATGAAATATTTCATATGCTTATGGATTGGGGGAGAAGTCATATATGATGAAAACGGTAAATATGCAGGAGACAGGTATTGGTCTGAACATCCAAAAGTAGATTCCATATGGAGACATGAATGGGACAAGGCAAGAAAACAACACGGGGTTTATTATGATGGAAAACTTCCTGTTGATGGAAGATTTGGTTTTCACTGGTATGAATGTGCGTCTATTTCTCATTGGGCAAATATTGACGGGCGCATTGAGCCTATATATGATATAATGGCTTTATATGGACCAAGAACAGACAGCATTGTGATAACTCCTATAACAAAAGCTGCATTAATACCGCCGCTTGATATACATGATAGATATATAGCAGATTATGAAGTATATAATCCAGAAAAACCTTTGTATAAGTGCTACTAAAAATGAGTAACCGGAAGGTAAGGGAATCGAACCCTCATGCTGTGATGAGCATGGCCACGTTTTTAAGACGTGTTGCCCTCCGACGGGCGCTACCCTCCGATGTATAAAGGTAAAGCGCAAACACGTTGCACGTCAACAATTGGACATTTGCTTTTGTTCAACATTTTGAACGTGTGCTGCCTTCCGGTTACTCATGTATATAGGCCCCATTCCGGCAGTGCGCTTCGGGCGGCGCGATGCTCGGTTGGGGCAATGGGCGTCGTCCTCGAGGTGACGCTGCCTTGCGTGCCGCAATACTACGTGCGTGAGCGGTCCGTCTGGCGGCGCGATCTCGATGCCGTGCTGGCAGGGGAGGGGAAGGCGCCGCTGCAGCAGTTCTACCTGATGCCGCACGCCTGGACCTGGCTCGTGCACGAACGGAGCGTGGCCGATGAGAACCGTCGGACGGGGGGAGCGGCACTCTATCGGCTGTACTGGCTGGCCGTGATCGATGTGCTGCTGCACCTCTGCGTGAAGTTCTCCGCTTCGCTGATGCGGAGCCGTCGCCTCGTACACCTGCTCTATCGACGCCTTCTTCCGGCGTTCATCTTCCCTCGGTGGTGCGTCACCGACCGGAGCGACCGGCAGCTCCTGATGCGGCACGACCTCTTTCGCCACCTGGAGATGGAAGCGTTCGTCACGCGCCAGCACCTGGCGGCGGCGGTCGATCTCGTCGTGGAGGCTCTGCGGCGGGCGGACGAGCGCGGTTCGTACGTCCACCACTACCCGATCTGCATCCGTCGCGTGCTGCCCGACGACACACTGATCTCAATGGCCTCCTGCCACGGCCTCGAAGAGCAGGACTGGTATGCGATCAGCCTCATCACGCTGACCGAGCCACGGGAGCCGTTCCGGCGCGTGGTGGCTGCCCTGGCAGACCGCATGTCGTCGCTTCTCGGCGCACGCCTTCACTGGGGCAAGTGGTTCCCTCCGGGCGGGGCCGGGGTGGAGCGCGGCTATCCCGGACTGGGGGAGTTTGAAGCCACTTGCAGGGCGTTCGATCCGCGGGGCGTGTTCCGCAACCGGTTCCTCAGGCGAGTGTTGTTGCGTCGAAAATGAACGCGATTGCGTCATAACAACGCTTGACAGGGGTCATTCAGCCCGACTAGAACTCATGCCATGAGCCACCCGCGCAAATCCATCCTTGCCGGGGCAGTTCTGGCAGGTGTCGCCTGGGTCGTCGGCTGTGGCGACGGCACGACGGATCCTGCGCGGCCACCCGAGATTCCCGTGCCGGCGACGATCACGGTGAGCCCGGCCTCGGCCGAGCTGACAGCTGTAGGCGAGACCGTGCAGCTGAGTGCCGAGGTCCGCGACCAGAACGGCCGGGTCATGAGCCGGGCCGCCGTGACGTGGGTGAGCGTCAGCAACGCGGTGGCGAGGGTGGACGCGGCGGGGCTGGTCACTGCGGTGGGCAACGGGACCTCCACCATTAGCGCAACGGCCGGGTCGGCCTCGGGGAGCGCCGAGGTAACCGTGGCGCAAGCTGTTAAGGGGATAGAGGTGTTGCCCGCCCCCGGCAAAGTGTCCGCGGGCGACACCCTGCGCCTGAGCGCGGAGGCCTGGGACGCGAACGGGCATACGGTGCCTGGCGGCGAATTCACGTGGTCTTCGAGCGATACTGCCGTTGCCACCGTGGATGAGTCGGGCCTGGTTCATGGGATCGTCGAGGGCGTCGCAATCATCTCGGCCGCCTCGGCAGGAGTGCCGGGTACGGCAGCGGTTACGGTAGCCCACGCCGACTGGGGCCCGCTCGCGGCGTTCTACGAGGCCACGCAGGGTCAAGGCTGGATCGAAGACGACGGCTGGATGTCGGATCGGCCGATCGGCGAGTGGCATGGAGTGACAACCGGGCCGGATGGTCACGTCACCGCGCTGGAACTCGCTTCGAGCCACCTGACCGGGAGCATCCCGGCGGAATTGGGCCGCCTGTCACATCTTGAGACCCTGCATCTCCACTGGAATCGGTTGCGGGGGCCGATTCCCGGTGAACTGACCAGGCTGCTGAACCTCAGGAGTCTGCGCCTTGACGTGAACGGCCTGGTCGGGGAAATCCCGGCCGAATTGGCCAACTTGGCCAGGCTGCAGGACCTGCGGCTGAACCACAATTTCCTTTCCGGCCAGATTCCGCCCCAGCTGGGCAGTCTGCCCAATCTCACGAGGCTCAGTATCCAGGGAAACGCCCTGACCGGTCTGGTTCCCTCCGCCTTCACGCGATTCGAACGGCTCCGGTTTTTCCACTTCAGGGACAACGAATACCCATGTATTCCCGACGAAACCGATTTCATTCGGTGGCTGCAGCGGCTTGATGTTGCGCTCGGACCCGCATGCAACGAAGACGACAGGAAAGCGCTCGTGTCGCTCTACGAGGGCACCGGGGGAAGCGAATGGACTCGCTCCGACGGCTGGCTCAACGAAGTACCGGTGAGCGAATGGCATGGCGTGACCACCGATTCGTTGGGGCGGGTCGTCGCGCTCGATCTGGCCGACAACGGGCTTGCGGGTTCCCTGCCGGAGCTGTTGGCACCGCTCACGCGCATGACTTCTCTTCGGCTGGACGGAAACGAGGGACTGACGGGTCCCCTGCCGCTGACGCTGTCCGCGCTCTCGCTCGAAGCGCTGGAGTACCGACACACCGGCTTGTGCATTCCCACGGGCGAATCGTTTGCCGGATGGCTGGCCGCAATTCCCTTGCACGAAGGCACGGACGCCGACTGTTCGCCCCCGTCGGACCGGGAAATCCTCGAACTACTGTACAGTGCGGTCGGCGGTCCGGAATGGAAGGACGACGGGAACTGGCTTTCGTCCCATCCTCTCGGTGTGTGGACCGGAGTAGAGACCGACGCCGCCGGCCGGGTCATCGCGCTGCGGCTTCCACGCAACGGTTTGGCGGGCCGCCTTCCGCCCCGGCTGGGCTACCTGGACGCGCTCCGCGAACTGGACATGTCCGGCAATCGCCTGGAGGGACCGATCCCGGCCCAGTTGGGCGACCTGTCCAGCCTCACACTGCTGAATCTCGGCCAGAACGAACTCGAGGGACCGATCCCTCCGCGGTTGGGCGATCTGTCCAACCTTTCACAGTTGCTGCTGTGGGCGAATGAGCTGGAGGGACCGATCCCGCCGGAGCTGGGCAAACTGACCGGCCTTCTCGTGCTGGGGCTCGGGATCAACCGGCTGGAGGGACCGATCCCTCCGCAGTTGGGCGACCTTGCCAACCTCTACTTTCTGTACCTGGACGGGAATCGCCTGGAGGGACCGATCCCGCCGCAACTCGGTAACCTGGCCAGGTTGCACGAGCTGATTCTCAATCGCAATCGGCTGACGGGATCGATTCCTTCGTGGCTTGGCAGCCTGCCGACCCTGACACGTGTCGGGCTCGGCGAGAACTGGCTGATTGGGTCGATCCCGCCCGAGTTGGGCAACCTGTCCCGCCTGAGCGAGCTGGTCCTCGGTCGCAATCTGCTGACGGGGTCGATTCCGGCGAGGCTGGCCGGCCTGTCTGCATTGGCGAAGCTGGATCTCAGCCGGAACAGGCTGACCGGAAGCATCCCGTCGGAGTTGGGTGCCCTGCCCAGCCTGGAGCAACTCAACCTGAGCAGGAACGAACTGGAGGGACGGATTCCCGCCGAAATCGGTGATCTGTCAAGGCTGCAGACGCTCTCTTTGGCCGGGAACGGGCTGTCCGGTGCGCTCCCGCCGGTCCTGGGTGGACTCACCCGTCTGGAGCGGCTCCACCTGACCGACAATGCCGAGGTGTCCGGGATCCTGCCTGCCGACCTGACCGGCCTGCGCGAGCTGGAGGAACTGATTCTGACGGGTACCGGTCTGTGCGCCCCTGCGGACACCACCTTCCAGAACTGGCTGTCGGCAGTTGAGGTGGCGCGGGTGCGCGCCTGTGCGGTGGACGCGGGGTCGGCGGCGTACCTGACCCAGGCGGTCCAGTCGCTTGACTTCCCGGTTCCGCTGATCGCCGGCAGGGAGGCACTGCTGAGGGTGTTCGTGGTGGCCTCGATCCCGAGCGGCGAAGGCATCCCGATGGTGCGCGCGACCTTCTACCTCGATGGCGACGAAAGGCTGGCCATCGAAATCCCGGCCTCGGGGACGCCCATCCCAACCGAGATCGAAGACGCCCGGAGTGCGTTGCAAAGGTCGGCCAACGTGACAGTCCCCGGATGGGTGATCCAGCCGGGATTGGAGATGGTCGTGGAGATCGACCCCGACGGAACGCTGGATCCCGGACTGGGCGTGACGAAGCGGATTCCCGAGGAGGGCAGGGCTCCCGTGCAAGTGGAGGCGTTGCCCAGCCTGGATCTGACGGTGATCCCGTTCCAATGGGCACCGAAGCCCGACTCGTGGATCGTGGATCTGGCTGCGGGCATGGCTGCAGACCCGGAAACGCACGAAATGCTCGGCGACGCGCGGGCGATGCTCCCTGTTGCCGACGTGGACGTGGAAGTCCATGAAGCCGTCCTGACCTCGACGACCGAATCTCTGGATCTGCTTCGCGAGACACATCTGATCAGGACGCTGGAGAGCGGTACGCGCTACTACATGGGGATCCTGCCGGAGCACGTCGCGGGGGTCCCGGTCGGGGTCGCGTTCCTCGGTTTCCGCATCGGCTATTCGGTGGCCGATCCCTTTGTGATCGCGCACGAACTCGGACACAACATGGGTCTTTCTCATGCGCCCTGCGGAGGGGCTGGCGGCCCGGACCCCGCGTTCCCTCAAACAGATGCCTCGATCGGCTCCTGGGGATACGACTCGCGCGACGGTGGGAGACTGGTGTCGCCGCGGACCCGGGACCTGATGTCCTACTGTGGTCCACCGAGGTGGGTCAGCGAGTTCAGCTTCACCAAGGCACTGAACCATCGCCTCGCGGGGGATGGGAGCCGGGGTCCGTTCGCGCCAGCCGCCCCGTACGCCCCCACGCGGAGCCTGATTCTCTGGGGCGGCCTGGACGACGAAGGGAATCCGTTCCTGGAGCCCGCGTTCGTGACTGTCGCCACGCCCACCGCTCCCCGATCCGGCAGCGACTACGAACTCGTTGGCCGCAGCGCCAGCGGCAACGAGGTGTTTTCCGTCAGTTTCGACATGGCGGAACTGGCTGACGCTGTGGCGGGGTCGTCCTTCGTGCTCGCGCTGCCGATACAGACCGGGTGGGCGGGCATGCCCGAGAGCATTACGCTGTCGGGCCCGGCAGGATCAACCACCACGGACCGGATGACCGACCGGCCCATGGCCATCCTCCGCGATTCGGCCAGCGGCGAGGTGCGGGGGATCCTGCGCGGCGAGGACGCAGCCGACCTGGTTGACGTGGCTGCGGAAGCTGTCGGGCCGGCCGTGTCGGGTCTGCAGGTACTGTTCAGCCGCGGGATACCGATTGACACGGACGGGATCGGCCACTAAGTAGGCCGCAGGTCAGGCCGTCCTACCGGAGTTCACGATGAGTCTTCCGCGCAACCACCTCCTGCCGTTGATGCTGCTGGCCGGCCTGGCCTGGACCTCCGCGTGCAGCGACGACACGATTGAGCCGCCCGAACCTCCCCGCCCGACCGCGGTTGCCGTGACACCGACGGTGGCCACCCTGGCGGCCCTTGCGGAAACCGTGCAGCTGAGCGCCGAAGTTCGCGACCAGACCGGCCAGGTGATGGCCGGCGCCGCAGTGACCTGGGTGAGCACCAGCGCCGAGATTGCGACGGTCGACGCGACCGGTCTGGTGACGGCAAGGGCGAACGGGACGGCGACGATCACCGCGACCGCGGGCGGGGCGTCGGGGAGCTCGGCGGTTACGGTGGCGCAGGAGGTGATCGGGATAGAGGTGCTGCCGGCCGGCGGCAAGGTGTCCGCGGGAGATACGGTCCGCATGACGGCGGAAGCTTGGGACGCCAACGGGTTCACGGTGCCGGGCAGGGAGTACACCTGGACATCGAGCGATACGTCGGTCGCCGCAGTGGATGGATCGGGTCTGGTGCGCGGCCTCGCCGAGGGTTCGGTACTGATCACGGCGGCGCGGTCCGGCGTGAATGGGCAGGTGCGGTTGACCGTGGCCCACGAGGACTGGGGCGACCTGGTGACGTTCTACGAGGCCACGTACGGTCGGGGATGGATCGAAAACGATGGCTGGCTGTCGGACCTGCCCATCGGTCAATGGCACGGGGTTACCACCGACGATGCCGGCCACGTCACCGAGTTGATACTCTCCGCGAGCGATCTCGAGGGACGCATCCCCCCGGAGTTGGGTAACCTGACCCGCCTGGAAGTGCTGAGTCTCGAGCGGAACTCGCTGGAGGGACCGATCCCTGCCGAACTGGGCAAGCTGCGCAACCTCAGGGCGCTCATCCTCGGAGTCAACGACCTTTCCGGATCGATTCCGGCCGAGATCGGCGATCTGGCCAACCTGGAGGTGCTGAGACTCCGCAGGAACGAATTGACCGGGACGGTCCCGCCCGAGTTGGGCAAGCTGCGCAATCTCACGCGACTCGGCCTGGACTGGAATGACCTTGCCGGGCCGATCCCACTGGACCTGATGGGCCTGGAGCGACTTCGCGTCTTCCACTTTCCCGGCAACGAGTCGCTCTGTGCTCCCGGGTCGACGGACTTCGCGACGTGGCTGTTGCAACTCGACGTCTACGTGGGGCCCCTGTGCAACGAGGCTGACCGGGATGTCCTGGTCGCTCTGTACAACGCCACCGGGGGAGAGGGTTGGAAGCGGTCCACCGGGTGGCTCGGCGACGGCCTCCTGGAGGAATGGCACGGCGTGGGCACCGATTCCCTCGGGCACGTCAGCACGCTCGACCTCTCAAACAACGATCTGGCGGGCCGCGTTCCGGCGGTGCTGGCACAACTTGCCGGCTTGACGTCGTTGCGAATCGACGCCAATGCCGGACTGACCGGTCATCTGCCGCTGTCGCTCTCCGCGCTCCCGCTGAAGGAACTGCGATACCAGGGTACGGGGCTGTGCGTCCCGCCCGATGACTCGTTCGTCGAGTTCGTCGCCACCATCCCATCCCACGAGGGCACGGGCGAGGCGTGTGCACCCCTCTCCGACCGGGAAGTCCTCGAGATCCTCTACACGGCCACCGGCGGCGACGACTGGGAGGACAACGAGAACTGGCTGTCCGACCTCCCTCTCGAGGAGTGGAGGGGAGTGACGACTGACGATGAGGGCCGAGTGGTCGGGGTGGCACTGCCCCGCAACAAGCTCGCGGGGACGATTCCCCCCGAGCTGGGACACCTGGCCAACCTCTCCGAGCTGGATCTGAGCCTCAACGACTTGACGGGACCGATCCCGGCGGAGTTGGCCGATCTGACCAATCTGTCGCAGCTGAACCTTGCCTTGAACGGGCTTGCGGGACCGATTCCGCCCGAACTCGGCAACATGCCGAGCCTGTCGTGGCTCGTTTTAGGTCGCAATCGCCTGACCGGGGCGATCCCGCCGGAGCTGGGCGGCCTGTCCAGCCTGACGTTGCTCTACCTCGACAACAACAGGCTGACGGGCCCGATCCCGCAGGAGTTGGCTGACCTGTCCGGGCTGTTCGCGATGAATCTCAGCAACAATGAACTGTCGGGACCGATTCCGCCCGAACTGGGAGCCCTCGCACAAATGTCGTGGTTGCGGCTGAGCGGCAACCGCCTGAGCGGGCCGATTCCGCTGGAACTGGGCAACTTGGCCGCCCTGGCCGAGTTGTACCTCCAGGACAACGAACTGACCGGGAGGATCCCGCCGGGACTGGGCAGCCTGTCGCTTCTGGAAGATCTGATCCTCCACGACAATGAGCTGACGGGACCGATCCCGGCCGATCTGGGTGCGGCGCCGAGCCTGTCTGCCCTGACCCTGGGTCGCAATCGGCTGAGCGGGCCGATTCCGCCGGAGCTGGGCAACCTGTCGGTCCTGGAATACCTGTCCCTCACCGGCAACAGGCTGACGGGGCCGCTCCCTCCGGAGCTGGGCAGGCTGTCCAGCATGCGGACGCTCCACCTCGACGGGAATGCGCTGAGCGGCCCGATCCCCGCCGAGTTCGGCAACCTGTCCAACATGTGGACACTCTACCTGGATCGGAATGAACTGACGGGCGCCATCCCCCTCGAGCTCGGCAATCTGTCGCGACTCCAGACACTGTCGGCCATGGAAAACCGCCTTGCGGGCCCACTTCCGACGGAGTTGGGCGGCATGACGTCGCTGCGGCGGCTCCACCTGACCGGCAACGCGGCACTTTCCGGCGTCCTGCCTTCGGGTATGACGACGCTCGCCCGGCTGGACGAGCTTCTCCTGGGTGGTACCGGGCTCTGCGCGCCCGCGGATGCCACGTTCGGGGACTGGATGTCCGGGGTCACGGTTGCCCGCGTGCGTCCCTGCGAGGCCGCCGCCGCGTCGTCCGCCTACCTGACGCAGGCGGTGCAGTCACGAGACGTTCCGGTCCCCCTGGTTGCTGGCAGGGAAGCGCTGCTGCGAGTCTTCCCGACGGCCGCGCGGCCAACGGAGCAAAGCATACCGACCGTGCGGGCGACCTTCTTCGTCGACGGCACAGAGACTCACGTGGTCGATATCCCGAGCTCGAACGTTCGAATCCCCACCGAAGTCGAGTACGCCGAGAGCACACTCGAAGCGTCCGCGAACGCGATCATACCGGCGTCAGTGATTCGGCCCGGCCTCGAGATGGTGGTCGAAATCGACCCGGACAACACGCTGGATCCGGAACTCGGAGTGGCTGCGCGGCTCCCCGAGACGGGCCGTGCCGCATTGCAGGTGCAGGATGTGCCCGCGCTGGACCTCACCTTTGTGCCGTTCCAATGGATGCGGGACCGGGACTCGTTGATCGCGGGCGTTGCCGGCGCCATGGCTGCCGACCCCCGGAACCACGAGATGCTGGCCGATACGCGGGCAATGCTCCCGGTCGGCGAACTCGACGTAAAGGCTCATCAACCCGTCCTGACCTCGACAAACAACACCGTTGAACTCCTCATCGAGACCAACCTGATCAAGCGCATGGAAGGCGGGGGCGGCTACTACATGGGCATCATGCCGGAACGCATCGTGGGCGGCCAGTCGGGGGTCGCGTATCTCGGTTACGGGGCGGGTTTTTCGGCTGCGGACGGGTTCGTGATCGCCCACGAACTGGGACACAACTTCGCTCTCTACCACGCACCTTGCGGAGGTGCAGGCGGCCCCGATCGGGCGTTCCCCCAGCCGGATGGGTCCATCGGTCACTGGGGATACGACTTCCGCGACGGGGGCGTCCTGGTACCGCCGCGCGCCCGGGACCTGATGTCGTACTGCGGTCCCCCCAGGTGGGTGAGCGACTACAGTTTCGCCAGGGCCCTGGGCTATCGCCTGGCAAGTGAAAGCAGCACCAGCGCGTCTACCGCAGGCGCTCCCACCCGCTCCCTCCTGCTCTGGGGCGGCGTTGACGCACACGGCAATCCGTTCCTTGAGCCTGCGTTCGTGGCGGACGCGACACCGTCGGCACCGCAGGTCAGCGGGGACTATGAGCTGACCGGCCGAGCCGTGACCGGAGAGGAACTGTTCTCGCTGAGCTTCGACATGCTGGAGATGGCCGACACCGACGGGTGGTTGTCGTTCGTGCTGGCGCTGCCACTGCGAGACGAGTGGGCCGGCACGCTGGAGAGCATCAGGCTGTCCGGGCCCGGCGGTTGGACCATGATGGATGGGACGACCGACAGGCCCATGGCGGTCCTCCTCGATCCGGACAGCCGTCAGGTGCGCGCGATCCTGCGCGGCGAGGATGCGACCGATCTGGGCGGGATGGCTGCGGATGCCGCCGGTCCGGTCACGGCCCCTCCCCGGGTGATCTTCAGTCGCGGGATTCCGGATCCGGCCACGTGGCGGCGATAGGGTAGAAGCCTAACGAATGTCATGTAAACATTACATTATGTAATGGACACATTACAGATCATCCGTCTGTGCCCCGCCTCTATTCCCGCCACGGATAAGGCGGTCGCCGCAGGTGCCAGTCCGTCTCCCGCTGATACGCCATGCCTAAATCCAGCACGCTCTGGTCGTCCATCGGTGACCCGACGATCTGCAGCGACAGCGGCAGTCCATCCTCGTCGAAGCCGCACGGAATCGCCAGCCCAGGGTGTCCGACCAGGTTCGCGATGTAGTTGAGGCGTGGGGTGCCCGCGCTGACATCGCCCGGGGGCTCCCACTCGTTGCGAGCCGGAATCGGCCAGCCGTCACGCACCTCGCGCATCGCCGCGCCGTTGGGCCACGTCGGCGCGATCACCGCGTCGTAGCGCGACAGGATCTCGTCGGCCTCGCGCACCAGCTGGTTGCGAATCCGCTGCGCGGTGAGGTAGTCGGCGGCGGGCATCATCCGGCCGGCCATCCATCCCGCGCGCCGGTCCTCGTTGAACGAGAACATCTCGGCGGCGCTCCCGTCGTCGAAGAGCGACTTGAAGTTGGTGCCGCTCTCGACGGTGACGATGGTCGTAAAGAGCGCGCCGGTGGGCCGGAGCGGCAGTTCGACGTCCTCGACCTCGACGCCCATCCGCGCGAACACATCCAGCGCCTCCCGGAAGACCCGTTTGGTGGTTGCAGAGCCCGACAGTTCGAACTCGGCCCGGTGGACGCCCAGGCGGCGGCCGCGCATCGGACCCGGCTCCGGGCGGAAGACAAACGGACGGTCGACGGTGCAGTTATCGCGCGCATCGTATCCCGCGATCTCCTGCAGGATGTGCCCGCAGTCCTCGGCCGACCTACCGACGGGCCCGATCTTGTCCAGGCTCCACGACAGCGCCATGCAGCCGAAGCGGCTCACGCGACCGAATGTGGGGCGCAGGCCGGAGGCGCCGACGGCAGAAGCCGGAAAGACTATGGAGCCGCCGGTCTCGGTGCCGATGCCGAAGCCGATCAGCCCGGCGACCGCAGCGGAGACCGTCCCGCTCGACGACCCGAAGCTGGTGCGGTCGAGCTTCCAGGGATTGAGGGCGGAGCTGGTGTTGCCGCCGGCGAACTCGCCCAGCGACATCTTGGCCATCATGACCGCGCCCGCCTCTTCGAGCAGGTCGATGACGGCGGCGTTCCGGTCCGGGACGCGGTCCCGAAAGATCCTCGACCCCCATGTGGTACGGATGCCCCGGGTGTCCAGCAGATCCTTCACCCCGTAGGGGATTCCGTGCAGGATGCTGCGCCGACGGCCGACCGAGAGTTCGCGGTCGGCTCGCTCGGCCGACTCCAGCGCGTGGTCGCGGGCGATCGTGACCATGGTGGCGAGCTTGCCGTCGTGGTCCATGCGCGGCTCGCTCGGCAGGTCGAACGGGGGCACGTCGAGGGCATCCGCGCGGTCCAGGTAGGCCTGCGTCAGTTCGACCGACGTGACGGCCCCGTTCGCAAGCCGGTCGGCCAGCTCACGGACCGTGAGGAAGAAGGTGTCTTCCTGCATCGCTCAGCCCCTCCGAAAAATGGTGAGGGGCGGCTCGTCGGGGTCAAGCGGGAAATCACGAAGCTGGCGCTGCACGTCGATCATGTTGGTGATCGCTGCGCGCAGACGGTCCAGTTCTTCCGCGTCCTCGTAGATGCCGCGGGTGCCCTGATGGTCCAGGAGCGTTTGCGCGGTCGCCGCCGAGACCTCTCCCGTGTCCGCCACCTCGGTGCACGCCTGCTGCCACAGGAGAGCCACCGCGCTCGCCCCCGTTGCGGCGGCGAACCGTCTGCGGTCCATGGTCATGTGTCGTCCTTCGTTAGGTTGATCCCTGCGCCGCAAGCTACGTATCGCGCGTTGACATCGCCAAGCGTGTCCTTCCGACCGACCGGTCGGCCTCACATTCCGACCCTGTATCCCATGAGAGTCCAATCGGCCGCAGCCACTCCCCGTAGAACAGGCGACTCCTCCGTCGCCGACAGGCTGGATCCGGAAGAACGACTCGATCCGTCAGCGCTGCAACGCATCCAGCTCTCCCGCCTCCGGGGCATGCTGGAACCCGTCCTGAGCGACAACGTGTTCTACCGCAACAAGCTGACCCACGCCGGGGTCCACACGCCCACCGACATATCCAGCCTGAACGCCCTCCGGCGCCTGCCGTTCACCACGAGACAGGAACTCCTGGCAGACCAGCGGCGAGCCCCGCCGTACGGCACACTCCCGACGTACCCGCTGGAGCGATATGTCCAGGAGCACCATACCTCGGGCACTTCGGGACAGGGGCTGAGGTGGCTCGATACTCGGAAGAGCTGGGAATGGCTCGCCAGGTGTTGGGTCAGGATCTTCCGTGCGGCGGGCGTCACCCGGGCCGACCGCGTGTTCTTCCCCTTCTCGTTCGGTCCCTTCCTCGGGGTATGGAGTGGTGTGGAGGGTGCCCGGAGCCTCGGGTGCATTGTCCTTCCGGGAGGCGGCAAGGACTCGTTGGGGCGCGTGCACGCCATCATGTCGGACCGCCCCACGGTCATGGTATGCACGCCTACCCATGCACTGCGGCTGGCCGAGGTCGCCGCGGAGGCCGGAATCGACCTCGCGGCTTCCGCCTTGCGCGTCACCATCCACGCGGGCGAACCGGGGGCGAGCCTGCCGGCCACGAAAGCGCGGCTCACCGAGGCCCTCGGCGCCGAAGTCTTCGACCACGCCGGCGCCACCGAGGTGGGCGCGTGGGGATTCGAGTGCCACGCCCGGGACGGCGTCCACTTCAACGAGGCCGAGTTCATCTTCGAGATCGTCGATCCCGTGACCGGAGCCCCGGCGCGAGAGGGAGAACTCGTGGTCACCAACCTCGGCCGGACCGGAATGCCCGCCATACGGTACCGGACGGGTGACTTCGGGCGGCTGCATGAGCGGCCGTGCGCGTGCGGCAGCAACTACCGGCGTCTCAAGGGGGGTGTCAGGGGCCGGTTGGACCAGAGCCTGAGCGTCCGGGGGGTCGAGTTCCATCCCAGCGAGATCGAGAACGTGATCCGGGGATTCCGGGAAGCGGGGGAGTTTGCCGTGGATGTGCGGAGGCAGGAGACCCGCGACGAGATCGAGGTACGGGTCGAGGTGGGGAGCAGCGATGCCGACGGGGTGACAGCGCGATTGTCCAGGGCCCTGCGGGGCGCGCTGGGGATCCGGTTTGAAGTGCGGGCCGTGCCGCTCGGGACGCTGCCGCGGTTCCCCGTCAAGGCACGCCGCGTCACCGACCACCGTGAGTCGAGCGATCGCTGAGCCGGAGACGGAGCGAGGTGCTCGGTCACGGCTGAATCCCGTACATCGCCTCCGGTAGGAAAGTGGCAATCCGCGGCACGAGTGCGATCAGCACCAGCAACGCCAGCATCGCGAACCAGAACGGGATGATGCCGCGGTAGATCGCGCCCATCGGAACATCCTGGGCCACGCTCTTCACGACAAACGTGTTCAGACCGACGGGCGGCGAAATCAGCCCCATCTCCAGGGTGACGACGATCATCACACCGAACCAGATCATGTCGACGCCGAGCGAGGTGAGGATCGGCTGAACCAGCGGGATGGTCAGGACGAGCATCGCGAAACCGTCCAGGAATGTGCCCAGCACGATGAACATCACGAGAAGCACGGCGACCACCTGTGCCCCCGACCATCCCTGGTCGGCCACCCAGCGGGCCGCGGCGAACGGTATTTCGGTGAAGCCCAGGAACACCTTGAACACATACGCACCGATCAGGATCAGGAACACCGTTCCGCTCGCCCTCAACGTGGAATGGACGGCTTCGCCGAAGCCATCCCGAGTGAGGGAGCGACGCGCCAGCGCCAGGAGCAAAGTCAGGAATGCGCCCACGCCCGCCGCTTCCATGGCGGAAAAGACGCCCGCGTAGATACCGCCGAGGGTTACCACCACCAGCCCAAGGATCCAGTAGGCTCCCGCAGGCGCATGCTGCAGCTCCAGGGTCGGGTTCGCAGGCCCTCCCGGCGGCACCTTGTGCGGATGGAGCTTCACAACAAGAAAGACGGTCACAACGAAGAACAGCGTGAGCAGGATCCCGGGAATGAGCCCCGCCATGAAGAGGCGGCCGATGCTCTGCTCCGTAAGTATGCCGTAGAGGACCAGCCCGGCCGATGGCGGAATCAGGATGCCGAGGGTTCCACCGGCGGCGACGCTTCCGGCCGCGAGTGACCTGTCGTAGTTGAAGCGTCGCATCTCCGGGAGCGCGACACGTCCCATCGTCAGCGCCGCGGCCAGCGACGATCCGGACAGGGCCGAAAACCCGGCGCTGGCGACGATCGAGGCCGCAGCGAGTCCACCCCTGAAGCGGCCCAGCCAGAGGTTGGCCGCCAGGTACAACTCCCGGCTCATCCCCGACACGACGGCGAGATTCCCCATCAGCATGAAGAGCGGGATGATGGTCAGCGCGTACCGCGACGATACCGCGAACGTCTCTCCGGCGATGACCGGCAGCACGGCCTGGGGACGTATGAGGGCGATGCCGGCCGCGCCGGCGATCAGCATCGACAGCCCGACCGGCACCCGGATCAGGAGAAGAACGAAGAGCGCGGCGAGCCCGAGGACAGCGACGGTTGTCCCGTCCATCAGACGCCCTGCCCCGGTGGGTCGTCCGCGTCGGATACGGCTGCCCGATCGAACATTCGGGACGCCAGAAGCAGAGAGTACGTCGCCATCGACGCCCCCAGCGCGTAGTAGAACGGGGTGTGCACGATGGAAAGGCTCCCGGTGACCTCGCCGCACTCGAGACCGCAGCTGCCCTTGGCAAAGAGTGCCAGGGCCGCGACCGCTGTTGCCCCCGCACCCAGAAGCCGCGCGAGGAAGTCGGCCACGCGGCCGGCGCGGCCGCCGTCGAATCGCCCGACCAGGTCGACCGACACATGTCCGCCCTCCTGTGCCGAATAGACCACCGCGGCCGCCACGAGCACCGTCAGGCTCATGGTTACGAGATCCTCGGCGCCCAGCAGGGAAACCCCGACCAGGTGACGCGCCACAACCTCGGCCACGGTGATGCCCAGAAGCGCGAGCAGCGCGGTCCCCCCGGTGATCGAAAACGCGGAGGTCAGACCCCGTTGCAGCGCGTGGCTTCTCCTGCTGCGGCCCCGATCCGGGTCTCGGTGCAAGCCCCTCACCTCCCGCGGTACCGTTCGATGACCTCGGCCACGGTCAGGTCACCCAGCCTTCGGGCGAGCTGCGCCTGCAGCGTGCCGGCGACCGCGTCCTCGAAACGGGCCTTTTCCCGGTCCGGCAGATCGATGAGTTCAACGCCTGCCTCACGCGCCACTCGGAGCCCGCGTGCGCCGGTGGCCTCGTACCCCCGGGCCCCCGACATCGACAGCCAGGCGTCCGAAGCCTGATCCACCCAGCTCCTCTCCGCGGACGAAAGCGACGCATAGGTGTCCCGGTTCATCAACAGGACAAATGGAGCGGCGGAGAGTGGCAGCCAGGTCGTTACGTAGGCGGCCGCTTCCTGCAATTGGTATGGAAGGATCCCCCCGGCAGTCATCACCACCCCGTCGATGACGCCGTTGTGAAGATTCTGCTGCACCTCCGAGATCGGCTGCATCACGGGGCTCGCGCCCAGCGCCTCGACAAAGGGCATCTCGAGCCGCGACGACACTCGCAGCTTGAGCCCCTGCAAGTCCTCCAGCTTGCGAACGGGCCGGTCGCGGGTGACAAGCACGGGAGGGGTCGCGGACCAGATCGCCAGCACCCTTGCCCTGTATTCGTCCTCCAGCATCGGACGGGCCCGCTGCAGGGCCTCGGTGCATTCGATCGCGCTGTCGCAAACGCCCGGATAGACGCTGAGCGCGGTCATCGGAAACACCGCGGAAGTGTATCCGGGGAGCGTGGCGACCACGTCCGCCACGCCGTCGAGCAGCAGGGAGTAGTATCCACGCGGCGAGGAGCCCAGAGCCCCTCCCATGTACTCCGTGACCGTCAGCCTGCCTTCGGACAACTCCGCCAATCGCTCGGCAAACGGGACGACGACATCCGCTCTCACGCTGCTCAGCGGCGACATGAAGTGCGCCAGGACCAGAGACCTGCCGTCCGGATCGCGATCGGACACAGGTGAACAGCCCGAAACCACGAGGAGCAGCAAAGGCGCGAGCGGCACGCCTCGAAACGGTCGCGAGTTCAACACGTCAGCGCTCTCCACCGGCCCGTTGCTCGGCCGCGACCTTGAGGGTGACGATATCCACGTTGCGAAACTGCTGGTGCCGCACGGACGATGCCAGATGCCGAAGCAGCCTTAGCGAGATTTCCTGCTCCTCCGGTCCGCTTTCGGCCTCTTCGCCGAGCCATGCGAGCCGATCCTGCAGGTTCAGCTCCTCTTGTCCCGGGGCGGCCGCCTTGAATCGCAGGACGGCGTCTCCGTCCTCTCTGGACGCGGTGATCAGCAGCGCACGCTCCCTGTGCCCGGGGTGGTCGGCCTCCAGCGCTACGGCATCGCGGGACTCGAGGAGCATCAACAACGTCTCCTCGCACGCGGCCTCCATGCGCTCCGCAGACGTCTCCATCCCGTGACGGCGGGCGAAGCGCACGATGAAGTCCCTGATCCCCGGCAGTTCGCCCACGTCGAGGCTGCCGCTGAACCGTGCCACGCGCGGCATCGTCACGGCCGCGAGCAGGATGGCCATCAGTCCGCCCGCGGTCATCCCGTTGTTCAGAAGGCCACCGGCCAGTTCCGCCAGCTGGTCCGCGAAGACCAGGTCGAACTCGACGGCGATGCCCGTCCACACCGAGATGCCCGCGATGAGACCGCTTCTCGGATTGGTCCGGGTCCCGGCAACCACCTCGCGCATGCCGACCACGAACAACATGCACATGACGACAGCGATCGACGCCGCGGCGACGGCGTCCGGTACTGCGAGAATCACCGCGACCAGCTTGGGCAGACACGCCAGCGCGATCAACGCGATCCCGGCCGCAACGCCCACGCTCCGGGCTGCCACGCCGGTCGTCTCGATCGCAGCGATCGGCGTCGGATGCAGGGTGTTGGGAATCGCACCCGTCAGGCCCGCCAGGGCGTTCCCGACCCCCTCGGCTGCCAGGGTGCCCTGGACCGAGCGAAAATCCACGGCGCGTCGGTCGCGCCATGAGACGCGCTGCGTGGCGACGGCTACGCCGACCGACTTGGTTGCTCCGACGAGCGCAATGAACAGAAAGGCCGGAAGGAGCGCCCAGAACGACGAGCCGAAACCCAGGTCGAGGCCCGGCGGGTGGCCCTGCGGCACGCCGATCCAGGCCGCATTCGCCACGAGCCCGGTTTCGTAGATCCCGAAGAACGCGCCTGTGACTGCTCCGGCCGCGATTCCCGCCACGGGCGCCCATCGGCGAAGCCCGCCCGTTCCCTTCAGGTAGATCCCCACGGCCGTGGCCAGCGTTGCGAGGGCGCACAGAGGACCAGCCACGGCCGGGGCGCCGCTCGGCACCTCGTTGAGCATGCGCAGGAGAATCGGCATGACCGTAACCGGCAGCAGCATGATCACCGTGCCCGTCACCACAGGTGTGAGGATCCGGTGCAGCAGGGCGAGACGCTCGGAGAACACCGCCTGCGCCAGCCCCGACACCAGCACCAGCGTCGCGAGCATGGTCGGCCCGCCCTGAAGGAGAGCCGCGACACAAACGGCGATGAAGGGCGAGGAGGCCCCGTGTAGCATCAGGTACCCGGCTCCGAAACGCCTCAGCCTGACCGCCTGCACGATGGTGGTGATGCCGCAGGTCACCATGCCGGCGAAGACTGCCCACACCAGGAACCTCTCCGCGTCCGCCGCCCGAAAGACGATGGTGGGCAGGAGCACCGCCGAATTCAGCGTAAGAGCCGCAAGTTGAAGGCCGAGACCGAGGGCCAGGGGCCGCTCGATCGGGTCGGACGCTTCGTAGCGGAGGTTGTCGTCGGGTCTCATGCACCTGCGGTCCGTGCTGACTCGCGCTTGTTCTCGCCGGCTCTACTACCTTCCTTCTCAACCTGACCGCTACCATAGCGAACGAGGCACCACCTTGCGAACCCTGCATATCGAACCTCTCCCGGAATGGATCCGCGGGCTCTTTCAGCGGACTGCCGCAGAAGCGGGTTTGGAGATCGCGTGGGGCGGGGAGTTGCGCGGCACCGGGCTCCGCGACGCGGCCGCCGAAGCGGACGTGCTGGTCACGGCCGCGCGGCGGATCGGGGGTGATCTCATTCGGGCGACGGGACGGCTGCGGCTGATCCAGGTGCAGGGACGCGCGCCGTGGGCGGTCGAGACCCGGGCCGCGGCTGCGACGGGCATTCCCGTGTCGGTTCTTCCGCACCGTGGCGCGATCGCGGTCGCCGAGCAGACCATCGCCCTGATGCTCGGGCTGTACCGGAAGCTGGTTCCCGGCCACCGGGGGACCCGCAACGCGGACTACAGGGCGCTGGGAGTGGAGCCGGTCCGCACCACCGAGCGCAGGATCGCCTTCAACTGGCTGGGCTACGACGATATCCGGCAGCTGCACGGGCGGGTCCTCGGCCTGGTGGGGCTGGGCGGCATCGGTCTGGAAGTCGCCCGGCGCGCCCGCGCCTTCGACATGGAGGTCGCGTACCACAAGCGCTCGCCGCTGCCGCGCCGGCACGAGCAGATGGCGGGCGTGCGGTACCTGCCGCTGCCCGAACTGCTCGCCGCGAGCGATATCGTCAGCCTGCACGCGCCGCACACCGGGCACACCGAGCACATCATCGACGCCGAGGCGCTGCTCCTCATGAAAAGCGACGCCATCCTCGTGAACACTGCCCGGGGCGGCCTGGTCGACGAAGCCGCGCTCCTCGACGCGCTGCAGTCGGGACAGATCGCCGGCGCAGGGCTGGACGTCTTCCTCGACGAGCCGCTCCCCCACGACAACCCGCTGATCGGGGCGCCCAACGTGCTCTTCTCGCCGCACGTGGGCGGGGGCACCGGTGGCGGCCAGGTTGGCATGGCCAGGGACGTGGTGGCTAACCTCGTAGCCGTACGCGACGGGGGCGAGGTGCGTGGTCTGGTCGCCGCGGGGACCGCATCGCCCTGAGCGCAGCGACCCCAAAAAACAAATCCGCATCGACGGGAACGCCATGATTCGAGAACCGGTGCTGGTCCTGGCCTTCATGCTGGCGGTGGTGGCGTTTGCGCGCTGGCTGGAGGAGCGGTACGAGGCGATCAAAAAGATCAGTTCGGCGGTGGTGTGCACGCTGCTCGGGATCACGCTCGCGAATGTGGGGGTGATCGAGCACACGGGGCCGGTGCACGAGGGCGTGTTCACCTTCGCGATCCCATACGCGATCGTGCTGGTGATCATGGGAACGCAGCTGCGCGAGCTGGCCGCGGCCGGGCGTCCGCTGCTCGTGGCGTACGTCGCGGCGTGCGTGGGCAGTCTGATCGGCGGCTTTGCGGCGGGCGTAACGATGTCCGGATGGGTCGGGCCGGAGACATGGAAGCTCGCCGGGGCCTTCTCCGCAGCGTTCGCGGGCGGGGGGATGAACTTCGCCGCGGTCGGCCAGGGGCTGGACACCGACCCGAGCACCTTCGCCGCGGCCGCGCTGGCCGACAATCTGTCGACCGTGCCCTATCTGCTGCTGCAGGTGTGGCTGGCGGGGGCCCTGGCGTCGGTATTCCTGCGCCGGACCCGGCTGGCCGGCGCGTGGGCGCGGACCGCCGCGGACGCCGAGGGAGATGCCGTCGACGAAGAGGCCATGCGCCGGCGCTGGACCGATTCCGACATGAGTATCACCGATCTGGCGATTCTCGGTGCCCTTCCGCTGCTCGCACTTTGGCTGGCGCGGATCCTGACCGGGATCCTGCCGCAGATCCCGGAAGTCCTCTGGCTGACCACGATGGCGCTGATCGTCGCACAGCTGCCGTGGGTCAGGAAGCTGCGCGGCGCCGAGGTGCTCTCCTATTTCGCGCTGCACATCTTCTTCATCGTGCTGGGAGCCGCGTCCGAGCTGGGCAGGGTCGTCGAGGCGGGCGCGCCGATCTTCACCTTCATGATCGCGATCATCGCCGTGCACATGCTGGTGGCCTACGGGATCGGCTGGCTGCTGCGCGTGGACCTGCCCACCGTGTCGATCGCAAGCCAGGCGGCCATCGGTGGCCCCGGCTCGGCGCTGGCGATCGGGATGGCCATGAAATGGCACCGCCTGGTCGCGCCGGCGGTCATCGTGGGGATCTTCGGGTACGCGCTGGGCAACTACCTGGGATTCAGCTGTGCATGGCTCGTGCAGGCGCTGGTGGGGTAGGGGCGCGTGAGTGATCCCGAAGCGGGCGACGGCTTTACCCTGACGTTACGTCAGGGTCGTTTTGCGACAGAGATGCTCGAAGAGACCGACGTGCTGGTCACCGGAGCCGGGCGGGGGCTGGGGAGCGGGATCGCGGCTGCGCTGGCGGCGGCGGGCGCGCGAGTCTGGCTGGCAGCAGAGGTGCCGGAAGAACTGGCGTGGGCCGCCAACCGGATTCACGATGCGGGGGGCTGGGCGGAGGTGTGTCCAGTCGACCTGTCACGCGAGGACGGACGCGATTGCCTGGTCCGCCTGATCACCGATGAAGCCGCCAACCTGCGCGCCGTCGTCAACAACGCCGGGGTGCTCGAGCGCCAACCCCTCGAGGCGCTCGACCGGGAACACTGGGACCGCATCATGCGAGTCAACCTCGAGGCACCGGTGTTCCTCACCCGCGACCTCCTTCCGCTGCTGCGGCGCCGGGGGGGCTCGATCGTTAACGTCTCTTCGCGCGCGGGCGTCGAGGGGTTCCCCGCACAGATCGCGTACTGCGCGTCGAAGTTCGGGATCGAGGCGTTCACCCGGTGTCTCGCCCTGGAACTCGCCGGATCGAGGGTGAGCGTCAACGCGGTCACCCCGGGCATCCGGCTGAAGCCCACTTCGCTGACCCGGCGGCAGGCCGAGCGTGCGGATCCCGCAACCCGCGCGCGATGGGAAGATCCCCTGAAGCTGGGGCCCGCCTTCGTATTCCTGGCCGGCCTGCGCGGAGAGGTCAGCGGATGTCGTTTTAATGCCCGCGTGCTCACGCAGGCGCTGAAGGAGTGGGGGTCGGAGGGCGTCGTTCACCGAGCGGCCGAGGTGGCCGAGTATGGACCGGAGAGTGGATCATGAGCCGACGAAGAGAGGCGGGATGTCGATGAGCGCGGTCGAGCTGGCCTTGTCCTGGCGCGCGCGCGCCGCAATCGAGGCCGGATCCGGCGACCTGTCCGGTCCCGACCCGGCCCCGTTGCCCGAGCTGCTGGAAAGCCTGCGCCACCACCTGCTCGCCGGCGAGACCCACTACCCGGCCCGTCCGGGGATGGTCGACCTGCGCCGTCTGGTGGGCACCGCGCTGCCGGGGGCCGGATACCCCGAGCGCGGCGCGGACGGCGTCCTGATCACGGCGAGCGAGGGCGAATCGCTCTTCGTGACGCTGCTCGGCCTCGGCGCCGGAAAGGGCGCTTCGTACACGGGCAGCGCTCCGGGCCGCCACAGCCGCCTCTTCGACTGGATGGGGCTGGTGATGGCCGACCCGGACGCGGCGGACCACGAGGCCCTGGCGTTCGACTACACGGACCGGGCGCATGACGCAGCCCAGGAGACGCGGGGACGCGTTGAGCGCGACTATTCGGTGCCCCGCATACACGCCATCGGCGATCGGCTCTTCCGGTCCGACGCCCCGGCGCACTCGGACGACGCCCTCGCCAACGTCATCGTGATCGGTTCCCTGGACGGCCTGGCGGCGATGCAGCCTTTCCGCCTCGGCTTCGTGGCGGCCCCTCCGGAGACGCTGGCGGGAATCGCCAGGTGGAAACAGGCATCCTCGATCTGCTCGCCCGCGCCGTCGCAGCGGGCGGCGCTCTTCGCACAGGGAGTCCGGCCGTGACCGCGCGGCGCCCCGCTGCCGGCCGCGACGCGCAGCGCAAGGGCGAGCGGGGGACGTCCCTGCGCTACCGCATGATGGCGCTGGCGCGAACCCGCGAGAACGTCATCTCGCTGGGGCGGGGGGACCCGGACATCGACACGTCGCCCGCGATCATCGAAGGAGGCCTTGCGCGGTTTGCCGAAGCGGGGCGCGTACACGGTAACGGCCCGGTCCGCGGCCTCGTCTCCCTCCGCGAAGGGATCGCCGCGCGCTACGCCCGCGAGAAGGGCATCGAGGTGGATCCCGCCCACGAGATCCTGGTCACCAACGGCGCTCAGGAGGGACTTTTCCTTGCCATGCTGGCGCTGGTCGACCCTGGCGACAGGGTCGCGTGCCAGGATCCGCGCTACAGCTCCTACGACCAGGCGATCGGGGTTGCGGGGGGTGAGATCGTCCCGGTGCCGACCGGTGGCGACCGCCCGTTCCTACTCGGAAGAGGCGAGCTGAGCGAACATGCGCGGGGCGCGAAGATGCTCGTCTTCGTCAACCCCTCCAATCCCACCGGCGCGTGCGTCGAGGGCGACGGGGTCGAGGCGCTTGCCCGGGCCGCGGCCGACCTCGACCTGATCGTACTCTCCGACGAGATCTACGAGGACGTCGTCTTCAACGAGACGCCGTTCCGTTCGTTCCTGGCGGTGGACGGCGCGCGGGAGCGGACCGTCGTGCTGTCGGGCTTTTCCAAGGCGTACGCGATGACCGGCTTCCGGGTCGGATACCTGATCGGTCCGTCCGCGTTCATCGATGCGGTCGAGGCGCTTAAGAGCACGACCTCGGGTCCGTGTCCGGCCTTCTCGCAGCATGCGGCGCTCGCGGCCCTGGAAGCGGACCCCGATCCCCGCCCGGCCTACCTTGCGCGCTACCGGTCGCGCCGCCGCACCCTGCTCGACGGTTTCGCTCGGCTGGGGATTCCGCACGGTCCCCACGGCGGCGGCCTGTTCATGTGGGCGGACATTTCGCGCTTCGGGATGGACGCGGAGACGTTCTGCTACCGGCTGCTCGACGAAGCGGGGGTGCTCATGTTCCCGGGCAACGCCTTCGGACGGCGCTGGCGGGGGTGGGTGCGCGTGTCGCTTCTGGCTCCGGAGGCCGATATCCGCGGGGCCATGGAGCGGATCGCGGGATTCGTGGGTGGACTGGTGGCGCGCGACTGACGGGTTCCGGTATCATGGGTGCGGCACCGTGGGGGCCCCATGTCCGGGGCCACGGAAACAGACACCCGAAAGGAACCACCGTGACACTGAGAATCAACGACGTTGCTCCCGACTTCCAGGCCGACACCACCGAGGGTCCGATCAGCTTCCATGAATGGATCGGCGATGGCTGGGCGATTCTCTTTTCGCACCCGAAGGATTTCACCCCGGTCTGTACGACCGAGCTTGGCACCGTCGCCGGCTTGAAGGACGAGTTCACCCGGCGCAACTGCAAGGTGCTGGGCATCAGCGTTGACGGCGTGAGCGACCACCACGCCTGGTCGAAGGACATCGAGACTTCGCAGGGGCACGCGCTCAACTATCCGCTGGTGGGCGACCCGGAGCTGAAAGTCGTCAAGGAGTACGACATGCTGCCCGCGGACGCCGGCGACACGAGCGCGGGACGGACCCCAATGGACAACGCGACCGCCCGCTCGGTCTTCGTGATCGGCCCGGACAAGCGGATCAAGGCCACCCTGACCTACCCGATGAGCACGGGCCGCAACTTCGCCGAGATCCTGCGGCTGCTGGACTCGATCCAACTGACCGCCGCGGAACAGGTGGCCACGCCGGCGAACTGGAAGGACGGGGACGACGTGATCATCCTGCCGGCGGTCTCGAACGAAGCGGCGAAGGACAAGTACCCGGAAGGGTGGGACGAGCCGCTGCCGTACATCCGCATCGTCCCGCAGCCGAAGTAGGCACGGCAAAGGGAACCCTGACGTAACGTTAGGGTTGTGAGCGAACTCCTCATCAAGGGCGGGACGGTCGTTACCGCCGACCGCATGGGGCCCGGCGACGTGCTGGTCCGTGACGGGCGCATCGCCGCGGTTGGACCGGATGTGCGAGCCGCAGCCGGTCGCGACGCCCGGGTCATCGACGCGAGCGGCCACTGGGTCATGCCCGGCGGAATCGACACGCACACCCACCTCCTGCATCCGATCGACCGCCTCGGCATCACGACCGCCGACGACTTCCACACGGGCACCGTGGCAGGGGCCTGCGGCGGTGTCACGACGATCGTCGACTTCTCGCTGCAGCGCCGGGGCGAGTCGCTGCTGCACGCGCGCGACCGGCGCCTCGCCGAGATCGAACCCGACGCCGTGATCGACTACAGCTTCCACACGATCGTCACCGACGTACGCGACGACGTGCTAGCGGAAATGCCTGTATTGATTGACGATGGCTTCCCTTCCTTCAAGGTCTACATGACCTACGGCGACAAGATCGTCAACGACGGGGGCCTGTTGCGGATGCTGGAGGTGACCGGCGAGCACGGCGGCCTCGTCTACGTGCACTGCGAAAACGACTGCGCGGTCAACCACCTGATCGAGCGGCACCTGGCCGCGGGCAAGACCGGCCCGGCCTATCACGCGCCGAGCCGCCCGCCCGCCGTCGAGGCCGAGGCGACGGACCGCGCCATCATGCTGGCCGGTCTGGCCGGATCGCCGCTCTGCATCGCGCACATCACCTCGTCCGGCGCCGCGCGTCACGTGGCCGACGCACGCGAGCGGGGCGAACCGGTCGCGGCCGAGACCTGCCCCCAGTACCTGGTTCTCGACGATTCCGTCTACGACCCCGACGCCGGCTTCGAGGTCGCCAAGTTCGTGTGCAGCCCCCCGATGCGCGCGGCCGAGCACCGCGAAGTGCTCTGGAAGGCGCTGGCCGAAGGGTCGATCCAGCAGGTGTCCTCGGACCACGCACCCTTCCACTACGAGAACCAGAAGACGACGGGCCGCGACAACTTCACCCGCATCCCGAACGGGCTGCCCGGCATCGAGACCCGGCTTCCGCTGGTCTTCACCGGCGGCGTGACCGCGGGCCGGCTGTCGCCGCAGCGCTTCGTGGAAATCACCGCGACCAATCCCGCGCGCATCTTCGGCATGTATCCCCGCAAGGGGACGCTCGAGGTGGGCGCCGACGCGGACGTGATCGTCGTCGACCCGGGCGCCGAGGTCGAGATCGACGCCGCACGCATGCACTCTGCCGTGGACTACAACCCCTACCAGGGGCTTACAGTGCGCGGCTTCCCGACCTGGACGGTGTCACGCGGCGAAGTGATCGTCGAACGCGGCGAACCGATACCCCGCCGGGGGAGGGGGCGACTGGCGCGGCGCGGGACGATCGATCCGGCGGCGTTGCCCTGATCAGCGGCGGCAACCCGCAGCTTCCCGGACCACTACCAACGCCAATCCGCGGTGTCCGGAATGCCGCGGCTGAAGAGAACCTCCAGGTCGGGTCCAGCGCCGAAAGCGGTCGCGGCGTCCCGTTGCGCGGCGACCTCCTCGGTCATCCCCCGCAGAATGCCTCTCACCTGTCGGGTGCGCGGGTTGCGCAGGATCACCATCGGCCGGTCGCTGCCGATGTCCAGTGTCGCGACACCGCCGGGTCCGCGGAGAGCCAACGCCGTGAACTCGCCGCTCCAGGAGTGCTTCGCCGGCAGAACGAACGAAAACGACGAACCTCCGTTCCCATCGGCGACCTCGGGCATTGTGAAGCTCAACGAAAAGAGTGCGCCGCCATCGGCGTTGCGTCCCGTGACGACGTAATCCCCCGCGGAATCGGGGAGGCTGGCCGGCGCATCCACGACAAACACCGGATTCAGGAAAGGTCTGCCTTTGTCGTCCACGCCGCCCCAGACCAGAAGGGATCGGCCCGGTGCGGCGACGGCCGCGTTATTGGACACAACCTCATCCACCAAGCGGAAGCGGAGCGAGTTCGTGAAGTGGTAGTCGCTGACCCAATTCGGATCGCAATAGGACATTACGTCGGGAATGGAGGGCGGCACGAGGCTTCCGGTGCCACGGAAGTCGTAACCCCAGGCGCCGCTTGATCCGTTCGGGTACGGAAACGACAGGTCCGGCCAGTTGTGGGGTCCACACGGCGCATGCCGGAGACTCATGTTGTGACCGAGTTCGTGGGCGACGACGGATGACTTGGGTTCTGCGACACTCGCACGGCCGCCGAGCCGGGCCACCCCGGGTGCCTGCATTGTTCCCGACATCATGCCGAGGTAGTGGCCCGTCCCGCCTTCCATGGCCTGAATGGCCAGGGTCTCCGACAGCAGGTCCGAGGGGACGTTGGCCGAAGTCAGCACGGGTTCGTGGGCTGTCACCTTGAGGTCACCGACCGGCAGCAGGATGCGGGTGTCCGTCAGCATTCCGTGGCCCCTGGGATCCGCGGCCATATCCGTCGCCAGCCCCAGAATCGCGGAGTCGGGCAGGGTCTTCCAGAGAAAGGGTATCACCGTAAGGTCGAGGACCGGCACCTCGCGGACGTCGACCGCCAGGCGGCCCGAATCGGGGATGCGCTGTGCCACTCCCAAGGCCGGATCCAGCGTGCCGTCCGGGTCGACCTCGACGACCACCTCCATACCGGGCTGAACGAGTTGCCCGGATACCTCCACATTGACGGATCCCGACCAATCGCCCTCGACGACCTGGGTCGGGATGGGCACTGCCTTGGCGGCAACGTCCCTCACCAGCATCTCCGTCCCGTCCAGGTAGAGTCGGATCCTGACGAGAGGAATGTGCGCGCTGGTCGCCCGCACTGCCGTCGGAAACACCCTCACCAACGCCTCACGACCGGCGACGAGGGGTACCGGGAACTTCAGCGACTGCACCACCTGCGTGAGGTACACCGCCGCCTCCGCCCCGCCCGCGCACGACGCGATGCGCCGCTTGCGGACACCGTCGAGCCAGGCGAGGAATCCCGCACCGTCGGGTACGCATAGCTCCGTGTCACCCGCGACCAGCGCATCCAGTTCCGACAGCGACGTCAGGCTTGAGGGGAGAGGTCCCGTCAGGCTGCGGTTGCCGTTGAGGCCAAGTTCTCTGAGGCTTGCCAGTTGACCGAACTCGGGCGGCACCGGACCGGAGAGCTCGTTGAAGTCGAGGAACAGGGTCTCGAGGTGCGTCAGCTCGGCGAACTCGGGCGGAAGCACCCCCGATAGGCCGTTTCTCGCGAGGGCAAGCCCAATAACCCGGCCCTCGCGATTGACCCGGACCCCATGCCAACGCGAGAGCCCGGCTTCGGTGAGCCAGTCCGGATCGTAGGTCCAGTTCGGTCCGTCCATGGCGCGATACAGCGCTCCCAGAACCGTTCGGTCCGGGTCGGCCACATTGAATGCGGCTCTTCCCTGCGCGTTCGAGGCCGTGGCGACGATCGTAGCCGCCCCGCGACCGACTCCCTGCACCAGGCCCGTGGAGTCGACGATCGCCACCGGCTCGTTGCTGCTCCTCCACCACACGCGTGCGTCCGCCATCACCCGCCCGTTCTGATCACGAACCTGCGCGGTCAAGCGAACCGAGCTCCCTATCTCGGCTAATTCGACGCTGTCGGGGCTGACCATGATCGTGGTCGGGACGGCTGGATCGGCGGCCGGTTGTGTGACGTCGTCGCCGCACGCCGAACTCCAAGCCGCGCCAGCCAGCGCCAGGGCCGCCCACACCGGCGTGCAGCGGCGTCGCCAACGGCTCACCGCACCTCCTCGATAATCCCGAAGAAGCAGCACCATTCCCCCGCGAGGACCGCCGGCCGCGAGCGCAGGCCGAACACGATCCCGTCCGCGGGCGCGACCACCTCGGCCTGAACGTCACCGTAGAGGTCGTAGATGCGCCCTAGCGGCGTTCCGGCCGGGATCTCGGTCTCGAAGGGCAGATCCGCGCTTCCGACCCACATGCCGGAGGCAGGCGCCAGCAGCGCCCGTTGGTGGCCCATCCGCAGGCGCCCCGCGTAGCGCGCCTCGCCGTCGAGCATGCCGTAGTGCCGCATGACATTCGCGTAGCTTCCCGCCAAATCCTCGGCCACCGCGTGAAAGTCCGCAGTCAGCGTGCGACAGTTGCCGCCGAGTTCGACCGTGATCCCCGCCTTGCCGAGTTCCGCGATCTTCGAAGACGGGTTGGCGCCGCCTACGCCGCTCCGAAAGACCAGGTCCCACTGAGGGCCCATCGCCGCGGCGAGCTCGAGACTGGGAGGGTTGTCGGACGCGAAGATCATGTGGGCCAGGTAGGAGTGCTCGCCGCCGGAGTGGATTGCGATCTGCAGGTCACAGGCGTCGCGCATCGCCTCCCAGTGGGCCCACGCCGCGCGCTCGGTGGGATAGCCGTCCGGTCGCCCGGGATAGATCCGGTTCATGTCGTAGGAGAAGGTGTCCAGCGGATCGCCGCGCTTTCCGGCCTCGAACGCGGGCACGTTCATGGCCGGGACGCCGACCACCGTACCGCGGAGTTCGCCGGGGTCGAGGCTGGCGAAATGCTTGAAGATCGACAGCGCACCTTCGGGCTCGTCTCCATGCGTCGCTCCGTTGACCCAGAGGACAGGGCCGTCCGATTCACCCCGGCAGATCAGGACCGGGATCTCGCGCATCCGCCCGGAGGCGTCGAGCCCCACCGGGATCGCGCCTCTCGTGATTGTACCGTTGGCCGCCTCGGCGGTTCCGACCGAGAACACGTCGGGCATCATTCCTCCGTGGTTTGAAGCGGGCGCGGCTCCAGCGAGAACGGCACTCCCAACTCGGCGCCGAGTTCGCGCAATCCCGCCACCGTCTTTCGGTCCACCGGGATGCCGCGCTGCAACCGCTCCCGCGCGCGCCGCTGCTCGGCCTCTCCGGGGAGCTGAACGGGGCGGTCCGGGTCGACAGGCGGCGCGGCCAGCACCTCGGCGATGAGCGCCTCGAGCCGCTCCTCGAATCGTGCCCGCGGCATGAACGCGTCCGTGTCGATCGCGATCATCGTGTGGGCGACGTCGTAGTCGAGGTCATCCTGGAATACCTGGCCCCCGAAGAGCGAGCCCGTCAAGACACCGGTCAGGATGTCGGTCACCAGACTGAGTCCGAAGCCCTTGTAGTCGCCGATGGGGAGCAGGGGACCGTCCATCGCGGCGACGGGATCGGTGGTGCGGGCGCCGTCGGGGGTGAGCGCCCAGTGCTCGGGCATCGCCAGTCCGGCGCGCTGCAGCCACCGCATCATGCCCTTGCCGGACTGGGTCAGCGCCATGTCGAGCAGAATGGGGCCGCGCCCCTCGCCCCGCGGCACGGCAATCCCCCACGGGTTCGTGCCCAGGACCGGCCGGGCCGATCCCCACGGCGCCATCTCGGCGCCGGCGTTCGTCATGGCGATGCCGATCAGCCCCGCGTCCGCCGCGCGCTTCGCGTGATAGCCCGCGATCCCGAAGTGGTTGCTGTGGCGCACCGCGACCATGGCGATCCCGGTGCTGTGTGCCATCTCGATCGCTCGGTCCATCGCGCGGCGGCCGGCCACGTAGCCCAGCCCCTTGTCCGCATCGAGCAGCGCCGTCGCGGTGCCCTCACGAACCCACCGCATCGATGCGGCTGGCCTGATCCCCCCGTTCCGCATCCGCCGCGCATAGCGGAACAGCTTCTCGAGCCCCTGACCCTGTCCGGGGTGCCACCACAGCGACGCCGTCACCACCCCGTCCGCGTTGATGCGCGCCTCGTCGGCGGTCGCGCCGAGGGCCAGCAGCACCGATTCGGCAAAGTGGCGCAGGGACGGCTCGGTGAAGCGGTCTACCGAGACGCGGTCGTCGAGGTGGTAGGCGATGATGGTTTCCTAATGCGTAATGTCAACTTTACACAATGTCATGTCAACATTACAAATCGATAAGCAAATGGAGTATCTGTCCCATCCGCACATGCAATTGTCCCTGCCCGTTTCTGCGGGACCACTCAGCGCATCTGCGGGACCACTCAGGGGATCAGCCGCCGTGCCCTCGGCCGCACAATGAACAGCCCCTCCCTCCGGCTCGACAGCAGCACCGTCCCGCTCTCGAAGTAGGGGTACACGCTCCACGTACCGTCGAAGCCCGCTTCGTCCCTGCTCCACGGCGTCGTGTCGAAATGCCCCAGCTCGGTGGGGTTCTCGGGATCGCTGATGTCGAGCACGCGCAGCCCGGCCCGGTTGTTCGACATGTAGAGCCGGTCGCCGTGGACGTAGAGGTTGTGGTCCGTGGCGTTGGTGGGGTTCATGTACTCGCTGAGGAGCAGGGGGTCGTCCAGATCCTCCAGGTCCCAGATCAGCGTGCGCGTGGCTTCGACGAGGCCGCCCACCTCGTCCAGCTCGTCGTTCGAATAGAAGTAGCGGTGGTCCTCGGTGAGCCAGCCCTGATGCGCGTAGGCGACGTTGGGATAGTCGGCGGCGGCGACGGCGACGGGGTTGTCCTTGTCGGTCACGTCCGCAATCGAGAGCGCGGTCTCGTTCGAGTTCACGCAGATCTCGCGGCCGGCGTAATCCTGGTCAGGCCCGTGGTAGATCACGCACTGGGTGTCGTGCGAGTTGCCGGTGTTGCGGCGTCCCGTGTTGGGGTGCGCGAAGCATCCCGCGAAAACGGGGTTGAGGGGATCGTTGATGTCCACCATGTGGGAGCCGCCCCCGCAGGTCTCGCCGCCGTCCGACGACCCGACCAGGTACGCGAAGCCCGTGTCCTCGTTGATCGCGACGTTGTGCGACGACGCGATCCCGTTGTACATCGCGGTCGCCTCGAACTCCTGCGGCTCGGTGACGTCACGGAGTTGGGTGAGGTCGAAGATCTGCATCCCGTGCTGCCCCGCGCCGTCGGCGACGACGAAGGCGTGGTCCTTGAAGACCTTGATGTCGCGCCAGCTGTTGGCCCGGCTGCCCTCGGTCATGGCCAGATTGCCGAGATAGCGGGGGTTGGAAGCGTCGGTCACGTCGACGAACGCGGTCCCATCCATCCGGCCGACTAGCGCGTACTCCCGCCCGGTTTCCGGATCCGTCCATCCCCACACGTCGTTGAGACGCGCACCCCGTCCGGCGCCCAGTTCCCCCCACGGGACGAACGAGAGCAGGTCCACATGATCGCAGTCGTAGCCGGCGGCATCGCCGTCGGCGCAGGGGATCTCGCCGCCGCTGATGGCGGGCAGGGGAGCATACTCGACCGTGAGGTGTCCGGTACGGGCCCACGTCCCCGATTCGTTGGAGAAGACCGTGACGGCTCCCAGTCCGAAGTCGGCGCCCGGATCGCCGAAGACCGCGACGCCGTCGGCGAAGTCAAGCCGCCGGCTGCCGACCACGATCCGCCCGTCACCCGTGGCATCGGACATCTCGGTGGCGCCCGTGAGGACCCATTCGTCGCCCTGCCGAGTGTAGGAAGACAGGAGCAACCCGCCGCCCACCAGCAGTGTGGCCCCGTCGGTCCCAAGCGACATGCCGAACCCCTCGTCCCGATCGTCCTCCGGAGACACGGTCCCGATCGCCGTCCAGTCGCCGTCGATCCTTGCAAAGCGGTGCAATAGCGGCTGCCGGGGACCGCGCAGCGTCATTTGGCCGACAAGGACCTCATCTCCGGCCACGGCCACCGAAAGACCAAACATCGCGAATTCCGCACCTTCGGCGTCGGGAGGTGCAAGCTCCGTCGGCGGTCCCCACGCTCCGGACGCGTCACGCTCGAAAACGTGCGCCGCTCTGCCCGTCGCGCTCGCGCTTGCGAGCAGGCCGTCGCCCAGCGCGAACTGCTCACCCACGTCGTCGGGCAGCGCAACCGTGGACCCACGCGACCACATTCCGTCGTCTCCGAGACCGAATGTCGCAAGCACGCGTCCGTCCGCTTCGCTGGTCGCGACGGCGATCATCTCGCCTCCGGAAGCCATCAGCGACGCGCCGAAGCCGTCCAGACCCGCTCCCGCGAGCACCTGGATCAGCTCCGCGTCCCCCGTCCGGACCTCGGCAAGGCTGTAGACGTAGACCCGTCCTTCGTCCCCGCCATCCGCTCCGACAAGCAGATGGTCGCCCGACCGCGCGAGCGCCCTGCCGAATCCGTCCTGAACCGCGGGCTCCGGCGCTCGCAAAGACCAGACCTCGGTCCATTCGCCATCGAAGGCGTAGCCTCGGACGGTTCCCGGATCGCGCTCGTGCGCAGCCTCGCCGACCAGCACCTGGCGGTCGGCCACCAGTACGGCCCCGCCGAACGCCTGGGCCGAGATCGAAGCGGGAGCACCCAGGAGCAGTCCGCCAAGCGCGAGAACGGCCGATACCCACGGTGCGCTCGGAAAGCGCCTGCGGGGAAGCTGGTGAAAAACGGATTGCACAAAGCGCATAGGAAACCTCCGAAGGTCGATCAACAGACAGATTCGCTGCCACCGAATCTACGCCCGGAGGCCGCTTGCGAAATCCCCGCCGCCTCGGGCAGCCGTCACCGCAGCACGTGCGGGCGGACCACGAACACACATTACCCACCAGCGCGCCCCAAGCCCCGGCCGCCTAGAACAACTCCACCAGCTCCACCGCCATTCCCGGCAACTCGTCCGGGTGCACGAACGCCGCGAGCCCCTCGTCGAACCGGTGGATCGCATCGTCGAGTATCCTGACGCCCCGCGCCCGCAGCCCGGCCACATCGCCCTCCAGATCGCTCGTCTCCATGGCGATGTGTTCCAGTCCCTCGCCGCGCTCGCGCAGGAACCGCCCCGCCCGCGACGCCGGGTCCCGGCCCTCCAGCAACTGCAGCGAGCACCGGTTGCCGAAGTGGATGTACGCCTCGCGCATCGACATCCCCTCGTCCTCCGCAAAGTCCCGCGCCGCCAGCCCGAAGTACCTCTCGAACCGCCGGCGCGCGTCGTCCAGGTCGTTTACGCAGAGCCCGACATGGTGCAGGCGCGTGAACCCCATCGACGTGCTCACCGGCTCGCCCACGGCCTCGGACGGATACACCCAGCTGCGATCGTGCGACTCGATCAGCTCGACGGTCAGCCCGGGCAGCCGGTCCGGATAGACGAACGCCTCGTAGCCGTCGTTGGCGTCGAGGATCCTGTCCTCCCACACCCCGACCCCGATGTCCCGCAGATGCGCGACGTCGGCCTCGATGCTGTCGGTCTCGATGCAGATGTGTTCCAGCCCCTCGCCGCGGTCGCGCAGAAAGCGGCTGACCCGCGTCTCCGGGTTCCAGTTCTGCACGAGGTGGAGCCAGCATTCGTTGCCCAGCAGGATGCGCGCATCCAGCTGCATTCCCTGGCCCTGGTCGTCCCGGAAGTCGCGCGCGGGCATCCCCAGGACGCGCTCGAAGCGGGCGCAGGCGTCGCGCAGATCCCGCACCACGATCCCGATGTGCTGGAGACGGAGGATCATCGGCGAGCGGCGCCCGCGACGGGGTCGTTGCGATACACCCGTCCCGCACGCATGACGAAGACGACTCGCCCGACCGCCGAGATGTCGACCGAGGGGTCGCCCTCCACCCCGATCAGATCGGCTGCGAATCCCTCCGCCACGCTGCCGACCGCGTCGCCCAGCCCCAGCGACTCGGCGGCAAGGCTCGTGGCAGAGACGATCCCCGCCATCGGATCCTGCCCGCCCTCCTCCACGCGGTACACGAGCTCGCGCCAGTTCTGTCCGTGCGCGCCCGCAACCGCGTCGGTGCCGAAGACGATCCGCAGCCCCGGCACCGTGAGCGCCTCGCGGAAGACCTCGAGCGCCGTCGGCACCGCCGCGCGCATCTGCTCGAATCCCTCTGCGGTGTAGCTCCCGATCCCGATGTAGCGATCGGCGTTGGCGAAATAGTTGTCGAAGAGGAGGTGGATGTGCGGGTCGTAATAGAGGCCGCGCTCGGCCAGCAGTTCCAGGGTTCGGCGGTCGAGGAGCGCGCCGTGTTCGATCTGGTCGCATCCGGCCAGCGCCGCCCTGCTCGCGCTCTCCGGTCCGTGGGCGTGCACCACCGCGCGCAGTCCATGCTCGCGCGCCTGTCCGCACGCCGCGTCGAGCTGCTCCTGCGACATCGTCGGCGTGCCCCCCACCCGAATGCTGGCCGACGCGAAGATCTTGATCACGTCCGCGCCCGCCGCCGCGACCTCGTCGACGTGTGCCCGGATCTCGTCGGGTCCGCCGGTCCCCTCGCTGACCGCGCGCACCGACGTGAGCACGCGGGGCCCCGGCAACGTGCCGCCCGCAATCGCGTCGCGCACCGGAACGTCCTCGGGCCCGCCCACGCTCTGCACGGTGGTGACACCGCTGTGCAGCATGGTCCACGCGTTCTCGGCCGCGTACAGCACCCGGTCTTCGGGCGTGTCGGTCGAGCTCGCGCTGTGGAGCCGGCCGGTGTCGCGGTCGAAGTGCCAGCCCAGGTGCACGTGAGTGTCGATCAGCCCCGGCATGAGCGTGACGCCGGACAACTCGTACACGAGGCCCGCGGTCGAACCGGCGGAAGTGATGGTGTGTATGAGACCGTCGCTCACCACGACTTCCACGTCGGTCAGCGAGCCTCCGCGACCGTCAAGAACGCGGTCCGGACGGAGGACGACGATCCCGGCCCGGCCCGCATCGCCTTGCGTGGCCGCGTCCGCGTCGCCGGACGCCGGCCCGGCCCGGTCGGCCCCGCCGCACGAGGCTGCCAGCCCGGCGACGCACACGGCGACCACGGCAATCCACCGGGGACGCGCGGCGCGATTCGGAGCGGTTCGGGCAAGGAGCATTCGTCAACGTGCTCCGGCGGCTTACCTTCCACAAGGGACCGGCTGCCTGCCCGCAGGTCGGCCGCCACTGCAACAAGACCAGGGAATCGACCCATGCGCCACGGCCTGACCGCCTTCCTGATGCTCGCGCTCGCAACGTGCGCCACGCCCGCGTCGCCGCCGACCCCCTCGCCCCCGGCC
>VXQO01000100.1 GCA_009838975.1 Gemmatimonadota bacterium | reverse complement strand
TGGCGATAGTCGCGGTTGTAGGGGCAGACGCGCACGCAGATCGAGCAGTCGGTGTTCTGGTTGGCCCAGAACCGGAAGCACTTCTCGGCGTCCGTGGTCCATTTGCGAATGCCCTGGATGTTCGACCGGTTGTGAACCAGGGTGGACGGTTCGCCGTCGGCGATGGCCCTGGCCGGGCAGCCCTGCGTGCAGGCGCGGCAGATGTCGCAGGTCTCCTTCACGCCGAACCGGACCGGCCGGTCGTGGGCGAGCGGCATGTCGGTGAAGACCTTGCCGAGACGGACGCGCGGCCCGTACTCGCGGGTGATGAGGAGGCCGTGGCGGCCGTATTCGCCCAGCCCCGCCTTGATGGCCAGCGGGATTGCCAGTGCCGAGTCGTTCATGCTGGCCACCGCGCGATACCCGAGATTGGTGATGTACTGCGCGATTGCCAGCAGCACGATGGTGTCCCGGGAGTAGGTGGCCCCCGTGGCGGTTCCGCTGAGCGCGGAGGGCGCCGTCCGCAGGAGTTCCCGGTCCATCGATTGCGCGATCACGATGACGTTTTCGAGATCGGTGGAGATCTCCTGGGGTTTCTCGGTCTCGTTTTCGCGGCTGTAGGCGTGCGTGTACAGCCATCGTTCGTCGTTGCCCGTGATCCCTACCAGGTCCGCTCCCAGGGTCTTCGCGGCGTGCTTGATCTCGCGGGCCATGTCCTCCGGAGACGACACGGGCAACGTGGTGCCGGGACCCTCGCGTACGACGGTGTACGGATCCAGAAACCCCTCGCGGCGGTCGTCACCGTCACGCAGTTCCGCGAAGATGTCCGTCACATGCCAGGAAGCGTTGCGGAGCGCATAGTCGCGCTGTGTGAAGCCCTCGACGGCACGCCATGTCAGCTTCGGCGTTCGGTACGTCTCGTAGAACATGTCCGAGCGGTGCGTTCGCACGGCCGGGTCCCAGAACGAGCGGCAGAAGATGTCGTCCTTCTGCGAGAAGCGCTCGAAATCCTGCCGAACATCGAAGCCGGCTTCTTCGTCCGGGACGGGGGAAGCTCGATCGCGGTCGGGCCCGGGGGTCGCTGAGTCGTCCATCGGGCCCAATCTAGGTGCCACGACCCCCGTTCGTCACGGGCCGCGGGAGCCAGTGGCAGGGGTGAGTTCCTCGCCGGGATTGATGAAGCGGTTCATCTCGATCCGGTACTGGCGGTCGTGAAGTTCCTTGTAGCGGCCGTCGAGCGCGATCAGTTCGGCGTGCGTGCCGCGCTCTGCCACCCTGCCGTCTTCGATGACGAGGATCTGGTCGGCGCTGCGGATCGTGGACAGGCGGTGGGCGATGACGAAGGTCGTGCGCCCGGTGCGAAGCGTGCGCAGCCCCTCCTGGATCTGCGCCTCGCTCTCCGAGTCGAGGCTGGAGGTGGCTTCGTCGAGGACCAGGATCCGCGGATCAGCCAGGATGGCGCGGGCGATCGCCAGGCGCTGGCGCTGGCCGCCCGACACCTTCACGCCGCGCTCGCCGATGATGGTGTCATAGCCTTCGGGGAAGGCGGTGACGAATTCGTGGCAGTGTGCGAGCCGGGCGGCATTCACCACCTCTTCACGCGTCGCGCCGGAGCGCCCGTAGCGGATGTTGTACTCGACGGTGTCGTCGAAGAGGAAGTTGTCCTGCAGGACCACGCCGACCTGGCGCCGGTAGTCCGCGAGGCGAATGCCGGCGAGGTCGCGTCCGTCCACGAGAACCCGTCCCGAGTCGGGTTGGTTGAACGAGAGCACGAGACTGGCCAGCGTGCTCTTCCCCGACCCTGACGACCCCACGAGCGCGGTGGTGGAGCCCGGGGGCGCGTGAAGCGAAACGCCCTTGAGGACCGGAACCTCGTCCTCATAGGAAAACCACACATCCTCGAAATCGATGTGTCCATACGTGAGGCCCAGCGGCGCCCTGTCCGCGTCGCCGTCGACTTCGGTCGCCATCGTACGGATCTCGCGGATGCGATCGAGGCCGGCGAACGCCTCGGTGATCTGGGTGCCGATCGAGGCCATCTGCACGAGCGGGTTGATCATCCATCCGGTGAAGAGGACGTACATGATGAGGTCGCCGATGGTCATTTCGCCTGCGAGGACCGACGAACCGCCCGCCATGATCATCATCGCACCGATGGCGCCGATGACGACCGACGAGAACGCCGTCACGGCCGAGACTCCGGTGACGGATCTGGCCACGTTGCGAAGGAGCCGGTGGGCGCCGCGCGCGAAGACCAGGTTCTCCCTGCGCTCGGAAGTGTAGGCCTTGACGATCCGCACCCCCGAGAGGCTCTCGCCGAGCCTGCCCGTCACTTCGGCGTTGATCTTGCCGCGCTCGCGGAAGAGGGGCCGGAGGCGCCGGAACGCGAAGGCCATGGCGCCGCCGAAGACGAGCAGGACGCTGACCGTGTAGATCGTGAGCGACCAGTTGAGGAAGAGCAGGACGCATAGCGAAAGCGCCGCGGTGAGCAGGCCGCCGGTGAGCTGGACGAGACCGGTGCCGACCAGGTTCCGGATGCCCTCCGCATCGGTCATGATGCGCGAGATGAGCACGCCGGACCTGGTCGAGTCGAAGTAGTTGACGGGCAGGCGGGCGACGTGGGCCTGCACCGTCTTGCGCATTTCCGTGATCGCGCGCTGGGCCGCGACTCCCAGGATCTGCGACAGTGCGAACGAACTCCCGCCCTGCAGGAGCGCGGCCACGGCGACACCGATCGCGAGGGGGAGAAGGAGTTCGGTGCGTCCCTCGCCGAGCACGTCGTCGATCAGGAACTTGGAAGACGCCGGGATCGCCATTCCCGCCACGCGTCCGACCACCATGACGACGAGTCCGAACGCGATCCGCCGCCGGTAGCGCCAGATGATCTCGCGCGCCTCGCGCCACACGTTCGCCCGCTTGAGTCTGCTCTTTTCCTTGTCCGGCATTTCCCTGTCCCGCGCCTTCCCCTCCCCGGGTCGATCGGTGGACCGTCACCAGACGGCTCGCGCGTGAACGGTAGCGCGGCAGACGCGGGGGACCAAGAAGCGTTGCGGGGGACCCCTGGCAGGGTGGGGTCCCCCGGCCGGCTTCACCGACGGCGCGCGACCGTGTCGGCGGCTTCGCCCGGGCACCCCCACAGCTCCTCCAGGTACGCCTGGGCGATCGCGTCGGTGTCGACGCCGTCCCCCATGCCCGCATTCGCGAGTGCGCTGCCCAGGTTGTTGAGGAAGGTCGCGTTGGTGGTGTCGAGGCGCACCGCGAGAGCCAGCGGGCCGACCGCCTCCTCGTGCTCGCCGCGCTGGATCATGAGGTGCCCCATGTTGTTGAGCGACCAGCGGTCCTCCGGGTCGATCCACAGCGCTTCCTCGTACCTGGCCAGCGCGCCTTCGTGGTCGCCGTTCTCGGCCAGCGCGCGGGCCAGCGTGCGTTTCGCCGCCACGTCGGCGGGGTCCAGCTCCTCGGCGATGCGGGCGTGTCCCTCTGCCGCGGCGGACTGGCCCAGTTCGATCAGGACCCGCGCGAGGTTCACCCTTCCCCTGACGTGGTCGGGATCGATCAACACCGACTCCATCAGGTGGGCCTCGGCGAGCTCGAGGTAGCCGCCCTTCCAGGCCGAGAGTCCCAGCATGTAGTGCCCCCAGGGACCGGTCGGCCGACGTTCCACGTAGCGCCCGAACAGGTCGACCGCCTCGCCGTAGCGGCCCTCGAGGAAGGCGGCTTCGGCTTCGGCCCACGTGACCGGGGGCTCCTCGGGCTCAAGGGGCAGGACGGAGGTCGCCGCGTAGGTCGGCGGTGCCATCGTGGTGGTCTCCACCGGTATCGCGGGCCGGGCGACCGGTGCCTGGGCCGCTGCCATGCCGATCACCTCCGCCGAGCCGTCCGCGCGTTCCGCGGGGCGGTCCTCCCCACCGCACGCCGCGGCCAGCAGCAGCACGGCGAGCGCCAGTCCCGCCGCGATCCACCGCAACACCGTCTCCGAGCGGTTCCGTTCGATTCCTCTGCTTTCCATCATGGCCTCCCAGCCTGGTGCCCCGGCGGCGCGTCGGGCCGATCCCGACCGCGCCGCGCGGGGCGATTGAAGTCGGCCGTGAGGGGTGGCAACCAGCGGGCCAGGGTGCGGGGCCGGCGCGGTGGATGGCCCTTAACTCATTGCCGTGCCGCGGCTTGCCAGTACTTGCGGAGGGCAGGGGGCCGCACGGACAGCGTCGCGCTCGTGTCCCTCGGTACACAACGCAGTGCGGGGTGCGTGATCTGCGGTCCACACGCCACCCGTGACCCGGATGGTCAGCGGGCCGGGCGGCGCACTCCCAGGCGGTTCATGATCTTGATCAGGCTCGAGTGATCGGAGAGGCCGAGCGCGCGGGCGGTGCGGCCGATGACCCAGTCGTTGGCCTCGAGGGCCGCGAGGACGATCGCGCGCTCTGCGGCCCGCTTCTGCTCGCGGTAGCTGCGGTGTGGCGCGCCGGTTGGGGCTGCGGTCCCGTCATGCGCCCGCGCGGCCTCCGGGGGAGCGGCGGACGGGCGTGCCAGATCGGGAGGAAGATGCCCGACGTCCAGGGTGGGGTCGTCCGACGCAATGATCATGCGCTCGATGGTGTTGCGGAGTTCGCGCACGTTGTTGCGCTCCCACGTGCGGACGCGCAGTCGGGCGAGCGTGGCGTCGGTCAGGGGGCGGGGCGCGCGTCCCAGCCGGGCGGGGAGCGTCCGGGCGAAGTGCGCGGCGAGGAGGGGGATGTCGTCCGGGCGGGCGCGCAGCGGGGGGACTCGTATGA
>VXQO01000091.1 GCA_009838975.1 Gemmatimonadota bacterium | reverse complement strand
GGTCGAGGGTGATCGTCTCGCCCGCATGGACCGTCTGGGCCGGAATCGAGGTCTGAGGCTCCGGCGGCCGGTTGGGTACCGCGGCTTCGAACGTTTGCGTTGCGGTCAGGCCGGCCGGGTCGGTGGCAGTCACGGTCACCTGGGCGGTTCCTTTCGCCAGACCGGCAATCGCCAAAGTGGAGCCCGACACCGAGGCCGAGACCACGCCCGCGTCCGACGAGGTGGCCGAGTAGGTCAGCGCGTCGCCGTCCGGATCGCTGAAGTACGAGGACAGGTCGAGGGTGATCGTCTCGCCCGCATGGACCGTCTGGGCCGGAATCGAGGTCTGGGAAGTCGGCGCTCGGTTCGCGGGGGCTGTCGGGCTGGAATTGTCGCCGCATCCCGAGACCGCGCCGGCCAGCGCGGCCAACGCCAGCACGATGATCTTCAGATATGGGGCGGCCATGCCACGAGTCCTGTCGGACATCTGCACCGAATCGCCGTGAATCGTCGTCTGTTCCTGGTCTCGGAATTGTCCCTCCAGCCACCCGACCGCGTCTGTAAGCCGGAGTAGAGGGCACGTGAGCGTAAGCTCCGCTACGGGCATGTGCAATAGCAGGATAACCGAAAAATCGTGGATATGAGTATCGTAATCGCGTTATTAGGACGGAATCGTGCATTTCATGCCAAAACGATAGTGACGACATGCCATTGGACGAATGTGCTGCGACGCGATGCAGGAGAGCTGGTGCCTTGGTCGTTGGCCAGCCGCCGCGCTCGGACGTTTCTTCAGGACTCCTCGCGGTCGAGCGACCAGAGCTGGACAGACTCGATCCCGAGGTCATCGGCCTTCGACCCAAGGATGTAGTCCGCCCGCCGCCGCGTGACCGGGCTCAACCTCCCCGGTTCCGCGGATTCGGTGTCACCCCCTATTCTGGGGGGATGCACCGGTGGTGGTGGCGGCGGGGGTGGCGGTGATGGAGGAGGATTCTTCCGTGGTGGCCAACCGCCGTCTCCTTCTCCGTTGAATCCCGAAGTTTCTCGTCCATTTTCCCGGAAGACATCAGAGAAGTGATCTCATTCATTCGCTGATCAAGCCGTTGCCATCGGTCCCGCACGGAAAGAAGCTCGCCGTCACGGCTAGCCCGATGGACAATGAGGTCCAACCCGTCCCCACACCGAGAAGCGAAACGACCAGACTGACCATGGCCAACACCGAGGTTACGATGGCCATCGCCTGTTGGCGCCGAGCCAGCTTGCCGGCCAGTTCCCCGTAGTACCGCACCAGGCCGTCGGTGTGGATCATGTCTGCTGGGCCGCGGTCGATCCGGGCGGTGCTGCCCGACCAGGTGCCTACACCCGCTCGTGGTCCGGTCTCCACTCGCGCACGGCCTGCTTGATCTCCCGCCGGCTGACGAGTTCGCCGGAGAAGATCCGCTGGACCAGTTCCTCCACCTCGCCGTCCGAGGCAAAACGCAACGCAATGAGCTGGTCGGTAGGGATGCCGTCGATTCGGGCCGCGGGCACGTCCGGAAGCAGCTCCTTCAGCCTCAGCCGTTCCTCGAGCCTGATCACTCTGTCCTGCACGGGAAACGCATGGCGGCGCGACTGCGGGACGACGAAGGCGACCAGGAGGGCCAGAATCGCAAGCGCCAGATTGTCCCACGAGAAACCGAAGATGGTCTGCGCCACGAAGTAGGCAGAGACCAGGAGGCCCAGGATGAAGGGGCCCCAGACCGTCAGGAAGGGAGGATGCCTGACGTGGTGGGAAAAGCCCTGGGGCTTCATGGCTGACCTTTCGCAGGTGTGTTTCTCAAAGGTAGCCCACCCATTTCCTGCGCTCCACGGGCAGCACCGGTATTGCTGGGAAAGGAAACGGTTGCTATAGTCTGCCCGAGCCCACGATCTCTTCTATTCCACGAAAGTGAGGACACCATCATTTCCGAACAGGCTGTCATTGATGCACAGAGAGCCTGGGGCGAGGGTATTGTGGCGATTGCCAGGGCTCACACCGATGGCGGCGACTACGCCGCCCGGGCGACGGAACACATCAATGATCTTTATGCATATGGCGAGACCCACGTCATGTTCAAGCCGACCCTGGCGGCGGAAACCCAGTTCCGTGAGACATTTGAAGGAGCTCTGCGCTATTTCATCGGGCAGGACGGAACGGAAGACAAAGGGTTCGCAATCTCGGGCTGGACCAACGTTCGGTGGGAGAACATCGGCATCTACACCAACGACGCCTCGGCGATGGCCATGGGCAACTACTACTTTATGGGCCCGGACGGCAGTGAGACAAAGGTCGAATACAGCTTTGGCTACGTGCTTATAGACGGCGATTTGAAGATCAATCTTCATCATTCATCGCTGCCCTACCGCCCCGAATAGTCGCGGAGCCCGGCCAACAGACCGTCACGCCGCTTCAGGACGGCCGACCCGGTCAGCCCCAACCTCAGAACGGGAAGTGCTCGTTGTCGATCGCGTCCAGCATGCCGCCGGTGGCGAGTTGGCGTATCCGGATCTCGTCGCTATGGAGGAGGTGGTACGTCCAGGGCAGAACGGGGGCGCTCGCCTCGTTCAGCGCCTGCATGTCCTCGGCGGGCAGGGTGAGTGACAGATATCGCAGGCTGTCCTCGATCTGGGAAACCTTCCGGGCCCCGATCATCGGGATCACGCCGCGGTCGCGAACCCATGCGAGGGCCACTGCGGCCGAGCTGGTTCCGAGGCGGTCGGCGATCTCGTCCACCTTGCGGGCGATGTCGAACGCTCTCTCGTCGAACTGGAAGGTCAGTTGTCTGAAGAACTCGCTGTCGAAGCGTCGGCTCTCGGTGCTGTCGCCACGCGTGTACTTGCCGGTCAGGAAGCCGCCGGCCAGCGGCGAGTAGGCGTTCATGCTGATTCCGAGCGCGCGGGCACAGGGGATGATCTCGAATTCCAGATCCCTCGAGACCAGGTTGTACTGGTACTGCAGCGCCGAGATCGGCTCCCAGCCTCTCTGCTCCGCCACGGTCTGGCCGCGCGCCACTACCCAGGCCGGCGTGTTGCACAAGCCGAAGTGAAGGACTTTGCCCTGCTGCACAAGGTCGTTGACGTTGCGCATCACGTCCACGATGTCGGTGCTGTACTCCCAGAAGTGAATCCAGAGTAGGTCGATGTAGTCCACGCCGAGGCGTTTCAGGCTGCCTTCGACCGAATGCACCATGCTCTTCTTGTGGTTGCCTCCGGCGTTGGGATGGTCCCGGATGCTCGGATCGAAGGCGCTGTACAGGGTGTTGGTGTATTTCGTCGTCACCACGTAGCGGTGGCGCTCGGAAGCGACGAAATCCCCCAGAATCCGCTCGCTGAGACCACCGCTGTAGACCTCGTTGGCCGTGTCGAAGTAGTTGCCGCCCCTGTCCGCGAACGCTTCCAGGATCCTGCGGCTCTCCTCGGGTCCGGCGGAGCTGGGCGACTCCGTCGACATCATCATGGTGCCCAGGCAGACCTCCGACACGCGGAGGCCGCTTCTTCCCAGCAGCTTGTATCGCATTTGGTCCCTCTTGTTGGTGTGGTTGCGGCCGACGAACGAGTCAGCGCAGTGTACTGGGGTTGATTGTAGCTGTGGGGTCAAGCGGCGGCGCGCAAATCCTGAAGACCCCGAGGAGGCCACATGCCGACACCGAAAAAGAACTCGACAGTCGGACCCCGCGCCCGAACCGCGGCAACTCTCCTGCTCGCCGTCGGCCTCGGAGTCGGCCTGGCGCTGGGTGTGAACGCGCTCTTCGGAGACCCGGATCCCGGCCCGGCCGCTGACGAGAGCGGGGCGGCGTCGTCCATCGTTGCACTCATCGCGTTCATGGTTGTTGCGGGTTTCCTGGCGCTCGCTGTCCACGAGCTCGGTCACGCGATCGGCGGACGCCTGCGCGGAATGCGCCTGGGCATGCTGATCGTGGGACCCGTGCACATCCAGCGCGAACCCGACGGGCGCCTGGGCTGGCGGCTCAACAGAAAGCTGTTGCTGGCGGGCGGGGTGGTGTCGAGCGTGCCCGGAAGCACCCGGGGGCTGCGGCGGGCCATGTTGAGCTTCATCGCGGGCGGGCCGGTCACCAGCATCGTGGCGGGTTTGCTGGTGTTCGTGCTCTATGTGCGCGCGGACCTCGCGGACACGTTGGCTGCGCAGGGCCCTGTGCAGGATGCGCTGGCCGCCGGCGTGCTCTTCCTGGGCATAGTGTCGGTCGGCATCGGGTTCGTGACGCTGTTGCCCATCAATCAGGGCGCGTTCGTCAACGACGGCAAGCGGATTCTCAAGCTCCTGCGTCCCGGTGCGTACGCGGATGCATACGCGGCCGTCATGGCGTTAGGCGCGTACGCGTTGGCCCAGGTGCCGCCGCGCGACCGGGACCCGGACCTCGTCGCGCAAGCCGCTTCGCTGGCCGACGGTTCCCATGAGGACCTGGCGGGCCGCCTCGCTGCCCACTCCGATGCGCTGCACCGCGACGATGTCGAGGCCGCCGGGGAGCACATTCGGTACCTGCTGGACCACCGCGACGCGGCGTACCCCCCGTATCGACCGGTCATCGACCTGGCCGCGGCGTACTTCGAGGCCGCCTATGCCGGTGACGCGGAGTCGGCGCGCAGCCGGCTGGAGGGGGCGGGCGAGAGCGCATTGCTCGCCTTCGATCCGACAGTCCGGACCCGAACGGAGGGCGCCGTGCTCCTGGCCGAGGGCGACACTGAAGGAGCATCCGCGAAGTTCAGCGAGGCCTACGCCGCCCTCGAGAGCGAATGGAACTGGGGCAACGAGTACACCATGGCCGAGATTCGGCGGCTGTGTTTGGAGCGGGGGCTGGGGGATCC
>VXQO01000103.1 GCA_009838975.1 Gemmatimonadota bacterium | reverse complement strand
GGGCGGGGGGTCGGGCCCGCGCCCACTCGGCCGCCACCAGCGGGGCGGGATCGTCGCCGTGAAGGGGTGTCACAACAGCGGGCTGAACAGGCCGGCCACGTTCTCTACAAGCCGGCGCGGCCAGCTGCGCGCCGCCCAGCGACGCGGATCCACCCGGCGGCAATCTTCCAGGTAGCGCTTCTGCAGAAGCCGCAGCTCGGAGGCAAAATCACTGTCGTACACCAGCGTGCTGAGCTCGAAGTTGATCTCGAAGCTGCGCCGGTCGAGGTTGGCCGTGCTCACCATTGCGAAGTCCCGGTCCACGGTGATCGTCTTCGCGTGCAACAGCCCCCGGGTGTACTCGTGAATCTCAGCCCCCGCTTCGAGCAGGGGCTGGTAGAAGCTGCGGCTTGCCAGCGCCACGATCGGCGAATCGTTTCGCGCGGGGACCACGATGATCGTGTGGACGCCCCGGACGGCCGCGGTCGTGATTGCGGCCAGCGTGCCTTCGTCCGGCACGAAATAGGGCGTCGTCAGTATGAGTTCCTCCCGGGCCATGTGCACCGCCGACTGGATCACCCGAACCAGGGCCTCGTTCTGCGAGTTCACTCCGGTGCCGACGATCTGCACGATCCGCCCGTCCTCGTGTTTCTCCGGTTCCACCGCGATCAGATGGTCGAGGTTCTCGGCGCTGTCCATGTACCAGTCCTCGATGAAGAGCGCCTGCAGATCCCGCACGGTGGGACCTTCGATCCGCAGCGTGGCGTCGACCCAGGGCGCGAACCGCGGCTTGGGGTGGAACGCTTCCTCGGCGATGTTGTGGCTTCCGGTATATCCCACCTTGCCGTCGAGCACCGCAATCTTCCGGTGATTGCGCATGTCGAAGCGGATCGAGGCGATCTGGGTGATGTGGGTCCGCAGCGCCCGAACGACCTGTACGCCGGCCCGCATCAGCTCCCTGCGGAGCTCGGATTTCAGGAACTCGCTCGATCCGACGTGGTCGACCAGGAGCCGGCATTCGACCCCCCGGGCCTCTGCACGGACGAGCGAGTCGCCGACTGCCCGTCCAACCCTGTCGTCCAGATAGACGTAGAAGAGCAGGTGGACATGTTCGCGGGCATTGTCGATGTCGCTGACCAGCGCCCCGACGAAGTCCTGGGCACCCGTCAGCAGCTGCAGCCGGTTGCCGTCACGGGGCAGGGTGTTGCTTCCCAGGCGCGCGAGGCGGGCGATGGCTTCCGTGCCCCAGGGGACGATCGCGCTCGAACTGGTGTCGCTCCAGACGCGCTTGAGCACCGCGCGGATGTTGCCCTGAATCCTCCGGTGGCGCCGCTTGCGCCGGCTTCCGGCCCGGATATCGCCCACGACGAGATAGAGCACGATGCCCACGAAGGGCACCGCGACGATGAAGAGAATCCAGGCCATCGACGATTGCTGCCTGGATCGCGGGCGCAGAAGGACATAGACCACGAATAGGACGTGAAGGGAATACGCCGCCACCGTGAAGGCGAACGTCGAGATGTTCCCTAGCATCCGGTTCCCGCCGAGAAGCTCACCCTCCGCTGCCACCCCCTCCGGTCGAGCGGGCTAACCGCCGCGGGGCGGCACAATCATGATGTGAGCCCCGGGCGTACCCGGGTCCATGATCCATGGACCGCCTGCCTGTGGCACGACGGACAGTCCGGTTGATTCGGCAGTCCCGCCGGGTACGTAGATCACCCAGCGCACCATCCCCGTTGCTGTCGCCGTCTCCGAGTCCCATTCGCCGTCGAAGACATACTGAGTGGCTGACATGACCGGCATGTCGAGGATGCCGGCCTCCATTTCCTCGAAGCGGATGCGGTAGCGGTCCTCCGTGGAAACACCTTCCGCGGTGAGTTCACGGCCCCGCGCAAAATACGGCTCCAGCGACCCATGGTAGCACGAACTGGAGAAGCGCTCGTTCGCCGGATTGGATGCCAGACAGATGAAGTCATTCGATCCCGCGCGAATCTCCACCACGCTGCCGTCGGTTGCGTAACCGAGTATCCGGGCGCCATCGGCCTTGTCCTCCGGGGCAGCTGCCAGCGCCTGGGCAATCTGCTCGTCGGGATTGGCCACCTGGGGCGACACGCAGCTCCAGGCGGCCGAGACCCCCAGGAAAGTCAAGGCGAGCGAAACACGTCTTGTGAGCATTCAACACCTCTGGTTGCGGGGACTGAGGCTGGCGCCGATCCCGGTCCTCCGGGCAACGGCCCGGCGCCTGCCAGTGTCCAAGATACGATCCGTACGCGGTTTTCGCCGGGGGAGTTGCCGTCTGGTCGCGACTGGCGTGAGGTACGGTTCTGTTGCAGATTGCCAACGCAAGAGACGGATTCAAACGGCTACGGAGCCTTATCCTGGTGCCATCCAGCCCCCCAACGACTCGATTCCCGAGCCTCCGGCTGCGCATCGCCCGACGATCCCACCTGCTGGCCGCAGCCCTTGCCGTGGGCGCCTGCACGGAGACCACGTCGGGTCCCGAAGCCGACCAGCCACTCGATATCGATCTCGCGCTCCCGTGGAGCACGGCCGCCGTCGCGGACATCGGAGGCTCGCCGGCCCTGGTGGAACGTGGTATCGACCGCGCGCGTGCGAACCATCGGATGCGCAGTCTTCTCGTGGTCAAGGACGGACGCCTCGTCGTCGAAGAGTATTTCGGCGTCGGTGGTCCGGACGATCTTCACGATGTCCGCTCGGTTACGAAGAGCGTGGTGTCGGCGCTCGCCGGCATAGCCCTGGCTCGTGGAGACATCAGGAGCCTGGACGATCCCGCGACCGACTATCTCGGTCCGCTCGTGCCCGACCTCGACCCGGAGAAAAGGGCGATCACCATCCGTCACCTGTTGACGATGACCAGCGGCCTCGAGTGGGACGAATCGGGAGGGTTCGGATCGTACAGTGAGTGGATCCGCTCGCGAGACCATCTCGGCTTCCTCCTAGACAAGCCCTTTGTGGCTGCTCCGGGGAGCCGGTTCAACTACAATTCGGCGGCGGTCCACCTCCTCGGCGTGGTTGTGGAGCAGGCCACGACCATGCAGTTGCCGACGCTGGCCCAGTTCGCACTCTTCGACCCGATGGGGATTTCCCGCAGCCGCTGGGAGTCGCTGGGCGGGGGATTCCATAACGGCGGGGCGGGGCTTGACCTGCGTCCCCGCGACCTTGCCAGATTCGGGCAACTCTTCCTCCAGCGCGGCTCGAGCGGCGGACGCCGGATCATGCCGGCGGACTGGGTCGACATTTCCTCCGAGAACGGGGCGGGCTGGCGCATCGGAGCCGGTTCGCTCGATGGCATTTCCTCCCTCGGCGGCACATCCTACGGCTATCTCTGGTGGGTCGCCCCGGGGGCGCCCGAGCCCCTCTATTTCGCCTGGGGCTACGGTGGACAGTTTGTGGTTGTCGTGCCGGATCTGCGGTTGGTCGCGGTCGCTACCAACGACTGGTATCGGGTGAGCAATGACGGCGGGGCAGGCCTGTACGAGCGGCTCACCATGGATGTCCTGGTCGAGGACATCATCCCCGCGTTTCGCTGACCTCGGCTCGCTCGGCTCCAACCCCGCGTGGAAACCGAATGACGTGAGCCGCATGCCCTTCGGCTTCGAGAAAGCGTAGCAGCCCGGCCTTCGATATTGTCGTGGTCTTGCTGTTGTCCAGCGGATGGAAGTTGAGTGGCTCCGCATTCACCAGGTCCGCGTCGAGCGCCACCTTCACCACCCGCCCTACATCGTTCAACACCGCAAAGGGGGACACGGCCCCGCGCCGGATCCCGAGGTAACCGGCCAGGCGGCGAGCGCTGCAGAAGGTGAGCCTCCTGGTGCCCAGCTCGTTCGCCAGCCACTTCAGATCGATCTTGCGCTCGCTCAGGCACGACACCAGCCAGTGGTTCTCCTTCTTGTCGCGCACGAAGAGGTTCTTCGAGTGTGCCCCTTCGACCCGGCCGCGGAGTCGGCGGGCCTCCTCCACTGTGTACACGGGCGTGTGATCCATCGTCTTGTGAGCGATGCCCAGCTCATCCAGCCGCGCGAAGAGATCGCCGGAGCCTCGGGGCCTTGTCCCGTCGATCAGCTGTGGCTTTTGGTTGGCCATGGGATTGCGTTTCCGTCTGGTGGAAGGCTGGACAGCACCTTACGTTGTCACTGAAGTTGCCGGTTGTCCAAGTATGGCACACCGGGATCGGGCCCGTTGCCCACGCGATTCCCGGAACCAGTGCGGGAGAAGGAACCGTGACTTTCCCGAGGTCGATGAGCAGTGTGGGATGGGCTGGGTGGATCCTGGCGGGGGCATTGCTGATGGCGGGTTGCGGGGACGAGGAAGACCCGGTCGAGCCTGACGACGCGCCGCCCGACCTCTCCGGGACGTACACGCTGGTATCCATCGTGGCTCTCGTCACCGGTGGCACGGTCATGACGCCCCCCGATGCGACCGGAACCTTCACGCTGCGGCAATCGACGCCGGTAGGGCAGGAGGCTTCCGGTACGATGACGATGGACATCACCATCCCCGATGGCCTTGGGGGAACCACGAGTATCGTCGACACCGGCACCTACACCGTGCGACGCGACGGGACCTGGGAGCAGATGGGGAACCTGGTCCAGGCCAGAGGGACGTATACGTTCGTCAACAGCGTGCTGACCGTGGAGGTGACCGAACCACCGCTCAACGTGTCGACCACCGTCTGGCAGCGGCAGTAGCGATGGGCCGGCGGGGCTTGCGGTGGAGGGTGCACCGGGGGGCCTCCCGGGGCAGCTCGTGGGCGTTTCCCCGCGCGGCGGCGGTCGCCTTGTTGGCGGTCGCGCTTCTGGTTCCGTCGCCCACGTCCGGGCAGCCGACGACCACGCTTCGGGGCCGCGTGGTGGTCGCCGAAACGGGCGAAGGGGTTTCTCGTGCGCAGGTGCTCGTTCGGTCCACCCAACTGCGCACCTACACCCGCGAGGACGGTGGATTCGAGCTCGATCTGCCCGATGTCGACGACCACATCCAACTGGTCGTGGTGGCTGCGGGGTTCAGGACGCTGGAGCACCCCGTTGATCCGCTCGCCGCGAGCACAAGTCAACTCACCATCGGTCTTGAGAGGACGCTCTTCGAAGTGCCGGGAGTCACCGTGACGGCCAACCGGGGCAATGCACAGCCGGGTGAGGCGCCCGTGAGCGTCGCGGTGATCGGCGGGGACGAGTTGCGGCGCAGGGATGTCACCAGCCTCGACGAGGCGCTTCCCTACGCCCCGGGTGTGACCTTCAACGCAGGCCAGATGGACATAAGGGGGTCGAGCGGAATCGCGCGCGGGGTGGGAAGCCGGGTGCTGATGCTCGTGGATGGACACCGTGTCCTCGGTGGCGTGGGGTCGGCCATCGACTTCGGCATGCTTCCCATCCTCGATGTGGAGCGCATCGAGATCGTCAAGGGGCCCCACTCCACCCTCTTCGGCACCAATGCGATGGGCGGCGTGGTCAACGTGATCACTCGTCCGCCGATCGACGGTCCGCGGACCGTCGTGCGCGGCTACTACGGCATATATGACACGCCCGGCGAGATGAGCTTCACCGAAGAGCGTCTCAACATGCAGGGGCTCCAGATCCAGCACGCGCGCCGGATCGGCAGCGCGGATGCAACCGTCATGTTCGGTCGCGAGGGTTCGGATGGCTTCAGGCAGAACGGCGACCTGCAGAGGTGGCGCATGAGGGCCAAGACCGTCTTCGGTGCCGAATCGCTGAAGCCGCTGGAGCTCTTCCTTAGCTGGAAGCGGGACGACGCGGAGGAGTTCTTCACCTGGCGCTCCCCCGAGCGGCCCCTGGAGGTGGACCCCACCCAGCTTGGAGACTGGATTCGCAACACCGACGTCATCGCGGGCATCACGGCCACCCCGATCGTCACCCCGCTGCTCAAGGTGCAGGTCCGCCCCCAGCTTCACCATGTCCGCTCGCAGAATCACTTCCACGACAACGAGGACTTCCACCGGTCCACCCGCTATGGCACGGACCTCCAGGTGTCCCGGTTCACCGACGGCCGCCATTCCTTCACTACTGGTGCCGAGGCCGCCTACACCAGTATCACTTCGAATTTCCTCGAGCCGACCCCGAGCGTGACCGATCTGGCCGTATACATCCAGGACGAGATCGAGTTCTCGGAAAGGCTGCGGGGCACCACGGGAATCCGGATCGACAGCCACCGCGCCTCGGCGGTGGAGGACGACCTCTCACTCAATCCCAAGGTCGGCGTCGTCTTCACGCCGTCCGAGCGCGTGAGTCTGCGTACGTCGCTCAGCCGGGGATACCGTGCGCCCAGCGTAGCCGAGCAGTACAGTTCGACGAAGGTGTTCGGGTTCCGTGTCGTCCCGAATCTCGAGCTCCGGGGCGAGTCGGCGTGGGCCGGTGAGGTGGGTGCGACCGTCAGCCCCACGAACCGCCTGTGGGTCGACGCGGGCCTCTTCTGGAGCGAGTACGAGGGGCTGATCGAGGTATCCGGTGCGCCGGGCCAGGTCCTGACCTTCCAGTTCCGTAACGTCTCCGAGGCACGGGTCCGCGGCCTCGATCTAGGCGCGCAATTCGGTCTGATACCCGGAAGGCTCAACCTGCAGAGCACCTATCTCTTCCTCGATACCAGGGACCACGCGACGGAGCGTCCCCTGGTATACAGGTCGACCCACAACCTCACCACCACGCTTTCGGGGTGGGCGGACCGGGTCGCGCTCGACGTGCGGTACCGGAGCCGCGCGGAACAGGTGCTGGCATTTCCGCTCGACGAACGGGGCGACATCACGGTGGTCGACCTGCGCGTGAACACGACCGTCCGGGACATGGACATCCAGGCCAAGATCGCCAACCTTCTTCAGGCCGAATACGTGGATGTCCAGGAGCGGAACCCGGGGGCCACGCGAAGCTTCCGGATTACCGTCACCTCCCGTTTCTGAGCGAGGACCAGCGCCGATGAAGAAGTCACCCCTCCTTGCCCCCGCCGTGTGCGCCGTCGTCTTCGCCGCACCGCTCACCCCTCAGGAACCGCGCCTGCAATCCATGCCGGTTGATCCGCTCGTCGAGGTCGAATGGCTGCTGACCCACATCGGAGACGAGGACGTGGTGGTCGTCGAAGCCGAGCGCCGGCCGGGCGAGTTCGCGGATGAGCACATCGCCGGAGCCCGCCCTCTGAGTTTCCAGGACATCACCTGGGAAGGCGAGGAAGGCTGGATCGTCGAGTTTCCGGAGGTGGATGAGATAGTCGACGCCCTCCGCGCGGCGGGCATTACACGCGACTCGAAGGTGGTCATATACGGCACGAGCATGACGGCCACCGCCCGCACGTGGGTGACTTTCGATTTCCTTGGCCTCGGTGACCGCGCATTCCTGCTCAATGGCGGCATCGCGGACTGGAAAGCCGCCGGCGGACCGGTCGAGAGCGGCGAAGCGCTCCCGGTCGAGCCCGGCGACGTGGCCGCGAACGACCCCGTCGATTTCCGCGTATCGGCCGACTGGGTGCACGAGCGTCTCGACGACGCCTCGGTCGTGCTGCTCGACGCGCGTCCCGACGACGAGTACACCGGCACCGACGGCGGACTGGGCGGCACGGTGAACCCCGGCCACATCCCCGGCGCGGCCCAGCTCTACTGGGAAGAGCTCATGGACCCCGCCAACAACACCCGTTTCCTGCCGCGCGACCGGATCACACGCATCCTGGAGCGACACGGCGCTGGCGAGGGCAGGACACACGTCACCTACTGCATGATCGGGATGCGGGCCAGCGTAGTCTACATGGCGGCGCGCATGAACGGCCTCGACATCCTCTTCTACGACGGCAGCTGGCGCGACTGGGGGACCCGCGATGACCTTCCCGTCGAGATCGGCCCGGACCCCCGCGACGGTCGCGACAACGACCGGAGACGTGAATCCGTGATCCGGCGCTGAACCCTCCCTACACCCGTCCCCCCATCACCCTGTGCTGCACCATCGCCAGCGCGGGCACGATCATCATCAGCACCACGGTCGCGAACAGGATCCCGAAGCCGAGCGACGCCGCCATCGGGATCAGGAACTGCGCCTGGAGACTGGTCTCGAACACCAGGGGAGCCACGCCGAGGAACGTGGTGATCGAGGTCAGGAGAATCGGGCGGAAGCGGGCCTTGGCGCCCTCGATGATCGCTTCGCGGCCCGGCATGCCCTGGCGCAGTCGCTCGTTGATGAAGTCGATCATGACGAGCGAGTCGTTCACGACCACGCCGCTCAGTCCAATGATGCCGAACAGCGACATGATCGCCATCTGGAGACCGAGAATGACATGGCCCAGGACGGCGCCGATGATCCCGAACGGGATCGCCGCCATGATGATCAGCGGCTTGGTGTACGACCCGAACGGGATGGCCAGGAGCGCGTAGATGGCCAGCAGGGCCAAAGCGAAACCACCGCCGAGTGCGCCGAAGGACTCGACCTGCTCCTGTTGTTCGCCGCCGAACGAATAGGTCAGCCCCGGGTTGAGGCTGGCGATTTCGGGGAGGATCGAGCCCTCCAGCAGGTTGGTGACTTCGTCGCCCGTCACGACGGCCGTGTTTACGTCGGCCGTGACGGTGAGAACCCGCTGCCCGTCCTTCCGGTGGATCGTCGTGGGCGAGCTGCCGAACCGGACCGAAGCGACCCGTCCCAGCGGCACCTCGCCGCCGCCCGGTGTGCGGACCAGGTAGCCCTCTACGTCGGAAATGGCGTTACGCTCTTCCTCGGGAAGCCGTACGTAGACTCGCATGTCTTCCCGTCCGCGCTGCACTCGCAGGGCTTCGTCCCCGAAGAAGGCGGAGCGAACCTGCCTGGCGAGGTTGTCCAGTGTGAGCCCGAGGGTGCGCGCTTCCGGAAGCAGGTCGAGCTGGATCTCCCTCAGGCCCTGCTCCTGGTCCGCCTGAACGTCGAAAACGCCGGCGAACTCGCGGAGTCTCACCATCACCGCATCGCCGACCGGGGGGAGCCGGTCGGGATCCGGGTGGGAGAGTTCGACATGGACGGGGGCACCGAAGCTGATCAACTCGGCCGAGATGGCCAGTGATTTCGCCTCGGGAAGAGCACCGACCGCCTCGCGCCACTCCTGCTGCATGTCGGTCGCGGACACGTCGCGCTCGTCGGGGCTGACGAGCTTGAATTCGACGGCTGCGATGTTGGCCCGCGGACGGGCCGCAGTGGCCGCGTCTCCCCCGGGTCCGCTCTGCCGCGCGGGCTGGCCGATCGTGACGTTGACGCCGGTAACGAGGTCTTCACTGTCTTCGCCGCTGCTCGATGCCAGCCGTCCGATCGCCTGGTATCCCGCCGATTCCAACCTTCCCGCCACCTCGGATGTCCGCTGTACGGGCGTGCCCTCGGGCATCTCCAGGCTGGCGGTCACGAGGTCGGCTTCCACCGACGGCATGAAGTCGACCTTGATGATCCCCGCCGGAATCATCGCGACCGAGACGATGACCATCCCGATGCCGGTCGCGATCACGAGTCCAGGCCGGCCCGTCGCAAAGCGCAGACTCCGGTCGAGCGGTCCGTTGATCACCCATTTGAGTCCGTATTCCACCCGGGACTGGATCCGGGTAACCGCGTGCGGCATGCGTCCCGACACACTGCCACGAGGGGCGGGAAGGTGGGAGAGGTGGTTCGGCAGGACGAGAAGGGACTCGATCAGCGAGAAGACCAGAACCGAGATCACGATGATCGGGATCTCGCCGACGATGCTTCCGATTGAGCTGGGGATGAAGAAGAGCGGGCAGAAGGCCACCACCGTGGTCAGTACCGCGAAGATCACGGGCCCCGTGATCCTGCGAGTGCCCCGGATCGACGCGACAACCCCCCTGTGCCCCCGTTCCCGTTCGGCGTAGATGTTCTCCCCCACGACGATCGCGTCGTCCACCACGATCCCGACCGCCAGGATGAAGGCGAAGAGCGACATCAGGTTGATGGACACGCCCAGCATCGCCATGACCCCGAAGGTGCCCACGAACGAGACCGCGATTCCCACCGCCACCCAGAACGCCAGCCTGATCTCCAGGAAGAGCGCCAGTGCGATCAGCACGAGGGCCAGTCCCAGAAGTCCGTTCTTTACGAGCAGGCCCAGGCGGTCCTGCAGGATGTCGGCGTCGTTGTTCCAGATCTCGAGTCCGACCCCCGCCGGGAGCGAGGGAATCAACTCGGCCTCGAGGTGCACCTCGACCGCATCCACGATCTCGAGCGCCTTCTCGTCGGCGGTCCGGAACACCTCGACGTATGCGGCGGGCTGTCCCTGATAGCGGCCGATCAGGTCCACGTCGCGGAAGCCGTCCCGCACCTCGGCGATATCCCCCAGGCGGACGACGGTGCCGTCGGCGCGGCTGACGACGATGATCTCCTCGAAATCCTGCTGCGTGTAGTTCTGCCCCGTGGTGCGGATCCGCACTTCCTCCTCACGGGTGTCGATGCTCCCGGCCGAGAGATCCAGGGAGCCCCCGCGCACGGCGGCCGAGACATCCCGCAGCGTCAGGCCCAGGGCCCGCAGGCGCTGCAGCGGGACTTCGATCGAGATTTCGTACTCTCGCACGCCGGTCGTCTCGACATAGGAGACCTCCGGGAGAGCGGAGAGCGCGTCCTCGGTCCGGTACGCGAGTTCCTTGAGGGTGCGTTCGGAAACGTCCCCGTAAACCACGAGACGGATGACGCTCTGCCGGTTGGTCACTTCGGTGACCTCGGGGCGCTCGGCACCCGCCGGGAAGGTCTGTATCCTGTCGATCTGTGCCTTGATGTCGTCGAGGAAGCGACTGAGGTCCCCTCCCCGCTCGATCTCGGCCACGACCGACCCGCCGCCCTCCGACACCGTGGACCTGATCTGCTTCAGGCCTTCGACGCCCTCGATCTGTTCCTCGATCTTGAGGACGATCGATTCCTCGATCTCGTCCGGGGTGGCGCCGGGATAGGGAACCGAGATGTGGACGCGATCCATGGAGATCTCGGGGAAGACCTCCTGCACGAGGGTCGTGAGCGAAAAGAAGCCCGCGATGAGGATGAAGAACATCAGGAGGTTGGCCGCGACGCCGTTTCGCGCCATGTAGCCTACCGGCCCGCGCTTCTCCCGGGGCCGGAGGCCGTCCTCCCGGCTCATTCGACGCCCGTGCGGACGGCCATCCCTTCGGTGGCGATCTGGATGCCGCTCACCACCACCTGCTGCCCGTCCTCGAGACCGCCCGTGGCGTACACCACCTCGTCGGCGCGCTGCAGCACGCGAACCGGGACGATCGTCAGCAAGTTCCCCCCGCGCAGCGCCCACACCTCGTTCCCCGTTCTGAGCGCGGCACGCGGGATCGCGAAGTAGCGCTCGGGAGAGGCCCCGTCGATCTGCACCTCCACGAACTGGCCGACCAGCAGGGGAGGGGCCTCGCGCATCGAGGAGGCGTCGCCGTCGCCCGTGATGTCATCGTCGGCCGGGGTGCCTCCCGCCATGGGACGCGGGATGCGCACAACGACGTCGATCGTGCGGGTCTGCTCGTCGAGCGCGGTCTCGGCGCGGTCCACGTATCCGCTCCATGAGTAGACCATGTCGCCATACTCGGCCGAAACGGCGGCCGTCACCCGTCGGTTGCCGTCACCGGCCGCGAGCTCCCACAGTCCGGAGATCAGCGCGGCGTCCTGGTCCGACAGCGGCACCACGACCTCGACTGCGTCGTCGGCGTAGAGGCGTCCAACGCTCTGCCCGGGGCCGACGAACTGGCCCGGGTCGACCGTCTCCATACGCACGATGCCACTGAACGGCGCCGTCACCTCGGTGCGCGAGAGAGCCAGCTCGGCGTCGGCCAGCGAAGCACTGTCCCTGGCCAGCGCCGCCCGGGCCGCCTGAAGCTGAGGTTCCCTGAGCGTCAGCGGACTCGCCTGACCCGATGCTGTGCCATCCGACCTGCGCCGTTGGAAGCCCTCGTACTCGGCACGCGCGATCCGTGCCTCTTCCTCGGCCTGAAGCAGAGCCACCTGCTGTGCCGCCACGTTGGCGCGCGCCTGCTGTACGCGGTTCTGGTAGTCCGCGTCGTCGATGCGGAACAGAACATCTCCCGCGCCTACCCTTCCCCCGCTCTGGAACGCCGGGGCCACCCAGGCGACCTTGCCGCTGACCTCGGCGGCGACGTCGATCTCGGCGCGCGGCCGCACGGTGCCTGCGCCAAAGACCGGAATCGATCCCTGCAGCGCCTCGGCGGCAGCGGTCGTGACGAAGGGGAGCCGCGAAGGCGGCTCTCTCAGCGGAGGCTCGGGGCGGAGCTGGACCATGACGACGGCAATGACGACAGCGCCCAGAAGAATCCCTACCGGCAAGAGCCGAGTGCGAAGGCGACTCATCTATTCGTTCCCTTCTTGCAGGTTTCCATTGGTTGCACCGGTCCCGGCAGACCCATCGGTCCCGCCGCCAGGCACCATCCGCGGCCCTTCGAGCGTCTCCGGCGGCTCGGTCCACTCGCCCCCGAGAGCACGGTGCACCGAGAGCCGCGCGAGGGCGAGGTCGCGCCGGGCCCCCGCCAGCGTCGACTCCACGTTCAGCAGGGCGCGCAGCGCGTCAAGGTAGTCGGTGTAGCCCGCCACGCCGGACGCATAACGCTCCGACTGCAACGCCACGGACGCCATCGCCTCTTCGCGTTGCGACTGCAGGAATTCGTGGCGGCGCCCCTCGTTGTCCAGCGCCGCGAGCGCGCCCTCCACCTCGTGCACGGCCGTCACCACCGTTCGCCCGTAGGCGGCGGCGGCCTGGCTGAAGTTCGCATGTGCGAGCGCGATGTTGCTCCTGATCCGTCCACCCTGGAAGATCGGCGCGGTCAGGTTGCCGATCAGGTTCCGGAACCACTGGTCCACGTTGAAGAGCCCGTCGACCTCGGCGGCCTGGAGGCCGATCGTTCCGCTGAAGGACAGCGACGGCAGCAGTTCGGCCCGCCGCGCTCCGATCGAGAACCGGGCGGCCTCCAGACGCTCGCCCGCGGCGCGCACGTCAGGCCGCTGGAGCAGGAGATCGGCGGGGACACCGGCGGCGACCGGATCGCCCGGCGGCATGGGCGCCAGGGAATCGGGCAGAATGGCGTCCAGTTTGGACCGGAATCCGCCCAGCAGCACGGCGAGGCGCCCTTCGGCGTTCACCAGCTGGCTCTCGAGCTGTGGAAGCGCGGCCTGGGTGTTCCTCAGCTCCTGGCGCACCTGGTAGAGTTCGAAAGAGGTCACCAGGCCGCGGTCGTACCGGGTCTCGGCCAGTTCGACCCGTTCGAGAAGGACGTCCACGGTCTCCCCGGCGAGGACCAGACGGCGACGCAGGTCGACGATCTCGAAGTAGGTGGTGATCGTCTCGGACAAAACGCCGATGCGGGCGGCACGGTAGTCCGACTCCGACGCCAGGTATTGCATGACCGCCGCCCTGGAGTCGTTGCGGGCCCGGCCCCAGAAATCGAGCTCGTAGGCGAAGTCTACACCCAGCGAATAGGTGGTGATGCCGAGGCGGTCCGGGAACTCGAAGCCTCCCGGAATGGGGCTGTCCTCGCCGCCGGCCAGTTCCCGGAACTGTTGCCCGAATCCCGCGTTGCTGGGATTGTCCTGGTCGGATGCCGTCCCGCTGGCCTGGACGTTGGGGAAAAGTCCCGCCCTCGCGATCCCCGCCTGGGCCCGGGCCTGCTGCACCCGCGCCACGGCTTCGGCGAGGTCGAAGTTCGCGGCCAGTACGGAGTCGACCACCGTGTTCAGGACCGGGTCCTGAAAGGCGTCCCACCATTCCCGGGCATCGTGGCTGCCCGCGGCGCGGCTCTCCACAAAGGAGTCGGGAAGCTCGGCAGCGGGCTCCGGCATCGAGGGTGGAGGCGCGAAGGAGCAGGCCACGAGGAGAAGCGCGGGCGCCAGAACCAGCGCAGCATCACGTTTCCGTTGCATTTTCGCTCTCAGAGTGCCTTGAGGGGGCATGATGACCGGGCGACCTGTGGAAAGCTGGCCGGGGAAAGGCCGTCGGCGCAAGCGTTTCGCGCGTGCGCGCCAATCACGGGCGCTGATCGATGCGGTACTCCAGGTCGAGGGTATGCCTGCCGTCCGCATCGACCCCGATCTCCATTGTCCCCGAAAGCCCTGCCAGCTCGCCGGTTCCCGAACCCGGGACCACGTGTCCGGCCGTCCGCGGCGGTGACCCGGCGGCCGCAATGCCCCAGTGCTGCAGCACGAACGTTCCTTCGCGCCCCGCAAGCCGCCCCTCGACCCGTTCCGACGCGATGTAGCCCGCATCCTGCAGCGGCCCCTCCGTGCCGGCACGGCACATGAGCACGCGTGCCCGGGCCGCACCCTTGAGGTCGCCGCGATATTCCTTTACGACCAGCGCCTCGGAGAGGTGGGGGCCGTCGCCCTCCTCGCCATAGGGCGTTTCGTCCCAGCCGGTGACATCGAACCGGGCGGTGGCCTTCATGTCGCCGGCCGCCACTACACGCCCACCGCGCTGGCCGCCGCACCCGCCGCGAGAACCTGCTCCAGCGCCGCGGCGAAGGTGTCGACGGTCCGGTCGACGTTGCCCAGCTTGTCGAGGCCGAAGAGACCCAGCCGGAAGGTGCGGAAGCCATCGGGCTCGCCGCATCGCAGCGGCACTCCGGCGGCTATCTGCAGGCCTGCCGCCGCGAAGCGGGTGCCGTTGTGTATGGATGGGTCGTCCGTGTGGCTTACCACGACTCCTGGAGCCTCAAAACCTGGAGCCGCTACGCCCTTGAAGCCGTTCTCGGCCAGGAGCGCGCGGATGCGATTCCCCAGTTCCCACTGGCGGGCCCTCGCGTTCTCAAGCCCGAAGTCGCGCGTCTCGAGCATGACCTCGCTGAAGAACCTGAGCGAGTCGGTGGGCATGGTGGCGTGGTAGAGCTGCCTGCCGTCCACGTAGGCGTCCATGACCCTCATCCACATGTGCAGGTCGCCGGCGAAGCTGGTGCTCCTCGACGCCGCGGCGCGCGCTCGGCTTTCGGGTCCGAACATGACCAGCCCGGCACACGGCGATCCGCTCCACCCCTTCTGCGGCGCACTGATCAGCACGTCGACACCCGATTCCTCCATATCCACCCAGAGCGCTCCAGAAGCGATGGCATCGAGGACGAAGATCCCCCCGACGTCGTGAGTCGCGTCGGCGACCGCGCGCAGATAGTCATCCGGCAGCAGGATCCCGGCGGAGGTCTCTACATGCGGGGCGAACACGACGTCCGGGCGCACGTCGGCGATGGTCGCGACCACTTCGTCGATCGGAGCGGGGGCGAAGGCCGGCGTGGGACTGTCGTCGACCGCACGGGCCTTCAGCACCGTCGATTCCGCAGGGATGCGGGCCGTGTCGAAGATCTGCGTCCATCGGTAGCTGAACCAACCGTTTCGCAGCACGAGGCACCGCTTGCCGGTCCCGAACTGCCGCGCGACGGCCTCCATCGCAAAGGTGCCTCCGCCGGGCACGACGGCCACGGAATCGGCTGCGTAGGTATCCTTGAGGGTCGCCGACACGGTCCGCATCACTTCGCGGAAGCGCGCCGACATGTGGTTCAGTGATCGATCGGTGAATACGACCGAGTATTCCAAAAGTCCGTCAGGGTCGATGTGGGGGTGCAGCCCGGGCACGTCCACCTCCTTGGGGGTCGGGTGAGAGCTACTACATTAGCCGTCGACGAGCCGTTCGCGGAAGGCGCCGGAGGCAGGAGGGAAGAGGATGAGAATTGCCACAACGAGAAGAATCCTGATCCTGGCGGGCGGGGTCCTGCCCTTCGTCGCCTGCGGGGAGGGTGGGGTTCCCGAGCTCGGCTACGAGCTCCTGCGCACACTGCCGCACGACACGGCCGCGTACACGCAGGGACTCGTCATCCACGACGGCGCGTTCCTCGAAAGCACCGGGCAGTACGGCTCCTCGCAGCTGCGGCGGGTCGACATCGCCAGCGGCCGGGTGCTGAACGCCGTCTCCATGTCCGATGACCACTTCGGCGAGGGTATCGCGGTGGTCGGCGAGCGCGTCATCCAACTGACCTGGAAGGCCGGCCTCGCCTTCGTCTACGATGTCGGCACCTTCGCGGCGCTCGACACGCTGGAATACGAGGGCGAAGGATGGGGACTCTGCCATGACGGCCAGTCGCTCTTCCAGTCGGACGGCTCGGGGACCCTCCGCCGCCGCGATCCGGCGACCTTTGCGCTGCTCGACGAGGTGCGAGTCACGCGCGACGGCTTCTCCACGCGCAACCTCAACGAGCTGGAGTGCGTCGGCGACCACATCTACGCCAACGTCTACATGACCAACGAGATCGTGCGGATCGACAAGCGCACGGGCGAGATCACGGGCTCTCTCGACGCGCTGGGGCTTGCGCTCGCGAGCGACCGGCCCAACGACGCGGGCGCGGTCTTCAACGGGATCGCCTACGACGAGGCGACGGGGACATTCTACGTGACCGGCAAGCTTTGGCCCGAGGTGTTCGAGATCGCCATCGACGGCTGAGCTGTTGTCCGTCCCATTCGAGCATGCCCGTGACCCACGTCGTTTCCGCGGGACCGGCGCGGGCGGGTGCTCACGCCCGTTACGCGAAAAGCAGTTCGTCCAGGCCTCTTACCAGGCCGGTCACCTCGCCCACGCGCTGGACGGCCAGCAGCGTTCCGGCCACATACGGCTCGGGGCTGTTGCCGGCATCGTGGCGGATGATCAGTCGCTCGTCTGGCAGCGCGAAGAGGGCCTCGATCGAGATCAGGTAGCTGGGCAGGCGCAGCGAATGGACTTGCGTGCCGCCGATCCCGGCGCCGCGTGTCCCGGGCACTCCCAGGGTCTCCTCCACCGGCAGGTCGAGCTGGTTGGGAGAGACCGTGGCAAGGTATTCCGCCAGTTCCATGGCCGTGCCGCTGGGCGCGTCGGGCTTCGTCGGGCCCGCGAAGTCGATGATCTCGCGATGGGGCAGGTGGCGGGCGGCGATCCCGGCCAGGTGCTTGAGTAGGGCGGCCGTCATGGAGAAGTTCCCCGCCGCGATGACCCCGGAGCGCGCCGCAAGGGCGGCGGACGTGATCTCGCGGTAGTCGTCCTCGCCCAGCCCCGAGGTGCCGATCACGACCCGGGCGCCCCCTTCAAGCGCCGCGAGCGCGTGTCCCTTTACCGCCGAAGGATGGGTGTAGTCGATCCAGACTTCGGGCTTCGCCTTCAGGGCCTCGGCCGGGTCCGCGGTGATCGGCACACCGACGGGAGCGCCGCTGCCGATCGCGATCCCCACATCCTCACCGGCGGCGGAACGCGCCACGGCCGACTCCAGCCTGAACTCGTCGGACTCCAGCACCGCCCGCGCGACCGCCCGCCCGGCCCAGCCGGTCGCCCCGGCGACGCAGACCCGGAGGCTCACGAAAACAACCCTTCGCCGCCCTTTGCCGCCTCGGCGCGCACGAAGTCGGCGAACCCGTCGGCGTCGCCGGCGGCTTCCCGGATTCGGGAGACGCCGCGGCGGATGTCGTCCATGCTGTTTGCGATAGACATGCGCAGGAAGTCCTGCCCCTCGGCCCCGATCCGCCCGAACGACGCCCGGTCCATCGTGGCGACCCCGTAGCGGTACAGCAGGAACATCTGAACCATTCCCGCTGGCGTCGTGCGGCATCGGGCCCCCTCGGCGAGTTCGGCGTACGCCCGGTACACCCCCAGCCGCTCGCACAGCCCCGATACGTCCGGGAAGACGTAGAACGCGCCCTTCGGCATCAGGCACCTCACGCCGGGAACCTCGTTCAGCGCCGGCACGATCCAGTCGCGGCGCTTCCGGAATGCTTCGACCATGCGCGCCACCTCGCCCTCCGAGGCGGGGTCCTCGTATGCGGCCGCCCCCGCCTCCTGCAGGAATGGCGGCACGCAGGACACGATGTTGATGTTGATGCGCTTGAAGACCGCGGCCTCCTCGGGCGTCGGCAGCACCGCCCACCCCAGCCGCCACCCGGTCATCGCGAAGCCCTTCGAGTGCCCGCTCGCGACCACCGTCCGCTCCGGCATCCCCGGGTGCTCCACGATGCTCTCGTGCTCCAGCCCGTCGAAGAGGATCTGCTCGTAGATCTCGTCCGAGTAGATGCGCACGTCCGGGCGGCACCGCTCGCGGATCACCCTGGCGATCCCGGCCAGCTCGCCGCGCGACAGCACCCCCCCGGTCGGGTTCGACGGCGAGCACAGGATGATCACCTTGGTGCGCTCGGTGATCAACGCGGCGAGGTCGTCGGCGTCGAAGGAGAAGCCGCGGTCGTCGGTCAGAAGCAGAGGCACCGGAACGGCCCCCACGAACTGGACCCACGACTCGTAGATCGGGAAGCCCGGCGACGGATAGATCACCTCATCGCCCTCGTTCACATACGTCTGCATGGTGTAGCCGATCGGCGGCTTGGCCCCGGGCGTCACCACGACGCGGTCCGGCGTCACCTCCACTCCGCGCGTACGGGTGAAGTGCGCCGCGATCGCCTCGCGGAACGGCAGGATCCCGGCGGGGTCGCAGTAGCCGGCGCGCCCGGCATCGAGGGCTTCCATCGCCACGCGGTTCAGGTGCGGGGGGCTGTTGAAGTCGGGGGCGCCGAGGTTGAAGCGGATCACGTCCAGGCCCAGGTCGACGCAGCGCTGGATGTCATCACCCAGCTTGAAGGCGTTCTCGGTTCCCAGATGACGCATGCGACGGGCGATGACGGCCAAGGCGGGAGTCTCGTTTCGGAGTGTGGGGAGTGCGGGCCGGGGCCGGGTTCGACGCCGACCCGCCCGGCGACTGGCAAGGCAAGGTGCGCGGCAACTATGATCAACACAAGCTGCCGGCCAATGCCATCCACACGGCCCGGCCCCGGACACCAACCGGAGTGCGTCAGATGAAGCGCCAGACCAGCCGCCGCAACTTCCTCGCAGAAATGGCCGCCGGAGCCGTCGTCCTGCCGCCTGCCCTGTCGCTTTCCGGACGGTCACCCGAGTCCGGCCCTCCCCCGCTGCCCTCCGGACCTTCGGCCCCGCGCGACGAGTCCTGGTGGGAGCTGATTCGTTCGCAGTTCTCCTTCACCGATGAACGCGTGCCGATGAACGCGGCCAACCTCTGCCCCTCGCCCCGCTCGGTGGCGGCGCGCGTCGAGGAGCTGACCCGGGACATCGATCGCGACTGTTCCTTCAACAACCGCGCCAAGTTCCGCACTCTGACCGAGGAGTCGCGGGCGGCCGTGGCGGGCCAGCTCGGTGTCAGCCCCGACGAGATCGCGATCGTCCGCAACACCAGCGAGTCCAACAACACGATCAACAACGGCGTGCCGCTGAGCCCGGGCGACGAGGTGGTCCTGTGGGATCAGAACCACCCGACCAACAACGTGGCGTGGGACGTGCGGGCGGCGAGGTTCGGGATCACGGTGAAGAGGGTATCCGTACCGCGCCACCCGGCCTCGGCCCGGGAGCTGATCGACCCCTTCGTCGCGGCCCTGACCGACCGGACCCGCGTGCTGTCGCTCACCCACGTCTCGAACGTCAGCGGGATTCGGCTGCCCGTCCGCGAACTTGTCGAGGCCGCGCGCCCCCGCGGCATCCACGTCCATCTCGATGGCGCGCAGAGCTGGGGCGCTCTCGACGTCAACCTCCGTGAGCTCGGCTGCGATTCCTACTCCGCGTCCGCCCACAAGTGGTACATGGGCCCGAAGGAGGCCGGTCTGCTCTACGTCAGGGAATCGCGCATCCCCGAGATCTGGCCCAACATCGTGGCGCCCGGCTGGGGCAACGACGCCGACCCCGACGTGGAAGGCGCGCGCAAGTTCGAGTCCCTCGGCCAGCGCGACGACGCCTGTCTCGCGGCGGTCGGCACCACGGCCGACTTCCACGACGCGATCGGCGGCCCGGCGACCGAGGCGCGCGTGAGCGAGCTGGCCACAATGCTGAAGCAGGGGCTCGCCGAACTCGGCATGACGCTGGTCACCCCGATGGACCCGGCGCTTTCCGGCGGCGTGTGCATCATCGAGGTGCCGGGCGACCGCGGTACGGCCCTGCGCCGGCTGTACGAGGAGCACGGGATCGCCGGGGCCGGCACGGGCGGGCTGCGGCTCTGCCCGCACGTCTACAACACGCGGGAGCACATCGACCGCGCCGTTGCGGGCGTGAAGGCGCTGCGGGATGTGATTCTGGGGTAGTGTCCCCAAAGGCCGGCTGACGCCCTTTCCTACCGCCTTACCGCCGTCCCCATTACCTCGAAGCGGGCCCCGAACAGCAGCGGCCCCGATCCCAGGAACGCCCGGGCGGGGAACTCGCTGGTGAAGTAGGTGCGGTAGACATTGTTGAAAGCGCCGTAGTCGGCGACGTCGGACGCGAACACCTGTACGACCACGAGGTCGTCCATGGTTAGGCCTTCGCCCTCGAGAACACCCTTGATGCCGTCGAGGACGTTGGCCGCCTCCTGTTCGGCGGTCTCCGGAACCTGGCCACCTTCCAGCCCGAGCATTCCCGACACGTAGAACGTGTTGTCGACCCAAACCGCTCCGCTGAACGGGGCAACGCCATCGCCATCGGCCGGGGAACGCGAGTTCACGAACTCGACGGTCGGCGCTACGTCCTGCATGGTGTCGCCGTCGGACATGTCGGGCGCTTCGCACGCCGCCGACAGGATGACGAGGGGGGCGGCCAGGGCCGCGAATCGATGATGGCGCAGGGTTGCCGATGTCATGGGAGCTTGCCTTTCGCGTAGATATCGGGGCAGGGATTCGGTGGGACGGGCAACGGGAGCCGTCTTCCGGGCGATCCAAAAGTGGCAGCGAGAGTAAGGGGCGCCCGGTTGGCTCGGCAAGGTTGCTTCACAACGCCCGGAAGCCCGGCACGTCCAGTACGGAGAATCGGAAAGGCAAAACTGATGAGGCGCATCGCGCAAGGGTTCGTAGCACTGACGTTTTTCGGATGTGGCGGTGACACGTCGCCCGCGTCGCCCGCGGCAGAGGTCGTCGACTCGGCGGGCGTCACCATCGTCACCAGCCAGCCCGGCGCTGCTGCCTACGCGGAACTGGCGCTCGAGCCCTCGCTGTCGATCGGCGTCCTCGAGGGTCCCGAGGAACTCCTGTTCGACGGGATCGCCACCGTTGTCCGCGATGGCGAAGGCAATTTCGTCGTGGCCGACAATGGCGCCGGGGAAATCCGCATCTTCGACGCCGAAGGCAACCATCTCCGCTCCTTCGGAGGCCGGGGAGAAGGCCCCGGAGAGTTCCAGACGCTGGTCGGGGCCTGGCCGCTCGCCGACGGCAGCATCGTCGCGGCCGACAGGCGTCTGCAGCGGATTACGCGGTTCGATGCCGAGGGCAGTCTGCTAGGCACCGGGGCCCTGCTCGGCGTGGATGCCATGGCCATGCTGACGCCGGTCGGGATCTCCGGCCCCGAGACCTTCCTGAGCCGGATCCGCCCTTTCACGATGCCGTCCATGGGCCCCGAATCGACGATGCGCAGTCTGGAGGAGGCGTTCGCAAGCGACGCGGCCCCCCCGGAGTACTTCCTGAGGTACCGTCTGGACGGCACGCCTGTCGACACGCTGGCGCAGCACCCGGGCCTCATGATGTCGGTTTCCGCCTCGGGCAGCGGGGCCGAAATGTCCTTGAACCTCCTGCGGGTTCCCTTCTCGCCCGATCCGTCGGCAAGCGGATCCATCGGGGGCGTCGCCATCACCGGGGGAAGGACCTACGAAGTCAGCGTCTTCGACGACACGGGCACGCTGAACCGGATCGTGCGGCTTGCCGAAGCGCCGACCCCGCGAACCGACGAACACCTGGAGGCTTATGTCCGCAATTCCGGTAACCCGTTTACGCAGGACGAGGCTTCCATCCGGCAGATGGTCGCGAACTACCAGGAAATGCCGCTCCCGGAATCGCTCCCCGCATACACCGACCTCCGCATCGCGGACAACGGGGAACTCTGGGCGCGCCGCCACAGCCTGCGCGGCGCTTCGACGGTTCACTGGGACGTATTCGGCGCCGACGGCGTCTACCTGGGCCGTGTCGAAGTCCCCTCGTCTTTCCTGATCGAAGAGGTGAGCCGTGGCCAGGCGATCGGCGTGTCCAGGGACGAGTTCGGAGTCGAGCGCGTGGAGGTCCGCGAGCTTACCTTGAGTGGCCGTCAGTCGACGACCGCCCCGAAAACCACGAGGACAACCACGCATGAGCCGCAATCTGGAATGGCGCTACCACCGCCCTGGCTGAACCAGCTGCAAACGCACGCAAGAGTTTCTTGCGCAGAACGGGATCGACGCGGCTGAAACAAGAAGCGCGACGAAGGAACCGGTGACCAGCGACGAGGCCCTGAGCCTCCTCGAAGGCATGACCGAACTCCGGGTCGCCAAGGGCAGGAAGGTTGTACAGGTGGACCTTTCCGCCGCCGACCGGCCCTCCGACAGCGAACTCGTCGGAATGATGGTCAGCCGCTGGGGTAAACTCCGGGCGCCCGCCATGCGCGTCGGAACCACCTTCGTAGTCGGCTACAACCGGGACATCCTGGCGTCGATCTTCGGGACAGGAGACGGCTGACCGGCGAGGCCGCGGTACTGGCGGTCTCCCCCGATCCTGCGCAGCTTCTTCGCTGGCAGCGCCGCCGCTCCAGGCGGCAGCCCCGCAGTCCCGGAACCGGAGATCCGACCATGCGTCACGCACGCGTCCGCACGACCGCCGTCACCCTCTCGCTCGCTCTCCTTGCGGCCGCCTCCTCGGCCCTCGCGCAACAGCGCGCCCTCGACCACGAGGACGTCCTTCACTGGAACACCATAGGCAGCCCGTCGCTGTCACCCGACGGCGCGTGGCTCGTCTTCGTGGTGACGGCCATGGAGGGCGACCCCGTCCTCACGATCCGGGCCGCGCGCGAAGGCGCAGAGCCCATGACCTTCCGGGGGACGGACCCGCGCTTCACCTCCGATTCGCGCTTCGTCGTGTACGAGGTGCCGCCGGTGGAGGCGGTCGTCGATTCGCTCAGGCGCGAGGGAAAGCGGGGCGACGCGCTGCCGAAGGACACGCTGGCGTTCGCGGAGGTCGCGGCGTTGCTGGACGGCGGAGCCGGGCCGCGGATCGTGGGCGCGGTCGAGAGCTTCCGCGTCGCCGGCGACGGGAGCTGGGTGGCCTACAAGCCGGTCGAGGAGGAGGACGAAGACGCGACTGAAGAGGCGGAGCCCGAGGAGGAGGAAGAGGAGGGCGACGAAGCGGAAGACGGCGACGAGAAGGACAAGGAAGAGGGGTCGACCCTGGTGCTGTTGAGCCTGCGCACCGGCGATGAGACGCGGTACGACAAGGTCACGGACTACTTCTTCGCCGAGGAGGCCCCGGTTCTGGCGTTTGCCACCTCGACGAGCGACGGCTCCGGCGACGGCGCCTACGTAGTCGCGCTGAGCGACATGACCCGCCACGCGGTGATCGAAGGCGAGGGCAACTACAGGCAGCTGGCCATCTCGGACGACGGTTCCCAGGTCGCGTTCCTCGCCGACCGGGACGACTACGAGGCCGATCAGCCCGAGTTCACGCTGTACCACGGCGCGGGGCCGTCGTGGTCGGGCGCGCCGATGGCCAATTCGGCCACCGAGGGCGTGCCGGACGGATGGTGGGTGAGCGAAGACGGCAACGTCAGCTTCTCCGACGGCGGCGGCCGCGTCCGCTTCGGCACGGCCCCGAGGCCCGAGCCCGAGGAAGAGGACGACACGCTGGACGACGACAAGGTCACCCTCGATGTCTGGAACTGGAGGGATCCGTACCTGCAGCCGATGCAGCTCGTGCAGGCCAACCAGGAACGCAATCGCACTTACGCCGCGGTGGCGCACCTGGACGGCGGCGTGGTCGTCCAGCTCGGCACTCCGGAGGTGCCCACCGTGCGGTTCGCGGCCGAGGGCGACCCGGCCCACGCGGTCGGCGCGACCGACGTGCCCTACCGCCAGCTCGTCTCGTGGGACGGGCGCTACAACGATGTCTACGCCATCGATGTCGCGACGGGAGAGCGGCGCATGGTCGCGGAGCGCGTGAAGGGCTTCGGCGGCGCGTCGATCTCGCCGATGGGCGGCTACGCGTCCTGGTGGGACGGCGAGGCGCGGCACTGGATGGTGGCAGCGCTCGATGGCGGGGAGGCGATAACGGCGAGCGCCGAGGTCGCGCACGCCGTCTGGAACGAACTGGACGACCATCCGGACCTGCCGCCCCCCTACGGCCCCGCCGTGTGGACCGAGGGCGACAACGCCATCGTCTTCTACGACCGCTACGACGCCTGGCGCTTCGAGCCGGCCAGCGGCGAGACCACCAACCTCACCGGCGGCGCCGGCCGCGAGTCGGGCACGCGCTTCCGATATGCCCGCACCGACTTCGAAGACCCCGCCATCGCTGAGGGCGAGGCGCTCTGGCAGGCCTTCCACTACCTGGGCAAGCAGTCCGGCTTCCACCGCGGCCGCACCGACCGGACCGCCACGCCCGAGCCCGTCATCATGGCCGACAAGACCTTCCGCTTCCGCGGCAAGGCGGATGACGCGGACCGCTGGCTGATCACGCGCGAGGACTTCCGCGAGTTCCCCGACCTCCGGGTGACCGGGGGCGAAGGGGTGGACATCGACTTCTCCGGGATGGCGAAGGTGTCCGACGCCAACCCCCAGCAGGCCGACTACCGCTGGGGATCGGCCGAGATCGTCGAGTGGCACTCCAACGACGGCACCCCGCTCCAGGGCATCCTCTTCACCCCCGACGGCTTCGACCCCTCCACGCAGTACCCGATGATGGTGTACTTCTACGAGCGCATGTCCGATGGCGTCCATCAGTACCGCTCGCCCCGGCCGGGGGGCTCGTCGGTCTCCGTGCCCTTCTACGTCAGCCGCGGCTACGTCGTCTTCATCCCCGACATCCCGTACGAGATCGGCTATCCGGGCGAGAGCGCCCTCGACGCGGTGGTGCCCGGCGTGCTGAGCCTCGTCGCGCGCGGTTTCGTCAAGGAGGACAGGATCGGGGTGCAGGGACACTCCTGGGGCGGCTACCAGATCGCGTACATGATCACCAAGACCAACCTCTTCGCTGCGGCCGAGGCGGGCGCGCCGGTCAGCAACATGACCAGCGCCTACGGCGGCATCCGCTGGCAGTCCGGCATGAGCCGCATGTTCCAGTACGAGCGTACGCAGAGCCGCATCGGCGGCACTCTGTGGGAGTCCACGAACGAGTACCTGCACAACTCGCCGGTCTTCTACGCCGACAAGATCCACACCCCGCTCCTGATGATGCACAACGACGAGGACGGGGCGGTCCCGTGGTACCAGGGGATCGAGATGTTCGTGGCCATGCGCCGCCTGCAGAAGCCGGTCTGGATGCTCAACTACAACGGCCAGGGGCACGGACTGAGCCGTGAGGCCGACCGCAAGGACTGGGCGATCCGCATGCAGCAGTTCTTCGACCACTACCTGATGGATGCGCCCGCGCCGGTGTGGATGGAGGAAGGCGTGCCCGCGATCCTGAAGGGGAAGACACTCGGACTGAAGCTGATCAGGAGGGTTTCGTAGAGGGACCCATGTGGCGAATCGCCGTCTGCCTGCTGGTCGCCTGTGGGCCTGCGGGACTGCCGCCTGCGGCGGACGTCGCGTCGACCCCCACCGGGGCCACCGCAGCGGACGGCAGCCATATCTCCTGGCGCGAGCACCTGATCGACGACGAGGCGCTGGGCGGCGTTGCCATCCGCGGGGCCGACGGCTCCGTCATGGGAGACCTGGACGGGGACGGATACCTCGACATCGTGTCCGTCCACGAATCGGACACCGAGTACGACGGCGTGGCCGACGGCCACGTGCGTGTCGCGTTCGGCTCGGCGGACCCGGACAGGTGGGAACTGAGGACGCTGGTACACGGTCCCGACGCGGGGGCGGCCGAGGACGCCGCCATCGGGGACCTGAACGGTGACGGCTGGCCCGACGTGGTCGCGGCCTGCGAGCTGGGCCACCTCGTGTACCTGGAGAATCCCGGGGCGGAGGCGCGCTCGGCCCCGTGGGCGCGCGTCATCCCCCCACTGGTCACCGGACGCGGGTCCTTCATCCGCGTGTTCCTGGCAGACTTCAATCAGGACGGACGGCCCGAGATCGTCGCTGCCAACAAGGGCGCGCAGAACCCGGGCCCGGACGCCACGGCGCCCCAGCCCATTTCCTGGTTCGAACTGCGCGGCGACCCCCTCGATCCCGCGAGTTGGGTGGAGCACGAACTCGCGCGGGTCCCCTGGCCGATCAACTCGCAGCCGGTGGACCTGGACGGCGACGGTGACCTGGACGTGCTGGGCGGCTCGGTGGCCGAGAGCCGCATTTTCTGGTTCGAGAACGTCACCGATGGCGACATCCGCTTCCGGGAGCACCGCAACCGGATCGACGGAACCTCGATCCAGGCGGCCGACCGGCCCCCCGGCGAGGAGGACACCGACCGTGCCCTGGTCACGGGGTTCAACGTCGCCTTCGCCGACCTGAACGGAGACGGGCGGCTGGATATCGTGCTCGCGGAGGATTTCCGCTATCTGGTCTGGCTGGAGCAGCCCGAGCGGCCGGAGGACACCTGGCGGCTGCACGCCATCGGAAACACCGTGCCCGACCAGCTCGTGGGGCTCGCCGTTGCCGACATCGATGGCGACGGAGACGCGGACGTTCTGACGGGCGGCTACAGCCGTGGCCCCCGCGACGCCGACGGTGGGGTGACGGCCTCGGACCCTCTCGGCCGGCTCGCCTGGTTCGAGAACAAGGGGAGCTCCGGCGTCACCTGGACCCGCCACGACATCTCCCGCCGGCAGCGCGGCATGTTCGACAAGTTCCTGCCCCGCGACATGGACGGGGACGGTGACGTGGACTTCGTCTCCACCCGGGGGAACAGCTCCGCCTGGGACGGCGTGTTCTGGCTGGAGCAGGTCAGGTCGCCCGAGTCCCGGCCTGCCTTCGAGCGGGCGCGGGAGGTCGACAGTCCGGAGATGCCGCTGCCGCCGGAGGACTGATCCCGGCGGCCACCGTCACCGTCACGACGGCGGGGCGACCAGCCACGCCCAATCATCAAGGAACCCGGGCGCCGCGCCTTTCTCCGGCATGAAGCCGTCCACGATGACGCAGAGGTGCGAGTATTCCTCACAGGCGGGACTCGAGTCGACCGTGGTACGGTTCTGGACCGGAGGGATCCCGATTGCATCGTACACGTCGCGGCGAATGCCGTCGTAGTCGTCCAGATGATGGAACGCCTTGAAGACGGCCGGATCCGTGACCCGGGCCTCGTAGACGAATTCCGGGTACGCCCTCTCGCCCTCGATCCCCAGCACGCCTCCCGCAACGGAGCCGACGCCCGCCGCCCTGTGACGTGTCAGCGCGATGAACATCGAGATCTGCGCGCCCTGGGAGTGCCCGGTGAGGACCACGCGGTCCCAACGCACCCCGCTCCCGTCGTCCCTCAGGTACGCCGACATGGCGAGATGTCGGAGCGCCTCGCGAATGGCCCCCTCCACGCTTCGGGCAGGCGGTACGGACAGCAGGCTCCCGTCCGTGCACGTCATGCTCTCGGGAGCGGATGCGGCCTTGGCCGAGAGCAGGCGGACCAGGCATCCGGGCTCCTGCGGCCCGCTGGGCGAGTCCGTGGTGGTGCAGCACTCGGCGGCAAGCTGCGCGTTTTCGTAGGGCACCGCGATCACGCAGAGACCGGTTCGGTCACCGAGGTGCCCGACGAACTCCCGGTAGTTGTCCGGGCTGAGACCCGTTCCCGGCGCGAAGGTCACCAGTCGGCCCCGTTCGTCATCCGGCACGCAGTGGCCGGCGTGGTAGACGGCACCGCCCGGGGTGCGGCCGAGAGGAGAGAGCTCGAAGTCGTCCCGGCTGTCGTCCTCCAGGCTCCCCCCGCACGCTGCGAGGAGGAAAGCCGATGTCGCAACCAACGTTCTCATTGTGCTGTCCCGCTTCGGTGGTCCCGTGCCTTGCCCGCAAACTACGGTGCCCGGTCGTCCCGTATCGAGGCAAACCCCGATAACTTCGGTATCCATGAACCGCTTCCCACTCGCCCTCGCGGCGGCGCTGCTCGCATTCGGAGCCGCTTGCGCACCGCCCCCGCCCGACGGCCTCCCCGCCGGCACCTTCGCCTTCGGGGTCTACGGCGACGGTCCCTACTTCTTCTGGGAAAACGCCCGCCACCGCCGCCTCCTGGACGACGCCGAATCCGCCGACCTCGAATGGCTCGTCCACGTCGGCGACATCGTATGGTCCCCGGGCTCCGACAAGGCGCTGCGGAAGCGCCGAAGCCAGCTCGACGCGCTCGACCTCCCGGTCGTCTACACCCCCGGAGACAACGAATGGACGGATCGCTACAAGGCCCGCGGCAGCTCCGGCGATCCTCTGGACCACCTCGACGCCTTGCGCCGCATCTTCTTCGACGACCCGCACAACAGCCTCGGCGGGCGCCCCATGCCCGTCACATCGCAGGCGTCGAGCGGCGATTTCGCCGGGTTCCCCGAGAACGCGATGTGGCGGCGCGGCGGTTTCGTCTTCGCGACGCTCCACATCGTGGGGTCCTGGAACGGCACCCAGCACTTCCCCGGGCGCACCGACGCGCACGACGACGAGGTGCGGCAGCGCACCGACGCCGCCATCGCCTGGATGGACCGCGCGTTCGCCTCCGCGGCGGCCGAGTCGGCCTCGGGGGTCATCCTGATCGCTCACGCCAACGTCAGACTCGAGACCGGCGGGGCGGGGGGCCCGTACGAGCCCATCGTCACCGCCCTCGAAACACACGTTTCCCGCTTCCCCGGCCAGGTACTGTTCATCCACGGCGACACCCACCACCAGCGCCTGGACCAGCCGCTGCACAACGCCGCCGGCGGCGTTCACGGGAACTTCACGCGCCTCGAGACCTTCGGTTCGCCCGACATCGGCTGGGTCCGCGTGGTCGTCGACTCCATCGCCGGCCGCGTGGTCGACTTCGAGCCGCGCCTGGTGCGTGGATGGTTCTAGCAGCCGCCAATGGCCGCGCCTTGCGGTCCCCCTTACCTTGAACGCATGCCCATCTACGAATACACCTGCCGGGACTGCGGACTCGACTTCGAGCGCCTCGTTCTCGGACGCAAGACGCCGACCTGCCCGGGCTGCGAGAGCGAGAATCTCGAGCGGCGCCTGTCGCTGCCCCGCGTGAAGTCGTCCAGCACCCACGACCTGGCCATGCGCGCCGCGAAGAAGCGCGACGCCTCCCAGGCTCGCGACCGGATGCACGAGCGCATTCGGTACGAAGAGAGCCACGACCGGCACGGTTGACGGCCCGGCGCGCCTTTTTCGCATGAACGAGTCCGGCGAACTCCGCCCGGCGGCGGTGACCCTGACGGCTGTCGTGATCTGGGCGCTGGCAGCCTGCGGGGAGGGTGGCCCTCCCGACGCGGCCACTGGCGCCTCGCGTGGCGACCCCTCCGGCGCCGCGACGACCGCCGACCTCTCCGCTGCCGCCGCCGAAGCGCGCACCGCCATCGAAGCGTACGTCGCGGCCATCAACGCCATGGACATCGATTCGGCCGGCAGCTTCTACTCGGACACCCCCGATTTCCAGTGGATCGAGGACGGCGCGGTCCGCTACCGGTCGGCCCGCGAGTCCCACGAATCCCTGGCCGCACTGGTCGAAATGGCGTCATCCACCGAACTGACGGTGTCTGACCTCTCGGTCACGGCGCTGAGCCTCGACATCGCGGTCGCGACCTGCCACTTCGTGCAGGCGATTGCCGTCGAGGGTGGGCCGGGCTTCGCGTTCGCGGGTGCGCTGACGTTCGTGCTGCGGCGTGAGAACGGCCGGTGGCTCTTCGTCTCGGGCCACACGTCTTCGGCGCGCCCGCGCCCGGAGGGTGCGGCGATCGAAGAGCCGGGAGGGCGTTCGTGACCTCCGGTCCGGGACTCAGCCGGCGGCTCGGGCTGCTGGGCCTGACCGCGACCGGCATCTGCGCCATGCTCGGGGCGGCGATCAACATCATCCCGATCATGCTGCAGCGGAACGTGCCCGGGATCGGGCCGCATGTGCTCTCCGCGTACTTCTTCGCGGCGGTCCCGGCGCTCTTCGCCGCGCTCGCCTACGCCAGCCTCTCGTCGGCGATGCCGCGGGCGGGTGGAAGCTACATCTACGTGAGCCGGTCGCTCAGCCCGTACTGGGGGTTCGTTGCGAGCTTCTCGCAGTGGTTCGGGCTGTCGATCGCCATCGGTGTGGTGTCGTACGTCCTCATCCCGTTCCTGCGGGACATCGCCGGCGCGGTCGGATGGCAGGGAACCGCCGAGGCGCTGGATACCGGGCCCGTCCGGGTCGGCCTCGCCCTCGCCTTTCTGTGGACGTTCGTGATCGTCAACCTGCGGGGCCTCGGCCTCTACCAGCGCACCCTGGTCCCGATGATGTTCCTGATGTTCGCGCTGGGCAGCGTGGTCATCGTCGCGGGCTTCCTTTACGACCACGCCGACTTCGCGGCGGCGCTCATGGCGTCCGAGGGTCGGGCCGTTCCCGCGGAGCCCGCGGCCCCGTTCCGCATCGGCCCCTTCCTCGCGGCCGCCGCGCTGCTCTTCTCCAGCTTCATCGGCTTCGATTCGATCGCGCAGGCGGGAGGCGAGGCGCGCAATCCCGGCCGCAACCTGCCGCTGGCGACCGGTCTCGCGGTCGTCACGGTGGGCACCTTCTACCTCCTCTTCACCGCGGCGATGTACCACGCGGTCCCCTGGAGCTTCGTGGCGGAGGAAGCCCAGCTCCGCGACCTCACCGCACCCGGCCTGCTGGGCTACCTGCTCCCCGCCGGCTGGACGGTGGCGATCGTGGCCGGGGCCGCCGTCGCGCTCATCAACGACCTCCCCGCCATGCTCCTGGCGGTCTCGCGCCTGATGTTCGCCTGGGCCGAGGACGGGATCTTCCCCCGCGTGGCCGCAGCGGTGAACGAGCGGCGGCGCACCCCGCACGTCGCCATCGTCGCAAGCGGCCTGATGGCCACGGTGGGCATCCTGGGCAGCCACCTGGCGGGCGATTTCTTCCTGGGCATCGACATCCTCGTCACCTCGATGCTCGTGAACTTCCTGCTCATGTGCCTGTCGCTGCTGACGCTGGCCCGGCGCAACCCGGAACGCGCGGCCGGCATGCAGGTGCTGCGCGGGCGCGCGGGACAGCTGGTCGTCGGATCAGCCGGGGTCGCGCTGCTCGCCGTCTTCCTGGTGGTGCACGTGAACAAGGACCTGACCGCGGACGTGGGGGCGTGGTATTTCCACTCGACCTGGGTCTGGATCGGGGTGATGGCTCTCGCCTCGACCATCTTCTTCGTCCGGGTCGGGCGCATGCGCGGGCAGGGTACCGACACCGGCGCCCTCTTCCGCGAACTGCCGCGCGAGTAAGGGGTGGAACGCACCTTTCTGGCCCCCGGCCTCGAGATCTCCCGCGTCGTCACCGGGCTCTGGCAGGTCGCGGACCAGGAACGGGGCGGGGCCGCGCTCGACCCCGAGGCCGCGGCGCGCGCCATGGACCCCTACGCCGACGCGGGTCTCACCACCTTCGACATGGCCGACCACTACGGATCGGCCGAGGTGATCGCGGGCACGCTCGGAAGCCGCCGCGGCGATGTCCAGCTCCTCACCAAGTGGGTGCCGGAACCCGGCCCCGCCAGCCAGAAGGCGGTGGCGGCCGCGGTCGGCCGCGCCCTCGACCGGCTGCGCACGGACACGATCGACCTGCTCCAGTTCCACGCCTGGAACTACGCCGACCCGAGTTGGCTGGACAGCCTCTTCATGCTGGCCGAGCACCAGGCCGCGGGACGGATTCGCCACCTGGGCCTGACCAACTGCGATGCCGTCCACCTGGACATGGCGGTTCGCAGCGGCATTTCCATCGTCTCCAACCAGGTCTGCTTCTCGCTCATCGACCGCCGCGCCGCAGGGGCGATGGCCGAGGTCTGCAGCGAGCACGGGGTCGGGCTGCTGGCGTACGGGACCCTCGCGGGGGGGTTCCTGAGCGAGCGCTGGCTGGGCCGCCCGGAGCCGCCGATCGACGAATCGCTGACCTGGTCGCAGATGAAGTACCGCCGCTTCATCGACCGGGCGGGGGGCTGGGAGCGCTTCCAGGAGCTGTTGCACGCGGTCGCACGGGTGGCCCGGCGGCTCAACCCTGACGTTGCGTCAGGGTTTGCGGGGGAGGGCGGGCGCAGGGCCGCATCCATCGCCAACGTGGCCTGCCGCCATGTGCTGGAGCACCCGGTCGTGGTCGGCATCATCGTCGGCGCCCGCCTGGGCGAGAACAGCCACATCGAGGACAACCTCGCGGTGCTGCGCTTCTCGCTCGATGACCGGGCGCGGGCCGAGCTGGACGCCGCGTGCGCCGCCCTCGACCCGATCGGGGGCGACTGCGGCGACGAGTACCGCCGCCCGCCGTTCCTCACCGCCTCGGGCGACCTCAGCCACCACATCACGCACCTCCCCGCGCCATACACGGTGGACAGCCGCGGCGGCGTCGACCGGGTCTCCACCGGGACGCCGTGGGAGAAGCTCGCCGGATACAGCCGGGCGGTGCGGCGCGGCAACCGCATCTGGGTGGCGGGGACCACCGCCAGCCACGGCGACCGGCTGATCGGGGGGCGCGATCCCGCCGCGCAGACCCACTTCATCATCGACAAGATCGACGGCGCGCTGCAGTCGCTCGGCGCGACGCTGCGTGACGTGGTTCGCACCCGGGTCTTCATCCGCCACGGGGTCGACTGGGAGCCGGTCGCGCGCGCCCACGGCCTCCGCTTCGACGGGATCCTCCCCGCCAACACGCTCGTGCGGGCCGACACGGTCGGCGACGACCTGCTGGTCGAGATCGAGGCCGAAGCCGTGATCCCGTGAAGGCCGTCCTCTTCGACCTCCTCTCCGCGCTCCTCGACTCGTGGTCGCTGTGGGACGACATCGCCGAAGGCGCGGAGCCGGGCCGGCGCTGGCGGATGGAGTACCTGCGGCGGACCTATGCGGTGGGCGCCTACGTGCCCTACCACGATCTCGTGGCCGACTCGGCCGGGGCCGTTGGGCTGCCGCGAACGCTGGCGGACGAGCTGGAAGATCGCTGGGACGAGCTGTCACCGTGGCCGCGCGCGGGCGCCGTACTGCGCGATCTGGCGCGGGATCGCCCCATCGGCGTGGCCACCAACTGTTCCGAGGTGCTGGGGCAGCGGGCCGCCGCCCTGGTGGGCGCACCCTTCCGCTCGGTGGTCACCGCCGAGGCCGCAGGGTGCTACAAGCCGGACCCGCGCATCTATCGGGCGGGTGTCGAAGCGCTCGCGCCGGGCGGGAACGGCGGGACTCCCCGCGCGGATGAGGTACTGTTCGTCGCGGGATCTCCCCTGGACGTCCATGGTGCGACTCGCGCAGGCCTGACGGTCGTGTGGCACAACCCGACGCGCATGCCGGGGGGCGGCGCCGGGGAGGTCGCGCTTCATGTCATACACGACCTCCGGGAGCTGCCCGCCATTCTGGCCTGACGGGCCCGGCGAGCTAGATTCAGGCATTGACACAAGGAATCCGGACAAGAGGAACAGGCGCCATGTCCATACGTCCCGCCGCTCTCACTCTCGCTCTCGTGCTCCCGGCGGGTTGCCTGCCGGAGGCGTCGCTCGACACCGAAGTGCAGCAGGCCAGCTACGCGATCGGCTACGACATGGGGCGCTCGCTCGCGGAGATCGCCGACCACGTCGACATGGTGGCGATGATGCAGGGGATGAGCGACGCGCTGGGCGGGGTCGAATCGCCGCTCGCCGAGAACGATATCGAGCACGCAATGGAGGCGTTCAACGAAATCGTGCAGACCGCGCGCGCGGAAGAGGCGGCCGTGGCGCTGAGCGCGGGACAGGCGTTTCTGGCGGAGAACGCGGCCAAGGAAGGGGTCATGACGACCGCTTCGGGACTCCAGTACGAAGTGCTGCGCGAGGGCGACGGCGCCGCTCCCATGCCCGGTCAGTTCGTCACCCTGCACTACCGTGGGACGCTGCCCGACGGAACCGAATTCGATTCTTCCTACGGCGGGGAGCCCGCCACGTTCGGGGTGGGTCAGGTGATCCCCGGCTTCGGGGAGGCGCTGGGGCTGACGCGGGTCGGGGGCCACATCCGGGCGTTCATCCCCGCGGACCTGGGCTACGGTGCCGGTGGCATGCCTCCGGCCATCGGGCCCAACCAGGTGCTGATCTTCGAGATCGAACTGCTGGGGATCGAATAGGCCGGGCGGGCCCCCTCAGCCGCCGCGTCCCGCCACCCGATACAGCGCCAGCCCCGCCGCAACGAACCCCGCCGCGACCAGCGCCTCGGCCGGACGGTCGCGCGCGATGAACACCAGTGTCCAGCCGGTCAGCCCGAGGTAGAGCAGGGGGGTGACGGGGTAGCCCCAGGCCCGGTAGGGGCGTTCCAGCCCCGGCTCGCGGAGGCGCAGCACGAAGAGCCCCGCGACGGTGAGAAAGCTGTTCAGCCCCAGGATGAAGCCGGTGAAGACCAGTACCGTCTCGAACGACGCGGTCAGCGCGAACACCAGGGTGAGTCCGGTCTGGGCCAGGATCGCGACCGCCGGGATCCCGTTGGCCTTGCGGCGCGCCAGGCGGCGGAAGAGCGGGTAGTCCTCGCCGATCACCTGCAGCACGCGCGGACCCGCAAGCACCATGGCGCTCACGGTCGAGACGAGGAGCAGCGCGAGGGTCACGGCCATGATCGCCGCCCCCGCCGGGCCGAAGATGTGGGTCGCCGCGACGTAGCCGACCTCGATCCGGCCGGCCATCTCGTCCATCGGCGCCGCCCGCAGGAACGACCAGTTGAGCGCCACGTACAGCACCGTGACCACCAGCGTCCCCAGGCCCAGGACGCGCGGTATGTTGCGCCGGGGATTCTCCAGCTCGCCGGTGAGATACGTCGCCGCGTTCCAGCCGGTGTACGCGTAGGAGACGTAGATGAGCGAGACGGCGAAGGCTCCGCCGAACACGAGCCGGCCGTCGCCCGCGGCGGGGGTCAGGGACACGGGCCGGGGCAGCTCCACCATCGTCGCCGCGGCCAGGCAGAACGCCACGATCAACCCGACCTTGACGGTGGTGAATCCGCTCTGGAAGAGGCCGGAGTTCCTGTGGTTGGTGACGTGCACGGCCACCATCGCCACCACCAGCCCCGCGCCCGCCCAGCTGGGGGAGAGCGACGGGAAGACCGACGCCAGATAGGAGCCGAAGGTGATGGCGGCCAGCGCGGTCGGCGCCGAGAATCCCACGGTGGCCGACACGCAGCCGGAGACGAACCCGACGGCGGGGTGGTAGACCCGCGACAGGAAGGTGTACTCGCCGCCCGACCTCGGAATCGCCGCCCCGAGCTCCGCGTACGACAGCGCCCCACAGAAGGCCGCCGCGCCGCCGACCACCCAGAGCAGCAGCAGCGGGAAGGTGGACTGGATGTCGAGCAGCTGGAACCCGAGGCTGGTGAAGACCCCGGTCCCGATCATGTTGGCGACCACCACCGAGGTGGCGGCGTAGGGGCCGTAGCCCTTTCTGGCGCGCCGGATTGGCACGGGCATCCCCGCGGGCGAGAGTTAAGCGTTGCTGTCGTCGGTCGAAGCGCTGCACCCCCAATCTACCCAGCCATCGAGAGGCTTCCATGAGAAAGCTCCCCGTCGTCGGCGTCATGGGCTCAAGCGTGCGCGCGCACGAAGCTCTTGCCGTCCCCCTAGGCCGACGTCTCGCGCGGCTGGAGGTCCACCTGCTCACCGGGGGCGGGCGCGGCGTGATGGCGTCGGTTTCGCGCGCCTTCGCCGAGGTGGAGGAGCGAGCCGGGCTGGTCATCGGCATCATGCCGCGCATCGAAGAGGGGCCTGCGGCCGGCACCGAGTCCGGCCGCGCGAACCCCTGGGTCGAACTCGCCGTGCGCACGCACCTCGGCAAGGCCGGAGCGACCCACGACTCGCGCAACCACGTCAATGTGCTCACCGCCGACGTGGTCGTCGCGCTGCCCGGAAGCGCCGGCACCGCCTCGGAAGTCGAACTGTCGGTCCGCTACGGACGCCCGGTCATCCTCTTCGGCGACCTGGACCGCGCACGCCACTGCCCACCCGAGGTGGCGACCGCCGCCACCGTGGACGACGTGATCGCCTTCGTTCGCAAGCACCTGCCGACTTCGTCATGACCGGCCCGCCCGCTTCACCCCGCTCCCGCCTGGGCGACATCGTCGGCTTCCAGATCGACCGCGTCGCGCAGGCCGCCGAAGCCGACGCGGACATCCTCCGCCTCGAGAACCTCGACACCGACATTCCGCCGCCCCGGGCCGCCATCGACGCCACCCGGGCCGCCATCGGGCAGGACGACGCCAACAGCTACCTCCCCTTCCTGGGCAGCGCCGAACTGCGGGCCGCGGCCGCCGCGCACGTGGGCCGGCTGAGCGGCGTCCCCTACGACCCCGACACGCAGGCGATCGTCACCGCGGGCGGCACCGAGGGGCTCTTCAACGCGCTCCTCGCCCTCATCGAGCCGGGCGACGAGGTCCTCGTCACCGACCCGACCTACGCAGGCATGCTTTACCGTGTCCGCCTGGCCGGCGGCGTGGCCCGTTTCGCACCGTTTGTGGTCCGCGACGGCGGCTGGGCACTCGACCTCCACCGCTTCCACGACGCCGTGACGGACCGGACCCGCGTGATCTTCCTCATGAACCCGTCCATCCCGTCCGGCGCGGTGCTCACCCGAGAGGACTGGGAAGCGATCTCCCGCGTCTGCGACAAGCGCGGGATCTGGCTCCTCTACAACGCCGCGATGGAGCGCATCCTCTTCGACCGCCGCCCCTGTATCCACCCCGCCAGCGTGGGCGGACTCGCGGACCACACGATCACCGTCGGCTCCGTCTCCAAGGAATACCGGATGATCGGCTGGCGCGTCGGCTGGGTGGCGGGACCGCGCCGAATCATGAACCGCATAGGGTTGGTGAGCATCTACAATGTCGTGACGCCGGTGGGGATCGCGCAGCCGGGTGCGCTGGCCGCCCTCGTTGAGCCTGCGGGAGGCGGCGTAGCGGAGGCGGTTGCGGAGTGGGAGCGCAGGCGCGACACCGTGTTGGCGGAACTGCGCGGCCTGCCCGTCGTGCGCGCGGACGGGGGCTGGTCGCTGCTGGTCGATACGGGAGCGCTGGGCTACGACGCTGCGGAGGCGTCGGCGCGGCTGTTGGAGCACGGCAGGGTGGCGGCCACCCCCATGACCCACTGGGGCAGGGAGAACGCGGCCCAGTTCGTGCGGCTCGTCTTCAGCAACGAGCCGGTGGAGCGGCTGCGCGGGCTGGGGGAGCGGTTCAGGCGGGCGCTGGGGTGCTAGGCTTTCACCAATCGAATACTAAACAATATTGTTAACTGGTTTCAGCTGAAACGCCGCGACACGGCTTTCATCCGCCGGTCCCGCGGTCATTCCGCCGGTTCCACGGCAATCCGCCGGTCCCGCGCGGTGCGAGATACTAAACCACTATGTTCAGTATTCTGCGCCCGCCAGCTCGTCCATCCACGACTGAATCGCGCGCTGGTAGTAGTTGGGGCTGAACATCACCCATTCGCCCAGCTCCGCGGGCACCTGATAGCTCTCGGCCGCTTCCTCGGAGTTGATTCCGCGGCTCCAAGCGTAGCGCGCCGCTTCTTCCACCGAATCGATGAGCGCCACGTAGCGCGCCATCGCCTCGGCGTCCGCCAGCGGACCATGCCCCGGCACGAAAACGCCCGCAGGGATCGCCTGCAGCGCCCGCACCGCCCGCGACAGCCGCGACGGCACCGCGTCCATGTAGTTCGGGAACATCGCATTCCAAACCAGGTCGCCACACCACACCGGACCCTCGCCCCCGTCAACCTCCACCGACAGGTCGCTGGCCGTGTGACCCCGGCGCGGCACCACCGAAACCACCCGGCTTCCAAGGTCGATCTCGAGCGGGGTGTCTTCCGCGACCACCACCGCATCGGCCCACGGTGCCTTCGCGGCCTCGTCCCCGGGCGATCCCTGCACCAGGTCGCGCGTCGCCGCCGTCGCGCGGAGCGTCGGCGCACCCCCGTCGTCCTCGGCGTACCCGGCAGGCCCGGCCGAGTGGTCCCCGTGGTAGTGGCTCACCACCACCTGGTCCGGCCACCGCCCCGTCAGCGCCCGCGCCTGCTCGGCCACCCATCTCGCGCCCTCCGGCGTGGCGAACGCCTCTACCACAACCGTCCCCGACGACCCGCCCACAATGCCCCCATTGCACACCGTGGTGTAGTCCCCGTTGAGCGGCGTGGACACGATCGCGAACATCCCGTCGCCCAGCTCCTCGATGCGGGCGAAGGGGGTCTGAGCGACAACCCGGCGCGCACCCTGGCCACCCCACCGGCGCAGCGCGCGTCCGCTCAGCAGCGGGCCGGCGGCGGCAAGGTAGGAGGCGCAACCGGCGGAGGCTGCGACGAAGCGGCGGCGGCACATGCTCATCGTTTTTCACTCCAGTGCAGGTAGAGGTTCGACGCGAGGCGCCCGCCCAGGAACGCCACGAAGGCGGCAGTGGCTCCTACCCATCCCAGCCCCCAGGCCAGCACGGGGAAGACGACCACGATGCCGACCACTCCCAGAGCCGTGGCCATGGTGATGGCCTTGGTACGGCGCCTCAACACCATAATCGCGCTCTGCTGCGCCAGCCAGAACCCGAGCGCCGGCAGCGGGATCAGCACCAGCGACGGGATCCTTGCGTAGCCGGACAGCTCCGGGGTCAGCCCGGACACCACCTCGAACCAGACCTCGAAGAGGGGCGTAAGCACGATCAGCGCATAACCGGCCGTCGTGGCCAGCCCCATCCCGAGCGCGAAGCGCCCCACCGGACGCCGGTGCTCCAGGTCGTTCCCGGTGAGCGCGATCGCGGCCTCCTGGTAGCTGAGCCCGGTCGCCCGGAAGAGGAACGACAGCGAGTGCACGACGGGCAGCACGGCGAGCGATTCCAGCGGGTCGCGCGCCCGCCCCACCAGAAAGGTCAGTATGGGGTGCGTGGCCAGAGCCACCAGCGAGGTCAGCGCCAGGGGATAGTAGAACGACAGGATGCCGCGGTAGCCCAGCGCAGCCGTCCCGCTCTCCTCGGGCGATGTCGCGAGCATTCGCCGAATCGACGCCGTCGCCATGATCCGAGCCGCCACCGCCTCGACGCACACACCCGTGGTCAGCGCGGCCGCACCCACCCAGGCACCGTGCAGGTCGGTCAGGGTGGGAAGCGCAAACGCCGTCCCGGCCATTGCGGCGAGGCGGAAGACGGTCCCGATAGCGACCTGCCGGGTCTGTCCCGCGGCGATCATCACCCCGTGAATGAACCGCCGGTAGCCGATCGCCCCCGGCCACGGCAGATAGATCCACAGCGCTCCGTAGATGATGTCGGCGACCTCGCGCGGCAGCGCCAGAAGCCCCGAAAACAGGGGCTCGAAGACCGCCGGCACCAACAGCACCACCACCATCAGGGTCGCCAGCACATTGAGCCCGTGCGTGAAATGGCGCAGCTTGCGGTAGCTCTCCCGGTCGCGCACCAGCGCCGTGGCCGCGGTCATGAGCATGATCACCGGCGCCTCGACCAGAATCGCGATCGCAAAGACCACACCGTGCGACGCCAGGTTGATCTTGGCTTCGGGCAGGCGGGCGATGGTGGCCGCGATGAGCGGGCCCTCGAGCGCCATCATGACCCAGGTCGCGGCCAGCGGGGACCAGAACCGCGCGATGGTGCCGGAAGTGAGCGTCCCGCGGGGAGCGGGGTTCATATCGAAACAGTCTCCGCGCGAGCCGAACGGCTGCGGTGATTCGGGGATGAAAGACAGCTTCTACGATAACGCCGCTGCGAGCGGCCGATGAACAACACGAGAGACGGGCATGGGCAGGAGTGAGGATCGGGCGGCCGACGCCTTCGGCGAGGGCAGTGCGTGGGGCGACTGCGTGCCTGCCGGGCCGGGCGCCTTCTGGCTCGGGGTGGCGCGGTCCTTCCCCGGTGGCTGGCCCTGGAGCCGGTTCGCGCTACTCGCCCGCCGCGCCGCGCGTCGCCACCTGGCCGGGCCCGTCGACACCCGGCTGTGGGGGCATCGCCTGCGTCTCTTCCCGGACCGCTCGATCTCGGAAGCCAGGATTCTCTTCCTGCCCCGTTCGTGGGACCGGACCGAACGCAAGCGTATCGCGCGGTGGGTCAGGCCAGGATTCACCTTCGTGGATGTGGGTGCCAACGTCGGCGCCTACTCCTTCTGGATCCTCTCCCGGATCGATGGCACGGGGCGCGTGGTCACGGTCGAGCCGAACCCCGATCTCACGCGGCAACTGCGATTCAACGTCCACGTCAACGGTGTGCAGGACCGGATGCGGGTGGTCCAGGCCGCCGTCGGCGCGGCCAGGGGTCGCGGCTTGCTGTCGCTGGGGACCCGGAACTCCGGCGAGGGGCGGCTGGCCGGTCCCGGTGAGGCTACGGATGGGATCCCCACCGTACCGGTTCGCGTGGTCACCCTGGCGGACATCGTCGAAGAAGCCGGGCTCAACCGCATCGACTGCCTCAAGGTCGACGTGGAAGGCGGCGAGGCCGATGTCCTCCGGCCCTTTCTGCGCGGTGCCCCGCGCCCGCTGTGGCCCCGGCACCTCGTGGTCGAACTCGGGCGCGGACCCCGCGAGGGCCCGCGGTCGGCGGATCTGTCGGCGTGGCTCGCGGCGAGGGGGTATCGGCTCGAACTCCGCACCCGGCTCAACGGCGTCTTCAGTCTGGCCTGAATGCTGATCGCCGCACTATAGTTGTACCTGTCGTCCGTGAACCCGCGCCACGAGGCCGACAGCCTGCGGCGCGACCTTGAGGAGTCTGCCGATGAGACCGCTCTTCCGACTCGCCACTGCCGCCGCCGTCGCCGGCCTCGCCATGATCGCCTGGTCCACCGCCGGATCAGCGCAGGCGCAGCAGGAGGGAATGACGCGGGCTTCCCAGCCGGCTGGCTGGGAGGTCTCGTTCTCGCCAAGGGTCGGCTTCTTTCTCCCGCAGCGGGGAGGCGGCAACCAGAACGCGGTTCGCCGCCCGACCTACGGCGTGGAGCTGGTGGCGAAGCGAAAGGGGTCGTGGTACGGCGCCAGGGCACTCTTCGAGCGCTCGATGCGCTGGGCGCCGCAGCGGGACCCGGTGAGCAGCATCCTGTCCGGCGGTCTGACCATTCTGGATGACTCGGACGATTCCCGGTTCTTCGAGACCGTGGTGGTCGACGCCATGGCCTACACCCCCGCCTACGACGGTGTGCGGGCCTACATGTTCACCGGCTTTGGCTCCAAGATCATCGGCTCCCCGGACGACGCGCCTGTTCTGCTGCCTTTTTCCTTGGTTGGCGGTGCGCGGGCCCGAACCTGGCACGGCGGCATCGGAATCGAGGCGCCCATCGGCGGAGGCGCCGGCGTCTTCGAGGTGGGCGACTACTACGGCCGCAACGGCGGACCGAACAAGGTCCACGACATCCACCTCACCCTGATGGCCCGCTTTTCCGGCTTGGGCGACCTCATCAGGACCCTGATCACGGGAGAACGGTCGGACGACTAGGCAGCCACGCCGCGGTTCGTCCGCCCCCGATCTGCGGATCGTCCGACACGCGGATCCGCGAGCCTTCCTCGACCGCGCCGAGCCCTGGCTGCTGCTGCGCGAGGCCGAAAACAACCTGCCGCTGGGCGTGGCGGCGTCCCTCGTGGGAAGGCGCTCCGCGCCGGACCTCTATTTCGCGACGATAGAGCGGGGCGGTGACATGGTCGGATGCGCCTTCCGCACGCCTCCCTGGAAGCTGGGCCTGACACGCATGCCCCTGGAGGCAGTGCCGCTCCTGGCGCAGAGTGTGGCCGAAGCATACGCTGAGCTGCCCGCCGTTCTCGGTCCGAACGAGGTTGCACGTGCCTTCGGGGACGCCTGGAGTCGACTGAAGGCGGTAGAGGCCGCCCCGGGCGCGCGTCAGCGGATCCATATCCTGGAGCGGGTAGAGCCGCCATCGCCGATGGCATCGGGGAAGATGCGCCGTACGGAACCAGGGGATATCCCGCTGGTTGCCCGATGGCTGGCGGCGTTCGTGCGGGAGAGCGGTCTGACGGATCCGGGGGACCCGCTGGAGCGGGCCCACCGTCTTTGCGGCGGCGAGGGCGGCGGCCAGCTGCTCGCCCTGTGGGTGGACGGAGGCCCCGTGTCCATGGCCGGCTTCCCGGCGCGCACACGTCATGGGGTCAGGATCGGCTATGTCTACACCCCCGAGGAGCACCGCCGGAGAGGCTATGCAACCGCGCTGGTGGCCGGGCTGAGCACCCAGGCGCTCGATCTGGGGTTCAGGCACTGCGTCCTGTATACCGACCTCGCGAACCCCACCTCGAACAGGATCTACCGCAGCGTGGGATATCGGCCGCTGCAGGATGTCATGGATGTCGAATTCGGGCTAACGTAGACGCAGCCGCCCGTCGGTCTCTCCCCTTCCTTCCGCACACCCGTCGAACATGATCGATCTGCGCAGCGACACCGTGACCCGTCCCACCCCCGCCATGCGCGAGGCGATGGCGCAGGCCGTCGTCGGCGACGACGTCTACGGCGACGACCCCACCGTCAGGCGTCTCGAGGCCCGGACGGCCGAGATCCTCGGCAAGGAGGACGCCGTCTACATGCCCACCGGGTCGATGACGAACCAGGTGGCCATCCGCGCGCACACCGAGCCGGGCGACCGGGTCATCATGGACATCGCCTCCCATGTAGTGCGCTCCGAGGGCGGTGGGCCGGCGGCGCTCTCCGGGGCCACCGTCCAACCCCTGCTGGGGGACCGCGGCATCTTCACGGCGTCCCAGCTGCGCGAGGCCCTGGGGGTCACCCACCCGGGATCGCCCACCACCCTGACCCCGCCCGCGACCCTGCTCACCCTGGAGAACACCCACAACGGCGGCGGGGGGAGCATCTGGCCGCTGGAACTGCTCGACGAAGTGGTCGCCATCGCCCGCGCGGCCGGATTGCGCTGCCACCTCGACGGCGCGCGCGTCTGGAACGCCTCGGCGGCAACCGGCATTCCGCCGGCCCGCTACGCGCGCGACTTCGACAGCGTCTCGGTCTGCTTCTCGAAGGCGCTCGGCGCGCCCGTGGGTTCGGCGCTGGCCGGCTCGAGTGCGTTCGTGGCGCGCGCTAGACGCTTCAAGCAGCTCTTCGGCGGCGGCTTCCGACAGGCCGGGATCATTGCCGCCGGGGCGCTCCACGCGCTGGAGAACCACCGGGGCGACCTCGCCCACGACCACGAAAAGGCCGGGCACCTTGCCGACGTCCTGGTATCGATCCCGGGGATTGAACTGGTGCGTGAGCACGTGGAGACCAACATCCTGCGCTTCAACGTCCCCGGCACGGCGGGGGACTTCGTGGACGCGTGCCTTGCGCGGGGTGTGGCGATGCTCGTGTCCGGGGCACGCGCCGTGCGGGCGGTGGCGCACCGGGACGTGTCGATGGACGAGATCCGGCGGGCGGCAGAGGTGGTACGGGAGGTGTTTGGGGGGGCAGGGGAGTAGTTGCGCAGTCAAAAGGCGTTCTCGCGCCCGGCCGACGCCTCTTCGGCTGTCCTCAACAGCCCCTCGATCTCCGCGATCCGCTCACTCGCCTCCGGGAATCCCGTCAGGTAGGCTCCCCACGGCGCTACCAGCCGGAAGAGTACCGCCGCCTTGGCGAGTGACGACCGCGCAAGTTCCGGCTCCCCTTCGTGCAGCCGGTTCACGCCGTCCGTCATGAGCGCCTCGGCGAGTACCCAGCATCGCGCGGGCTCGACCTCGCCGGTGGGGGCCACCATCGCCGGCAGCGCCTCGGCCGACACCGCGCGGGCGAGTTCCAGCTCCATCCCTGCCTCGCTGGCCGCCCGGCGCAGCGTCGCCTCCACCCTGCCCCGGGGGGCCCCGCCCCCGAGGATCGCATTGCGGAGCGCAATCAGCGCCGCGCCGAGTTCCTCGATCAGGCAGAGTATGTAGTCGCGCTGTGCCATTCAGGTATCACTCCCTGCGCTGTATCGCTCCCGGTGCCCACGTTGCCCGGTGTGATTGTGTCGCGCCCGCCCGGGTGCAAGGTTGTCCCACGAGATGCATACCATAATCACACCCAGAAGCTGGGCCGTCTTCGTGGCCCGCGTCATCCTCGGCCTCATCTTCTTCGCGGCCGGGTTCTGGAAGGTGTTCCGGCTTGGAGCGGTCGAGCACGCCCGCAGTCTCTTCGTAGAACCCTATGCGACGGGTCCGTTGCCCTCCTGGTCGCTATGGTTCACTGGCGTGACCGTACCCTATGTGGAAATGATCGGCGGTGCCCTCATGCTCTCCGGCTGGAAGCGCTTCGCGGCAGCGATCGGCCTTGGCGCCGTGCTGATGCTCGTCACCTTCGGGCACCTTCTAGCGGAGCCCCTTTACGCGTTCAACGCCCATGTGATCCCACGCGCCCTCCTGCTGATTGTGGTGCTGGCGATGTTCGACGAGGATCGCTTGAGCCTCGACTCGTGGTTGACCTGGAGGCGGGAGGCTGCCTCGCCGGCGTCATGACCCGCCGACACCCGCGGTGCCGGGGAGGCTCCGGGGTCGAAAGGAGATTCGAATCAGATGGATAGCAACACCGTGTCTGTCGGACGTTGGGCGAACCGGGATCGGCCTCGCATCGCCCTGCTGGTGCTCTTCGCCGCCATCGCCCTTGCTGCCGCAGTGTCCGCGCGGACACTCGAGGCCCAGGAGGCCCCGCAGGAAGGGGAAACGGTCCGACTGACGGCACGGGTATACGATCCTGCCAGCGAGGTGACCGTGCCCGGGGCCGTGATCGTGCTTACCGGCATGGACGGTCGGCACGTGACCGATGCGGACGGTCGCGCCGTGATCGACATCCCTGCAGGCCGCTACTGGGTCAGTGTGAGGAGGTGGGGATACGACCGATTGACGGGTCATCTCGATGTAATCCATGCGGGTGAAGTGACGCTGTACATGGAAAAGACAAGAGACATCGACGTGGAAGCGCCCGGCATTCTCCTGGTGAGGGTTGTGGATGGCGCATCCGGAGATCCGATCGAGGGGGCTCTGGTGTCGCTGGCGGAGGGGCAAAACCGCCTCAGCGACCTGGACGGGCTGGCGGTGTTCGGGGATCTGCGGGATCCAGTGGTCCGATTCGAGGTGGAGTCGACCGGCTACGGCCAGCGAGCTGCGCCCGTGGCGCTCAGCCCGGACCGGACCACTGCCGCCAGAGTCGAGATGATGGTCGAAACGGCTGCACCGAGGCCGATCGAAACCGAAATACGTTCACTGCACATGGCAGGGGACGGCATTCATGACAACATGAACCGGTACGGAAAGCGGACGTATGCGGTCACCCGACCCATGCTCGACGAACTCGCCCCCGCCCAGCTTACCGACGTGTTCAGGCAGGTGCCGGGCATCCGCGTCGGTGCTCTCGCATCGGGGTCGCCCCACCTGTACCTCGGGCAGTGCAACCAGCGCGTCTCGCTGTACCTGGACGGATTCCGGCGGCGGACCGATCTGGACGTTCAGCGCAGGCTGTTCATTGACGACATTGCGCCGGAGTCCGTGGAGTTGATCGAGATCTGGGAGAGGCGCCGCAACCGGGCGTGTGGAGGTTGGGTGCTCATCTGGACCACCCGGCAGGGGGCGGGTTGACGGGCAGGGCAGGGGTTGCCCGGGCCGAAGGCTTCGCTTGGCGTCTGCGGGGGCACCTCTATCGGCGAGTCCGCGACATTGGGTCGGTACCGACCCGAGCAGAGCTCACCGACCAACTCGACACAAGCGGCACCGAGGTCGACGACGCCCTTCGCTTTCTCGCCGGCGTGCACGTGCTGGTCCTCGACGAGCATGGCGAAGTCCTGATGGCCCACCCCTTTTCCGCGGTCCCCACCCCTTACCGTGTCGAGACCGCGACCCGGGCGTACTGGGCCAATTGTGCCTGGGATGCGATCGCGATACCGCTGCTGCTCGATACCGACGGGCGCACGCCGACGATCTGCCCAGGCTCGGGCGAGCGCTTCGAACTCACCGTGACAGGACGCCGTCTCCACCCCGCCGGTGCAGTCGTCCGCTTCGCCGTGCCCGTCCGCGACTTCTGGGACGACATCGGCTTCACCTGACGGAACATCGTGGCCTTCCGGTCGGAGGGGGATGCGAAGGCGTGGGAGCGGGGGC
>VXQO01000161.1 GCA_009838975.1 Gemmatimonadota bacterium | reverse complement strand
GAGGAGGGCGGCTGCCAGGAGCACGGCCACATGGGCGTGCCGGTGGCGGGGCCTCATGCAGGCGCGCCTGCGGGAACGGCCACCCATGCGCGGGCGGGTGGCGGCGAGGGTTCCGTCGTGCTTGCTTCTCATCCTGCTAACCTCCCCACACCTGGCGGTAGACGCGCATCCAGTTGAGTCCGCAGACCTTGTCGATCTCTTCCTGGGTCCAGCCGCGGGCGCGCAGGCCGTCGACCAGGTTCGGGAGTTCGGTGATGACCTCGAATCCGCGGACGTAGTTGATCGGGGTCTGCTCGCTGGCCATCTCGCGGCCAAAGAGCACGATGTCGGGGTCGATGCCGCCCTGGCGCCCCCAGGTGAAATCTGCGCCGATTCCGACATGGTCCGGCCCGACCAGACGCTTCAGATAGTCATAATGGTCGAGCAGGACGTCGATGCCAACCTGCGGGGTCGAGCGGACGCTGCGGTCGGCGCGGTTGCGGGCCACGAAGTCGTTGATCGCGGACAGGCCGATCACGCCGCCGGAGCCGGCGATGGCCTCGAAGACGCGGTCGCTGGTGTTGCGCGGGTTGTCGCAGAGGGCGGCCACGTTGGTGTGCGTGCAGACGATCGGGACGCCATCGGACATGGCGATCGCGTCGAGGCTGGTCTGCTCGCCCGTGTGTCCGCCGATGTCCAGGATGATGCCCAGGCCGTGAATCTCCTCGACCAGGCGGCGGCCCGCCTGGGTGATCCCGAGGTGTGGCTCGACGCAGCCGGCGCCGAAGGCGTTGACGGTGTTGTAGGTGAGGTTGACGAAGCGCAGGCCGAGGTGATAGTAGGCGCGGAGCGCGGTGGTGTGGGCGGGAATCTGGTCGCCCACGAAGAGCCCCTGGCCCGATTTGTCACCGAGCGGGGTGGCGGTCTGCCATCCGAGCATGAGCCCGACCTTGCCCTCGGCCTGCGCCCGCTCGAGGTCGGTGGCGGTCGTGGCGATGAGGATCCTGTCGGGGTTCTCGTCGACGTAGCGCCACACGTCGGCGAAGGAGTGGATCTCGGAGAGGGTCTTGTGCCAGCCGGTCACCCCGGCCTGCCGGACCAGGCCCACGTACTCGTCGTTGAGGGTCGAGGGGCTGAGGCCGTCGATGACGATGGGCTGCTGGGGCGCGGGGCTGGGGGCCGGCGGGTCCGTTGCGTGAGGCCCGGTGATTTCGGCTGCCAGATGTGTTGCGGTTGTGGCGGCAGTGCCGGCGGTGGCTCCTGCGACGACGGCGGTGCCGATGAACTCACGGCGTTCCATGGTGACTCCAGTGGGATATGTCAGCGGATGAGGACGACGTTCACGCCTCTGAGCTTGACCCGCCCCCACGCACGGTCTGCTGTAAGGACGGGAAGACGCTGCCGCCGGGCCGTGGCCAGGCAGGCTCGGTCGCCCAGGCCCAGCCCAAGGTGGTGGGTGCGGGGACGGTAAGCACCGCTGAGGAGAGCGGTTGCGCGATCGAAGGGCAGGACGTCGATGCCCAGGTCCTCGAATACGTCCTTGACCTGATCGGACCGCCAGTCGTGGGCGCGAAGGTGGGCGGCGACCTCGGCCACGTTCACGGTTGACATGGCCGCGCCTGCGATGAGCGCTTCGTGGACGCGGTTGCAGCCCGGCTCTTCGTACAGGGCAGCCAGGATCGCCGACGCGTCGAGGAGGCTGGTGGCCACCTATTCTCGCCCCGCCTCGTGCCGCCGCTCGGCGATGAAGGCGTCGACGGCGCTTGTGCCCCCGGGTCTCTTGCGGCGGGCAAGGCGCTGCAGCCGCTCCAGCCCGCCGTCCACGGTGTGTACGCGCAGGCTGTCGCCGACCATTCCTACGACGACGGTTTCGCGTCCACGTATGCCGAGCGCCCTGCGAAAGCGGGCGGGAACCACGAGCCGGCCGGCCGCGTCGATCACGACACGCTCGGTGTCGGGGTGTCCGGGGTCTGGACGGTGCGCCGCCGACATGGTGGTACCTCCTGTCATGTATGGGTGATCAATCCGTTCTTACCATAAAACTGCTTATCACCCATATGATACCATACCAACCATATTCTGCGCCACGTGCCGGATCTGCCCGGCGGTCAGTTCGGGAAAGATCGGCAGCGCGAGGACTTCGCTTGCGGCGCGCTCGGCGTTGGGGAGGTCCCCCGCCCGGTAGCCGAGTTCGGCGAAGCACTCCTGCCAGTGGAGCGGCACCGGGTAGTAGATGGCGGTGCCGATGCCGGCGGCGGTCAGGCGCGCTTGCACACGGTCGCGGTCGGCGACACGGACGACGAACTGGTTGAAGACGTGCCGCTCGGTGACGACCCGGGGCAGGGCGAGGGCCGCGGCGGACTCGGCCCGCGCGGTGGCGGTGTCGCCGAGGAGGCTGCGGTAGAGTCCTGCGTTGGCGATGCGGGCTTCGGTCCAGCGGTCGAGGTGCGGGAGCTTGGCGTGGATGACGGCGGCCTGGAGGGCGTCGAGGCGGAAATTGCCGCCGACGATGCGGTGGTGGTACGGCGTGGTTTCGCCGTGGACGCGCAGGGCGCGCAGCTTTTCGGCCCGCGCGGGGTCGTTCGTGACGACCATCCCGCCGTCGCCGTAGCCGCTGAGGTTCTTGGTGGGGTAGAAGGAGAAGCACCCGTAGTGGCCGACCGAGCCGGCGGTGTAACCATCGTGGTGGGCGCCGATCGCCTGTGCGGCGTCCTCGATGACGGCCAGACCGTGGCGCCGCGCGATCTCCATGATCGGGGCCATCTCGGCCATCTGGCCGAAGAGGTGGACGGGGAGGATCGCGCGGGTCCGCGCCGTGATGCGGTCCTTGATCAGGGCGGGGTCGATGTTGAAGGTCGCCGGATCGATGTCCACGAAGACGGGCGTGGCTCCGACCCGGGAAATGGCGCCCGCCGTCGCGAAGAAGGAGAAGGGCGTGGTGATGACCTCGTCGCCGGGCCCGATGTCCTCGGCCATGAGCGCCACCAGCAGCGCGTCCGTGCCCGATGACACCCCGATCCCGTGGGCGCTCCCAACGTAGTCCGCGACCACTTCTTCGCACGCCTTCACCACCGGGCCCAGCACGAAGCGCTGGGAGGCGACCACACGGTCGAGTGCCGCATCGATCTCGGGCTTGATCGAGGCGTACTGCGCGGCGAGGTCCAGCAGGGGTACTTTCATGGGTGCCCTAACCTACACCCCGGGACTCGCCATGCCATTGTACCGGACTGCCATCGGGAGTTGCGCCGCGCTGGTGGCGCTGTTGCTGGCCGCGGCATTCCTGTACGGAGGCGGAGGCGACTCCTTCCACGTGATCGGCACCGAGGTGACGCCGACCGTGGAACTGGCCGGGCTTCCGGATGCTGATCGGCCTGCGGGGAGGGCGGAGGTGGCCGATCTCGATCGCCTTGCGGGAACCGCGCTGGCCCTGCTGCTGCTCTCGTCGGTCACCGTCCTGACCACCGTGCTCGGCGTAGTCGCGGCCGAGAATCTGTCGCTGCAGGGGCGGCGGGTGATCGAGGTCATGCTCGGGGCGCCTCCGTCGTGGCTGGTGGGGGCGGCTGCGCGGCGGTGGGTGCGGCGCGTCGGGATTGCGGTGGTGCTGGGGGCGTTGCTTTGCGGCGCGGCCGTCGCGCTGATGGCGGTCGGCGCCCCGCCCGGCACTCTCCTGGCCCACCCGTCGGCCTGGCCCTTTGCGGTGGTGGTGGTTCTGGTCGCCGCTCTCGTGCTCGGGATCGCCGTCCTCCCGGTGATGGCGCTCTACCGGCGCGGCCGGGCGCTCACGCAGGAGGCCGAGAGCCAGCACAGCACGGATCCGCGCCCGCGGCAGTTCGGCCGGGTCGTTCTCGTAACGCTGCAGCTTTGCATCACCGTCTCGATCCTCGCGGGATCGGGGCTGCTCGTGGCGGCGGGTGGGGCGCAGCCGGGGATCGATACGCCGGACGGGGCGGGACAGGGCGCCGCGCGATCCGTCGTCGGGCTGCTCTCGCCCGTCGGCGACTCGGCGCGCGATCCGTTGCGGCGCGCCGCGCTCTTCGAGTCGGCACTCGACGCGTTGGGCGATGCCCCCGGACTCGCCGCGGAGAGCCTGGGTACGCCGGGCTCCTGGATCGGCCGCGGTCCCGAAGTGATGGCCCTCAACGAGTGCGGCGCCTGCTCCATCGGCGGCATGCCCGTCCCGGTGCAGTCGGCACGCGTCAAGCACCACGCGGTGATGCCGGGGTTCTTTGCCGAGCGCGGCCTGTCGTTCGTGGCCGGGGGCGGATTCACGGCCGACGCGGCGGTGGGCGAGGTCGTGATCAACGAGGCCTACGCGCGGGCCCACTTCCACGACCCTCCCGTGGTGGGAAGGGGCGTGTCGATCGGTGGGCCGGGTGCCGCGTGGCACGAGGTGGTCGGTGTGGTGCGAGACGCGTCCGGGAGAGGCCTGGGAGCGTCCGGGTCGAGGTATGCCGTCTACTACTCCGCTCTGCAGCACCCACCGGCGCAAATTGAACTGGTCGCCGGCGTGAGCGCCCCGCCGGACGCGGCCGTCGAGGACTCGCTCGAGATCGTCCGCGCGGTGCTGGCCGAGCTGCCCGTGCCGGAACTGGTCGTCGCCGGATTCAAGCCCGCCGGCGACGAGATCGAGCGCGTATACGGAACCGCGGGCTGGCTTGGGAGCGGCTCGCGCGTCGCCGGAGTGTTGGCGGCGGTCGTCGCGCTGGCGGGAATGGTCGGTGCGCTGCGGGCGCACGTGCGCGCGCGCGGGCGGGAGATGGGGATAAGGTCGGCGCTGGGGGCCGATCCGCGGGCGCTACGCCGCATGGTGCTGCGTGAGGCGTTTCGCATCGGTGCCGTGGGTGTGGGCATGGGACTCTGGCTGACCATGCTGATCGTGGGGGCGGTGGGGCCTC